>NZ_JBPWBC010000006.1:0-350400 GCF_051776965.1 Bacillus cereus group sp. BceL220 | reverse complement strand
ATACGAAACGGATTAAGGCAAAATTAAAAATGAGCCCAGTACAATACCGGACTCACTTTTATCAAGCTGCCTAATGAAATAACCGTGTCTAACTTTTAGGGGTCACTTCATACGTACTCTTTTTTTGGGGGGAATTATAATCCATCTTGAACAGATTTCTTTACAATTACCCATGTGTCTTTCTTTTTAACCGTTATAGCTACATTAGTTCCATTAGATTCCTTATAAAAGATATATCCATTGTTTGAGTTTACATATGTTACTGGTTCGCCTATGCAATCTCGCGAGCAGGATTTGTTGACCAGTTCAATTAGGGATAGTTCGCTTGGATCGGTTTTACTTGCTTCTATAACAGCATCAAGGCTTGTTTTTCGATAACCTTGCAAGTTTATATGAAAAAGCTGCTCTATTTCTCCTGTAATGCTAGTATTCATTACTTCTACTGAATTCTTTTTTTCTTGAAGGAATCCGTTTTCATAAAGTAATTTTGTATATCCAATCCATGCTATTAACACTAGCATGAAAAACATACCCGTCATTTTAAGTATTCGAAGTCGTTTGCTTATAATTGTTTCTGAGTATTTCATTCACTCTAATCCTCCAATGTTTTTAATTTAAAATATGCTTGGATACATACTTTTAGAAGAGGATGAAAGTTAATGAGTTTTCAATAAAAAAGAAAACATCCAGAGTTAGATGCTTTCTTTTTTTGTATTTTTGGCTATCTGTTCGTTACTTGTTTCATAAGTGGTCTTATTTCTTTAACTGGTGGTTTCTTATCATAGGCATCAACGTAAGAAAAGTAGTAGTTTAAGTTTCTTAGAAGACCTTTTCCTATTTTTGCACTTAAGAAAGGAAATACTTGTCCGGTATAATCATCGAGAGATTTACAGTAATATTTTTCATCTAAATATATACTGTATTTACATGTTAGTTCTACTAAAGGATTCCCGTCATCATCAAATACTTCTTTAGAATCAATAATATCTATTAGTGCAAATTTTTCATTTAGGTAAACTTTCTTTTTTTTCTCGTGTTTATTTGTAAGTATAAAAACGAGACCAATGGCGTTAATCAAACTATTTCCTCCTATAAAAAACGGATATTAATAAAATATATCGATATAAGCTAAATGTAAAGAGGAGAGGTGAACTATCATGGATAAAAATAAGTCGATTTATGTTGGGAAATCGACTTATTTTTATCCAGTATTAATGAGTAGTAACCTACTCTGATTAAAGTTTCACTTTATTGAAATACTTGCGGGAATTGTTTTACGATTGCGTTTGTTATCATGTCGGCCATTTCTAATGCTTCTTTTTCAATTTTATCGTAAAGTTTTACTCCTGCTTCATAATCCTTATTTAGGAAGGCAAGTGCTTCTGCTTTCGTTAGTGCTAAATGTTCATAAAACATTTTTCTAAATTCTTCTTTATCAATATATGGGTTAATACTGTTAAGAAATTCAGTAATTTCATCACCATTAGCGTACCATTTTTTCTCTATAGCGGCCGCTGCATTTTGATCACCAGCTTTTGCAGCTTTAACAAGATCCGCTGCAATTACTAAGTGATCTTTAATTAATGCACTATATTTTTTCACTGCATCCTCACCGTAAAATGGTTCAAGTGATAGTCCCATGTGTGTTGCGTTTTGTAGAAGCCGTCCAACAGTAACGTTAACATCTGGTAAATTAAATATAATACTTATAATAGCCAATCTCGTCCAAGCGACGTGTTGTTCCCATAAAGAACGCATATACCCTTTTAAAAAATTCTCGTTTTTACTAATTCGGTAGTTACGTACGGATAAATCATAGTTTACATAAGGGTTATGGTAGGGGGAGTAATACGATTGCCAATAAGAATACATAAATAGTAACACTCCTTTGAACATGTATAACTCAAAGTATGATAAATATTTATTTTTAGTTACGTGTCCTAGATTATTTTTAGGGAATTTGAAATGGAGAAATTCGATGAATGATGTTGTGGTATATATGAATAAAATGAATATAAAGTAAAAGAGGGGCTGCAAGGGAAGTTGCAGCCCCTCAAAAGGGTATTGCCGAGATGTCGGACTCGACTACGTAATATTATCATAAAATTCTTTTGAAAAAACCTGGTAAATGTGTCCAAATGAAATTGGTACCGTCATAAAGTCAAAGGGACCTGCTTCCCGCGGCAGGCCCCATTAACAGATAATGTCGATGAGCAAAAACTCATCTGGAGTACTTTTATAGTAACAAGTAAAATGTGTTTTGTGTATTGAGAAAGAAGAATTGCATAATTATATGTGAACAATTTAAATCCCAACAATTTATGATTATCATTAATTGTTGGGGTTTAAATATAGTTATAAAATGGAGAAAAGACTTGGAAGTGGGATTGAAGTGCACAGAAGTATGTAATCATGAAAAAGACCTGCTAATATAAGCAGGTCAACTTAAGGGATTTATCCAACAGATTATTATATATGGTAACAACTGAATTGTAGTAAGTCTATACGTTTAATATTGAGAAAACTTCTGTGAATGATACATTTTTTTGCGCATATATTAACGTCTAAAAAGTTGAGAAAGAAAATGTAAAAGCTTTTTATAAGAGAGTAATGGCTGGTACTTATAGTATGATTCATATTTCCACGCTTCATTATTTGAGAATTGGAGTTGGTTCGATACCGTTTTCTGTTTGATGGAACTAATATTACGGTGCTTCATATAGTAACCCCCTGAATTCATATGTATAAGATTAGTAGTATTCAAGGAGAATTAATAAAATGTGTATTTATTTTGAAATTCGTTATAATTGCTAATCATTCTCAAAAACGTAAAGAAGCATAAAATAATGAAAAAGCAGGCTGTTAGTCATGTATTCATCACTTTCATGATGCATAAGAGATGATATAATAGGAGTAGATGAAAGATAAAGAAAAGCAGGTGACTCTTTTTTGTTTACTAAAGCACAAGAACTTTTAGCGTCCTACTTTGGTTATTCTTCGTTTCGAAGAGGACAAGATGAAACAATTAAAAATGTACTAGATGGGAAAGATACAGTTTGTATTATGCCAACGGGTGGCGGTAAGTCAATTTGTTATCAAATTCCGGCATTAGTATTTGAAGGAACGACGTTGGTTATATCTCCTTTAATATCACTTATGAAGGATCAAGTAGATACATTGGTACAGAATGGCATTTCAGCTACATATATTAATAGTTCTATTTCTATTGCTGAAGCAAATCAGCGAATTCAATTAGCGAAACAAGGACATTACAAATTACTTTATGTCGCGCCTGAGCGTCTTGATTCGATGGAGTTTGTTGACCAACTTATCGATATGAAAATCCCTATGATTGCGATTGATGAAGCACACTGTATTTCACAGTGGGGACATGATTTCCGTCCAAGTTATTTACATATACATCGCATATTAGATTATCTTCCAGAAAAGCCGCTCGTATTAGCATTAACAGCAACAGCAACACCGCAAGTACGTGATGATATTTGTAATACACTTGAAATTAATCAAGAAAATACAATTATGACAACGTTTGAGCGTGAGAACTTATCGTTTTCTGTCATTAAAGGGCAAGATCGAAATGCATATTTGGCGGATTATATTCGTCAAAATCAAAAGGAATCTGGGATTATCTATGCAGCTACTAGAAAAGTAGTCGATCAGTTATATGAAGATTTAATGAAGGCAGGAGTTTCTGTATCAAAATATCACGCTGGTATGAGTGATAGTGATCGAAATGAGCAACAAGAACTCTTTTTACGAGATGAAGTAAGTGTAATGGTAGCAACATCTGCATTCGGGATGGGTATTGATAAATCGAATATTCGTTACGTAATTCATTATCAGCTTCCAAAAAATATGGAAAGTTACTATCAAGAAGCAGGACGTGCTGGTCGTGACGGATTAGATAGTACATGTATATTGTTATATTCTTCTCAAGATGTACAAGTACAGCGTTTTTTAATTGATCAATCAACTGGAGAATCACGTTTTTCAAATGAACTTGAAAAATTGCAAAATATGACCGATTACTGTCATACAGAACAATGTTTACAATCATTCATTTTGCAATACTTTGGAGAAGAACCGAAAGAAGATTGTGGACGCTGTGGTAATTGTACAGACAATCGCGAGAGCATCGATGTGACAAGGGAATCACAAATGGTTTTATCATGCATGATTAGAACGAACCAACGCTTTGGAAAGCAAATGATAGCGCAAGTATTAACGGGGTCGAAAAATAAGAAAGTTATTGAATTTAATTTTCATACTTTACCAACGTATGGGCTTTTATCGAACCGTAGTGTAAAAGAGGTCAGTGAGTTTATTGAGTTTTTAATTTCAGATGAGTTAATTGCAGTTGAACATGGCACTTATCCGACGTTAAAAGTAACAGAAAAAGGGAAAGAAGTATTACTTGGTAAAGAGAATGTTTTACGAAAAGAACGAGTAGAGACAAGACAAATTGTTCAAGACCATCCTTTATTTGAAGTGCTTCGTGAAGTACGTAAAGAAATTGCACAAGGAGAAGGTGTACCTCCGTTCGTTATTTTCTCTGACCAAACATTGAAAGATATGTGCGTGAAAATGCCGCAAAGTGATTCCGAATTGTTGACGGTAAAAGGTATCGGAGAACACAAACTTGTGAAATATGGCTCGCACTTCTTACAAGCAGTTCAGCATTTTATTGAAGAAAATCCAAATTATGCTGAAACGATTAAGACAGAAGTAGTTTCAGAGCGTAAAAAGTCAGGAAAAGCGTCCGCAAATTCTCATTTAGAAACGTATGAAATGTATAAACAAGGTATTGATTTGAATGAGATTGCAAAAGAACGCAACTTATCAAGACAAACAATCGAAAACCATTTAATTCGCTGCTACGAGGATGGAATGGAAGTAGAGTGGCAAAGTTTTGTTCCATCAGAGTATGAATCTCTTATTGAAACTGCCGTTCAAAATGCAGAGGGTGGTCTGAAATCTATTAAAGAACAGCTTCCGAATGAAGTGAGTTACTTTATGATTCGTGCTTATTTACAAATAAGAAAGTAGAGACATATAAAGGGGATAAGAATTTATGTATCATGTTTTCGTTTATGGCACGTTAAGAAGAGGGCAAACGAATGCTCATTATATGCTAGGTGCAACATGCATTGCAGACAGAGCTTGGACATATGGAAAATTATTTGATACGAATGAAGGATATCCGGCCATGACTTATTCGATTGAAGAAAAGGTGTATGGAGAAGTTTATGTAGTAAATGATGAGATATTGTGTAAGTTAGATGAACTAGAAGAATATACAGGTAATGCGGAGACTGATTTATATGATCGAATTACGCAAACAGTATATGTTGCTGATAGGGAAATTGAGGCATATGTGTATATCGCTCAAGATAAAAAGATGTTAAAGAAAGTGATAGAATCTGGTGACTGGCTTATGTATCAAAAAATATAA
Source organism: Bacillus cereus group sp. BceL220 (assembly GCF_051776965.1). NCBI lineage: Bacteria > Bacillati > Bacillota > Bacilli > Caryophanales > Bacillaceae > Bacillus > Bacillus cereus group sp. BceL220. Next base: position 344,927 of record NZ_JBPWBC010000006.1, on the reverse strand, counting down.
TAAGGTAGTTTTAAAAATTGGAAAGCAGATAATGACGAATTCATTATCTGCTTTTTATTGTGTGAATAATTGTCGTTCTCTTTTTATTCTTATAGTTCTTAGTACGATTCCAATTCCGAGAAATAAAACAGTAGCAGCGACCCCGCTAATAGGATTTAACCAAAAATCACTACTGTTTGTAAGGGGAATAATCCCTGTTATGGTAACTAAAACAGTAGGAACAGCATCCTCGATCGCATGCATGATAACGCATGCCAGACGGATTTTGTAAGTCTATATATTTCAACATACATAATTGACCAACAAACCATAAGGATACAGCCAGATAAAAGCATATTTAATCTTGAGATAGATTCAAAATATTCATTTGAAGAGCCTCCTTTACTTTTATTTATCCTACTATTTATGGGCAGTAAAACGCCCATTGATTAAAGTCTTTAATTTTTACAATGTTTTTTAATAGATAAATTAAATAGGAGACAAATAGAAAGAAGTATCTTTTACATGCATCACTATACTATATGTGCATGTGTGTGATTTAGATGTTGCATATTCTTTTTAAATTAGAAAGATGAAAAGTAAGTTTTTTCGGAAAATTTAAATGGAAACTATTGACTTTATGATTGGATTTTTAATACAATGATACTTCGACTGAAAAATTAGAACGGACAGGAGGGAATCGTCGAAATGAGCAACATATTTGAAGATGAGTTACAAAAAATGAAGGATACTTTACATACGATGGATGAGCAATTGGATAAGCTTGAAAAAATCCCAGTTTATTATGGAGAAGATTTTAAAGAGCAAATTCTTGAAAGTATGAGGGAGTCTAATAGACAAAACTTACGTATTGGTGTGCAAGAGCCGTACTTTGGAAGGTTAGATTTTCAGGAAGATGGAAAAGAAGAAGTTATGCCGATTTATATCGGAAAAGTAGGGGTTTCGGATATGGACACGATGAAGCCAATCATTATTGATTGGCGGGCGCCTGTCGCAAGTATGTTTTATTCATTTACCGGTGGAGAAGAATTAGCATTTTATCAATCACCAGATGGGTTAGTAGAAGGTGATGTGTATTTAAAACGAAACATTTCCATTCGAAAAAGAGAACTTGAACGTGTTGTTGATACATATGTAAAAGGAAATGAGGATGTATCACATGCCGATGATTTTCTTCTATATCGATTAGGTGAGAATAAAGATAATAAGCTAAAGGATATTGTTTCAACGATTCAATCGGAACAAAATGATATTATTCGAGCGGAAAGAAATTTACCATTACTTATTCAAGGGGTTGCAGGGAGTGGAAAGACAACAATTGCTTTACATCGCCTTGCTTTTTTAATTTATGAATATCGTGAACAACTAGAAGCAGAAAGAATGATCGTATTTGCACCGAATAGTCTGTTTTTAGACTATATTTCGAGTGTACTTCCTGAATTAGGTGTAGGGAATATTAGTCAAACAACGTTTCCAGATTGGGCATTACGTACGTTAGATGATTCAGTGAAACTAAAGCAGACAGAAAAAAAATTGAAAGAAGCATTTTCAATTAATCGTGATGAAAAGAAGGTAATGCTAGGTAAATTAAAGGGTACGTTGGAATTTAAGACGTTTATTGAAGAGAGAATGATCCAATTTGAAAATGAGTTAGTTCCGACAAAAGATTTTGAGGCGTGGGATAGAGCGATTATTCCAGTAGAAGATGTTAAAAAATGGATGCAAGTTGAATATAAACATTATCCTTTACAGAAAAGAAGAGAACGATTAGTAGGACGAATGAAGCGCTGGATTGAAATTGAACTTAAAAAATTCGGGGAAACAAACGAGAAAAAATTACTTAAAAAAGAAGCGACTAAGAGACTGAACGCATATATGAAGTTTTGGCCGAAAATGAGTGCTCTTTCACTGTATAGTTCAATAGTAAAAAGTAAAGAAATACTTGAGGTATTACCTGAAGAACTTGTTAAAGAAACAGAAAAGAGTTGTCGTAAAAAAGAAGTGTGTGTAGAAGATTTACCAGCTTTAATATACATACATCATCGTATAACAGGGATCGAAATCGGGCAGAAGTTTCATCACGTTGTTATTGATGAAGCGCAAGATTTTTCGCCTTTCCAAGTTTATGTATTAAAAGAAATTACATTAGGTAATTCTTTCACTATATTAGGTGATTTATCGCAAGCGATTTATGATTACCAAGGAATTGAAGATTGGAATGCTTTTAAGGAAGTATTCCAAGAAACCGGTTATTATGAATTGACAAGAAGTTATCGTTCTACAAAAGAAATTATTGAATTTGCAAATGAAATAATTAAAAATGCAGAAATCCCAGTAGGACTCGCAACACCAGTCTTCCGCAGTGGAGAAGATGTGAAAGTAATTCATGCAGAAAATCAATTTACTGAAATTGTGAAGACGGTAAAACATTTGCAAAATGCAGATGTGAAAACAATTGCGGTAATCGGAAGAACAGAAGATGAATGTCGTGATATATATATGAAATTAACAAATGCAGGATTAATGGTAAACGTAATTGAAGCAAACCAAAGTAAATATGAAGGTGGTATATCAGTAGTACCTGTCTATTTAGCGAAAGGTTTAGAATTTGATGCGGTGCTTTTAATTGATGTGGATGAAGAACACTACAAAAACACAAAACATGATGCAAAGTTACTATATGTCGGATGTACGAGATCACTTCATGACTTATGGATTTTCCATAGTGGGGAAGCGTCACCTTTAATTAAAGGATTAAAATAAAGTAAAACTATAATCAGTGGGGAGTTTTACTGCAAGCTAATGTGGGATAAATATAAAAAGAGGATTTCTATTACTGTCTACTTAACAGGGAGATGACCATGAAGATCCTCTTTTTATATTGAAATTAATGTTCAATTTTAAACGAATAAAGCCATTAATATTAAATTTTGGTAGCTATCATCCAATTTTACACCCTTTGCTTTTCTACCCTCTTCAAAGAAGCCTAGATTCTTATATAACTGGATTGCACCTAGATTATCTTCCATTACCTCAAGACAAACTTTTTCAATCTTACTGTTATTTTTAGCCCAATTGATTAATGTTTCTAGAAGAGCTCTTCCGATACCATAATTTCGATATTCAGGTAGTATGGTCATCGCAAAAGCCCCTTGATGACTAATTTTTTCTTTGTTTCCGTTCTTAAAATCTATTGAGCCGACTAACTTACCATCAACTTCAGCAATAAACTGTACATAATTTGGATTTTCATGATAAGCTTTTAACGTTTTTTGAATAGCATCGATACGCACCTTTTTTACATCCTCAACCGTACTTAGCATGTATGGAGCGTTTATTAAAGCTTTTGAAGCAGAATCTAGTATTCTTTCTGCATCCTGTTCTTTAGCTTCTCTAATTAGTATTGTTTTTCCATCCTTAGATTTATAAGTAAAAACATTAGTTGATAAGATACTACACACACCCTTTCGGAATATAATTAGTTGAATTTTTTAACTATCGTACGATTATTAAGTAAGAAAAAGTCGTATCACCTTTTTCTTCAATCGCTCTGCTTCAACTTAATGACGATTATTTCAGATATTTTTAATTTTTACAAGAATTTATTCCGTTATATAGCCCGATTGTTTAATAATATGACTGGCGTTTTTTAAACAATTTTATTATGTTTTAAACAACTTTATTATCTCTGTACAAGATGAACTAACGACTTGAGCTGTTGTGTAAATAATATACAATGACCTTTTCTAATTCCTTAGTTTGTTCTTTTTTCCGTATACGAATGGCATCTACTGGAGTTTGTGTATGTTTTAACCAATCTAGAATAAGGTGTAGTTGTTCTTGTATTTGCCCAATGTTTTGCTCCTTTATGTTCTTATTCTGAATTCTATTAATTAATTGCAGCATATAGGGAAGTTTTTCTATACATTCGCCTAAATCCCCGCAATAACCTGACGGTAATTCATGTGTACCAAAATCTAAAGTATTGATGTAATTAGAAACTAGGTATATCATGGCTTCTTGTTCGGTATCACCACCTAATTCAATCGCTTTTCGAAGGGATTTTTCTAAATCGTCTTCTTTATTGCTAGAGTCCATATAAATTCCTATCCATCTAAAAGGTCTTGAATCAAATGGGGTGTTTTCTGTCCATCTATATAGAATGTCAATTAGAAAACTATTTAGTGAGAAAGTTAACACCTCATCTTTTTCGTTTGATGCATCTAAAATAGTAAACAGTGAAATGGCAAACTCCTCTTGATCTTTTGATTCCCATTTCTTTGCATTTGTAATAAATGTCTCTAAATGTTTATAAGCTAATTTTCGAAGTCCCGCTTCGCGATGCTGACAGTAACAAATAAAATCATGCCAATGCTCAGTTGTATTCATATGTATAATAATAGTTTGTAATGCAGTGAGAGGTTTATCCATTATAAGTCCCCAATCTATTAAGCACGTGTTGAAAATTTAGTGTTATTATATCATTACATAAATTAAAAAGGGAGAGTTACTATGATTACAAAAGTAATTACGAAAAGTAATTGGGAAATCGCAAAAATAATTGGAGAAATTAATGAAGCTTCCCTTATAGAAGAGGGATTTATTCATTGTTCATTAGTAGATCAAGCTTTAAAAGTTGCAGAAAAATATTTCAAGCATGAAGAAGATGTTTTATTACTTACAATTGATCCAGCTCTATTAAAAGCAGAAGTAAAATATGAACTTGCTTCTAACGGTCAAGAATATCCGCATGTTTACGGAGTAATTAATGTTGAGGCGATTGTAGAGGTTGTTCCATTTTCTAAAGAAAAAGGGGAATTTATATTACTTAAATCAGTTCGACTTTAGTAATAGGCGATGGAGTTCGCTATATATAGCTAATGAATCCTATTGAAAAACGAGATTTTTTTGTTTATCAGTAGGATTTTGAATTTTATTCGAACGGACTTAAAAAGAGCACATTTGAATTGTGCTCTTTAAGAGAAAAGTGAATTAGGGTTTTTAACTTCTAGATAATGTATGAGTGATTCATCATAATGTGACGATGAATCACAAAAGAGCAGTTAGAGTGGGAAGAATTTAAGGTGGATTTTATTGGTCACGGGATCCAATCGATTGGTAATGTAGCGGTTCTAACAGGACTCATTATTGACTTTGAAGATGAAACGTAAAAAAGTTATTATGTTTATCTGAATATTGAAGGAATACAAGAATTTTATTTATTTAATTTTTAGAAAAAATAGACTACAACATTAATAAATGGTATAATTTCCTTGTTATTGGAATTAAAAAGAAAATATTTGAAGAAAAAGGATAGGGTTGGTTTTAATGGGGGATTCTGATCACAAAGAAACAAAGGCAATATTAAAGTTATGGTTTATTTATATACCACTTGCATTTGGAGAATTTGTCTTTTCGAATATCATAGATTATTTAAAAAAATAAAGATTTTGCATTTGAAAAACAATTAACCTAATTTAATTGTTTTTTTATTTTTCTCTAATAAACCAAACAAAAATAAAGATTTTGAACAAGATGAAGTTTATGAAGGAAGTAACGTTGATTAGGTGCTGAAAACGGTGTGAAATCAACAGCCGATAAAGAATAAAACAGGAATCATTCAACCATGGTAATTTAGTAGTTAAGGTTGCTACCTTTTAGTGTGCTATAGATATATATAACTTAGCTAAAAAAGCACAAATCATATAATTTGCGCTTTTCATTATCTGTTTTTGGTAAAAAATTATAGTTTTTGTCACATTAATACTGTACGATACATAGTATAAAACACATACTGTATGACATATAGTAATGGAAATGAGGTGAGTAAATGGATACTTTATTAAACTCGTTAATTACTGAGTTAAGAAGAGGGACATTAACGTTAGCCGTTTTAAGTCAATTAAGAACGCCGCAGTACGGATATTCACTTGTCCAGTTATTGGAGCAATCAGGGATTACAATTGATCAAAGTACTTTATATCCGCTACTTCGCCGATTAGAAAAGCAGGAATTAGTGACGAGTAGTTGGGATAAAACGGAGAGTAGACCTCGTAAGTATTATGTTTTAAGTGATTATGGATTAGAAATATTTTTGCAGTTGAAAAAAGAATGGATAAAGGATTCGAAAGAACTTTATAACTTATTAAAGGAGGAGGAAGAGAATGAATTTAATTGATCTCTATATCCAAGAGGTTGCGAAGAGATTACCTGAAAAAAATAGTGAAGATATTACACTTGAACTAAGGTCAACTATAGAGGATATGTTACCTGAAGATTATAGTGAGGAAGATGTAAAGAGCGTTCTCAAAAAATTGGGGAGTCCGGTTTCATTGGCTAATGGTTATTTGGATAGACCGATGCATTTAATTGGACCACGTTATTTTGATGTATATACAACGTTGTTAAAAATGATTATACCAATCGCAGCTGTCATTGCACTCATATCAATGGTTGCAGAAAATTTTATAGGCTATAGTGGTGATCAAGCGGTATTAAATGTTATTTTGCAATTGATAGGTAAAGGCATTGGGGAAATTTTTGAAGTGGGCCCCCATGTATTTTTCTGGTTGACACTTGTGTTTGTTATTTTAGAAAGAACAGATAAAGACAAAGGTATCGAGCCGTTGACGACAAGTTTAAAAAAATGGACACCAGATGATTTGAAAAACATCTCGTATATCCCAAAGAAAAAAGCAATCTCGAAGTTTGAAGTTTTTGCAGGTTTAATGTGGACAGCAGTTTGGGCTACACTTTACTTTTATGCGAATCATCTTGTTGGCGTATATCATGGTACGGCAAATGGACTGAAGTTTGTCTCGCCAACTTTTAATCAAGATGTTTTACTGCAGTACTGGCCAATCATTGTAATTATGATCGTTTTTGAAATAGGTATATCCCTTTATAAATTAGTGCAAGGACAATGGACGCAAAGATTGGCGATTGGAAATGCTATTCTTCAAGTAGCTGGGACGATAGTATTCATTGTAATTGTAGTAAATCCACATTTATTTAACGCAGGATTTATTACGTATTTGGCAAATGCATTTACTATTTCCCCAGAGGAGTTTAAAACGTGGCTCATTGGGGGAGGAATTTTCTTTTATATGTTATCTGCTGCAATAAATATATTTGATGGTTTCCGAAAAGCTAGTATTCGTATGTAGATAAAAAACGGAAATTTCGATAAAATAAAACTATTAAAAAAATAGTGAAATAAGATGAACATGATGAAAGGAAGAAAATAATGATAAGGGAAGCAACGAAAAGAGATTTAGCATACATTTTAGATATTTATAACGATGCGATACTTTATACAACAGCTGTATATGCGTATAAACCTGTAACCCTTGAAAATAGAATAGATTGGTATGAACAAAAAAAGGCTGAAGGGTATCCCATTTTCGTATATGAATTAGATAATAAAGTAGTAGGGTTTGCGACATTCGGCCCATTTAGAGCGTGGCCTGCTTATAAATATTCAGTTGAACATTCTGTGTATGTAGATAAGGCATATAGAAAAAATGGCATTGGGTCTTCATTAATGAAAGAATTAATCAAAATTGCGAAGGAAAGAGAGTATATGACCTTAATTGCTGGAATTGATGCAGAGAATGAAAAAAGTATTGCCTTGCATCAAAACTATGGATTTGTTCATGCAGGGACAATAAAAAAAGCTGGTTATAAGTTTAATAAATGGCTAGATTTAACTTTTTATCAGCTGGAACTTAACGGTCCTGAAAATCCTATAGAAGAATAAATATTTTTCGGTAGCAAGAAAAAATGCATGCTACCTTTTTCTTATTTAAATAGCTGATATGAGCTGCCGAAAAGTTTTTTTATATTCGATATTGAATTTATTGGTATAATAGGAATGTTTAACGAATTTCTGCTTCTTTATGTGATGGGGGGAAAAGATTTACCGAATCGCCGTGAAAATAAAGAGGTAGATGAAGCTTTTGCAGTAGTTTTAAAGTACATATACAAAGAATATAGTGAAAACATGCTAGGAGTGAGCGGTTGAAAAGAAACTTAAAGACTTCAACAATCATTATTTTAATTTTAACGATTATTGCTCTTGAAGTTGGAATCGCACTATATGATCACGATTTGTCATTAGATACAATTTACTTTACAGCGATCCTTATTTGTATTGTATTGCTTTTTGGCACACGTGTTTCTGGAGAGAAAGAAAGTACATCGAAACGAGGAAGAAGAAAAACAGCTCTTATATTTTGGCCATCTATTTTATTGTCTATCGTTTGTTTTGCGGTTATAAGTTACATAAGGGTAGGATATGTCTCTGTACCAGGTATAATTGGCTTTTCATGCTTTGTTACATATGGTGGATTCGTATGTATTAGTATTTTAAAGAGAAAAAATAAAATGTAGATTACTAAGCTGAAAGGAAGCAATATAAATGAAACATATAAAGAACGGTACACGCACTGAAGGAGAATATATTAAAAATAAAGTTATTCAATATAATATGTCCATCTTAACAGATGAGGCAAGACAGACGATGGAAGAAGTACGCCTCGTAGTAAAAAATGAAGAAGGAAAAATTTTTGGTGGCGTAACAGGTACGATGTATTTTTATCACCTTCATATCGAATTTTTATGGGTTGATGAATCAGTTCGTCATGACGGTTATGGCAGCCAACTTTTACATGAAATTGAAGGGATTGCGAAGGAAAAAGGGTGTAGATTAATATTGCTAGATTCATTTAGTTTTCAAGCACCAGAATTTTATAAAAAGCACGGTTACAGGGAGTATGGTATTGTTGAAGATCACCCGAAAGGTCATAGTCAGCACTTTTTTGAAAAGAGATTATAATAATATTATGTATACTGTTTGATAGGAGAAAGAATATGTACACGTATAAATTGCAACAAGAACAACTAATCTGTGCAGAAAAAATAAAAAAACTTTATGATTCTGTCGGTTGGTGGCCAGAAAGAAAAGAAGTCGATATTGAAAAAATATTAAAGAATAGCATAGCCATTGGAGTATGGGAAGAAAATGAATTAGTTGGATTTGCTAGAGTCGTTTCTGATGGTGTTTTTCGAGCATACATTGAAGATGTTGTCGTACATGAGAGTGTAAGAAATAAAGGTATTGGAGAGAAGATGCTAACAATATTACTTCGAGAAATATCTCATATTGATATTGTTAGTCTATTTTGCGGAGAGAAGCTAATAAAGTTTTATGGTGAGCAACAATTTCAAACAACGAAGCAAATTGTGATGCATCGTAATCAAACAGGGAAAGAATAAGAGGTGCCAATTAAAATGAATGCAACAAGAGCGTACTGTTTATCGAAAAGAAAAGCGACAGAAGATTCTCCAGATGGTTGGAGTGCAACATGTATGAGGCTTAATAATAAAATATTTGCGATAGTAAATCATGAAGAAGGCGAAAAAGCTGCGATTACATTGAAGTGTGATCCAGAAGTCGCATTAAGAATAAGAGAAGATTATCCAGAAACAATTATTCCAGGGTATCATATGAATAAAAAACATTGGAATACCGTTTATATTCATAAGGGTATAGAGCAGGAGCAAATTAATAAAATGATTGATTGGTCGTATGATCTAGTACTACAATCATTTTCAAAGAAAAAGCAGCAGGAGTTAATGAATTAATATGTATTAGGAGTGTGTGTAATGAAAGATTTGATTAAAGATACGTATGATAAATTAGCGAGTACATATAAAGAAAATCTAGATTTCGCAAATCCATATAACAGTTATTATGAAAGACCGGCGATGATGGAGCTTATTTCAAAGGAACTAGAAGGAAAAAAGATACTAGATGCTGGATGTGCAGCTGGATGGTATACTTCTCAATTCATAGGAAGAGGAGCAAATGTTACAGCAATTGACGTAAGTCCTGAAATGGTAAAAGCAGCAAAAGAAAATATAGGAGAAGAAGCAACGTTCCTTTGTCATGATCTGCAAGAAACATTGCCATTTGAAAATAATACGTATGATGTGATTGTAAGTTCGTTAACTCTTCATTACTTAGAAAATTGGAATCAAGTATTTCAAGAATTTCGTCGCGTATTGAAGCCGGGTGGAGAACTTATATATTCTATCCATCATCCTTTTATGGATTTCACAAAGTTTCCATGTGAAAGTTATTTTGAAAAACAGCTATTAATAGATACTTGGGTTAAACCGAACATTACAATTGAAGTCGAATTTTTCAGAAGGTCACTACAAGACATAATAAATGAAACTACAAATTATTTTGTATTAGAAGAGATAGTGGAACCGAAGGCAGTTGAAAAGATGAAAGAAGTAGACAAAAAATCATATTATTATTTAAATATGAATCCACATTTTCTTATCATAAAAGCAATTAATAAATAGCTAGTAAAATAACTTTGTTTTACTAGCTATTTACAGTTTTACATTACATATTAGGAGACTTTAAAATGAATACGAAATGAAATAGAGTATTATATGCACTATTTACTATAGTTGTTATTATTTTAGGTCTTAGCTCAAGAAAGTTTTCTTTTGCACTACCACATCTATTAAATAATTACTTAGGCGATGCTTTATGGGCATTAATGATTTTCACTGGCTTTGGATTTTTGTTTCCTAAAACAGAGACGAAGAAGTTGGCTTTTATTAGTTTAATGTTTTGCTACGGGATTGAAGTGAGCCAATTGTATCATGCGAAGTGGATAGATAGCATTCGTGCAACGACTTTAGGCGGACTCGTGTTGGGATACGGTTTTTTGTGGAGTGATTTAGTGGCTTATACAATTGGTGTTGGAGTGGGAATACTTTGTGAGTTTATGTTACGGAGGAAATAATCGATTTTAAAAAGGAGCCCTTTATGAAAAAAATAATATTAATTGGTTCTGGTGGTTCAGGAAAATCTACATTAGCAAGGCAGTTAGGGAATAAATTAAATATTAAGGTGCATCATCTTGATGCATTATTTTGGAAACCGAATTGGGAAGGTGTTCCGAGAGAAGAACAAATAACAGTTCAAAATAACTTAATTAAAGATGAGAAATGGATTATTGATGGGAATTATGGCGGGACGATGGGTATAAGACTGAATGCAGCTGATACAATTATCTTCCTTGATATTCATAGAACAATTTGTGTTTATAGGGCTTTTAAAAGAATTGTAAAATACCGAAATAAAACAAGACCAGATATGGGCGCGGGATGTGAAGAAAGATTTGATTTGCAATTTTTTAAATGGATATGGGAATATCCTAATGCTAAACGACCTACAATTTTAAAAGGGTTAGAGCAATTTCCCGAAGAGAAAAAGGTTATTGTTTTAAAATCTCCAAATGAGGTTCGGAAATTTTTAGAGCACATATAATAATAGAATGTAACAAAACAATTCTTTGTAGATCTTACCGATTAGTTTAATAAAACTAATCGTTTTTTATTATGAAAAATTTAACGCATTTTGAAAATTGTATTTTGTAATGAGTATATGACTATAAGTTCATATAAAATGAACGTTTGGAGGAATAGAAAATGACTAACGATTTAATTCAACTAATCGATTCATTAATGGTCAATATTCCAGCTGGAGAGGTAGTATTAAGAGATGATCGAATAAAAAAAGAATGGCTAGTACAAATTCAACCATTTCTTCTTGCAAAGTATGCTGTAACAACGGAACTATATGATGCTATTACAAATAGTACATTAAATAATTTTGAAAATAATCATAAACCAGTTGTAAATATTTCATGGAACGATGCCATTGCGTTTTGTAATGTACTTTCAAAAAAAGCGGGATTAAAAGAATATTATTCTATTAGTGATGGTGGTCAAATTGTTAGATGTAAGTTAGATTCAAATGGCTACCGATTGCCATCTGAGGCAGAGTGGCAATATGCATGTAAAGCAGGTACAACCGGATATACATACGGGAAACTTCATGATATAGCATGGTATAATGAAAATTCAAATGGACATATTCATGACGTTGGCCAAAAGGAACCGAATGCATGGGGACTCTATGATATGTTAGGGAACGTTTGGGAATGGTGCTATGATTTGTATGATGAAAAAGTATACGGAACATACCGCATTTTTCGTGGAGGTAGTTGGGCTGAAGCAGCGAGAGGTTGCGGCGCTACTTGTCGTCGCCGAAGCCATCCTACATTTCATATAGAAGATCTCGGTTTTAGACTTGCTAGGTCAATTTAGCAGGAATATGATACGAAGGGGATCTATACTCTTGCCAACATAGGAATGATTTAACGTAAGGAGTGTTTATAATGGCGCGTGTTTTATTTATTAACGCTGGATCAGAAGGACATATAAATCCAACTTTGCCAGTTGTAGAAGAGTTGATTTCTCGCGGTGAAGAGGTCGTTTATTTTTCAATAGAAGCTTTTAGGGAACGAATTGAGAAGACAGGTGCTACTGTACGAACGATTGACGATCAAAAATTTATAAAAGCGTTTCTATCTGGAGGCAGAAATTATTTACAGGAAAGAATAAACGCTCTTCTACATACAGCAGATGTTGTTATACCTAGTGTTCTAGAACAAATTGAAGGTGAACATTTTGATTACATAATTCATGATTCTATGTTTGGCTGTGGGCACTTAATTGCTCAAATTCTTAAATTGCCATCCATAAATTCATGTACATCTTTTGCGCAGGATGAAAAATCTTTTGAGCAAATGTTAGGTCATCTGTCAAAAAATATCCCAGTAGAAATTCATGATAAAATACAGAATGATTTTCAAAACTTAACGAAGGGAATTGCTGAAAAATATGGTGTTGAAATAAAATCATCGTATGAAGTTTTCTGTAATCCTGCACCCCTTACTATTGTGTATACAATTAAGGAGTTCCAGCCTTTTGGTGATACGTTTGATGAAACATATAAATTTGTAGGACCATCTATCTCTGCACAAATGAAAAACAGAGACGTTTATTTTACTTCAATTGAAGAAAAAAGTCCGATTTATATTTCATTAGGTACTGTTTTTAATGAAGCGATTGACTTTTATAAACTGTGTATGAAGGCCTTTGAGAATAGTGAGCATACAATTGTTATGTCTATTGGTAATAAAACAAAAATAAGTGATCTAGGCGAAATCCCTAAAAACTTCATTGTGAAAAACTATGTACCCCAAACTGAGCTGCTTACATATACGAAACTATTTATTACACACGGCGGGATGAACAGTGCGCATGAAGGACTGTATAACGGGGTTCCGCTCGTTGTAATACCGCAAAGTGCAGATCAGCCAGTAGTCGCAAAGCAAGTGGAGAGTCTTGGAGCAGGAATAAAATTACAAATGCAAGGATTAACTGCGGATCAACTAAGTGAAAGTGTAGAAATGGTATTAAATAATCCGTCATTTAAAGAAGTTGCTTTGAATTTGAAGGAATCTTTCCAAAAATCAGGTGGATATAAGGAAGCTGTTGATGAAATTTTTATATTTGTAGGTCAGTGAAAAAAATGAAATTATACATTAGAAAAGCATCTAAATAGGATGCTTTTTATTTAACTTTATAATTCTTATTTTTAATATCTAGTATGGTTAAAACTAAGGCACTGAGAGATATAAGTATAAGAATAAAAGTTAACCAGTTAAATGTATTGTTAATTATGAAGTAAAGATGATAGATAAATATATTCAAATTGTATTTTAAAATGTTAGGACTTAGTTTTACATGTTAGTAATAATTTCACTATTTCTGCACAACTTCTGCACATACTCAGGTAATTTCTATGTCATGATATATTCATAAAGTGAAATATTTCACAAGAAAAATATAATTTCACTGCGGTGTATGCATAATTAACACATACATCGGTACAAGTTTGTCTCTTGTTATTCTTTTACATCAAAGCCCACATTCCACTACAAAGTATAACAAGAAGGAGACATGAGCATGAATAATCGATTTTTAAAACAACTACAAAATATGAAAATGAACAAAAAAAGTTTAGGAGCTGTAGCATTAACAGCTGGAATTATTAGTACGACACTTATTCCTCAAAATGCTTATGCGCACGGTTTTGTTGAAAAGCCCGGTAGCCGATCCGCTTTATGTAGTTCAACTTATGGTGCGCTAAATGTAAACTGTGGAAGTGTTATGTATGAACCACAAAGTTTAGAAGCTCCAAAAGGGTTCCCACAAAGTGGTCCAGTAGATGGACAAATTGCTTCAGCAGGCGGAAAATTTGGTGGTATTTTAGATCAACAAACAGCAAATCGTTGGTTTAAAAATACAATCACTGGTGGGGAAAATACATTTACTTGGAAGTATACTGCGCCTCACTTAACGAGTAAGTGGCATTACTATATTACTAAAAAAGGATGGAATCCAAATAAAGCGCTAACAAGAGCAGATTTTGAACCAATTGGAACTGTACAACATGATGGTTCTGCAGCTTCAAATAATTTAACTCATAAAATCAATGTACCTACTGATCGTAGTGGATATCATGTGATTTTAGCAGTATGGGATGTAGCTGATACAGCAAATGCATTCTATAATGTAATTGATGTTAATCTTATTAATGATGTGAAACCAGACATAGAAGCGCCAAGTATTCCAAATGGACTTCAGACGCAAAAAGTAACAGCAAATAGTGTAGAACTAACATGGAACGCTTCTACGGATAATGTAGGGGTAAAAGGATATCAAATCTTCCGTAACGGAGAGATGATTGATACAGTAATAGGCACTCATTTTATTGATAAGAAATTACAACCAAGCACAGAATACTCTTATACTGTAAAAGCAATTGACGCAGCTGGCAATGTATTGAAGGAAAGTACAGCGCTTACAGTAAAAACAACAGTTGAGATTCCTGATACAGAACCACCAACACAACCAAAAGGATTACATAGTATGGGAACGACAGCGTCAAGTGTGGATTTAATGTGGAGTCCATCTGACGATAATATTGGTGTAGACCATTACGATATTTATAGAGAAACAGAAGGATCAATGAAAAAGATTGCAACATCCAATACAACTTCTTATATGGATAAAAATCTGCTCGCTAATACTACTTATAAATATGTAGTAAAAGCTGTTGATGTAGCTGGAAATGAATCCGTACAGAGTGATATATTCACAATTACTACAAAAACCGAAAGCGCTTCATATGAAGCGTGGGATGCAAAAAAAGCATATAAAAAGGGAGATAGAGTTCTACACGAAGGAAAAGTATATGAAGCAGTCCAGAGTTATCAAGGAAATGGTGATCCGAACTGGATTTATGCATTATCATTATGGAAAACAGTGTAAGCTTTACCTAGATATGAACTAAGAGATGATGGGCTTTGATTTCAAAAGAGAATCTTGAGAATTCACTTTTCTATTAATAATAAAGGGTAGTGTATGAATACATAAGATTCATACACTACCCTTTTTATTATGATAACATTTTCGTCATAAGTATATGCGGAATGCCATCTTCCATAAATATATCAGAAGAAGTTTCATAACCTAATTTTTTATAAAATCCTTCAGCTTGTGTTTGCCCGTGTAGTTTCACTTTTGTAGCTTGTTCGTTACGAGCAATTTCTTCTAACGTTTGAATGATGACTTTACCTAATCCGTATGTACGATAATCTTTTAAAATGCAAATACGTTCTAATTTTCCGACGCCATCAACAAATCGTATACGCCCTGTACCTACAGGAAGCTCATTATAATAAACTAAAATATGTTTACATTGCTCTCCGATTTCATCGAATGTATCGAATTCATCTGCAAGAGGGACACCTTGTTCTTTTACAAATACTTCTTTTCGAATATGAAAGGCAGTTTCTAAATCAGTAAGTTCTGTTATAAGTTTGGATTGCAAAATGTTCAGTCCTTTCTAATGTAATCAGCTTGTGTTTTCATAGTATATCATAATAATGCGCTATAAAGAGAAGAACATACTAAAAAGCCAACTTTAAAAAGTTAGCTTTTATTACAATTCCTTTATCCCATTTTTAGCGCCGATAATTACTTTACTCGTCATACTTATAAACAACCCTGTTTCAACTACACCAGTAATCATTTTTAATTGAGTGTGTAAATGGGCAGGATTAGAAATATGATTAGGGAATATACAATCGATAATCATGTTATTGTTATCGGTTATATAGGTTTCATTATTTTTCAAACGTAATGTTGTTTGACATCCTAAAGACTGAATTTTATTTTCGGTTTGTTTCCATGAAAAAGGGATGATTTCAATAGGTAATGGAAAAGTACCTAAATGTGTTACAAGTTTCGATTCATCAGCAATGATAATTAGTTCTTTAGAGGAAGAGGCAACGATTTTTTCACGAAGTAATGCACCGCCACCGCCTTTTATAAGTTGTAAATTTGAATCAATTTCATCCGCTCCATCAATTGTAAGATCAAGACTTTGTACGTCGTTTAACGAAATTAGGGGGATATTTAGTTGATGTGCTAATGCTTCAGTTTCCTTTGATGTCGGTACAGCTTGAAATGATAATCCTTCTTTTACACGCTCACCTAATTTTTGTATTGTCCAATATACAGTAGAACCTGTACCAAGCCCAATCTTCATGCCATCATTTACAAAGTTAGCGGCATATTCGCCAGCGAGCTGTTTTAAATTCATCGCTTTACTCCGCCGGACGCGGTCCAGCATCAAGACCTGAATTTTCAACTGTAAGTACCGGACGAACGACTATATCTTTATGTACACGCATTTGACAAGATAATCGTAAATGATCTTCAATCCCTTTTTCCGTCATTGCATGTTTCTCATTCGCACTCGCTTCACAGAAATCACCTGCTAGTATTTCTACTCTACAAGTTGTGCAACGTGCATTCCCGCCGCAACGATGAAGAATGTTGACACCGCTATCTTCAATTGCTAATACTAACTTCGTTCCTTCTTTTACATCAAATGTTCCCGCACCTTCAATTGTTAATTTTGGCAAATTTGTTCCTCCTCACGTAAAATTGTACATAACATATTTATGACCGCGAATTATTGAACATAAACATTATTTTTTTATATCCCCGTAACTTTTTTTAATGTTGAATCGTTTATTAAGTAAGCGCTGAAAAGGAGTGGTTATTTTGTGCACAAAAGTAACTCATGTTTTAAAGAACCGTATCGATATGAATCATTCAAATATAAACTTTTTAATTGAACAATATGGAGAGTTAAAAAGATACTGTACTTTTTTAACGAAAAACAAATGGGATGGGGAAGATCTCGCCCAAGAAACAGTGTGTAAAGTGCTTCAAAAATATAGAAATAAAGATATTTGTATGACACTCGTCTATAAAATAGCAAGAAATCGTTGGTTAGATCAGATGAAGTCTAAGTCTGTTCATGAAAAAATAAGAGAACAAATCACTTTTGAAGAACCACATGAGAACATTGCAGATTTGCATGAAATGGTAGGGAAAGTATTGTCTTCATTAAATGTACAGCAATCCGCAATTTTATTATTAAAAGATGTTTTTCAATATAGTATCGCTGATATTGCTAAAGTGTGTTCTGTATCAGAAGGTGCAGTGAAAGCTTCTTTATTCCGGAGTAGAAATAGGCTGAAAACTGTAAGTGAAGAAGGGGTCGAGATAGTCGAATTCACAGATGATATGGAAGTTGTAGTAACGTCTATTCGAGAAGAGAGACCGGAATTATTAACGAAACTGCTTCCCTCAATAGATTTTACTAAGTTACCATCTAAACAGCCAGTCTTATTATTTAATGTGAAACAACCTTCTTCCTACAGTTGTATGCTTTGCGCAGCATAACAAGTATTGGAGGGATTTAAAATGAATGCAATTCCATATGTAGTAGAACAAACAAAATTAGGAGAACGTTCCTATGATATATATTCAAGGTTATTAAAAGACCGCATTATTATTATCGGTTCAGAAATTAATGATCAAGTAGCGAGTAGTGTCGTAGCTCAATTATTATTTTTAGAAGCAGAAGATGCAGAGAAAGATATATTCTTATACATCAATAGCCCCGGCGGTTCAACGACAGCAGGTTTTGCAATATTAGATACGATGAATTTAATTAAACCAGATGTGCAAACGCTGTGCATGGGCTTTGCGGCATCATTTGGTGCATTGCTATTATTATCTGGAGCAAAAGGAAAACGGTTTGCGCTCCCTAACAGTGAAATTATGATTCATCAGCCGCTTGGTGGTGCACAAGGGCAAGCAACAGAAATTGAAATAACTGCGAAAAGAATATTAAAGTTAAAGCATGATATTAATAAAATGATTGCAGAAAAAACAGGCCAACCGATTGAAAGAGTAGCACATGATACAGAAAGAGATTATTTTATGACTGCAGAAGAAGCGAAGGAATATGGGATTGTAGATGATGTTGTTACGAAAAAATAAGATGAAAAAGGCTAGAGGATATATTAATTCTCTAGCCTTTTTATTAATCCTTTACCCATTCATCAACTAATGCTTGATTTTTTTTAATCCATTTTCGCGCAGCTTCTTCAGGATCTTTTGTTTTATTTAACATGACCATTAAAGTACCGAGCTGTTCATCGTTCATTTTCCATTTATCAAAGTATTTTATAACATCTGGGTGATCTTTTTCGAAACCTTTACGAACGGAGTAATAAATGTCATCTTTTTCACCATATACTTTCTTAGGGTCTTTTAAATATTTCAAGTCAAATTCTGAAAAACCCCAATGCGGATTCCAAAGCGTAACAGCGATTGGTTTCTTTTTTGTATATGCTTTCTTTAGTTCACTCATCATCGCAGCTTCAGAGGATTGGACAAGTTTTAGTTTTATATCATATTCTTTCATTGCTTTATTCGTTAAATTCATAAGACTACTACCGGGTTCGATACCGACAATTTTATTATCTAGTTCATCTTTATGAGCATTTAAATCTTCGATACTGTTTATGTTTTTCATATAAGAAGGGACGACTAAACCTAGTCCAGTACCTTCGTACCATTTTGATTTTAAGACAATATCATCTTTATAACGATCGTTTAGCGGTTTATCTGTAACTGGTAGCCATACTTCTAAATTCGCATCAACATCGCCACGAGCAACACCAGTCCAAATTGCGGCTTTTTCTAAATACATGAGCTCAACTTTGTAGCCTTTTTCTTCTAATAAAACTTTCCACATGTTTGCAGTTGCAATATTTTCTTTCCAACTTGTTACACCAAGTTTAATTTTCCCTTTCGAATTTGCATTTGTTGCATTACATGAAGTGAAAATCATAGTAATAAATAATGCAAGGCATATAAACCAAATTTTCTTTCGCATTGAAAACCTCCTAAGTAACGTTTGCCTTATAAAATAAATGTATAAGTAAGCATTCTTATTATGAACGGAAACGAGAATTTTAAAGAAATCTTATGAATGTCATTTTTATGTAATATTTCTTTGTAAAATCGCAACACTATGTGAATAGATGGGTAGAAAAGGAGTAGTGACATGGATAATACAAAGGTGCGTGTTGAAAACGTAACAAAAGTATTCGGGAAACATCCGCAAAGAGCCCTTTCCTTATTAAAAGAAGGAAAAAGTAAATCGGAAATTTTAAAAGAGACAGGAATGAACGTTGGGGTGAAAAAAGCAACGTTTGAAGTATACTCTGGAGAAATTTTCGTTATTATGGGTTTGTCTGGTAGCGGGAAATCTACGCTAGTTCGTATGTTAAATCAATTGATTAAACCAACTGCAGGTCATATATACATAGATGGTGAAGACATCGCAACGATGGGAAAAGAAGAGTTACGAAGAGTAAGAAGAACGAAAATGAGTATGGTATTTCAGAAATTCGCTCTATTTCCGCATCGTACAGTTATACAAAATGTTGCATATGGGTTAGAAATACAAGGAGTTCCGGTTGAAGAGCGAGAGAAAAAAGCGTTAGAATCGCTACAGTTAGTAGGACTCGATCATCATAAAGATAATTATCCAAGTCAACTTAGTGGCGGTATGCAGCAGCGCGTTGGAATCGCAAGGGCGCTAACGAATAATCCAGATGTATTACTAATGGACGAGTCATTCAGTGCATTAGATCCACTTATTCGAAAAGAAATGCAAGATGAATTGTTAGAGTTGCAAGATAAAATGGAAAAAACGATTATATTTATTACGCATGATTTAGATGAAGCGCTTCGAATTGGAGATCGTATCGCATTAATGAAAGATGGAGAAATCGTTCAAATTGGAACGCCAGAAGAAATTATGATGAGCCCCGCTAATGAATTTGTAGAAAAGTTTGTTGCGGACGTGAATTTAGGAAAAGTAATTACGGCGGAGTCTATTTTAAAACGACCAGAAACTTTATTAATTGATCGTGGACCTCGTGTAGCCCTTCAAATTATGAGGAATGCTGGTGTTTCAACTGTATATGTTGTAAACAAAAAGTATGAGTTTTTAGGTATATTAACTGCGGATGATGCGAGTAAGGCAGTACAAAAACAGTGGCCGATTGCTGATTTATTACTTAATGATATTCCGCATGTGTATTTAGATACTTTACTGGAAGAGACGTATGCAAAAATGGCGGAGATGAAATATCCGTTACCAGTAATCGATGAGAAGAAAAGGCTAAGAGGAATTATTAAACGTGAAAGTGTCATTCAAGCTCTTGCAGGAAACATTGAGGAAGAGGTGAAAGACGATGAATAGTATACCGCGTATTCCGTTAGGGGAATGGGTCGACTCATTTGTTGTAAGTTTATATGAGCACTTTGAAGGCTTATTCCGAGGATTCTCTTATATTATTGGTGGATTCGTTGATTTACTCACTAATTTTTTAATAATAATTCCTGCCATATTGATGATTATTATCTTATGTTTCCTCATTTGGTACACAACGAGAAAACTATCTTTAGTCATTTTTACGCTTATTGGATTATTATTTATTTTGAATATTAACTACTGGGCACAAACGATGCAAACATTAGCACTCGTACTTACGTCAGTTATTATTTCAATTATTGTCGGAATTCCAATTGGTATATTAGCATCTCAAAATGAACGTTTCTCAAAATTTTTAAAACCAACATTAGATTTTATGCAAACAATGCCTGCATTCGTATACCTTATTCCAGCGATCACATTTTTCGGAGTAGGTGTAGTACCTGGAATTATTGCATCAGTAATCTTTGCAATGCCACCGACAATTCGTTTTACTGACTTAGGAATTAGACAAGTTCCAGAAGATTTAATTGAAGCAGCGAATGCATTTGGATCCACGGCATCACAAAAACTATTTAAAGTACAATTACCACTTGCAACCGGAACGATTATGGCTGGTGTGAACCAAAGTATTATGCTTTCATTATCGATGGTTGTAACAGCATCACTTGTAGGAGCTCCAGGACTTGGAGTTGATGTATATCGCTCGGTAACACAAGTTAATATCGGAATGGGATTTGAAGCTGGATTAGCTATCGTAGTAATCGCAATTATATTAGACCGAATTACACAAGGGTTCCATACGAAAAGAAAATAATGACCAAAAAACACACTTTTATACTACAAAGTGTGTTTTTTATTGCATCCAGTTTACATACGAACGATAACAGAACCTCCAGCTGGTGCACAAACTTGGTTTTGCTGTTGTTCCATGGATTTAATTAATTGATTATTTTCTTCAATTAATGAGATTAATTTAGCTAACTGACTTTCAAGACTTGCGATGCGCTGCATCATATATTGTGAATCATGATGCAATGTATTCCTTACAGGATGGGGGAATAAACATACTGTTGATTTATATTTGGATTCCAATGAGGATGCATTTGAATCGTTCCTCCTTCAATAAATTACGGATCTTTCTTATAGTAAATGCCTATATATATTTAATGGTTACTTGAAATTTTTTCATTATAAAAGGAGTATGTACAGAAAATGGAAAATATTATATATGAAGTTAAAGTGCATTTTTTGAAAAGATTCAAGCGAGATAGTGCGTATATTAATACATTTAAGTGAATGCATGTTGTTTAGGGAGAAATGATGGGAGGAGATGCAATTTTGGCTAAAAATAAAAAAAGAAATGATGCTTTGGCAATAGGTGTCGGTATAGGGGTTGTAATCGGTGTATTTCAAGGGCACTTTACAAATAATTTAGTAATCGGAATTGTGATTGGGATTATAATTGGGATTGCGTTTTTGAAGAAATAATGAGATGTAAATTCATTTCAAAAATTGTTGTATCAAAAGAATGAAAATTCGGAATACGAAACCTGTTTTTCCTTTTTTTGTGCTATTATATATGAAAAGGAAGGTGATGGATAATGTCAACAAACAATCAAATAGAACAAAACTGTTTCATTTGCGAAAAACATAAAGGAATTATTATAGTTCCAGGTGGAGCTATTTACGAAGATGAACTCGTTTACGTTGGACATGTCTACTGGGATAGTGAAGAAACATACCTAGGTTATGTAATGATAGATATAAAAAGACATGTACCTGGCCTTGCTGAACTAACAGATGAAGAAGCGAAAGCGTTCGGACTTATAACAAGTAGAGTAAGTAAAGCGCTAAAAGAAAGCGAAGGTGCAGAGCATATTTACACTTTTGTTTCAGGAAATGGTGTACCACATATGCATATGCACATTATTCCACGTTATCCAAATACACCAAAAGAATTTTGGTCACCAACCGAAGTAGCGAAATGGACTGGTGCACCATATGGTGATGAAGAGAAAATAAAAAAACTATGCGAAAGAATACGTAAGTATATGGTAAATGAGTATGCATACAACAAATAATACACAATATTCATGGGTTGGAAATATAGAAATGTGTTTAGGAGAAATTTCAGTTAAGCAATATGGTGATATTGTACTTGGTAAATATGGCGGGAATATAAGTGCTGGAGCGAAAAAGAATGAAGATGGTGCATTAGTTTGGTCAAATGGTGAATGGGAATTTGCAGCTATATTAGATGGACATAATAGTGCAGAAAGTGTTGATTTAGTAGTAAATACAATCGAAAAAGAATATGAAAATATAAGCGTAATTTTGAATGAACCAATTGATAAAGTATTTCAGTATGTTGAAAATCATATACTTACAATTTTTCAGTCATCTTCATTTAAGGAAAAGTGCAAAAGAATACAAGGTGAAACAGCTTGCTTACTATGTGTAAGAAAAGAAAATTATATATGGTGGCTTTCTATTGGTGATTGTTTAGTGTATGTATTTCATGAAGAGTTACATAAGTTAGGACAATATGCATTAAATCAACGTCATTTTTACGAATGGATTGGAAATGTAAACACATTTGATTTACCTGTTCCTTGTTATTCATCAGGTATTCGTGAATTACGTACTGGAAAGAACCGAATTGTAATGGTGACAGATGGAGTATTAGAATGCGGGGAACGCCGATATGAAACGCCAGTAAATCTGTATAATAATATGAATAGAAATAATAAAAAACTTGAAGAAAGTGTTCATCATGTATTAGAGCACGTTCATCATCAATTCGGACGCGATAGTGCGACTATAATTAGTTGGGACGTTGAAAATAAAGAGAGTGCTACGTATCCGAGTGATCAGCCGGAGAAAAGGTAAAGGAGGAGGCCTTTCTGTTTCTTTTGAAACTAATTGTCTTATTGTTATGGATTATAATTTTATTCTTTTTAGAAAAAATTGTGAGGAAGAAGTTAAATATACCGAGACAAACTGGATGGAATAGTAAATATGTCAGCCAATCACATAAATGGGGGCAATGGATTATCATTATTTCTTATGTAGTACTTATGATGATAGGTTCAATTTTGAATCCAATATACATGACTTATATACCAATTTTCTTTTTTATGACGTTGTACATTTTTCAAGGATATATGCAGTGGAAATATGATAGGAAAGCAAAAGAATATATTATTTCGTTTGGAATTGTTCCGTTACTAATAATTACAGGTTTTATTTTGAATGTATTCTATAATACGTATTGGTGATGAATGGTCATACAAATAAAGGGTGAGAAAATGATAAGACCACGTTTACGGGCTGAAGTAATGATTGTAAACGACGAACATTCAAAAGTACTAGTACAATGTGATGAGAATGAATCATTTTATCGTTTTCCAGGTGGCTCTATTGAATTTGGTGAAACGTCAAAAGAAGCAATAATTCGAGAGTTAATAGAAGAATACGATTTGAAAGTTGATGTTCAAGAGTTAGCAATTGTAAATGAACATATTTTTGAGTGGGGCAACGAAAATGGTCATCATTGTACATTGATACATTGGGGGACTGTTGAAAAAATCATTACAAATGAAATAAGGCATAAAGAGCATGAGGATATTATATTAATTTGGAAAAGTCTAGAGGAATTACAGGAGAAGCCGACATATCCTGAAGGCATCATAAGTTATTTAGAAGGGGATAACCGTAATATAGTCCAATTTATTTCAAGTAATTAAATGAAATAATAGGAGGGGTTAAAATAGGAGCTTCTACTTTTTGGATTATAACTATTGTTTTTTGTATAGCTGTCTATTTTCTCGATAAGTTTTCAAGAAAAAAATTGAATATGCCCACGGGTGGTTTTTGGGGATATAAGAAACATGTAAATAGTTTACATAAAAAATTGGAAATAGGACTACTTTTTATTTATTTAATAACTAGCTTTATATTTATCTTTAAATTTGAGAGTGTTAATATCGCTTATGTCATTTTTACTTATTTAGGTGGGACGTTAATCTTAAGAGCATTGATGGAATGGAAGTATGATAAAGAATCGAAAGAATATATATTTTCGGTAATTGGGGTATTCACGTTTATTTTTATGACTTCGATACTATTTTACTTCTTTCCACCTGCTGTATAATAAAAATTTGATAGTACAAATAATGAAATAACTAATAAACAAGAAACCATTTACTACTAAATGGTTTCTTGTTTATTTAAGCATTTATTTTAGTTAATATAGATGTAATGAAATTAGTTTTATCCTCTGCATACTTATGTTTATCAGTAGGATTAGCTTGTGAAAGTTGAATCTTTAACTGTTCATACTGCATGCGTGCAGTTTTATTGTCTATTAAGTAATCACGAAATTGTAATTGTTCTATTAAATATGTATTCCCTTGTTCATACATATGAATTTGATGAGTTCTTGGTTCACCTTTATTAAAATAGTATCTTTCGGGTAATACTTCTTTTCTATATTTATAGTTTAGTAGTTCTAACTTTTTAATACAATGTATACCGTCCGTATAATTTTCTAATTCAATTGCTATATCAATAATTGGCTTTGCACTTAAATATGGAATAGAAGTACTATCAATATGGTGTATCGCTAAAATATGTTCGCCAATTTGTTCCTCAATGATTTGTTTCTCTTTCATAAACTCAATTTCCCATTCTTCAGTCCACGGCACTAAAAACACTTTCCCATACGGTAAACCTAACATTTAATTAGCACCTCTTTCAAAATAGTTTATTACATCTTCTTAAAGCTTCTCAAAACAAGGTATTCCCACAATCTCCAAGGAAGAATCTTCTTCGTAAAGATCATAAATTTTACACCTTTTCCAATAGGATATCGTAAAGTAGTACGCTTTTTTTCAGCAATTTCAACGATTTTATTAGCAACATCTATCGGATTACCAAATGTATCACTACCGCTATTAATATGTTTTTGTATTTTATCCATATATTCTTTGTAAGGAGATGTTGTATCAGATTGGTTTTCAGCTAGTTGTTTACCAACCTCCCATATATTTGTGTTGTAAGAACCAGGTTCAATTAAAGCGACATCTATTCCGAAAGGTTTTAATTCTAAGCGAAGCGATTCACTCCAGCCTTCTAATGCATATTTTGAAGATACATAAGGAGATAAACCAGGGAATCCAACTTGGCCGCTAATGCTGCTTATATTAATGATTTTTCCACTTCTTTGTTTTCTCATATACGGTAAGACAAGCTGGGTAATTGATATAGCTCCAAATATGTTCGTTTCAAATTGTTTACGGTATTCCTCTACTGGAATTTCTTCTACAAAGCCCCCATTTGCATATCCTGCGTTATTTATAAGGAGATCTATTCTATTAATTTCTTTTAAAAACAATTGGAAATTATGTATAGAATTTTGATCTGTTACATCTAATTGTTGAACTTTTATATTGTGCTGTAAGTTAAGTTGAGTAACTTGGGATAGTAAGGTTCCTTGTTTTTCTAGGTTTCGCATTGTAGCGATAACTAAATAATCTTTTTTTGCGAGTTCGAGTGTAGTTAATAGTCCAAATCCACTTGAGGCTCCTGTAATTATTGCGATTTTTTTATTCATTTTCCGCCAGCTTTCTTTTTCTTTTATCATAACGAGTTATGATAAGAAAATCTATTATTCTTACATTTAGTATGAAATCAATTTGTATGTAAAAAAAGGGGATCATAGGGAATCAGCGTATATAGAGTAGTGTATATTAATATGATAATGAAATGAGGGAAGAAACATGGTCCATGTAAAAGCTGTATTAGCAGATCAGCTATTAGCGAATGCAAATGATCCCAGTTGGTATATGCCATTTTCAGATGCAGTTAAGGATTTATCTGAGAGGGAAGCTTTCTGGAAACCGAATGAAGAGAGTAATAGTATAGCTGAAATCGTACAACATTTACTGTATTGGAACTCTACGTGGCAAACTAGGTATAAAGAATCAAATGTGAATGCAGTACCCGCTATAGGAGATAATAACAAAAGTTTTATGCTCTCAGATAATCAAACTTTCGATGAATTACGGGAAAAACTACTAGAAAAACTGTTACAATGGCAAAATCTCATAAATGAAGAAAAGGTTGAAAGTGATGTAGTGGGATTTCCTGTTTCTGCAAAGTGGTGGGAAGTGCTAGCGAATGTAACAACTCATAATGCATATCATATTGGTCAAATTATTTACATCCGAAAATTACAGAAGAGCTTTGATAATGAATAAAGTAACAATTCTCTTATTAAGGGAACAAAAGTGGACAAAACGAGACAAACGTCTCATTTTGTCCACTTTTTTATTGTTAAAAGATAGAGAAAACCTATTAAAACAAGGATTCGAAATTGGCACAATACTTGCAATATAAAAGACGAACAAGAAAATAGGAGGGCTGGACATGTTAAAAACAACTGAAAGTAAAGGGAATGAAATTACGAAAGAACAAGCTCGTTGGATGTACGAAAAAATGTTAGAAATTCGTAAGTTTGAAGATAAGGTGCATGAATTGTTCGCGCAAGGCGTTTTGCCAGGTTTCGTTCATTTATACGCAGGTGAAGAAGCGGTAGCAGTTGGTGTATGTGCCCACTTAACGGATAGTGACAGTATTACAAGTACACATAGAGGTCATGGACATTGTATCGCAAAAGGTTGTGATTTAAATGGTATGATGGCTGAACTTTTCGGGAAAGCGACAGGATTATGTAAAGGTAAAGGCGGTTCCATGCATATTGCCGATTTAGATAAAGGAATGCTTGGTGCGAATGGCATTGTAGGCGGGGGTTTCCCACTTGCTTGCGGTTCAGCATTAACAGCTAAATATAAAGGAACAAAAGATGTAAGTGTTTGCTTCTTCGGTGACGGAGCAAATAATGAAGGAACATTCCATGAAGGGGTTAATTTAGCGGCGATTTGGAAGTTACCAGTTATTTTTATTGCAGAAAATAACGGTTACGGTGAAGCAACTACATTTGAATATGCTTCAAGTTGTGATTCTATCGCTGATCGCGCAAAAGCTTATAATATTCCAGGTGTTCAAGTAGATGGAAAAGATCTTCTAGCTGTATATAAAGCTGCTGCAGAAGCAGTGGAACGTGCACGTAATGGTGATGGTCCAACAATTATTGAATGTATGACATATCGTAATTATGGTCATTTCGAAGGTGAAGCACAAACATATAAAACATCAGAAGAAAAAGAAGAACATTTAAATGAAAAAGATGCAATTGTGAATTTCCGTAAGCATTTAATTCATGAAGGTTTATTAACGGAATCTGAACTTGTTGATATGGAAAAAGCAGTAGATGATGCAGTACAAAGATCCATTGAATTTAGTGAAAATAGTCCATACCCAGACGATGAAGAATTATTAAAAGATGTATACGTTTCTTACAAATAAGAGGAGGGTGAAAAATTATGACTAGAACAGTAAGTATGTCAACTGCAATTAATGAAGCGATGAAAATCTCAATGCGTCGTGATGAAAATGTAATTTTAATAGGTGAAGATGTTGCAGGCGGTGCACAAGTTGATCATCTGCAAGATGATGAAGCTTGGGGTGGTGTTCTTGGTGTTACGAAAGGACTTGTACAAGAGTTTGGCCGAAATCGTATATTGGATACACCAATTTCTGAAGCGGGTTATATGGGAGCTGCGATGGCAGCTGCTGCAACTGGATTACGTCCGATAGCTGAGTTAATGTTTAATGATTTTATCGGTAGTTGTCTTGATCAAGTATTAAACCAAGGTGCGAAATTCCGTTATATGTTTGGAGGTAAAGCAAAAGTACCCGTTACAGTACGTACGATGCATGGCGCTGGTTTTAGTGCAGCAGCTCAACATTCACAAAGTTTGTACGCATTATTTACGAGCATACCAGGTATTAAAGTTGTTGTTCCTTCCACACCGTATGATGCAAAAGGCTTATTATTAGCGGCAATTGAAGATGATGATCCAGTAATCTTCTTTGAGGATAAAACACTTTACAATATGAAAGGTGAAGTGCCAGAAGGATACTATACAATTCCATTAGGAAAAGCAGATATTAAACGGGAAGGTTCTGATGTAACAATTGTCGCAATCGGAAAGCAAGTTCATACAGCGCTTGCAGCTGCAAAGCAATTATCGAAAAAGGGGCTTGAAGTAGAAGTAATTGATCCACGATCTTTATCACCACTTGATGAAGATACTATTTTATCATCTGTTGAAAAAACAAATCGTCTTATCGTCATTGACGAAGCGAATCCTAGATGTAGTATCGCAACAGATATTGCGGCAATTGTAGCGGATAAAGGTTTTGATTTGTTAGATGCACCTATTAAACGAATTACAGCACCACATACACCTGTTCCGTTCTCACCACCACTTGAAAAGTTGTATTTGCCAACACCAGAAAAAGTAATTGAAACTGTATCAGAAATGATCGGAGACCAATCTTTATTACATGTGTAATAAAACGATGAGAAGGGAGAGAGAGACATGGCTGTAGAAGTTGTAATGCCGAAGTTAGGTATGGCGATGAAAGAAGGTATTATTACGAGCTGGAATATTAAAGCAGGCGATAATGTAGCAAAAGGAGAACTAATTGCTAGTATTAATTCAGAAAAAATTGAAACGGAAATTGAAGCGCCAGCTGATGGTACGGTACTTGATATAGCTGTAAGTGAAGATGAAGGAGTGCCGCCTGGTACTGTAATTTGCTACATCGGTAAACCGAATGAAAAGGTAGAAATGCAGGAAAGCACACATGTTGTAGAAGAAAAAACATCTAATATAGAAGTACAAAATGTACAAAATCAAGAAGCAAATGGGAAAGAAGTATCGAAGCAAAGAATTAAAATTTCACCTGTAGCGAAGAAAATTGCAAAGTCTGAAAATCTGGATATCAAGGCATTAGTTGGTACAGGTCCTGGCGGAAGGATTACAAAGGCAGATGTATTAAAAGCACTTGAGGTAAGAGTAAACGTTCCGGAAATATCTGAACGAGAAGAAAGTAAAGCGATTCCTGTTACTGGTATGCGTAAAGCAATCGCAAATCGTATGCACGCAAGCTTACAAAATAGCGCACAATTAACGTTAACGATGAAAGTAGATGTAACAGATTTAGTTGCTTTACATAAAGAAATAGCGGAAGTTGTACAAAAAAGATATGATAATAAATTAACTATTACGGATTTCGTCTCGCATGCTGTTGTATTAGCACTTGGAGAACATAAAGAAATGAACAGCGCTTATATAGATGATGCAATTCATCAATTTGAACATGTGCATTTAGGCATGGCAGTCGCATTAGAAAAAGGGTTAGTCGTTCCAGCTATTCGCTTTGCAAATAATTTATCTTTAGTAGAGTTGTCTAAAGAGATTAAGAATGTGGCACAAAAGGCACGAACAGGTAGCTTAAGTAGTGATGATATGCACGGAACGACATTTACAATTAGTAATTTAGGTAGCTTTGGTATTGAATATTTCACACCTGTATTAAATACACCTGAGACTGGCATTTTAGGTATTGGCGCAATTGAACATGTTCCTGTATATAAAGGGAAAAAATTAAAAAAAGGTAGTATGTTACCTTTAAGTTTAACATTCGATCATCGTGTACTAGACGGTGCACCAGCAGCTGCATTTTTACGCACAATTAAACATTATTTAGAAGAACCTATAACAATTCTTTTATAAAGAGAAGGTGAGAGAATGAGTAAATTAGTTGTTATTGGGGGCGGACCTGCTGGCTATGTAGCAGCAATTACCGCGGCTCAAAATGGCAAAGATGTCACTCTTATTGATGAAGCTGACCTTGGCGGAACGTGTTTAAATGTTGGTTGTATGCCTACGAAATCACTGTTAGAAAGTGCTGAAATACATGACATTGTGAGAAAAGCGAATGATTATGGAGTTACGCTTAATACAGGAAGTATATCAATTGATTGGGATCAAATACAGGCGAGAAAATCACAAATCGTAATGCAACTCGTCCAAGGAATACAATATTTAATGAAGAAAAATAAAATTAAAGTTGTAAAAGGAAAAGCGAAATTCGAAACGGATCATCGTGTGCGAGTTGTACAAGGAAATAAAGAAGAAGTAGTTGATGGAGAGAGCTTTATTATCGCATCTGGTTCCGAACCTACAGAATTACCATTCGCTCCGTTCGATGGAAAATGGATTTTAAATAGTAGCCATGCCATGTCTCTTGAGAGTGTACCATCGTCATTGTTAATCGTTGGCGGTGGTGTAATAGGATGCGAGTTTGCAAGCATTTATAGTAGACTTGGCACAAAAGTATCGATAGTTGAAATGGCACCGCAATTAATACCTGGTGAAGATGAAGATATCGCGAATACTTTAAGAGAGAAATTAGAAAAAGATGGGGTGAAAATTTTTACGGGAGCAGTTTTAAAAGGTTTAAATAACTATAAGAAGCAAGCTTCATTTGAATACGAGGGAATTACTCACGAAGTAACTCCAGAATTTGTTCTTGTTTCTGTAGGAAGAAAACCACGAGTGCAACAATTAGGATTAGAAAAGGCAGGGGTTCAGTTTTCAAATAAAGGGATTGCTGTGAATGAACATATGCAAACGAACGTATCGCATATTTACGCAGCTGGTGATGTGATTGGTGGAATTCAGCTTGCTCACGTTGCCTTCCATGAAGGAACGACAGCAGCATTACACGCAAGCGGAGAAGACGTGAAAGTAAATTATCACGCTGTGCCCCGTTGTATATACACAGCTCCAGAAATAGCTAGTGTCGGGTTAAGTGAAAAAGGTGCAAGAGAACAATATGGTGATATTCTCATCGGAGAATTTCCTTTTACAGCGAACGGAAAAGCTCTTATTTTAGGAGAACAAGTAGGTAAAGTAAAAGTCATTGTAGAACCTAAATACCAAGAAATTGTAGGGATTTCTATTATCGGTCCTCATGCAACTGAACTTATTGGTCAAGGAACCGTAATGATTCATACAGAAGTTACCGCTGATATAATGAGAGATTATATTGCAGCACACCCTACTTTATCAGAAGCAATTCATGAAGCGTTAATGCAAGCGGTAGGACATGCTGTACATGCTTAAATGGAAATATAATAAACCACTATTCTCTAAACAAATAAGAGAATAGTGGTTTGATTTTTTATTAATAGAATATCTTATTATTTTTTAATTTCAATCGCTGAAGTAATATCGTTCCAATCAGGAGCTAAATTAGCAGTTTTACCATACCAATCAGCGTGTTTAAATATAACACCTTTTCCATATCCTTGTGTTGAAGTGTGCTCCCAAAGTGTCGTTGAATAACTTGCAGAAGGTGAGGCTGTACTTACAGAAGAAATTCTGTCATTCCAGCTAGATGGTAAGTTTTTAAAGCCGCTGCTCCAGTAAATATATTGACCACCTTTATCTTTATGTTCGTAAAAATCAGTACTACCAGCACCGCTACCTAAAGGATTAATATTATTTTTAATTGCTTTTTTATCCTTTGCAATATACGCATCCAATGTTTCGCGGCTAGTAAAACCATAAGCTAGCCAATCTCCATTTTCATTTTGCTCTGGTAATACCATAGTAATTTGGATATCTTTCTTATCCTGATCACTTAATTTTGCAAATGAATTAACATTTTGTTCATCCACTTTTAAATAATCAAATGACTTAATTGTGTTACTTTTTTCCTCAGCACTTACTGCACCTAGTCCTCCAGTTAATGCAAAACCCGCTACTAATGTCCCTGCTACTAATTTCTTCAACATATAACCATCCCTTTTTGTTTGAATTTTTGTACAGGTGAATCTTGTACAGCTAAAATGTATTCTAATTTTATACTTTTGTAAATATTCTGAAGTTTTAGAAATAATAGGCGGAATATTTACATTTTTACATTATTTCTTTAGAAAAAATGGTTATTGGAATGATATAATAAGTGGATGTATTGCTTTTACTGGATGTAAAGATATTTTAGGAGAGGTGTCATTGAAATATTTTACAAGAGAATGGTATAAAAAAATGCAAGTTTTAGAATTTATAAGTTTTATAGAGTCTATAAAAGAATGGTCGGAAATGGATATACAAAGTTTAAAGGAAGAAATAGAGGAAAGGAAAATAGATTTATTAAAATTCCTTCCTGAATCGATATACTCAATTATACAAAACATAACAATTAATTCAGAATACCCATCAGGTGAACTGAAAAAACTTATGCAAGAGTGGACAACAGATTATGAGAAAAGAATGGCACAATTAGATCAATCATACGTAGAATATTTTAATTCCATTGAGAAAAAACTTCCGTCAAATGTCGCTCAGTTACACAAGACATCACTACACGATAGTGTAATTAAAGTAATAAAGAGAGAATCAGAAGATACTTTGTCTATCGTATTAGATTGCAGTGGTACTTTTAGTGAATTTGATAAACTTGAAGTAACCTTTATAGGAGTAACACAGTGTTCTATGCCGGAAAACTTTGAAAATGCTTGGTGGTTATATCATGAAATAGCTCTTACTGAAGATGGTTTTGAACTAGGCGTTTTATTTGACTCTCCGTTTAGAGAAGTGACGATTTGCGCAGCAGATGTATTACTTGTGAAGAAATAATGTTGTATGGAGTATTACAAACGTTTGACATAATAAAAAAATAAAGTTATTGTAGATACATGAAGTCTACAATAGGAGCTGTACTATGAAATATTCTAAAGCTACAAATTATGCTCTTCATACAATGCTTTTTCTGGCAAAGGCCACACCAAATAAGTTAGTTAGTGTTCACCAATTAGCAGAAATGCAAAATGTTTCACCAACGTACTTGTCTAAAATACTAACTAAGTTGACGAAGGAAGGGATGATACACTCATCATCTGGTCCAAAGGGCGGTTACTCGCTTAGTAAGAATTGGGAAGATATTTCATTTTTAGATATTATACATGCAATTGAAGGCAAAACATCATTGTTTGACTGTTGTTTACATGACAAACCTGGATGTTTAATTAATGAGGCAATGCTCGCAGCAGAAGAGAAAATGGAAGAAGAGTTAAGAAATCAAAAAATCGTAGATCTTGCGAAAAAAATAAAAGTGGATTTTTAATCTGCTTTTATTTTTAAATTAATTAAGGATAAAGAGGCTCTTTAATATCTTTAATTGTAGTTAGAAAATGATATGAAGAAGGAGAGAAGATGATGAATAATTTTTGGAATGATCGATATAAATCAGATGAATATTTTTACGGGGAAGAACCTAATACATTTATTAAAGAACAAGCATTTCGTTTAGCAAATCACAATAAAGTAATAGCATTTGCGGAGGGAGAAGGTAGAAATGCTGTATTTCTAGCAAGACAAGGGAACGAAGTAACAGCTATTGATTATTCGGAAGATGGATTAGAAAAGACAAAAAAATTGGCAGAGAAGCATAACGTAAACGTGCATACAAAAAAAGTAGATTTATTAGCTGATAGTTTGCCAGAAAATGAATATGATGCGGCAATTATGGTATTTGGACATTTTCATGATGATTATAAAAAAATGATATTAGATAAAATGATACAAACGATAAAACCTGGTGGATTAATTATGTTTGAAGTTTACTCAAAAAAACAAATAAACTATTGTACTGGTGGACCAAAAGATGTTGATATGCTGTATGATCCAATTGATATCCTTACTTGGTGTGAAGAACATAAGGTAATTCATTTCTTTAATGGAGAACAAGAGCGAGTTGAAGGGAAAGGACACACTGGTTTAGCTGATGTTATTCAAGTTGTTATTAGAAAATTAATATAAGTGTTAATGAAAGTGTTAAATGTATGAATGTAAAAAGACCAGTCGTATAAGACTGGTCTTTCTATTTAGATACTAAATTATCAAGCTTCCAATATGTATTTGTTAACGGCGCAGCTTTGCTATCTATGTATAAATACATATTATTTAAATCTTTTGGTGAAGTTTTCAGTTCAAATACAACGTCAGTAGTTAAAGAGAATTCGTGTGGAACATTTTTATAGTGCTCGTCATCTATCGGATGAGCTTCACCTTCATATTTCTCACCAGTTTTTTCATCTTGTATGAAATATTCTATTTCCGAAAGATCAATAGTTTGTCCATCGTCTCGAACATTATTAATCATAACACGAGTAGTAAGGCGCCGCTCTTTGTCTATTTTTTCAAACTTTGCATTCTCAACTGTTGCTCTATAGTATTCGTTTTTAACTATTTCTCCATAGTGCATTGCATTCTTTTCGAGAGCGCTCTTTTCTTGTTTTGATGTAGTATTGCTATTACATCCTGTTAATATTCCAGTAAATAATAATGCTGTACATGTCGTTTTGATTAATGATTTCATAGTAATCCCTTTCTGTATTAAAAAGTAAAACATAGGAATAATTTTACATAAATAGGAAGGTAAATGGAAGTATTTTTGCGTAATATACAGATATACATTTATTTGGTTGTCAAGTTAACAGGATAGAAAGAGGGAGAAGACTGTATAAAACGGAATAAATAAGAATTGAAAATATTGTAAAACGGAAGAGGCATGCATATAATTAAAATAAAGTTTAAGTTTCTGAACCTTCAATAACGGTGGTGATAACATGTTTACTGAAGAACGTCGAGAGAAAATTTTAGAACTACTTAATACAGATGGAAGAGTAATAGCAAAGGATCTTGCGGAAAGATTTGATATGTCTATTGATTCTATAAGAAGAGATTTGTCTATTATGGAAAAGGATGGTTTATTAAAAAGAACGCACGGAGGTGCAATTGAACTTACGCGAGTGAGAAACTTAGCTGCGGAACCAACTAAACGTTATAGTGATAGCTCAATATATGAGGACACAATTGCAAGAGTTGCGGTATCTTATATACAAGAAGGTGATTCAATTTTTATTGGTGGGGCTTCCGTTCATAATGCGATGCTGAAATATTTACCGGAAGTATCATTTACGGTTATTACGAATTCTATAGAAATAGCTGGTTATCTACGAGAATATAAGAATATTGATACGTATTTAATTGGCGGAAAAGTAAAACCTTCAGGGAATATTACTGATACACTTGCCTCTGAATTGATAAGTAGATTTTCTATTGATCTGTATTTCTCTACAGGTGGAGGCATTTCATTACAAGGTATTAGTACCGCAACACCTGAAGTTGCTTATTTTAGTAAAAGAGTAAGTGAAATTGCTAGAAGAAATATTTGTTTAGTTCCGCATAATAAACTTGGAATAGATTGTTTTATAAGAGGAGAGTCTCTAAAAAAAATTGACATTATTATAACTGACGAAGAGGCTAGTAAAGAAACTGTTCAGGACTTTGAGAAACAAGGTAAACAAGTTGTAATAGCGCCATTATATTCATTTGAAAGGAGTTTGACATGATTGTAAAAGAGCAAGAGTTTCATATAAATGGATTAACTTATACAATTCGTTCTGCAGCTGAGAAAGATGCTGACCAGTTATCGAAAATTAGAGTTCAGATTGATGGAGAAACTGAAAATATGGATAGAGATGCTGGAGAGGGATTTATAGATAATCTAGGATTTCAAAAAATAATAAAAACAGATAGTGAAGAGACGAAGAATCTCTTTTTAGTTGCAGAAGTGCACAATCGAATCGTTGGATTTTCAAGGTGTGAAGGATCAAATTTTAAGAGATTATCTCATAAAGTGGAGTTTGGCGTTTGCATTTTAAAAGAGTTTTGGGGATATAAAATGGGTAAGAGCCTATTACAACAATCTATTAAATGGGCTGACGAAAATGCAGTAAATAAAATATCTTTACAAGTATTAGAGACAAACGAGAAAGCTATTCATCTTTATAAAAAATTAGGTTTTGAAGTAGAAGGCGTTTTGAAAAATGACAAAAGACTATCGGACGGAAAGTATTATAATACGGTAGTGATGGGAAGGTTTACTGATACTTTTCATAAAAGAGGTGAAGAAGTATGTTTTACAGAAGGAAGTACTATGTAGTGAAAAATGAATTCATAGAAGTATTTAATGATCATTTCAATAACACGAACTTACCTAATCAATTAAAGCATGGTTCTAAGCTAATAGGACGCTGGATGAAAGATAATAAGAATGGTACGTCTGAAGTATTTGCCATATGGGAATATGATAGTTATGAACAGTATAAAGAAATAGAATCGAAAATTAGAAGTGACGAGAGGCATATTAGAAGAATACATGAATGGTATGAAAACCATGGCGGGAAAGAATATGTTTTACAGGAGTACATAGTAGAGATGAAAAATGAAGAGTTAGTATGTACTGTAAAGTAATAGAGGGGTGAGGGATAATAGGAATGAAAACAAAATTATATTTTAGTTTAGCATCCACTATTTTATTTGCAATAGCCGTGATTGTTTTCTTTATAAACGGTAATCCACAAAAGTGGTTTTGGTTATGTATTTTCTTTGCTTCCATTATACAAAATATAGTGCTACTAAAAAAGAATAAAGAAGTGCATTAAGATATTCAAATTATTAACATATTTGTGTCGTCTTTCTAGTTTTATTGAAAACGCTTTTATTCAGTTTTATAATAAAAGTATGTTTTTACAGATCTCCAAAACAATGAATAGGGAGATGATACAATGTTAGCTTCACCGTTTTACTTACATACATGGAAAAAGTTTATTAATGAAGGAGTCCTTGATTCGAACCGTATAAACGAAAGAATTTCAGAGTCATGGCATCGATGTAAACAAGCAAATGTGAATCCTCACATGAATAAAGGTCAGAAAATTTTGTCTTCTAATTTTTTTCAAGATCAAAAGAAAAAGAGTGAAATCTTCCTAGATATCGCAATCCCTCAAATACAAAATATGAGAAAAACCATTGATGAACTACAAATGATGGCATTATTAATCGATCCAGATGGTTATGTTCTATCGTTAAGTGGAAATAAACAAACGTTAAAGCGAGCGAAACATATTAATTTTATTGAAGGTGTAAAATGGACGGAAGCAGCTGTGGGGACAAACGCAATAGGAACAGCGCTAGAAATTGAAGAAGCTATTATGATAAGTGGTACTGAACATTACTCCGTGGTATCTCATAGCTGGAGTTGTGCGGCTGCTCCCATTCATAATGATGACGGGAAATTAATTGGTGTTCTAGATTTCTCCTGTCCAATTGAATTTTCGCATCCATATATGCTCGGTATGGTAACTTCAATTGCACATGCGATAGAACGTGAATGTAGCATAAGAGTTCATCAAAATGAATTACACTTAATTCATCGTTTTTTAGATGTCATTGATAGTGATGAACAAGTAGTTATTTGTAATCATCGTGATGTTATCGTTTCTGCGAGTAAGAGCGTTCGTGAACGAATAAATAATTGGTCAAGAATGAAACTTGAAGAGTTAATGCACCATGGATTAGAAACTAAATTAGAGATACCAGTATATAGTAATGAAAGAATGATTGGGAAATGTATGTATTTAAAGGAAAACGAACAAATGAATACATATTCTGCTCTCACATTTATAAAAGGAATTACTTTTCCAGGAGTTACTGGGACAAGCAGAGCATTTCAACACACACTAGAAGAAATTAAGCTTGTTTCACCGACTGATGCTAGTGTGTATGTATGTGGTGAGACAGGAGTGGGAAAGGAATATGTCGCGAGAGCGATTCATGAAAATAGTCCAAGAAAAGACGGGCCCTTTATAGCTGTTAACTGCGGTTCTTTGCCTAAAGAATTAATAGAAAGTGAATTGTTCGGTTATGCTGAAGGTGCATTTACAGGTGCGCGACGTCAAGGATATAAAGGGAAATTTGAACAAGCGAATGGAGGAACATTATTTTTAGATGAAATTGGTGAAGTACCACCAGAGATGCAAGTAGCATTATTGCGTGTTTTACAAGAACGTACAATAACTCCAATAGGAAGTTCAAAAGAGGTACCAGTAAATATTCGTATTATTACTGCCACACATAAAGATTTACTACGGTTAGTAGAAGAAGGGAAATTCCGTCAAGATTTATATTATCGTTTGCACGTTTATCCGTTATATGTTCCATCGTTAATAGAAAGAAAAGAGGATATCCCATATTTTATACAACACTTTTGCGAACAGAAGAATTGGAATGTTGTATTTTCGAAGAGTATTTGCAATCAATTTTTACAACATACATGGCCCGGAAATATTCGAGAACTAGTAAATGTATTAGAACGCATTTACATTTTGTCGCAAGGACGGGAAATATGCGAAAAACAAGTCGCTTTTTTGATACAAACAATGATCGGAAATCAACAACAACTTGAGTTACAAGTTGAAAATAAAACAGAACATACATTGAATTTTCGTAAAAAAATACAGCGTGATAGCATGATTGAAGCATTACAAAAGACAAACGGAAATGTTTCGTTAGCTGCAAAACTATTAGATGTACCCCGTAGTACATTCTATAAACGAATGCAAAAATATAAGTTATAAAGTAGATTTTTGTAATCTACTTTTTCTTTGTGGGCTCATGTTCTGTCGGAATGTGCGCTTACCGGGGAAATAATAGAATTGTTAGAAAATAATTCCCGGAAGGGGGACTTATGTGAAGTATATTGAAATCGGCTTCGGAAATAGGTGGTTCGTTCGAACAGAAACCGAAAATAAAGATGGAACTGAATTTGAAGAACGAGGAATTATAAAACCTATTTATTTTGAGTCACTATATGTACGAATGTGGTTTCGGAAAACGTGTTTAATTTTTGATACGAAAGAAGGATTTAAAAAGATTAAGAAGAAGAGGATTGAATATAAATTTATAGTTGGAATTGTAAGTAGACTGAATAAAGAAAAAGTGTGCTAACATACATAGTTATATTGGCCAGGAAATTCTATTGACTTATATCAAACTCATAAAAAGTAATTTTACTAAATATAAATTGTTAATAAAACCACTAAGGAAACTTAGTGGCTTCTTTTTTTATAGGAAGGATTTTCATATGAATAGGATCTTAACGATTGTACTTGCAATTATTGTAATGGGGTATTCCATTTATAGTTGGAATGATGTTTCGGAACAGAGTATGCTAATTTTACAAACGCTTATAGGGATTATGTTAGTTAGTTTAGGAGTGCAAAATTTTAAAAATAAAGAAAATAAAAGTATGGGCATCGCTTGACTACTCGTTGCGTTATATTTAATTGTTGTATTGTTAGTAAAACATTTTGCATGAATAAGTATTTAAATTATTTATTCATGATTTTCTTATTACGAAAAACATTCTCGCAATAAAAGTTAAAATTCCACTTGTATTTCACTATATAAAATATGGCATAATGATTTAGTTAAATAGAAATGGATAGGGTATTTGAGAGGGGCAGTATAATGAGTTTTGCAATTGAAATAGTAATAAAAGCACCAATGGATATTGTATGTGACTATATAATAGAAGATGAAAAAATAAAAGAATGGAATACGTTTATAATAGAAAATCGCTATCCTTCAAATATGGATAAAGAGAATCCACGTGTAGGAGATAAATATATTTCTGTTCAAAAAGTAGGTAAGAAAATATTTGAGGCAGAAGTAGAAATTCTTGAATACGATACACCCCATATTATTTCACTAGGTAGTGAAATGAAGCAAGGTTATTCAGCGATGACTTATATGTTAGAAGAAGATGAGGAAGGTACAGCACTAACATTAATTTCAGAATATGAACCTAGTAATTTTTATTATAAAATGATGTATAAGTTAACAGGCTGGATATCACGAGGTATAACTATGGAACAAATGGAGCGTCTAGCAGAATGTGTAGAAGCTGCTTATCATAAAGAAGATTAATATTAAAAATATATTAAGGTAAAAGCGTTACTCAATCTCATGAGTAACGCTTTTACTGTTTGAAGATTTTTCATTGAAAATCTCAATAGCTCTTTCATATATTTCTTTATCAACACAAAATCTTTCTGTTATCCAATAATTAAGTTCAGAAGATGTAATGATTTGTTCTCTTTTCTTACCTTGGAAATATTGTTTTAAAACATTATCATTTATAGAAGTCGGAATGCCATCGATATAACCGAAAATCTGAATTTTCTTTAATACAGGAGATGTACGCCAATCGTTAGACCTTGAAATAAGTTCTTTCATATTTGATAAGTGTATTGGTTCTATGTGTAAGGTTTTTGTGGGACCTGGATTTCTAGTAATTTCAATCTTATTATTTGAGACTTCATAAGTGAAAGTTTCTCTTACATTACTTACTTGAAATGATTCATAAAGTGGGTAAGCTTGGAATAAAGGTGCACAGTAACCAACATCAACATAATAAGATTGTTCTAAGTTAACCCGTAAGCATAAATGTCCGGGGTCCATATACATATATTGAACATCAAAACCAAGATTTGATAATAACCAATGGAATCCAATCGAGTGAGTCCAACAAGTACCGCCCAGACCTTTTGTTGTAATACGGTTTATGTATGTCTCAATGGAAGGAAAATAATCCTCTGTTTTCTTACCTTTTTCCCAGTCAATTATTTTAGTAAGAGTTTCCCACTTTACTTTTTCTTGATGAGCTTTAATAAGCTCATTTAAAAACTTTAAGCTAGTAGGCTGTTTTGTCGTACCTAAAAATGATAGAAAGCTATTTACTAGTTGTACTTGGGTCATTTTCGTATCCTTTCTATATAGAAATGGTTATTGGTATTATTATAGAATATATGTCAGAAAATACAGTTATTCATTAATGGAGTGGGAGAGAATTATATGTCGATGTCGCTATATTATAAAAAAATCCGGGAGCAATTAGGACATGAACTAATATTCATGCCAAGTGTAGCTGCAGTTATTAAAAACGAGCAGGGAGAAATCTTATTTCAATATCCTGGCGGAGAATATTGGAGTTTGCCGGCTGGAGCAATTGAACCTGGGGAAACTCCAGAAGAAGCAGTAATTCGGGAAGTATGGGAAGAAACAGGATTGAAAGTACAAGTAAAAAAACAAAAAGGGGTATTTGGAGGGGAAGAGTTTCGTTATACATATGCAAATGGCGATAAGGTAGAATATATTGTTGTTGTGTTTGAGTGTGAAGTTACTAGTGGAAAACTGAAATCGATAGATGGTGAATCTTTAAAACTACAATATTTCTCATTTTCTGAAAAGCCTACTTTAGCACTACCATACCCAGATAATATATTTTTATAGATGTAAAATAACACACCTTACTTATTGAAGGTGTGCTATTTATATAACCCGGTCATATACATCTCCGTTAACGTATACACAATTTCCTCTAAGTTAATCTTTTTGTCATTTTGCGTAATAGTCCAAAGAAACGATTCATTCATCGCGAACCAACCGCGTGCTACAATCTCTTTATTTAAATTAGGTTGTGCTAATCCACTTTCTTGAGAGTAAGTAATATCCTGTTTAATGCTTGTTATAAAACGTTCCCGAATCTCATCCCATTTTTGCCGTATTTCTCTTGATAATCCTATCGCTTCCTCTACAACTTGCAAAATAGCGCGTTCTTCATCTGCTAATTGCAGGAATGCTCTAACTTGATTTTGGATCATTATACGTGCTTCCTCTTTTGTTTGTGGAGAAAAAGAGAGCTCAGCAATATTATAAAATTGATTCATAACATCTTCCATTAAACTAATTAGGAGATCATCTTTGTTTTTGAAGTATACATATGCTGTTCCATAACCAGTTTCTGCATGTTTAATAATTTGTGTAATTGTCGTTTTTTGAAATCCATTATTTATAAAAATAGTGTAACCAGAGTGTAATAGTTTCTTCTTCGTTTCTAAGGAGCGGTGTTTTCTTGATGAAAGAGTAGAGTTTTTCAAAGAATCACCTCTTTATACTGAAATATCTGAAAATATAACTGTATTGTAAAAGAAGTTCATATATAAAGTCAACTGACACAATATCATTGACGTTGTATCAATTATGGTGATATATTTCAATTAGTTAGAATAAAAAGAAAATTAAGAGAAGGTGACACCATGTATAAAGAACCATTTCAACCAACTTATGAGTATGCGCTTGAATGTGATAAACATGATGAACTGAAAGATTTTCAAACTGAATTCTATAAAAAAGAAGGTACTATATATTTAGATGGAAACTCATTAGGGCTACTTTCAAAAAGAGCAGAGAAATCATTACTTACGTTGCTAGATTCTTGGAAAGAGTATGGCATTGACGGCTGGACAGAAGGTGAGCACCCGTGGTTTTTCCTTTCAGAGAAATTAGGTAAACTTACAGCCCCTCTTATTGGAGCTTTACCCGAAGAAACTATTGTAACCGGTTCTACGACTACGAATATACACCAAGTTATTGCGACGTTTTATGAACCAAAAGGAATACGTACAAAAATACTTGCGGATGAATTAACTTTCCCGTCAGATATTTATGCACTTCAAAGTCAAATTCGTCTAAAAGGATTAGACCCAAATGAGCATCTAGTAAGAGTGAAAAGCCGAGATGGTAGAACACTTTCTGAAGAAGATATTATTTATGCGATGGAAGATGATATCGCTTTAATTTTATTACCTTCTGTTTTATATAGAAGTGGTCAAATTCTGGATATGAAACGTTTAACAACGGAAGCTCATAAACGCGGCATTCATATCGGATTTGATTTATGCCATTCAATAGGATCTATTCCGCATCATTTCAAAGATTGGGATGTCGATTTTGCTGTTTGGTGCAATTATAAATATTTAAATGCAGGACCGGGTGGCGTTGCAGGAATTTATGTGAATAATAAACATTTTAATAGACTACCAGGGTTGTCTGGATGGTTTAGTTCTAGAAAAGATAAGCAGTTTGATATGGAGCATACATTAACAGCTGCTGATCATGCAGGTGCTTATCAAATTGGTACACCGCACGTTTTAAGTACAGCACCATTAATTGGTTCACTTGAAATTTTCAAAGATGCTGGTATTGAACGTTTACGTGAGAAATCTTTACATATTACGAGATACATGCTGAATTTAATTGGACATGAATTAAAAGATTTCGAATTTACAATTGGAAATCCATTAGAGGATGAAAAACGAGGCGGGCACATTTATTTAGAGCATGCAGAAGCAGCACGTATATGTAAAGCACTAAAAGCAAATGGAGTAATTCCAGATTTTAGGGCGCCAAATGGGGTGAGACTTGCGCCGGTCGCTTTATATAACACATACGAAGAAGTGTGGAAATCTGTACAAATATTAAAGAAAATTAT
Organism: Bacillus cereus group sp. BceL220; assembly: GCF_051776965.1. Taxonomy (NCBI): domain Bacteria; kingdom Bacillati; phylum Bacillota; class Bacilli; order Caryophanales; family Bacillaceae; genus Bacillus; species Bacillus cereus group sp. BceL220. The sequence continues at coordinate 301,048 of NZ_JBPWBC010000006.1, read as the reverse complement.
GAAAAATGAAGAGTATAAGCAGTTTGAAAATAAGCGAGAGGTTGTGGCATAAATATGAAAACATCAGAGTGGATTGATATTTCACAACCGCTAAATAATAATATTGCAACGTGGCCAGGAGACACACCGTTCTCGTATGAAGTTTCATGGTCAAAAGAAGAAAGTGGCTCAGTAAATGTCGGAAAGTTAACGATGAGTATTCATACAGGCACTCATATTGATGCACCATTTCATTTTGATAATGATGGAAAGAAAGTATTGGATTTAGATGTTCAAGTTTATGTTGGACCAGCACGGATTATTGACGTTTCTAATCTTGAAAGCATCGGGAAAAAGGAATTAGAAAGCTTTCATTTAGAAGGTGTAGAACGATTATTATTACGTACATCTTCACATGGAAAAGCTGAAGAATTTCCAGAGGTGATCCCTCATTTACGTGCAGACATAGCGTCGTTTCTTTCAGAGAAAGGTATTCGTTTAATCGGAGTAGATGTACCATCAGTTGATCCGCTAGATGATAAAGAATTAGCAGCGCATCATCAATTATTTAAACATGGAATTCATATTTTAGAAAATGTCGTACTAGATCATGTAGCAGTCGGTGATTATGAACTTATTGCATTACCACTTGCATTAACTGATGCAGATGGAAGTCCAGTTCGAGCCGTTATTAGACCAATATAAGTAGAATCATATAAAAGGGGCGTTTGGCTAATATGAAAGAAAATGAAAAAGTAATTATGGAAAAAGGGATTCATACGGATTTTAAAGAGAATATGACGTATGGGGAGTATTTACAATTAGATAGTTTACTATCTTCTCAAAAAAGATTATCGGACCATCATGATGAAATGTTATTTATCGTTATTCACCAAGCAAGTGAGCTTTGGATGAAGCTCATTTTACATGAGCTAAATGCGGCGATTGAATCTATTAAACAAGATAAATTACAACCAGCTTTTAAAATGTTAGCACGTGTATCAAAAATTCAGTCTCAAATTATTCAATCTTGGGATATTCTTGCGACATTAACACCATCAGAATATATTGAGTTTCGTGATTCACTCGGTCAAGCTTCAGGTTTTCAATCGTATCAATATCGTATGATTGAGTATGCACTTGGCTATAAAACGCCACACGCATTAAAAATTTATGAAAAGGATCCAGAATTACATGCACGACTTCATAAAGCGCTACATGCACCAAGTCTATATGATGTCGCGATTCAAGCATTAGTAAAAGAAGGATTCCCTATTCATAAAGATGTGTTAAACCGTGATATTACGCAGCCTTATGAAGAAGATGCAACAGTAGAAGCAGCATGGTTGGAAGTGTATGCGGATGTGAAAAAATATTGGAATTTATATCAGCTTGCTGAAAAATTGATTGATATTGAAGACTGGCTACAACAATGGCGTTTTCGTCATATGAAAACAGTAGAACGAATTATTGGACATAAAATGGGAACAGGTGGATCCTCCGGTGTTTCTTATTTAAAACGAGTACTTGATCAACAATTCTTCCCAGAGCTGTGGAATGTTCGTACGAAATTATAAAAATAAACCTGTCAGTTCATTATGACTGACAGGTTTATTTTTATTTGAGCACAATTATGTTTAAAATGAAGGAACAAGATATAATAAATGGAGTAACTATTTAAATGGAGGTAAAGTTTTTGGATTTCAAGCAACTAGAAAATAAATTCGAAAAGAAAAAAGTGAATACATTTCTTGTTTATCAAAAAGGGGAATTAACAACTGAGTACTATAAAACACCTGAATGTGCAAATAACTTATATAAAATAAATTCGATTACAAAAAGTATTGTATCTTTATTAATTGGTATTGCTCTTGATAAGAGCTATATAAATGATATACATACACCGATTACAGAGTGGATTGAAAATGTACCTGGGGAAAAACATGATTTGACGCTTTATCACTTATTAACAATGACTACTGGTGAGGATTGGAAAGAGTTTGGAAATGGAGTAGTATTCCCAAATGACTTTGTAGAATCAGAGAACTGGGTACAGTACATATTAGAAAAGCCAATAATTGAAGAACCTGCTACAAAAATGAATTATAATTCAGGTTCTTCTCATTTACTGAGCTATATTATTCAAGAAGCTACTGGAATGTCGACAGAGCGGTTTGCAAAGAAATATTTATTTGATCCATTAGAAATTAACGAATACGAGTGGCAACAAGATCCGCAAGGTATATATGTCGGCGGCTTCGGTATGAAAATGAAATCTACCGATTTATTAAAATTAGGAAAGTTATGTTTGCAAAATGGATATTGGAATGAAAAAGAAATTGTATCAGCGAAATGGTTAGAAGAGTCAAGTAGGGCTCTATTTGAAACATATGAACATGTCGGTGCATATGGATATCACTGGTGGGTATTACATAACGGAAGATTTCACATACCGTATTGTATATATTTTGCTATGGGATACGGCGGACAATACATCGTTATCATTCCTCAGTTAGAAATAGTAGCTATTATAAGTAGTCATATGCCAAAACGTGGGCTTGTTCCATTAAAACTATTTATTGAGCATGTACAGGGAAATTCTAATTATATATAAGAAAAGGAGGGAATGTATGAAGGATGAAAAAATTTTATCTTTATTTAGATTATGTTTAAGTCTTCTAGTGTGTAGCGCCATTATTACGCAATTCATAATTAGGGCACAAGTGAAGCCGTTTAATCCAGTTAACTTTTTTAGTTTCTTCACTATTGAAAGTAACATTTTAGTTGCATGTATTCTCCTTTTAAGCAGTATCGGAACAGCTACATTTGGTCGCTCAGAACAGTTTAGTATACTTCGTGGTGCGGCAACGGTATACATACTTACGACAGGACTCGTTTATTTTTTGTTACTAAGAGGGTTAGAAGAGTCACTTCAAACGGCAATACCATGGGTAAATACTGTGCTACATTATATCATGCCGATTGCAATGCTTTTAGATTGGATTTTAAATCCACCTATTAAGAAAATCACTTGGAAACAAGCTGCAAGTTGGCTCTTATTCCCGTGTTTTTACGTTGTATATAGCTTAATACGTGGTCCAATCGTGAATTGGTATCCATATCCGTTTTTAGATCCGAGAATAGGTGGATATGGTAAAGTACTTTTATATAGTATAGGGATAGCTGTAGTAATTGGCGCTATTTGTATATTGGTAAGATTTTTAGGGAATCGAAACTTTAGGAAAGAATTTTAGAAATGCAAGGAACCCCACTGTTTCCATTTTTAACAGTGGGGTTTCACTTTATCTACTCGTCTTCTGAAACGACAACTTTATAAATTTCTCCGTCTTCGTTTCAAATTCTACATCAACAAAAACACCATATTCTTTTCCATCTTCACGTAACCACAATTTAAATTTTTCAACAGTTATTTGAACTGTTTTTGGTTTTCTACCTATATGAAGATAGTCAATAATTTCTGCTTTTGGGTATTGTTCTTTCGTCTTTTCTACGGCAAGTTTACCCCATTTGGCATACGGCGGCTGCGCATGAACAATTGATGAGTCTGTATATATATTTGAACATGTTGTTAGGAACAGAATGACGAGTGCGACACGTTTTAACGATTTCTTCATGATGAACTCCTTTCATCCTTTTTTATATTGTTTACATATTTTTTCAACGATATTAGTTTGGATTTTTTTGTCTTCTTTACATAAAAGCGAGGCTTTTACAAAACATAACCAAGAAATCATTTCCGTAATTAAGGAGGGAAAATTATGCGCCAAAAAGCTATTTTTAAAATAGCAGTTTTACTTGCGTTCATAGGACTGTCTTTAATGGTCAGTAGTATACAACTAAAGAATGTAGAAGCTTTTTCTAATCAAGTTATTCAAAGAGGAGCATCTGGCGAAGATGTCATTGAACTGCAATCTCGTTTGAAATATAACGGATTTTATACGGGAAAAGTGGATGGTGTTTTCGGATGGGGTACATACTGGGCACTTCGGAATTTTCAAGAGAAATTCGGATTACCCGTTGATGGTTTAGCTGGAGCTAAAACGAAGCAAATGCTCGTGAAGGCAACGAAGTATGACAAGTCAACTGCTAATAAAGGGACAACAACGAATAAAGGAAATAGCGGCGGAACTGCACAAGAGAATAAACCACCTCAAAATAAAGGGACAAATGTTCCGAACGGTTATTCTCAAAATGATATTCAGCTTATGGCAAACGCAGTATACGGCGAATCACGTGGTGAACCGTATTTAGGACAAGTTGCAGTAGCTGCCGTTATTTTGAATCGTGTTACAAGTGCGTCATTCCCAAATACTGTTTCAGGTGTAATCTTTGAGCCTAGAGCATTTACAGCAGTAGCCGATGGACAAATATATTTAACGCCAAATGAAACAGCAAAAAAAGCAGTTTTAGATGCGATTAACGGATGGGATCCAACAGGAAATGCTTTATATTATTTCAATCCAGATACTGCGACTAGTAAATGGATTTGGACTCGTCCACAAATTAAAAAAATCGGTAAACATATTTTCTGTAAATAGAGCGGAGGTGGGACAATGTTACGAGGTATTATCATTGTATTATTAACAGTCGGTGTAGTAGGAACAGGCTATTGGGGCTATAAAGAGCACCAAGAGAAAAATGCGGTTTTAATTCGAGCGGAAAATAGCTATCAACGTGCATTCCATGATTTAGCATACGAAGTCGATTTATTACACGATAAAATTGGCACAACACTTGCGATGAATTCACGATCATCTTTATCACCTGCATTAGCGGATGTATGGCGTTTAACATCTGAAGCTCGCTCAGATGTAGGACAACTTCCTTTAACATTAATGCCATTTAATAAAACGGAAGAATTTTTAGCGAATATCGGTGATTTCAGTTACCGTGCAGCCATTCGTGATTTAGAAAAAGAGCCGTTAAATGAGCAAGAATATAAAACGCTACAAACTTTATATTCAAATGCAGGAAATATACAAGATGAACTAAGAAAAGTACAACATCTTGTTTTGAAAAATAATTTACGCTGGATGGATGTAGAAATGGCACTTGCATCAAATCGTGATCCAGCAGATAACACAATTATTGATGGATTGAAAACTGTAGAGAAAAACGTAACATCATATTCTTCTACAAACTTCGGACCGACCTTTACAAGTGCGCAAAAAAATAAAAAAGGCGGATTTGAAGCGGAAGGAAAGGCAATTTCTAAAGATGAAGCGGCGAAAATTGCCAAATCGTTTTTGAATTTAAAAGGAAATGAAAAAGTAGATGTAGAGAAAAGTGGAAAAGGTGCGAAAGAATCCTTCTATAGTGTGAAAATTAAAGATGAAGCAACGAACAATGAGTTCTATATGGATATTACCGGAAAAGGCGGATATCCAATTTGGGTTATGAATAACCGCGAAATTAAAGAACAGAAAGTTAGTTTAAACGATGCAGGTAGTAAAGGTTTAAAATTTTTAAAGGACCATAAGTTTAATAATATGGAGCTTTATGATAGCTCTCAATATGATAATGTTGGTGTATTTACGTATGTAGTAAATGAAAATGGAGTACGAATTTATCCAGAAGCAATCCAAATGAAAATTGCTTTAGATGACGGTTCTATCGTAGGGTTCTCCGCAAAAGAATATTTAGCGTCACATCAAAAACGAACAGTTCCATCGGCAAAGCTAACTGCAGCAGAAGCAAGAAAGAAAATCAATCCGGATGTAAAAGTAATGGAAGAACGTAAAGCTGTAGTAGTTAATGATTTGCATAATGAAGTACTTTGCTATGAATTTGTAGGTACTTTAGGAAAAGATACGTACCAAATATTCATTAATGCTAATAGCGGGGCCGAGGAAAAGGTAAAGAAAATGCAAGCTGTTGAAAAAATTTATGATTAAACCTTAAAAGTGAAGTGGTGAAAATAATGAAAACTCTAATATATATATTAATGCTTTGCTTCGTTATAACTGGATGCAGTATTGGAACAAAAGAAAACCCAAACGAAAAGCCGGAACAAAAAAATGTTTCAATGAAAAATGTTAATTATACGAATAAATCAAATAAGCCAAATGAAAAAGCGGCAGATCATTTAGCATCTTTAGCAGCAAGTGTGCCAGGTGTGAATGATGCGACAGCGGTCGTTGTTGGAAAATATGCTATTGTAGGTATAGACGTAAAAGCAAAACTTGATCGAACTCGTGTTGAATCAATTAAATATTCTGTTGCAGAAAGTTTAAAAAATGACCCTGACGGTGCTAATGCAGTCGTTGTAGCAGATGTTGATACGTATGAACGCCTCAAACAAATCGGAAAGCAAATTAAAAAAGGAAAAACAGGTGAAGGTATACTAGATGAATTAGCGGCTATTGTGGGACGAGTAATGCCACAAGTTCCAAATGATATGATTGAAAATCGAGAAACGAATCCAATTAAAGATAATGATAAACAATTACCAAAAGATGAAGAACAAGAGTTAAGAAAAGAACAGGATGATCAATCAAATAATCATTTGAATAAATGAAATTAGCCTCGTACTTAATTGTGCGAGGTTTTTAAGTATAATATTAAATATTCAGTTTATTTTTAAGGGAATATATGGTTTAATTATGATGGGAGGGACAACTGTTATGATGAAAAAAAGCGCATGTATATTGTTTAGTTTATGCTTAGGTTTCAGTATGACAGCGTGTGAAAAGAGAAAAGAAGTGAAAAATCAAACAGCAACTTCTTCTACTGTGATGGAAAGGCAACAGAAAGAATCTATCAATATAAATCATTTCTCGAACATAAATGAAGGAATGACTTATACAGAAGTGAAAGATTTAATTGGTTTTGAAGGGGATTTACTTATAGAAGAAGGGGTAGAACATTCTACACAAATTAAACAAATTTTTGCTTGGAAAGGAAACAATCCAAATTCATTTGTTGAAATTACCTTTTTAGATGGAAGAGTGCATTCAAAAGCACAGCAAGGTATAAGTTAATAAGCTAAAAAATGGGAGAGTTTAGCATGAACATACACACAGGGGAAATTCAATTAGTTCCGTATAAGGAGAAATATAAAGAAGTTATACAAACATTTACTTTACCAAGTGAACAAGTTCAGTTTACAGCAGATCCAAGCGCATTACTGGAAAAAGCAAAAAGTGATCGTACAAAAAATGTGATTGTTATTTTAGATTACAATGGGGTACCGGTGGGTCTTTTCGCATTGGAAACGGGAGATAGAGTAAAGGAGTTCACAGATAATGAGGATGCTTTACTTTTAACGTCATTTTCTATTAATCACAATAGACAAAGAAAAGGATTCGCTAAAAAGTCATTGTTATTATTAGAAGAGTTTGTAAAATGCTATTTTCCAATAAAAAATGAAGTTGTACTTGCTGTGAATGAAAGAAATATTCCTGCACAAAATTTATATGCAAAAGTGGGCTTCGAGGATAAAGGTTTTAGAAGAATGGGACCAATTGGCCAACAAATAATAATGCATTTACCTATAATGAAATAATGAGATAGAAAACTTACTCTTGAATATTCACGTAGTAGGTTTTTTTATTTTAGTAATATATGTATATAAAATGAAACAGAAATGAAGGATATAAAAAATGAATCAAGATAGAAAATGGAATATCGTTGGGGGAAGAGTGATTAAAACTGGGATTGCAGTTTTTCTTACAGTGTTAGTTTGTGAATTTTTTAACATTCCAACTATTTTTGCTGTAATAACAGCAATTGTTACAATTGAACCAACTGCAACAGACTCAATAAAAAAAGGGCTTATTCGCTTTCCGGCCTCAACAATTGGATCGGCATATGCCATGACGTTCACATTTTTCTTAGGTCATCAAGCAATTTCTTATGCATTAGCTGCGATGTTTACGATCGTTACATGTCAAAAACTAAGGTTACATGCGGGAACATTAGTCGCAACTTTAACTGCTGTAGCTATGATTCCAATTACGGCAGATCATTATTTCACTGCATTTTTAATTCGTTTAGCTACTACATCTACTGGTATTATAGTATCTACTTTAGTGAATTTTTTCATTTTCCCACCACACTACACGAAAACGATTTTTGGATGTACAGAGGATCTATTTGCTAAAACAGCAAATATTATGGAAGAATGGATTACTGCATTAGTTGCAGGAAAAGGTATGAAAAAGGAGACCGCTCAGGATTTATCTAAATTGACTGTATTATTGCATAAGGCGATGCAATTTGTTCAATATGAGCAGAAAGATTGGAAATATCATCAACATACAAAGAAGGAAATGAGAAGCTTTTTAACCATGCAGAACCAACTTCATATATTACAGCAAATCATTTACCATATAGATAATTTAGCTCGAGTGTCAATTGAGACTTGTGACTGGTCACAAAGTGAAAGGGAAATATTACAACGAACAATTCATTCTATAATTGCTATATTGAGAAACCGTTGTAATGAAATTGATGAGGAACATTTGAAACTTATTGCTGAATTAGACAAGCAATTTTGGAGTTATAAAAATGATTTAAAAGATTATAAACCAAATCATTATCATCACCATTTTTCAAGTGAGTCTATTACTTTATTTGAGGTATTATCTATTCATGATATGTTAGAAGAATTAAAACAAATATCCGAGAAATATGAGTGGGAAAATCGATTCAATTGATAAGTTTATTTTATTGTGAGGGGAATAATATGACACTTTATATTGCATTACTAAGAGGAATCAATGTCGGTGGACATAAAGTAATCAAAATGGCTGATTTAAAACGAGTGTTTGAATCAATAGGGTTAAAACAAGTGAAAACATATATACAAAGTGGTAATATCGTGTTCGAATCTGAGGAAGATATAAGCTTTCTAAAGGACCGAATACAATCTGAAATAAAAAATGAATTTGATTTCGATGTTCCAGTCATGCTAAGAACATATGGTGAATTTATAAATATTATTAAACAATGTCCGTATGAAGTTCATTCATTGTTAGAAGGAGAAAGTGTTCATGTTGCTTTTTTAGCTAATGTACTTTCTGAAGAGGAAAGTAGTCAATTGCTTACATTTAAAAGTGAACTTGAAGATTGCTATATAGATGAGAAGGTTGCTTATTTGTTTTTCAAAAATAGCATTCGAAATTCTAAATTAATGAACCAGTTTCAGAAGTTACATACACCAGCTACAGTTAGGAATTGGCGTACTGTGAATAAATTAAAAGCAATTGTAGAGAGTATGTAAATATAAAAAGATGAGGTTTTCTACATGTAGAAAACCTCATCTTTTTACTTATATTGTTTTGCAACTATGAGTTCGACAATAGGATAAATAAAGAATGAAGAGCAAATTGCGATGAACAGAGGGAGGTTTTTAACGCCATCTAAATTAGCCCCCATAGAAAATCCTTCGGAGAAGATTAATAAAAGGAACATTACAACTACAAGCACAAAATACGCAATTTTAAAGCTTTTATATGTAATTTGTTGGCCCATTTCATCTTGACTTTCTTCTGATACACCGTGGGGATCTCCCCAAGTAATGTGATTAATTAAATTACTAAGTATTAACGAGATAGCAAAAATCGTACCACCCAAAATAGAACCTTCAGTGATGTATTTATATGTGCCATGTACTAGTATTGCAATTAATGCTAAAACAATGATTATAAAAATAGTTTTTTTAGTATTCAATAAATAATTGCCCCCCTCGATTGTAAAAACCTCTTTACAAATATAAGTATAAAATTGGAAAAGTATCATGTCAAATACTTTTTACATATAATATGTCAGTATGCAATATTTTGGTTTTATGATAAATAAAAAATTACAATACATTTGAATGTAAAAGAATGGGCTCGCATATATTTGGAAGGGATGTCAGATTAATTTAGGGGGTAGTTATGTCTATACTTTTAAAAGCTGGTGCAGATGCAGGAAACAACGGTTTGAAGTTAATGGTGAAAGGGCAAGACCCTATTTTTATTCCGAGTATTTATTCTTTATATATAGGTGAGCCGACAGGACTCTTAGATGAGGTAGATGTTTCATTATCTGAATTAGAAAACCACATTGATGTGACTATAAGTTCGCCATCGTTAATGCTTAATAATGTACGATACATCGTTGGAGAAAAAGTCATTCAAGATCAATTAAAAGGTACTGAGGTAGAGAAGAAATCAAATAAGTCAACGGATGAGTTAATGGTTATTACAATACTATCAGGTTTGGCGGTAAGCGCTATGCGTCAAAGTCCAACTTCTAGCCATATTAATATTCGTTATGATTTATCTGTCGCTCTTCCTATGCAGCTTATTACACAAGAAATAGCTGCTGAAAATGCAAAACGTTATATGGGAAATCATAAGGTTATTTTCCATTATCCGAACGGACGCGATGTGACAATTAATGTTTCAATTGAGTATTGTAAATGCCTGCCTGAGGGTGCTTCTGGGACGTGGGGCATTGTATACGATGAAGAAGGAAATGTTGTAAAACATAAAATAGAATGTGAGCAAAATCAAGTTTCTGAAATTGATTTTGTAGATAAAACTCTACTCTCTTTTGATATTGGTGCAGGGACGACAGAAGAAGTCGTTTCATTAGGAGTAAATTTCCGTCCGCAACTAAGTAAAGGTTTATCTTATGGTGTAAAAGAGACGCTACTACAAATCATTACGAGATGGAACCGGAAGTATCCAACTAAGACGATTGATAGTATTACAGAATTCAATCAAATTTATTTAAATGATACGCATCCGAGAAATACCTTATTAGTTGAGGAATCACAGCCGGCACTATTAGGTTTAGCAGCGCGTGTCGCAACAGATATTATAAATAAAATTGATGATATGAAAGACGATCCATACGTGTTTATTTATGGCGGGGGTGCAGTAATTATTAAAAACAGTTTAAAAATGATTTTAAAGCAAAAAGGACGACTAAAAAATGTAATCTTTGTAGATAATCCGTTATTTACAAATGCACGAGGATTATTAGTTTATACTTGTTCGCCAAAATATAGAGAGCATAAGCAAAAAGAGTTAGGATTTACAAACTTAACGATAAGTTAGTTGGTGGAAGTATGCGATCTAGGCGATATAAACGTGGTGATCGAGTAAAAATCAGTATTCATAAATCGGTATCACCTGAAATGCTTGCGTGGCTGAATAAACAATCAAATCCAACTAATTTCTTCTTTTTTGCTGCGCAGCAATTATTTAAACAAGTAGGAGATATTGACGTTTCAAAAGCTTTACCAAGCAGCCATGTTTTCTCATTATATGTGGAGCCTTCATCCTTATTAAAAGTCGAAGTAAACCCTTTTAAAAACATGACACTAGAAGCAAATACATCCACCGAAAATGCAAAAAAAAAATTATGGGAATCTGTTGATCAATTAGATTGTCCATTTTTTTAAACATAGAAAAATATAAGAAGTCCCATCACTATACATACGAATACAGTGATGGGTTTTTGTTTGTAAATGGAAGGGGCACAATACAATTTGTGCCCCTTCTGTTAATTATTTGTTTGTCTAAATTTCAGATGTATGTTTAGAAACCGCAGTAATTATGCTTTCCCAATCATTTGGATGATTTTCATGACCTGCCCCTTTAAGAGTTAATAGTACTGAGTTTGGAATTTCATCAATTAGTGCGAGGCCATGTTCAAATGGGAGTGCTGTATCGTCTGTTCCGTGAATAACCAATGTTGGTGCTTGTATGGAGTGAAGTACACCTTCATATGCATCATCACCTTGAAGTAAAGCGTGATTAAACATACTTAATAAATTGTTTGCGCGTTCTATTTCTTGTTTTACTTGTGTATAAACTCTATTTTCATCAAATATTCGTTCTGATCCACATAATAGACGAGATCCTGAAACTAAATACTCTGCCACATCATTTTTATTTGTCCAATCTATACTTGCGCTCTTTACATGATGTGTTAAAATCCTTTCATCCATTGGGGGTAAATCGCGAGTATTATTATCAGATCCTATTACACTAGTCGCTAGTAAAGTTAGCGTCAAAATTCTTTCGGGATGTTTTACAGCGGCAATTTGAGCAATCATACCACCTAATGACATACCAAAAAGATGGGCTTTATCAATATGATAAGCGTCTAATACTCCGATTGCATCTTCAGCCATATCTGTTACTGAATAATTTGAAGTGCCAGGTTCATATGTAACAGAGCGTCCAACATCGCGATTATCAAAGCGAATAACAAATTTTCCTGTGTTCGCCAACTGTTCACAAAATTCTTCATCCCAATATATCATTGAACAAGTAGCTCCCATAATTAATAAAATAGCGGGATCATTAGAGTTACCGAAGCTTTCTGTACATATATCAATACCGTTTATTTTAAATATCTTTTCACTCATAAAGTTAGCCCCATTTCTTTTGAATTTAATTAATAATACAGTTTTGAATAATTCTAAGATGTGTGTAAGATTCTTTTTGAAATTCATCCCGCTATTTGCCGGGCAGTAAGAGCCCGATTGGTGAGGAATGATTAAAGTTTTACTTTATAATGCTTTTTGCATAATTACCCCCAAAAATAAGTATATGGTAATTCAAGGCAAAAAATTTTGAGAAATAATTGTATGTTATTAAAATAAACAGTAAGGAGGAGAGGAAATGAAAGCAATTGTTATTGATCGATATGGCAGTGTTGAAGAATTAAAAGAAAGACAAGTTTTAAAACCGGTTGTTAAGAATAATGAGGTATTAATACGTATTCATGCAACATCTGTTAATCCAGTTGATTGGAAAATAAGAAAAGGTGAGTTACAAGAACAGTTACGCTTTTCATTTCCAATCACTTTAGGATTAGATATAGCTGGAGTTATTGAAGAAGTTGGAGAAGATGTAGAGTGTTTCAATATAGGAGATAAAGTGTTTACGAAACCTGAAAATATAGGAAGCGGCTCTTATGCTGAATTCATTGCAGTACAATTAGATTTAGTATCACATATGCCTAATAATATTAGTTACGAAGAAGCAGCTTCTATTCCTCTTGCAGGACTTACAGCGTGGCAAAGTCTTGTAGATTACGCAAAAATAAAAGAAAATGACCGTGTATTCATTCATGCTGGAGCTGGTGGCGTTGGAAGTTTGGCAATCCAAATCGCAAAATCATTTGGAGCTTTTGTTGCCACGACTGCTAGTAGAAAAAATAAAGAATTTTTACAGTCTTTAGGAGCGGATCTCGTTATTGATTATAAAAAAGATAAATTTGAAGAACTAGTATCAGACTTTGATATTGTGTTAGATACAATAGGTGGCGAAGTGCAAGAAAAAAGTTTTCGAATTATTAAACCTGGTGGTGTTCTAGTTTCCATTGTTCATGAACCACTACAAAAAGTAGAAGGAATAAAATCAGGATTTTTATGGCTAAAACCAAATGGAAAACAATTAGAAGAATTATCAGCTTTAATTGTAAACGGGAAAATCAAACCAATCATAAGTAAAGTGGTGCCATTTAATGAAGCAGGAGTTCGAGAAGCTCATATTTTGAGTGAAGGACAACATGTTAGAGGAAAGATTGTAGTTAAAGTGGAATGATAATCAAGATTACAGCTTATAGAGTAACTAGATTTGAATAACGAAAAAGCTCAACAATAGATAATATCCCATACTATACATTTTCATTTGCAGGTATTATTTATTGTTGGCTATTGTGATATTACTTCTAATAAATACTGTTTCGTATTGTATCGTGTAATTTCTCTAATCCAATTTCCATATCTTTCTCGTTTAACATTGAATAGCTAATTCTTAATTGGTTATCATTTGTTTCGTAATTTAATAGACAAGCTGTTCCTGGTAAAAAAGAGACATCTACTTCATTTGCTTTTTGTAATAAGGTAAAGGGATCTATCGAATCAGGCAGTGTCACCCATAAATTAAAACCGCCATTTGGTATTTCAAAGTTTAGTTCTTTTAATGGCGATAATATATCAATTGTTAAATCACGTCTCATTTGTAAAGCTGTTCGTAATTTTTCTAAATGATTTTTCATACGTTCCGCACGTAAAAACGGTAGAAGTGCCTTTTGTGTTAATAAAGGACTACCGATATCCATTGAACCTTTCACTGCATATAGCCATTCAAAAATAGGGCCATCGGCAATAAGTGCTGCAATACGCAATCCTGGTGCTAACGTTTTACTAAATCCTTTTATATATATTACGTGGCCATCCTTATCAAAACTTTTGATTGGAGGTGGTACTACAGCATCTTCAAAATATATTTCTCCGAAAGAATCATCTTCAATGATAAAAAATTGATATAGCTCCGCTAGTTCTATAAGTTCCATTCTTCGTTCTTTACTCATTACTGTACCTGTCGGGTTTTGGAAGGTCGGATTCGTATACAATAAAACGGGATTTTTACTTTGACAAATATCATCAATTAAGTCGGAGCAAACTCCATGATTATCAAGAGAAACAGGAATGATTTGAACACCTTTATTGATGAAAACATCAAGCGCGGCACTGTAACACGGACTTTCTACTAATACAGTATCTCCAGGTTTTAATAATGTTTGAGCAATTAAATCAATTCCTTGTTGTGCTCCGCTTGTAATTAATAATTGAGATGGGTCCGTCACTAATTTCTGGTGTTCATTTAAGTAATTTGCTATTTCAACTCGCAATTCATAATCGCCTTGAACTGGCCCATAAGTTGCTAACAACATCGGATTTTTATCTAGCAATTTATGCATTTCGTCTGCCAAAAATGGATTTGGTAACAGACGGGGATACAGAATTGCTTGTGAAAAATCATAATATTTACGGTGTTTATTCATTGCATATTGAGAACGCATAACATTAATAGATCTTGATTGTTGCCATTTATACGGTATCGGTTTAAAATCTTTCTTTACACGTTTATATATGTAAGCACCTTTTCCTTGTTCGATGCGTATATACCCTTTCGTTTCTAACTGTTTATAAGCTTTACGAACAGTTAATACATTGATTTGTAAATCTGTGGCCATACAACGTAAAGAAGGAAGGGATTCACCATGTGAAAGCATACCACTTTGTACTCTTTCAACAATTTGCATATATATTTGCTTGTAATACGGTATGTTTGATTCTTTACGCAATACAATCTTCATAGGTTCACCTATTTTTCTTTTTAATTTAATTAAAGCGAAAAATATATAGGGAATCAACTACAACTTGAAGTAACTGTTATATGTACCGATACACTGTTATACACCATAGCCTCTATACTTATTTTAAGAGTAAAAAGGAGGAAGTAAAATGGTCATTTTTAATTACATTTTAGTATGTATTATTTTCGGGACAACATTTTTAACGATTAAAATTGGAATTGAAGCAGGGGCGCCACCGTTGTTTTCAGCAGGAATTCGCTTCTTTTTAGCGGGTATAATCCTTATGATTATTTTTAAATTAAAGCGAAAAGAAATTATGCCACATATATTTTCAAAACGTATTATGTATGCTGGATTTTGTTTAACATTTATGACATTCGCAAGTTTATATTGGTCAGAACAATATATTTCTTCGGGATTAGCTGCTGTTCTTTCTGCTACGGGACCAATGATGATTTTATTAATACAAGCAAAGAGGAATAGGGAGAAATTACAAAAGGAACAACTCGTTGCCTTAGTTATTGCACTAATAGGTGTTATATTTGTTTCTTTACCAGGAATGCATCAACAAGTAAGTTTCATATGGAGTATTGCTTGTATTGTTTTAGTTATAGGAGAGTTATTTTACGGAATAGGCTCTATTCGTTCGAAAGAAATACTTTCAGATTTATCAAATGTATCACCATTTCTTATTAACGGAATTCAAATGTTTTATGGAGGGATTTTACTACTAATCGCATCTATTATTGTAGAACAACCAAATGTAACTGTATTAACTTCATGGAGTGTACAATGGCCTATTTTATATCTCATATTTATCGGATCAATCGGTGGACACGGATTATATTACTGGCTCTTATCAAAAACAAACCCAGTATTTCCATCGACGTGGTTATATGTATCACCATTAATAGCAATTATCGTAGGGTATATCGTATTAGGAGAACCCTTAAATCCTACAATGGGAATGGGGGCTTGTTTCATTTTGATAGGTGTATTTTTAGCAAACCGTACAACAATTGGAGCTTATTTTAAGCAAGGGAAGCTATTAAAGAAGGAGCTTTAAATAGAAACGACTGAAGTGTTTTGAGAACTTAAATAAATAGATGACACAAAAAACATGCTATTACTAATTTGTAGCATGTTTTTCTTATTGGAGCCGTTACCATAATTTTCTTAGAGAATAACGAACACTGTACTTTACGAACAGTGTTCGTTATGTTATAAATAGAACAAGTAATTCAAAAACATGTAAGGTGTGATTAATGATGGAAAGAACGAAAAATATGAAAAAAAGAATTGCCATTATAGGCGCAGGACCAGGAGGATTAACATTAGCTCGTATATTACAACAACATGGTTTAAAAAGTGTGGTGTATGAAAGAGACACATCCCCAATGATTCGTCAACAAGGAGGTTCATTAGATATCCATCATGATACTGGTCAAGAAGCGCTAAAAGAAGCAGGATTGTTAGAGAAATTTTATGAATTTGCTAGATATGAGGGAGAAGATTTTCGATTATTTGATAAAAGTGGAAAAATATATTTAGATGAAGAAGCAGATTCAGCTGGCGGGAATCGTCCTGAAATTGATCGTGGTACTTTGCGTGAGTTGCTTTTAAACTCTATTGATTCAGAATGTATACATTGGGGATATAATTTAATAAAAGCCGTTTCTCTAGAAAATGGTATGCATAAACTTCATTTTGAAAATGGACATGTAGATATTGTGGATTTAGTTGTAGCGGCAGATGGTGCTTTTTCACAAATTCGCCCACTTGTCACAGATTCGGCACCGCAATATACTGGAATTAGTATGATTGAATTGAATTTGCAAAATGTCACGGAAAATCATCCGGGAATAGCGGAGTTTAATCGACGTGGTAAAGTCTTTGCACTTTCGGATCAAAAAGGTATTTTGACACAGTTAAATGGAGATGACAGTATTCGAGTATACTTAAGTTTTAGAACTAATAAAGAATGGCTTGATAATTGTGGGATTCCATTTGAAAATGTAGAAGAAGCAAAGAGTCAACTTCTACAATATTTTGAGGACTGGGATGAAACTCTTAAAAATTATATTAGATGTGCAGATGGTACAATTTTTCCTAGACGAATTTATATGTTACCTGTGGGGCTAACTTGGAATAGTACACCTGGTGTTACTTTAATTGGTGATGCTGCTCATTTAATGTCTCCATTTGCTGGAGAAGGTGTGAACCTAGCTATGCGTGATGCAGCAGAACTTGCACTAGCTATTGTAAAGTATGACGATTTGAACGAAGCAATCAAAACTTATGAAGGAAAAATGTACGATTATTCTTCACAATCTGCTGCTATCTCAAATGATAACCTTGAAATTTGTTTTTCAGAAGATGCTGCTATTAAAATGTACAATCTTATGAATCAACTTCATGGACAACAATAAAACTGGATGTAATTAAGGAGAACTATGGAAGAGAAAACAAATACAACGAATAGCCGTCGTTCGCGACCAGCAAAAGAACCATTGAGTAAAGAAATCATTGTGAAAACCGCATATAACCTCCTGGAGTCTGAAGGAATATCAGGCCTTAGTATGAGAAAAATTGCAAAAGTGCTAGATACAGGACCATCTTCTTTATATGTTTATGTTAAAAATGCTGATGAATTAAGAGCGTTTGTATTAGATTATGGTCTAGGAAACATTGAAGAAATAGATGTCAAAAATGAAACATGGAAAAAAGAATTATTTGAACTTGTATATTCATATTTCAGAATTTTGTTCAATTCCCCTGGAATGGCAGAATTGGCTTTAATGACAATTCCAATTGGACCAAATTCGTTAGCTCTTACCGAACGGATTTTGCACCAATTACACCTAGGAGGAGTAAATGCGAAATCATCAGCATGGGGAGTAGATATTCTACTGTTATATGCTGCTTCAGTCGCCTTTGAACAAACAGCACGTAAAGAAAAGGGAACTACACTTGACGCAATTCGTGCTTCGTACGAAACATTAGATGTAGTAAAGTATCCGATGATTGTAAGCTTAAAAGATGATATGTTGTCTGGTGGAGAAGAAAGGTTCCGCTGGGGATTAGAAGTTGTACTTCAAGGTATTTTACATGCACAATAATAAGGATTTTAAAATCGAGAATTAATGGCGATATTTATATAAAATAAAAAACACACTATGTCTTTAAAATATAGTGTGTTTTTTATAATTAATTCACTTTTTTAATAAAGCCTTTATAATGACGTTTTACAAGCTGGCTTTCTAACGTCTTCATAGTTTCTAGTGCTACACCGACAATGATAAGTAAGCTTGTACCACCAATTTGAGCAGAAGGTGGTAACGTAGCAATTTTCGTGAATACGAGCGGTAATATAGAAATTGCACCTAAGAAAATTGCACCAATAAATGTTAAACGGTATAAAATTTTAGTTACATATTGTTCAGTTGCTTTACCAGGACGAATACCAGGAACATATCCATTTTGCTTTTTCAAATTCTCAGCCATTTGTTCAGGATTTACTTGAATAAATGCGTAGAAGTATGTGAAAGCAACGATAAGACCGACATAAAGTGTCATTCCAATTGGATGTGCGAAATCAAGATTTGCAACTAACCATTTTGATACGCTTGAATCAGGGAAGAGCTGCGCAATTGTACGCGGCGTCATTAAAAATGCAGAAGCAAAGATAACTGGTATAACACCAGCACTATTTACTTTAAGCGGTAAATGAGTGTTTTTTGCTCCTTGATATTGATTGTTTCCTGAAACAGCTTTTGCATATTGGATCGGTATTTTACGTACAGCTTGTTGAATGTAAATAACACCAACAACTATCGCTAAAATTACGAGTCCAATTAAAACAATTTTTATTATGTGCATAAATAGCTGATCGCCAGCATTTTGGAATTGTTGTAAATAAATTTGATTTGCAACATTTGGAATTGCGGCAACGAGACCTGCGAAGATAATCATCGAAATACCATTACCAACTCCGTTAGCGGTAATTTGTTCGCCTAACCAAAGTAAAAATGCAGTACCTGCAGTTAAAACTGTCGCAATAAATAAGTATGTAGTCCAGCTTTGATCTGTTATTAATTGTCCACCTGCTATATTATTAAAGCCATAAGACATTCCGATGGCCTGTATGAATGCGAGAATGATTGTAAAGTATCGAGTGAATTGAGCTGATTTCTTACGGCCCATTTCTCCTTGCTTTGCCCATTCCGAAAACTTAGGTATAACATCCATTTGTAGTAATTGTACTATGATGGAAGCTGTAATATATGGTGTAATACCTACAGCAAAGATTGAGAAATGTTGCAATGCTCCTCCACCAAATACGTTTAACATACCTAGAACGTTAGCTTGATCTTGTACTTTTAATACCTCTGCGTTAGTATGAGGAACTGGAATAAACGTGCCAATTCGAAAAACGATTAACATCGCTAGTGTAAAAAGGATTTTCCTTCTTATCTCAGCTACTCTCATGAAATTTGAAATCGTACGAAACATTATGTCGCCTCCTATATTTTTATCAGTAAAAAACTGATTATTATACCCTATGAAGTAACCACAAACCTCCTTCCGCACTAAATTCATTTGACAAATGGATTTTCATACACTTTGTAGTTTTCACGGATATAAAAATATAAGGTGTTATATAAGCGACTTTTACACTTTACGTAATCATTCAATACCCATAATATATCGAATAAATTAACAAATGTACATACATACGCATTAAAAATGAATAAATAGAGTCATTTTTTACATTTATTTAATGATAAATTGATAGGACATTATTATTCAAGATTGTTATACATGTTATCAATTAAAGTTTATCCCGCATTAACTGGTAGCCCGATTGGTTCAACTAATAATCAGTGGGGATGAACAAAACCATCGCTGATTAAAGTTTCACTTTATGTGATTAGAAAATTCTTTTTGTTTAAGAAGGAATAAATATTAAAGAAAGCTAAATAAACAGTGTACGTATTTATAGGGGAGAAGATGTAAATGAAAGTTGTTATAAAAAAATTACCAACATTAGAAGTAGCGTATATAAGACGAACTGGTAGCTACTTTGAACTGCAAGATCACTGGGGAAAGTTACTGAACTGGTCAATTGAAAATAAACTGTATCCACCAGAGCAATCATTTATCGGAATATCATTAGATAATCCTGAACTTGTTGCAAGTCATAAGTGCCGGCATGATGCATGTGTTACGATTCCTGAAAACTTCGATAAAGAAAAGTATCATGATGTGCAATTTAAAAGATTAGATGGAGGTACATATGGTCTATACCAGTTCTATGATGAACCTCATAAATTAAGTGAAGCGTATCAATACATGTATGCAGAGTGGCTACCAAATAGTGAGTATGATGCAGATTATGATAGAGATAATTTAGAGTTTTGCTTAAATAATGTTGCTGAAGATCTAGAAGGAAAGTTAAAGGTTGATTTATTTGTGCCAATTAAAAACATACAAAAAAACAAATAACTTCATTTGTGGCTTTAAAATGAAATTGGAATAGTAGTGAAAGAAAATCTGTTTTCGAAGATAATATTTTTAGCGTAGAAATTTAAGTATGTAGGTTGCAATGAAAGGAGAATCCACATGGATACATTTGTAAATGACAAGTTTTATGAAACGAGAAATCAATTAGTTGAGGAAATTTCTTTGTTGAGTGATGCTCAATTTAATAGGAAACTAGATAAGGATAAATGGAGTATTGCACAAGTTTGTCATCATATAGTTTTATTAGATGAGAGAGTTATAACAGTTATTTCCTCAGGATTAAAAAAGTTAGATAGTACCCAAAATGAGCGTAAAGAAATTCACACTATTTTATTAGATAGAACGAAAAAGTTTATAGCTCCAGAAATGATTGAACCAAGTATAGAACCATTTGAAGTGCAACAAATGCTCAATATGCTAAACGAATCAAGAAAAGAATTGATGCATTTCCTGAGTACAATAGAAGATGAATCAATATTAGCGAAAAAATCAGTGATGCATCCAGCTCTTGGAGAATTGCCCCTTGATCAGTGGATAGAACTGATCTATCTGCATGAACAGCGCCATATAGAACAAATCAAAGAGATAAAATTGCTTTGTGAAATTGAAAAGTAAAAATTTCTCCCTATTTATTGATACGTATTATAAACAGGGAAAACGGTTGATTCATATTGATTCAGAAGAAGACAAAAGTAGAATGAGATTAGTTGAAAGTAACCAATAAACTTAAGAAAATATGAAACTACCCGATTTTCTGTATAAGTGTAACCCCGTCTTAAATGAAGAGCGGGGTTATTTTTTTGAAAGTGTTTTTATTTAGAAGGAAATAAATCAGCAACGAAATTCAAAAAAATAATCATCATAACATATTGTATATGCCCGTTTTAATAAATTGAAATAATGATTTTTATGTTGACGAATGATATGTATATATTTTGAAAGTGCTCTTCACACGTTTAAGGAAGGAGTATTCTGTCAGAAAACGATAAAATACGATTCTGTTAGGGGATGTATGCAATTTATTCTCTTTATTTTTGCAACAGAACCACCTTCAAAATTATCTTTTGTAGTTGAAGTTTCCTGAATAATAAGTTACATTTTTAAAGTTCAAGCAACTTTATGAAAGTACAAAAAGGGGAGAAATATTATTATTATGCAAAAAATGAAATGGAAGAACTATGTATGTTACTTTGTAATTCTATTACTGCTTGGAACAGCAGTAATAGTCAAACCACCTATCTCTAAGGCTGAGGAATCTGAAGTAAATATTACATTGTTAGGTACTGCAGATATTCATGGTAGATTTATGCCTTGGGATTATGCACTTGATGGAGCAAATATGAGTGGAAGTTTGACGCAGCTTTATACGGTTATAAAGAAGGTCCGTCAAGAAAATCCAAATACCATATTAGTAGATGCCGGGGATACAATTCAAGGAAACTCAGTAGAATTATTCAACGATAAGCCACAATCGCCAATGATGGTAGCGATGAATACAATGGGATATGACGCCTGGGCATTTGGAAATCATGAATTCAACTTTGGATTAGATACATTGAAAACAGTTAGTGAGCAATATAAGGGAAAAACGTTAGCAGGAAATATTTATAAGGAAAATGGAGAGCGCTTTCTTCCTGCATATACAATTGTAGAAAAAGGTGGAATTAAAGTTGGGATTATTGGTATGAATACACCAATGATTAGTGATTTTGAAAAAGGGACAGATCACTTAAATGGTTTAGTGGTGAAAAATCCGGTAGAAGAGACGAAAAAGGCAATTAAGGAATTAGAAGGTAAAGTAGATGTAATGGTAGGAGTTATGCATATGGGACTAGAAAATGAGAATGGTATCCCTGGTACTGGTGTTCAAGATATTGCAAATGCTTGTCCGGAACTAAGTGCTATTTTTGCGGCTCATATGCATAAACTTGTAAAAAAAGAAGTTGTAAATGGCGTAATTATTACAGAACCAGATAAATATGGAACACATATTTCACGTATTGACCTTACTTTTACAAAGCAAGATGGGAAGTTGGTTTTAAAAGATAAAACTGCTACCGCTATACCTGTAAAAAATGCTGATGGAACAACGATATTATCTGATCCTACACTTGAAGAAATACTAACACCTTTTCACGAATATGCGAGAGGAGATGCAAATGTTGTAGTCGCTCAATTAAAGGGTAGAAATCTTGTTCCTGAAAATGAAATAAAGGGTATCCCAAGTGTTCAGATTCAAGAAACACCTTTATCAGATTTCTTTCATGAAGTCATGCTCTACTACAGTAAAGCAGATGTAGTAGCCCATCAAATTGATAATGATTATGCCCGTTTGGATACAGGTCCTATTAAGAAAAAAGATATTGCGTATAATTACCAATATGCCTTGGGAGAAATTACAGTATATAAGATTTCTGGAAAAGATTTAAAAGACTATATGGAATGGGCAGCAGGATATTTTAACTCATCTCGTGCCGGAGATGTAACCGTTAGCTTTGATAAAACCCGCCGTGCATCTAAATACAGTACGAACGATTTCTTTGGAGGCGTAAAATACGAAATTGACTTAACAAAACCATACGGAAGTAGAATTACAAATTTACGCTCTATTCGTACAAACAAACCAATCAAAATGAGCGATGTTATGACGCTGGGAATGAATGCATATAGAATGGAGGCTCTTCAGGCAAAAGGAGGAGCTTTAGAGGGGCGTAAGTTTGAAC
Organism: Bacillus cereus group sp. BceL220; assembly: GCF_051776965.1. Taxonomy (NCBI): domain Bacteria; kingdom Bacillati; phylum Bacillota; class Bacilli; order Caryophanales; family Bacillaceae; genus Bacillus; species Bacillus cereus group sp. BceL220. The sequence goes on along the minus strand of NZ_JBPWBC010000006.1, from coordinate 277,688 downwards.
AAATTTGGTCATCTAAACAAGAGAATGCATTTGGAGAAACAGGTGGAACCATTCGTAACCTCGCTATTACATATTTAAAAGAGGTAAAGAACGGTGTATATACGCCAAAAGTTATGCGTAATTGGAAAATTACTGGTGTAGATTTACATTCTTCAGAGCATAAGGCGGTAGTTGATCTTGTGAATAAAGGGATTTTAGAAATTCCAAAAACAGAAGACGGAAAATACACAAATATAGCATCTATAAATACTAAAGACTCAATTTCAAAAGAAGAGATTATATTCCTCTCACAAAAAGCAAATATTAATCCAAATCAGTTTAATCATGTAAAGACAAAAGGTGAATTCTACAAAAAACTTAGTAGGATCACTAAAAAATATAAATTATAAAATTTCTTATAGTAATTGTTATTTTAATAGCATGAAACCCACTCTTAAAATAGTTAAGAGTGGGTTTTTATGTTGTTATTTAGATGTAAGTATACTTTTATTAGAATGAATATAGATAATTAATAACTAACCAATTGGATGAGCGCCTATAAGGACTCTCTTTTATTCAAATTAATGTACATATGTGTTCCGTTCATTATTTATAATATTGACCACAATTTATGTAATTTTGCATAATGTTACATAAATTGTGTATTTTCTCTTTTTTCCGACAGAAATAGACAGTATACTTTGTACAAGCTTTCTATTTCAAAAATTATACGAGGTGAAATAATGAAAAACAAAAAGACATTAACTAAGGTAGCATTAACAACAGGATTAGCTTTAACAGCTGTGGCACCATATGGGGTAGGTCATGCAGAGGAAACAGATCAACTACAAGTTCAAATTCAGGAGGAATCGTTCCGTTCGGGTGAACTTACACAGCCGTCACAAAAGGCACCAGAAAATGTAGTAAAGGATGCACTTAAGGAGAAAACAGAACAAGCTCTGTCCCAAAAACAAGTCAATGGAGAAGTAGGAGTAGATTATAAAGTCCTGCAAAAACGTGGTTCGTATGATGGAACTACACTTGTGCGTATGCAGCAAACATACGAAGGAAAAGAAGTATATGGCCATCAATTAACTGCACACGTAGATAGTAAGGGTGTTATTAAAAGTGTTTCAGGTGATAGCGCGCAAAATCTAAAACAAGAAGAATTGAAAAAACCTATTAATCTATCAAAAGATGAAGCAAAACAATATATTTATACGAAGTACGGGAACGATATCAAGTTTATTTCCGAGCCAGCAGTTAAAGAGGTTATTTTTGTTGATGAAAATAATGGACAAGCTAAAAATGCATACCAAGTTACCTTTGAAGCTGCAACACCAAACTATGTTTCTGGTACTTATTTAGTAAATGCACAAAATGGTGAGATGTTAAAGAATATAGTACAAGAATCTAACTTAAAAGCCAGTGACAAACTAGTTGGAGCCTTAAAGAAAAGTAAACAAAGCAGTCTTACATCATTAACTGGAACAGGAAAAGATGATTTAGGTATTTCTCGTTCATTTGGTATTTCTAAACAAAGTAATGGCAAATATGCTCTTGCTGATTATACAAGAGGGCAAGGAATTGAAACATATGATGTGAATTACAGAGATATTACTAAAGAAGAAAGCTATTATCCTGGTACATTAGCGACTAGTACTTCGGCAACATTTAACGATCCAAAAGCGGTAAGTGCTCATTACTTAGCAACAAAAGTATTTGATTTTTATAAAGATAAATACAAGCGTAATAGCTTTGATAATAAGGGACAAAAGGTAGTTTCAGTTGTACACGCTTGGGATTCTGAAGAGACGAATGATCCGAAGAATTGGCAGAATGCATTAAGTGCTAATAATGGAAGTATGCTTGTATATGGTGATCCTATTGTTAAAGCATATGACGTAGCTGGACATGAATTTACACATGCTGTTACTTCTAGCGAATCTAATCTTGAATATTACGGGGAATCTGGTGCGATTAATGAGGCACTATCTGATATTATGGGAACATCTATTGAGAAATACGTAAATAATGGAAACTTTAACTGGACAATGGGAGAACAAACAGGATCTGTTTTCCGTGATATGGAAAACCCAGCTTCTGTTCCATCTTCACTAGGAGTACCTTATCCAGATGATTACAGTGAATTTAACGATTTTAATGGATGGGATCAAGGCGGTGTTCATTTTAATTCAAGTATTATTAATAAAGTTGCGTATCTCATTGCAAAAGGCGGTACTCATAACGGAGTAACTGTTAAAGGAATTGGTGAAGATAAAATGTTTGATATTTTCTATTATGCAAATACTGATGAGTTAAACATGACTTCTAATTTCAAAGAATTGAGATCAGCATGTATTCGAGTGGCAACTAATAAATATGGTGCGAATACAGCTGAAGTTCAAGCAGTTCAAAAGGCATTTGATGCAGCAAAAATTAAGTAATTTAGAAATATAGTCATCATTCATATATTAATACATTATGAAAAACAGCTAGTATCATTTTAAGGATATTAGCTGTTTTTTTACGTAGCTATGTATTGTTGAAAATAAACTGACTAAGCAATAATTAGGTGCGTTATCTGTAAGAAGTTGCGACAAATAAATAAGGTTTAAAATGTGTAAAAACAGAAAATTAATAATATATTGACCTCTTGATAGAAAGTCTATAAAATGAAAGCGATAACAAACGATTGCTTTAAAATGATTTCCCTGACCTTTTAGCATTTACAAATATATGAGGGCATACACAAATCTATTTTTTTAACTATTAATGCAAACGTTTTCGTATTAAAAGGTCATTGAAATACATACGTGAAAATAGCCAATATGGAGGTGAATTAAAAGAGATTTCTAGATTAATTTAAGAAGTGTTATTCAGTGTAAGCATAATAAATCGCTAGTAATATTTGAAGAAAGGGTGTATGTGGTGCAAATTACAAAAAGATTAATTAACAAAACAGTTTTATTACTTACTTTAATCGTTATGTTATCATCTGTTTTCTCCTTTCAGGGTGTGAGAGCAGTTTCAAATTTGAAAACAACTGAAGTTATCATTCATTACAAAGAGAAGCTTGGAAATACAAAAGACTGGAATCTTTGGTTATGGGGTGAAAATGCAAATGGTACATCTTACGAATTTACTGGTGAAGATGAATTTGGAAAATACGCTAAGATAAAAATAGACGGTGACTATAATCGTGTAGGATTTATAGTTCGAACAAATGAATGGGAAAAAGATGGTGGAGATCGTTGGATTGAAAATATAAAGGACGGTCGTGCTGAAGTATGGATTCTTTCGGGTGATGAAAAAGTATATAACTCTAAGCCTTCATCGGATCTCTCAATTCAAAAAGCAACTATTGATAGTTTCCATGAAATTACTGTAACGACTAATGTCCCATTTAATATTAGGGAAAAGAAAATTGAAATTGAAGGCATTAAAATTAAGGATATTAGTCCTTATGATATAAACAGTGGAGATATTACTAATAAGGTTAAAATAATTACGGAACAGAAAATTGATTTAAAACAAACATACAAACTTAAAATAGAAAACTTAGCTGATACGAATACTGAAATTGGTAAAGTCATTCGTAGCGAGGAATTTGATAATTTATTTTATTATAGTGGTAACGATTTAGGGAATACATATACCGCGCAACATACAAAGTTCCGTGTATGGGCTCCTACTGCAAGTGAAGCGAAGTTAGTTACATATAAAAAATGGAACGATAAAATAGGTACTGAAATAAACATGCAACAAGGTGAAAAGGGAACTTGGACAGCAGAACTAAAGGGGAACCAAAAAGGGCTCTTTTATACGTATAAGGTCAAAATTGGTGATAAGTGGACTGAAGCAGTTGATCCATATGTGCGTGCTGCTTCTGTAAATGGGGATAAAGGTGCAGTCGTTAATTTAGAAGAAACAAATCCGAAAAAATGGAAAGCAAACAAAAAGCCAAAATTTAAAAATCCGGAAGATGCTATTATTTATGAGTTACATATACGCGATCTTTCCATCCAACCTGAAAGTGGTATTAAACAGAAAGGGAAGTATTTAGGTGTAACAGAAAAAGGAACAAAAGGGCCAGAAGGTGTAAAAACAGGACTTGATCATATAAAGGATCTCGGTGTTACTCACGTTCAGTTTTTACCGATATTTGATTATGCTTCAGTAAATGAAGAGACTTTAAATGAACCGCAATATAACTGGGGATATGACCCTAAAAATTTCAACGTTCCAGAAGGCTCCTATTCTACAAATCCTTATGAGCCAACTGTTCGAATAACTGAATTAAAGCAAATGGTTCAAATACTACATGATAATAATCTTCGTGTGGTAATGGATGTAGTATATAACCATATGTATAACGCTGCTGAATCTAATTTCCATAAGTTAGTTCCAGGTTATTATTATCGTTACAATGAAGATGGAACATTTGCAAATGGAACTGGAGTAGGAAATGATACTGCTTCAGAAAGAAAAATGATGAGGAAATTTATGATAGATTCCGTCACATATTGGGCAAAAGAATACAATTTAGATGGATTCCGTTTTGATTTAATGGGTATTCATGATTATGAAACGATGAATGAAATACGTAAAGCTGTTAATCAAATTGACCCTTCTATTATACTACACGGAGAAGGATGGGATTTAAATACACCTCTTGCAGCTGAGCTGAAAGCAAATCAAAAAAATGCAGAGAAAATGCAAGGGATTGCTCATTTTAATGATAATATACGTGATGGATTGAAAGGTAGTGTATTTGAGGAGAAGGAAAATGGTTTTATAAATGGAAAGGAAAACATGGAAGATCGTATTAAAAAAGGTATTACGGCAGGTATTGACTACGATACAAATTCGTCTACCTATCAAGATCCAGAGCAGGTGCTAACTTATGTGGAAGCACATGACAATCATACATTATGGGATAAACTTGAGTTAACTAATCCAGGTGACAACGATGAAGTGCGAAAACAAATGCACAAATTGTCTTCTTCAATTTTATTAACATCACAAGGAATTCCATTTTTACATGCAGGGCAAGAGTTTATGCGGACGAAATACGGTGATCATAATAGTTACAAATCTCCAGATTCAATTAACCAGATGGATTGGCTGCGCCGTGCAACGTTTAATAATGAAGTAGATTATATGAAGGGTTTAATAGAATTACGCAAAAAGTACTCAGCTTTTCGAATGACATCTGCAGAGCAAATAAAAACACAAGTTTCATTTATAGGTGCCCCGAAAAATACGGTAGCTTATACAATAGAGGGGAATAAAAATGAATACTTTACGGTGGCTCACAATGCAAATAGAGAAGCGGTTGAAATAACACTTCCATCGAAAGGGCCTTGGAAAGTACTAGTAGACGGGAAGCAGGCGGGAAGTAAACCACTTTATGTTGTCCATGACAATAAAATTAAAGTTCCTGCATTAAGTTCCATTGTTTTAAAATCAGAAAAACCTACTAAATAAAAGCGAAGAGTGTGGAAATAAATACTGAATTGAGCAAAGTTAATAAGGATTGCAAATAAAAAAAGCGAAGTGAAGATTATTCTCACTTCGTTTTTAAAGTTAATGTAATATAATTTCACATACTGTAATTATATTACAATTTAACAAAAGAAATAAGCAATAGATTATTTCTTTTGTGAAAGTAGGGGGAGAAGATATCTTTGAGTTTATTTATAAAATTATATGAAATACGTTCGTAATTCAGATAATTTTTATTATATATTTGAACATATAATAAACTAGATGTTCGAGTTGTATTAATTCCTACAAATCGTTTAAAAATAACAAAGGCGTAAAAAGTATATGGAATTAAAATAGAGAAAAGACACCATTCAAGGTGTCTTTTCTCTATTTTGAATATGAAATGTAAGTAACTCAATTGTATGTAATAGTATGTGATATTTTCACACTAACTAATTAAGAAAAATTTAAAACTCTTTTCTTAATCTATTTGTAATAAATTACATCATAAAATTTTATCAATATAATAAATAAAACTTTCTCAACATTATTTGATTTAATAACTATATTCAACCGCTCTTCAATCTATTACAATAATTTCACATTGGAAATACATGAATATTCTCAATGTTATAAATGGTTTATACCTTATAGGATTACTGTGGGAAAGGATGTGAAATATCCAAAAAAAAATCATTTTTTATGATTAAATAAAAAATTTTAATGAAGAAAAAGTTATTTCATTATTTTCAAGTTTCGTTAAAGTACATGTATTTATAATCACTATGAGACAAGGAGCAGAATCTAAAAAAATTTTGTAAATTAGAAAATTGCATTTCAAAAATAAGTTAAACGTTTATGGAGGGTTATATGAGCGAGAAAATTTATTACTGGTCTCCGATTAAGCATTGGGAGAAGTTGCATAATGAAGTTTTGATAGGGGAAATGAGGTTTACAGGTATTCTGTCTGAGTGGTTTCCTGATTTTTATTTTATGGCTCAAAAAGGTGTGAAAATTAGTGAACTAGTAGAGCGCTTTTCGTTAGGAAATGTAGAAGAGACACAAAAAAACATAGAGCTCATGATAAAAAATCGTGTGTTAGTAAGTAACATATTACACCCAAGAGAAGTATTTTCTTCACAAGAAAAGATTTTTCCAAATCCATATAGCAACCAGATTCGCTTTTCTAAAGAAGAGTTAGATAAGTATATGAGTGAACAATTAAATCGCACGTACGTTGCTGCACGGTCAACCGAAATTCAACTTGAAACAACAGATGAGCTACCCACTATAATCAAGGAACGTAGGTCTTGTCGTCAATTTGAAATGGAAAAACACATTAGTTTTTCGGAATTTTCCCAATTCTTATCAACTCTAAAACAGGTTAGGGAAGAAAAAATATACTATCATTACGCAAGTGCAGGCGGGCTCTATCCCATTGATATCTTTGTTTATATAAAACCAAAACGTATAGAGGGTATGAAAGCTGGATTTTATTATTATAACCCATCAAAAAATAGTCTTGTGATTGTAAACAACATTGATCAAGTGATCAAAAGTGATCATGAGTTAATTAATCAGGATTTATTTACTCAATCTGCATTCTCAGTGTATTTGATTTATAATGCGAACGCTTCTATCCCGAAATACGGTTCAGATGGATATTTATTTGCTTGTATCGAGTCAGGCATTATCACTGCTACCTTAAATATGGTTGCTGAGACATTAAATTTAGGGGTTTGTTCAGTTGGCCATATGAAATTTGAAGAGATTCAGAAATTTTTATGTTTGGATAACCATCAAGTGTTTCTCCATGGGCTTGAAGTTGGCTTGAAAATTAACGAGTAGAAAAAATGAATATTAGGGGGATAAAGATAAAAATGCACATTAAAGATCGAAGTTCGATTCATGAAAATAAAGAAGTAGAAGCGTTTTGGAAGGAGCAATTATCTTCCGAGGTTCTCGATTTTTCTGTATTTAATAGCGATTACCAACTAAATAAAGAAACACCTTGTGAGTACGTTCAAGTCATAGTGAATGTAGAGTTTAGTAAAAGTATACAAAAAATAAGTAAGTCTCAAGATTTATTATTATTTAGCTGGTTTCAAGCCGCTTTAAGGGTTTGTTTGGCACATTATACAGATCAAGAAAGAATTACTATTGGTATTCCTATAATTGAAAAGAATCTTGAACAAAGTGAGAATCTTAATAAGTTGATTCCTTTAGGAAGTGAAATCCATCCGCATCACCCCTTTAAACAATTAGTAAATGAGATTGAACAAACGACTTTATTCGGGTATGAAAATCAGGAGTATCCGCTCTCTGAATTATTAGTTAAACACAATTTAACTCCTTTTCAAATTGTAATCGGGATGGAAGGATTACATAATGAAAATTCACTAGAAGAATACGCAGAGAATAATTTAGTCCTATGGATACGAAGAAAATGGAATGAAATACATAATGAATTTGAATTTCAAATTTCTTGCAAGTCCCGTTCATTCTCTTCTTTGCAACAGTTTGCCAATTCGTATTGTTATGTTTTAAAGCAAGTTTCACAAAACCCGAATTTGGCATTGAAAGATATTTGTATTATTGCAGAAGAAGAAAAAGAGTTGTTAGAAGGATTGAATACTTTTCAAACAGGCATAGACTTGTTTCAATCATTTCAAGATTTGTTTGAAGCGCAAGTATTAAAAACTCCAGATCAAATTGCTGTTGTTTGTAATGATCAATCTTTGACATATAGAGAATTGAATAAGAAAGCGAATCAATTGGCTTCTATCCTTCAAAGTAAAGGTGTTTCAAAAGAAAGTATTATTGGCGTTATGGTAGATCGGTCATTAGAAATGATTATTGGTATGATGGGGATTTTAAAAGCAGGAGCAGCCTATTTACCAATAGACCCTAACTACCCAACTGAACGAATTGAATATATGTTACAAGATAGTCAAGCAAAATATTTACTTAGTAAGCGAACAGAGGAAGTGTTGCCACAATTTGCGGGTGAAGTACTGTATCTTGATAAAGAATATCTTTTTCAAGGTGAAGAAAGTAATTTAGTACGAGAACATAATCCTAATGATTTGGCTTATGTTATTTACACATCAGGATCGACAGGAAATCCAAAAGGGGTAATGATAGAACAAAAATCGCTAGTTCATTTTTTAAATGTAATGAGAGAAAAAGTAAAGGCTAATCAATCATTCTTGTTTCTTGCTAGTGTATCTTTTGATATTTCCTTGTTAGAAATATGTCTTCCTTTAACGCAAGGTTCAAAAGTAGTAATTGCTACAGAGGACCAGTTTGCAACAAAAGAATTGGCTCATTTGGTCAAAAAACATAAGGTGGATTTATGGGAATCAACGCCATCGCGAATGGAAGTGATTTTGAGTGATCCAGAAGGGGCAAATTTTCTAAAAGATTTAAAATCTATTTTATTAGCAGGAGAAGCATTTTCCATTGATTTGGTTGAAAAAATTCGTTGTATCAGTGAAGCAAAAATTTTAAATATTTATGGTCCCACAGAAACAACCATTTGCGCAACAGTAAAAGACTTGAGCACTTCCAAAGAAGTTACGATCGGCAAACCAAATCCGAATTATCATTCCTATATATTGAATAAGTATGGCCAATTAAAAGCATTTGGAATTCCCGGTGAACTATGCATTGCTGGAGTAGCGGTAGCACGAGGGTATCTTGGTAAAAGTAAACTGACAGATGAAAAATTTGTACCGAGTCCTTTTATGGCAGGGGAAATGATGTATCATACAGGTGATCTCGTTCGTTGGTTGCCTAATGGAGAACTTGAGTATTTAGGTCGAATGGATCATCAAGTGAAAATTCGGGGGTATCGGATTGAATTAAGAGAAATCGAAACTCAATTAAGGGAATATCCAGAAATAAACCAGGCTATCGTTGTTGATCAAGTGTATGGAAATAGGAAATTATTAGCTGCCTACTATGTATCGGATAACAAGGTGTCTTTTGGTGAAATCAGAAAATATTTAAGTGATAAATTACCTGAGTTTATGATTCCTGAAAAAATGATTCAGGTAGAAGAGATTCCATTGAATCCAAATGGAAAAGTGGATAGAAAAAGGTTATTGGATATAACACAAACGGATTATATATCAATTCCATACGTTGCCCCGCGCAATGAAATTGAACAAAAATTAGTGCGTGCGTGGGAAAAAGTTATGGAGATTGAGGGAATCGGTATTCATGATAATTTTTTTGCATTAAAAGGAGAATCCATTAAAGCACTTCAGGTAATTAATTTATTAAGAAAAGACTGCTTAAAAATAAGTACAACAGATTTTTTTAAGCACCCTACAATCGCTCAACTGAGTTCTTGTGTAAAGTTAGAGCATAAAGAGGAAAACTTTGAAAGTAGACCAACTCATGTTAAAGATTTGTCTAATCCATTTTCCTTAACAGAAGTTCAAACAGCGTATATGTTAGGAAGGAATTCACAGTTTGAATTAAGTGGTATTTCACCTCAAACATATTTTGAATATGAAACAGCATTGGATATCAATCGTCTTTCAAAAAGTTTTCAAAAGGTAATCCATCGTCATCCAATGTTGCGAGCTGTAATTTTACCAGAGGGAAAACAGCAAATATTACAAAGCGTTCCTGATTACGAGATTGAAATAGTGAGTCTCATAGATTTAGATGATAGGAATCAAAATGCTCGCATACAAGAAGAGCGTTCTCGAATGACTAACCATGTATTCCCTTTGGGGCAATGGCCTTTGTTTGAATTGAAAGCTTTTCTTTTAAAAGAAGACACATATTTATTATGTTTTCGATACGATGCTTTATTAATGGACGGAGCAAGTATGAACATTGTTGGACAGGATTTGTTGCATTATTATTATAAACCAAATCAAAAATTAGAATCTTTATCTTTTGATTTTCAAGATTATATGTTTATCTATGATGAAATGGAACAAAGCGAAGAATATAAAACAGCAAAAGATTATTGGACAAGTAAGCTTCCTGACTTTCCGTTTGCACCTTCTTTGTTGTTAAAAAAGGATCCAGCAGAGATTGCTACTCCTAAATTCCAATCACTTACTAAGATCCTGGACAATGAAAAATGGACAAAGCTACGAAAGATAGCACAAGAGAAAGAGGTAACTCCTTCCGCTCTACTTTGTACAATATATGGTGATGTGTTGGCATATTGGAGTAATCAATGTCGATTAGCAATTAATTTGACTGTATTTAACCGTTATCCTGTTCATGATGAAGTAGAACAGATTGTAGGAGATTTCACATCGCTTATTTTGTTGGATGTTGATGTAAAACCAGAGCAAACTTTCTTTACTAGAGTAAAAGAAACGCAATCTACTTTATTAGATGGCCTTGAACATCGTCATTACGATGGAGTTAACTTTATTCGAGATTTTACTCGATATCATCAAATGACACCAAAAGCAGTTATGCCAATCGTTTTCACCTCGATGTTAGCAGGTGCAGGTGCTTTCTCTTGGGAACAACTTGGTTCTCTTCGCTATATTCATGCTCGGACTCCACAAGTGTATTTGGATAATGTAGTAATTGAAAAAAATGGAGAGTTACTAATTAGCTGGAACTATGTTGAAGAGTTGTTTGATGTTGATGTAATAGAAGCAATGTTTTCCCAATTTGTTGACTTATTGGAACAATTGGTGAAACAAAGCGATATAACATCTTTGCAGATGAAAGAATCGGATCAAACTTTAATTAAGCAATACAATGAAACAACAGAAAAAATACCTTCAACTACTCTGTATCAATTATTTACAGACCAAGTAAAACGTACACCGGATGAAGTAGCAGTAGTATTTGAACAAGAATGGTTAACATACACGGAACTTCATAAACGCTCCAATCAAATTGCCCACTTCTTAAAAGAGCAAGGCATTGGTCTAGGTGACAAAGTGGGTCTTTTAGCAAAAAGGCGAGTTGACACAATTGTTAATATGTTAGGTATTTTAAAAGCAGGTGCTGCTTATGTTCCGATTGATCCCGATCATCCTTTAGATCGCCAAACATATATTTTAAAAAATAGTTCATGCAAGCTTTTATTAGAACCTAGTCTTTATGAAGAAAATCATTTGTCATTTTATACAACAAAAGATATGCCCGCTATTGCTGGTCCAGAAGATATTGCCTATATTATATACACTTCAGGAAGTACAGGAAAACCAAAAGGAGTAATTATTACTCACCAAGCGGTTACAAATACTATTCAAGACATAAATCAAAAATATGAGGTAAATGAAGATGATCGTATTATTGGTATCTCTTCCATGTGTTTTGACCTATCTGTATACGATATTTTCGGAGCTTTAAGCACAGGTGCAATGTTAGTAATGATTCGTGATCCGAGAGACATGCAAGAATTAATCCGCACTGTCGAACGTAGAGGGATTACAATTTGGAATACAGTGCCTGCAATCATGGATTTGGCATTGGATCAAGTAGGTTCTCATTTTGAACATTCTTCTTTACGTTTAGTTTTACATAGTGGAGATTGGATTCCGCTTTCTTTACCAGAAAAAATAAAACGACATTTTCCGATTGCAGAAGTAATTTCACTAGGAGGGGCAACAGAAGCATCGATTTGGTCAATTTATTATCCGGTCAAACAGGTGGAATCACATTGGAATAGTATTCCATACGGGATGCCCTTGGCAAACCAAACGTATTATGTGTTGAACTATGAAAAGAAAATGTGCCCTGTTGGTGTAATTGGAGATTTATATATCGGGGGAGTGGGCCTTGCTAAAGGATATTTAAATGATGAAAAGAAAACAAATGAAGCGTTTGTGTCACATCCTGATTTTGGTCTTATATACAAAACAGGAGATTGTGGAAAAATGCATTCTGAGGGATATATTGAATTTTTAGGCCGCCAAGATTACCAAGTGAAAATTCAAGGATATCGAGTAGAGTTAGAAGAAATCTCTCATTGTCTTCTAACTTATAAACAAGTCGAACATGCTCTCGTAATTGATCAAACAGATGAGAACGGAATAAAATTTTTAGTTGCATATGTAGTAACTGAGCAAAATATTAGTACAACAGAACTACGAAAGCATTTGCGAGATCACTTGCCAGATTATATGATTCCTTCTTATTTTGTTTATTTGGACCAATTACCCCTGACTCCAAACGGGAAATTAGATAGAAAAGCGCTCCCTACTCCGCAGAAACAAAAAAATGAAGTATTTATTGCTCCAAAAACTGAAATGGAAAAAATATTAACTAGTATTTGGCAAGAAGTACTCAAAATAGATCAAGTTGGAGTAAATGATCATTTCTTCGCCTTAGGTGGAGATTCGATAAAAGCGATTCAAGTGTCCGTTAGACTGTATCGACAAGGATTCGAGCTTGAACCAAAAAATCTATTTTCATTTCCTATATTAAGAGACATGGTTCAATTTGTTAAAAAGCTAGACCAGTTTTCAAGTTCACAAACAAATGATGTAAATATAATGAACGATAATAAAGCTACATTACTAAATGTTAAAGATAAACAACTTAATCAACATACACTTACCAAAATACAAGAAAAAATGCCGGATATAAAAATAGAACGTATTTACCCGTTAGCACCTTTCCAGAAAGTTATTTATGAGCATGCTACGAATGAACCTGATACAAATGCATATTTTGAACAAACAATTTGGGCACTTGAGGGGGAGCTGGATATTAAACTCTTTATTCAGTGTTTCCAACAATTAGTTGATCGTCATGATTCTTTAAGAACAATAATTGTGCAAGATGAACAAGCAAAACCTTGGCAAGCTGTTCTATATAATGTTCAAATAAATTCAGAAATAAAAAACTTGATTGAGATGACGAAACAAGAACAGCAAGAATTCCTAGATCAGTGGATGAATGAAAATTTAAGTCAAGGATTTAAAAATAGTGAACTTATGACCCGTCTCTGTATATTCCAACTAGGTAATAACGAGTATAAGGTAATTTGGAGTTCCCATCATCTATCATGTGATGGTTGGAGCGTCAGCATTTTGATAGACGAATTATTCCAGCTCTACGAAACTACAAATGCGGGAACTACGGCGGAGTTACCTATGGTAAAACCTTTTGAAACATTTATAGATTGGACTTTGGCACAAGATCATGAGAAAGCACGTCATTTTTGGCGAGATTATTTATCAGGATACAATCAGAAAATTAGTATTCCTAAAAAGAAAGTCCCATCTAAAAGTGAAGGGTTAAACTTCACTTTTACGGATTTAACATTAGACAAGGATTTGACTGATCAGTTACAGACATTTGTAACTAAAAATAATATAACTATGAATACGGCATTACTAGCTGTATGGGGAATATTGCTTGGCAAATTTAACGGAACGAGAGAAGTAGTATTGCCTAATCTAGTATCAGTCAGACCTCCCGAAGTAGAAGGAATTGAAAATATGTTCGGTCTGTTCACAAATATTTTGCCTATCCGATTAGCATGGACAGAAACGCAATCTTTTGTGGACTTCCTGCAAAAGGTACAACTAGAGACATTGAAATGTAATGAGTATGCATACTATTCATTTGTTGATATACAAAAGCAAAGTGAATTAAAAACTGAGTTGACTGACCATCTTTGGGTTTTTGAAAACTATCCAACTAATCCAGCAATCTTTTCTTCAAATGAAAACAGACATTTTGCTATCACGGATTACGAAGTCGTTGATGAGCCACATGTAAAGTATGGAATTATGTGCTTCCCTGAAGAAAAACTTACAATAAAGTTTGGATTTGATCAAACCGTATATGAAGCAGAGAAAATACAGGAAATATTAAATCACATTTATGGATTAATCAACATGATTCTTCAAAATCCAGTACAAGCAATTGGTGATTACAAATTATAAAAAATGAAAAGGCGAGCAAGAACTCGCCTTTTTAAATAGAATAGGAGCAAACCAAATGACAAAAAATTTGCAGTTATCAGCCGAAGAGATGCGTCAGTTAGGATATCAAGCGGTTGACTTGATTGTTGATCATATGAATCATTTAAAAAGTAAACCAGTTTCAGAAACGATTGATAGTAATATTTTTAGAGACAAGCTAATTGAAAAGATTCCGGAAAACGGATCTAATCCAAAAGAATTACTTCATTTTCTTAATAACAATGTGTTTAATCAAATTACTCATGTGGATCATCCTCATTTTATGGCTTTTGTGCCAGGTCCTAATAATTATGTTGGTGTATTAGCAGATTTTTTAGCAAGTGGGTTTAATGTATTTCCTACAGCTTGGATAGTAGGTGCAGGTGCCGAACAAATTGAATTAACGACAATTAACTGGTTAAAATCAATGCTAGGATTCCCTGAATCAGCTGAAGGACTATTTGTCAGTGGCGGTTCCATGGCTAATTTGACTGCACTTACTGTAGCAAGACAGGTTAAGTTGAATAATGAAATCGAAAATGCGATTGTTTATTTTTCTAACCAAACTCATTTTTCTGTAGATCGAGCACTTAAAGTATTAGGTTTTAAACAGCATCAAATTTGCCGAATTGAGACAGATGAAGATTTAAAAATTTCAGTTAGTACTTTAAGAAAGCAAATAAAAGAAGATCGATTAAAAGGGAAAAAACCATTTTGTGTTATTGCGAATGCAGGGACAACGAATTGCGGAGCGGTGGACTCCCTCGATGAATTGGCTGATGTATGTGGTGATGAAGATATATGGCTACACGCGGATGGGGCTTATGGAGCTGCAGCAATTCTCAGCGAAAAAGGAAGAGAGTTGTTAAGAGGAATTCATCGTGTTGATTCTTTGACGTTAGATCCGCATAAATGGCTTTTTCAGCCTTATGATGTTGGTTGTGTACTCATTCGAAATAGTCAATATTTAAGTGAAACGTTTCGTATGATCCCAGAGTATATTAGGGATACGGAAACTAATATAGAAGAAAAAGTGAACTTTGGGGAGCGTGGAATTGAACTTTCTCGTAGATTTAGAGCATTAAAGGTATGGCTTTCTTTTAAAACATTCGGAGTTACAGCTTTTCGTGAGGCAATTGATCATGGCATTATGCTAGCTGAACAAGTTGAAGAATTTTTAAGGAAAGAAAAAGATTGGGAAGTAGTAACACCTGCCCAATTAGGAATTGTTACTTTTCGTTATATTCCATGTGAGCTAACATCTACAGATACAATTCATGAAATAAACAAAAAATTGGTGGAAGAAATTAATCAAAGAGGATTTGCTATGCTAAGTACGACTAAATTAAAAGAAAAAGTAGTAATTCGACTTTGCTCTATCAACCCAAGGACAACAAAAGAAGAAATACTTCAAATCATGATGAACATAAAAGCATTGGCAGAGGAAATAAATACATCGTCTAAACATCTTATATCTGTTTCTCAACCTTGATATATTAGGCGGATTTTACATATTAATAGCCGATTTCAAATGAGAATCGGCTATTATATTTAAATGATAATAACACTCACAAATGTATACTATTTATGAGTGTTTCTCTTGTAATGGGATTAAGCCTCAACCTTAGATACTCGTTTGAACCCAGTTTTTATTGCTTGTACTATTTCGTTCACAGCATAAATAGATACATCGGCATTTGGATTTAACCCTTCAAACCAGTGATAGGCATTTGGATATAAATGAAACTCGACATCAACACCAGCTTGCGCTAGTTTGCTTATATAGGTTAATGTTTCGCTTCGGAATGGATCTAATTGACCTACAAATGTGTAAGTATACGGTAAGTCACTATAATCCTCAGCTCGAGAAGGCGCTGCATATGCAGGGATTTGATCCATTCCATACATTTCTCCTAAATACATTTTCCAGCCAGCTTCATTTGCCTTTTGGTTCCAAACAAATCCTTCTTTAATTTCATTCGCTGAAGGTGTATTATTTCGGTCATCAATCATTGGATATAGTGGCATTTGTAAACAAATTGAAGGATATTTTCGATCTCGTGCTAATAATGATAATGCTGCTGTTAGTCCACCGCCAGCGCTTACTCCTGCAACTCCAATTCGATTCGAATCAATGTTTAATGACTTTGCATTATCAGCAATCCATTTTAAAGCTGAATAACAATCCTCAATTGGTGCTGGGTAAGGGTGCTCAGGTGCTAAGCGGTAGTCTACAGACACGACCACACAGCTAGCTTCTTTTGCAAACCTCATACAAGTATCATCGTTATCATCTATAGACCCTAAGATATAACCTCCACCATGTATCCATAATAAGACAGGTAAAGATTCATGATTTGATTTTGGACGATAAATTCGTAATGGTAACGGATTATCATCAGGCCCAACAATGACTTTATCTATTAAAGAAAGGGAGTCATCAACAACGGTAGGTGGTCTCATTTGAGCTATTCCTTCTCTGATTGATTGCAAATTTTCTGGGCGTAAATCGAGATCCGGAAACATCTCTAACCCTTGTAATAATTCTGGATTTACTCTAGTTTTCATTTTAGCACCTCTATTTGTAATTGTTTTCAAATAAATGAAGTGTATTCTAAGTAGTTTAATTGTGAAAGAACACCACAATTAAATTGTAAATTGGATATGTTATAACGGTCAACAGAATATTCGGAAATTAAAACCTTTCTCAAGAAGGAGTTTCATGCAATTAATAATACAAGTAGCGGATTTAAGAGCAAAGTGTTTTAATGTCGTTGTAATTATGTACATTAGAAAAATTTCTTTTCTAGACTCATGAAGAATTATAAAAAGCAAAATTTTATAGATAGTTATTTTAAAAATAAACAAAAAGAGAAGAACTAACCAATGTTCTTCTCTCTTTTTCATATGTAATTAGGGTATCCATAAATGTAAATACGGATGGTATAGATTAATGGATGAATAATTTATTTTTAAATTAATAACGTAATAAATAAAGATTTTTGTATGTAATATTGCATATACAGGGACCACTAGTGAAAATGCTGACCAATGTTTTTCCACATGGTAAATTAGTTCCTTAGTTATTTATTTTATTTCATTTTCAATCGTGTAAGGCTTGGGGCTAAGATTTACAAAGGTGACTAGTAAAAAATATAACAATATAAGTATAAGATTTTGTACTTAGTAATCTCACAATTTAAGACCTGTCATTGGATAAGTGCAGGGAGTTCAATCGATTTTGAATAAAATTGATTGTATCAGTTGCAATTTTTTTACGTTTAAGAACTATCCCGGCATGCCCACATGTATAAATATATCGTGTAGGCCTTTCCCAAGATTCCCACAAGTAGTCTGTATCCTCAGAATGCACATATAGATCGTGCTTACCTGAAATCAATAAAATATTTTCTTTTTTTACTTTTGGTAATGCTTGACTCGGTTCAGTGATTTTCCAATAATCTATTAAATCATCATACGTTACACCATGATGTTCCAAGTCTTCTCTAATAAATTTACCTGGAGTTGTATTCCAAATTGAATAAGAAAGTCGATTTGCATAGAAAATGGATGCTAACACATCAATTTCTTCTTCAACAAGAGAGGTTAAGTTAGTAATAAATCCACCTAAACTAATTCCTATTAGAATCAGGGGACCATTTTTATTTGCTTTAATCCATTTAATCAAAGCTCGTAAATCAGCTACAGCTTGTCTAGTTGCTTGTACTGTTCGTTCAATATTTGCACTTACCATATACTCTCCACTGAAAAAGGATTGATCGGGTTTTCTTTCAAAATGATAGGGTAGAGTGAAATAATACATATTCCACTTCAGGCTGGTCATATGATGGTGGAATATTTTTTCACACGTTCGTTAGAATCCATTCTCCAACCGTGAACAAAGATAACATGAGGTGCATTTTCATTTTTATGTAAGAATAATTCCCCAGTTACAGAGTCGTTGCGTGAATCACCGGATTGAACCGAACTTTTATATTTGAATTGCCCAACCATGTATTCCTTTTCCTGTTTTGAATGCTTAATGTCAAAATGAATATAGGATGGTTTTACGTTATAAAAAGATTCTATGTCCTTTATATTTAATGAAGTGTTAGATAGGGAAGTATACTGAAACGCTACACTTCTTTTTTTGTGTAAATCATATAAGGCGTACCGATCAATGAGTTTTGAAAAAATCAAATTAACCTCCTCCAAAATACATATTGTTTAAAACATGGACAAAATTTATGTTGTAAATTAATTATAAAATATTCTCTTTTCCTAATAGTAGGTGCTTGAATTATAAAAACAGGTGATAAATTTGCATATTATATTATAAAGCTTACAATAAATAATTTATACTAAAATTTAAGAAGCAAGTTAATATTCTTATCCATATAAAAGAATGTTAACTTGCTTCTTTTCTTATTAAAAGATGTAATTTCTATGAGGAACTACTTACAATTCTCAAATAAATATTCACAAATAGGTTCTCTATATTTATTGTATAGAAATTATACAATAAATATATTTTTTATATTATATACATTAAATTAAGCTTAACCTCTCTTTTCTATAAGTCTCTTAAATTGACTAACTCCTTACCGAAATTCAAAAACGACTGAGTTTTTGAATTTGTGTTCTAGCTTTTTTGGAACAGGTAAATAACTACACATAAACTCCTTGTATCTCTAGTTAAACTACCGATTAGCTCCATATGAACTCTAGATAACCTATATAGAATACAAGTTATCAAGGAGGTAAGAAAAAATGAATTTTATGAAACGAGCAATTCTCAGTATGAAAAAAAGGATAGGAACATCATTAATTTTGATGGCAGTTTTTCTGATTGTTACAAATTTGGTTCTTTCAGGTTTCACAATCCAAAATGCGTCAAAAAAAGCAGCGGATGCTGCGAGAAAAAAACTTGGTGCAGATGTTACTTTAGGTCTTGATTTCGACAAATTAGGTCAAAAAGCTAAGGAAACTGGAGAAATGCCAAATCCACCGCAGCTCGATACAAAAGAAACAGATCAATTAGCGAAATCCAAGTATGTAAAAGACTATAATTACATAGCTAACACTTTTGGTATTTCTGATGGACTTAAACTAGTAGGAGCTTCAGAAGAAGAAGGAAAAGGTAAAGCCGGAATGGCGGCTGTGCGAGGCGGTTCAAGCTCTGGTACAGAAATAGATATGAATGCTTCTTTTATGATTGAGGGAGTTCGCAAGACTGCATTACAAGAAAGCTTTAAAAACAGAAAAAGTAAAATCATTGATGGAAAGCCAATAACAGAGCAAATGAAGGACCAGAATGTAGCTTTAATGGAAAAACGATTAGCGGAATTAAACAATTTGAAAGTAGGAGACAAAGTTAACGTGCAATCAGGGGATAAGAAGGAAACCCTTGAGGTTGAAATTATTGGTATTTACGAAACAAATGAGCAAGCAATGGGTCAACAGGCTCCTCCTATTATGGATCCAGCTAATAAACTATATATGCCGTATTCAACTATGAAAAAATTAGAAGTAGACCAAGGTATAAGTAGTGTTCAAGTCGTGTATTTCTTGAATGACCCACAATATATTGATTCATTTAAAAAAGAAGCAAAAAAATCTAATATTGATTTTAATTATTATAAATTAGATGCGCATGATTCATTGTACAAGCAAATGATTGGTCCTATCGAAAATATCTCTTCGACTTCTCAAATGATTATTTATATTGTATCGATTGCAGGTGCGATCATTTTAGGATTAATCATTATGCTATCAATTAAAGGGCGTCGTAAAGAAATGGGAATTCTATTGTCTATTGGAGAGAAAAAGTGGAAACTGATGGCGCAATTCGTAGTAGAAGTAGTGTGT
Source organism: Bacillus cereus group sp. BceL220 (assembly GCF_051776965.1). Taxonomy (NCBI): domain Bacteria; kingdom Bacillati; phylum Bacillota; class Bacilli; order Caryophanales; family Bacillaceae; genus Bacillus; species Bacillus cereus group sp. BceL220. Next base: position 257,442 of record NZ_JBPWBC010000006.1, on the reverse strand, counting down.
GTCGCTATTTTAGCATTTGGATTATCCATAACAACAGGAGCTAAAGTTTCTCAATATATCGGGGATAATTTACTTTCGAATGAAATTGCTACTGCAAGCGAAGAAACAGATACCTCGCAACATGGTACTGTAATGATGGCTGGACCCGGCGGTACTCTACAAAATCAAAAAGAAGATCCAATTGATAAAATTGATGTAAGTGTAACAGGAGAAGATGTAGGAAAAATGGGTGGAATTGGACTAGCTATTGCTATAATAGCAACGCTTCTTCCGGCATTATCTATTCTACGTTTAAACCCAAAACAAATTCTTTTAAAAGATGAATGAGGAGGCTCGATATGGAGACGATTTTACAGTTTAAAAATTTGGATTATTATTATGAAAGTAATGGGAAAAATGTAGCGATACTAGATAATGTTAACTTTTCTTTTCAAAAAGGACATTTCTACACGATTTTAGGACCATCTGGATCTGGTAAAACCACAACTCTGAGCTTAGGTTGTGGACTGGATGTCCCTAAAAATGGTTATGTACTGTATAATGGCAAAGATATTAGAAAAATTGGTTTGGATCGATACCGTAATCAAAATGTATCTGTAATTTTCCAATCTTATAACTTAATTACCTATATGACCGCTCTTCAAAACGTCTTAACAGCAATGGAAATTACAGGTGTTAAAGTGCAAAATAAAACAGCAAGAGCATTAGAATTATTAGAGAGGGTAGGACTCTCAGAAGCTGAAGCGAAACGAAACGTCCTGCAACTAAGTGGCGGGCAACAACAGCGTGTAGCAATTGCTCGAGCACTATCTTGTAATGTTGATTTACTGATTGCAGATGAGCCGACAGGAAACCTCGACGAGGAAACCGCAATGGATATAATAGAACTGTTTCAAGAACTTGCACATAAAGAGAATAAATGCATTATTGTTGTGACGCACTCACAGGAGGTTGCTAAAAAATCAGATCGTGCAGTGTATTTAAGTAAGAAGAAGTTAGTCATAAATGAAATCTAATATAAACATCGTAGCTGTTTAATTCACATATTTTTCAAAAACTAGACCTTTCAAAAGCTTATATTTGATTTATAATACAATCAAGCCATAATCAAAATGGTCTCCCTGTACTGAATGTTAAAATAGTTTGTCGTTCCCGTTTTAATAATATTTGAAAAAGAACTTGTAGAATATCCTACAAGTTCTTTTTATTATAATTGGTTACCTATATCATGGGATAATTACACATAAAAAACGGGACATTACCTAGATGTATGATCTAAATGATGTCCCGTTTCCCTATGTATCTGTATAGTTATTGCAGAACTAAACCTACAATCATAATTAAACTAAATACTATCATCCAACCAAACGCGCAATAGCCAAAAATTCTAATCCATTTAGGTAATTGATTCATGTTAATTTTATTTGTGGGAACTCCTTGCATAGAAAACATCATTTTTTGATCTCTATCTCTATCATTTTGTTGTTCATACATAATATCATCACCTTTCCAGAACTATTGTGTTTATAGTATATCAGCCTAAAGAAAATTATGTACAGAATAAGAGGGGATAACATATATATTATGTGGTGAATTTTATAAATAAAGACATTTAATTGCCATGGTTCTAAGCGCTAATCCGTTATAAATTCTGAAAAAGAGCCCTACATAAATAGGAATCTTTTTCTTCAAATATTAAGTTGCTGGATATACATCAGAACCAAGGTAACGTTCTTTTATAATTTGAAGATGATGAAGCTCATGACCAGCAATGATGTATGCTAATGCACGAACTGTAACTTCAGAATTATTCGCATTTCCTCTTTGTGACCAAGCTTCTTTATCTAAGCTTCTAAGTAAATACAGGGTAGATTGGCGAACAACTATTAAATTCTCAAGAAGATCTTGCATAGATTGCTTATCAAAAGCAGCTCTAAGAACATACATATCATCATTATAGCCTGGAAGTTCTGCTGTCTCGCCTCGAGCGATTGATAACAATCGATACGCCATAATCCGTTCTGTATCTGCTATATGACCGATTACTTCTTTTATACTCCATTTAGTAGGAGCATACCGGAAAAGTCCCTCACTATTAGAAATTCCCTGTAATAAAAGATTCGTTTCCTTCATTTGTTGTTCTAGAATATGTATGATATTTCCGTCTGATACCAAGTTGGTATACGTTGCATAATAGGAGTTATATTCACTTACCTTTGGTCTTATTTGCATACGAATCATCCTTTATGTTTTATGTTTAATCTTTACATATAGCTTATCATAAAAGAATTCCAAATTAATCTGAAAGTTTGAAATTGAAATCAAAAATTATGCTTACTTCCGTAGGTGAGCTATAAATATTGTTTCACATATATAGGAAGGTTCAAGTCGAATGTTCTGCATCCGCTAAATGAAGGGACTACTTCATCATCAAAATAATAAAACTTGTTTATGACAAAAAGATAAGTTTTTTAAATATTATTATGTTTTATTAGATCTATTCCAGTTCATTCTAGTAACTATATATTCAATACGAAACACAAATGAAACAAGTAGAATGAACTTAATAAAGACAAGAAACTATCCCGTTAGGGCTTTCTGAGGCTGCATCAATTTTTTAGCGTGGAAAACACACCTAGATTTCATCGTAGCAAACTAGAAGAAGGGGATTAAAGTTCATCCGTTTTTCTCTCTTGAAAACTAGGATTCAACCCTTTGGAGAGTGAAACACAACCATATTTTATAGCATAAAAAAGCAAGAGGGATGAAGCATTACCATATTAAAACATCAAAATCGGATAGTGTCATAAATGTATTTACTACATTCAAAATGTGAACACTTATTATTCTTTAGCGTGGTCTCAATTTATTGAAAAAGCTATTCTTTCCTATTATTGTATAGAAAGAATAGCCTGTTTTGTCCGTTATATTTTTTTATGTTAGTTCAATTGCTATATGCAGCATGACGTAAAAATCCTTGAAATCCCAAATTAAGAAATACTTCTATATTGAACTGGTGATGATAAGTTAATTAAAGTTGATGGATAGCCGAACTCCATAGAATCATCGATAAATTCTTCTAACTGATGCACGGATTCAGTGATTATTTTCACCAAATAACTATATTGTCCAGCTAATCTGTGGCACTCAAAAACCATGGGATTTTCTTTGCAAAAATCCCTGAATTGCTTACATTTTTTTGATTCAAACAATACAAAAGCCGTTACATTCTTATTCAACTTTTCTGGGTTTATAACTGCCCTATAGGCGGTAATTATACTTTTATCTTCTAACTTTTTAACTCTTTCTTTTACAGCAGGTGTCGATAAGTTAACCATTTTTCCGAGCTCAGTCATAGATACCCGTCCATCTTCTTGCAGTATATATATAATTTTTTGGTCAATGTGATCCATTCTCAATAACTCCTTTTTATTTAATGTAAAATACGTATAATAAATTAAATTTTTAAGTTTACCAGATGAAATAACTCATAATTTGTATTTAAACAAAATTATTTAAAATTTATAATTTTAAGTATATCATGAAAATAATGTTATTGGAGGAATTGAAATGGGACTTGAGATGAGAAAACATTGCGAGAAATGCAATAAGAAGATTGAGGCGCAATCATTAGCCTTTATTTGTACACATGAATGTACATTTTGTGAGGAGTGTACAAAATTAATGAACAATGTATGTCCTAATTGCCAAGGAGAACTTGTTAAAAGACCTAGAGCCCTGTCGAATAGTGACTGTCCTATTAGTTTATAACAATATTACTTATTAAGTTTATAGTGAAATAGTTTCTAAAAATACTAGATGGCGACATTATGATTGTAAAAATGAGAAAAGCTATGGATAACATAAATATGTTACATAAAGGAGTTTTTATATTGAAACATGCCTTGCGTATTATTGATGTACAACAAGAATTAAATGTAGATAATTTTTCTGTTGTTCGAACTAGCCACGAGGATTTGTTTCAACCCATTCATAATAATTACAGATAAATCTATACCAAGGGTACAACTCTTACTGAATAATTATCGGAAAGGATTGTACTTTTTATTTAATATACAATAAATCGATGACTTTAATATCATTGGGTTTGAAACTGAAAAATTACTTTCTCAGATACACAAAATCAATGGATTGTGAAATAGATTTTCACGAAATGTTTGATAATCAAATTGCAATTGTAGAGGATGCTTTAATACACCGAAATACAAAAGAAGAGCAAATTCAGGCTGCGAAGAGTGCCTATGATGATTGTATATTAAAGAATCGTAAACAAGAATATCGTTTCATTTAAAACGAAAAGCCAGCCTATTAGTTCCTGATAAGTCTATAGTTACTACAAAAACAAACAAACTCGTCCTACTAAGAGGGGAGGTTGTTTGTTTTTGGTCTAGATAATGGAATCCTTATGCAAAATTGCACACTATGTTCCATATTTTTTATTGAATACTTTATATCTAGCGTTTCAAGAATTTGTTTAACAATATATAGCCCCAAACCACTTCCTCCAGTATTTCGATTCCTTGATTTTTCAATACGATAAAATGGTTTGAAAATTTGTTGTATATCTTCATCTTTAATATTGATACCTGTATTTGTAATTTGTATTTCGATTTGATCTTGTTTAGAATTCTCGCTTAACTTTATATAGACTTTTTCATTATGTGGTGAATACATAACCGCATTGTGAATAATATTTTTACATGCTTTTTCTAAAAGAGCACAATCTGTATAAATAGAAAGATCAGAATCAATTTCTTTTATTATTTCGATGCTTTTTTGAGAAGCAAAAAATTCGAGATCTTTTGTGATTTTACCTATTAACTTTGAAGGATTAACTTCCTCTACTTTTAGTTTGAAGGTGTGTTGTTCTAATTTCGATACGCTTAAAATTTCACGAACTAATTGTTCCATACTTTCAATAATTTGATGATTTTTCTTTAAATATTGATCGCGATTTTGATAAGGGCCAATATTGTAAATCATCCCTTCTAAGTAGCCTTTCATTACAGTAAGAGGGGACTTTAATTCATGTGCTACAATCGCAAAAAACTCTCTGCGTTTTGTTTCTATTTCTCTTTCTTTTTCAATATCATTTTTTAATTGTTCATTTGCTTTTTTTAAATCAAACATAGCTTGTTGTAAGTTAATAGACATGTCATTCAAACTATTAGACAATTCTCCTAACTCATCTGTAGAGCGAACCTCAATTTTTTCGGAGAAATCTAAATTTGCCATCTTTTGTGCACCTTCATTAATATAAATAAGTGGCTTTGTAATAAACCTGGAATAAAAATAAGCACTCCCTATACCAATTACGAGTACAATGATACTAATATAGGGGAGAAAGCGTACTAAAACCTGTGAAGCTTCATCAATCGGTTGAAATGTAGCAAAGACTATAAGCGTTAAACTACCATCTTGGAATTGAATTGGTTTCGTAACGTTATATGAATTGCTAAGGGTACTTGCATTCTCGAATCGTGTTGCTTTAGTAACTACTGTTTTTTGCGTACCACTTTGAATAAAAGAAAACGAAGGAGAGTAAATAATTACCCCTTCTTTATTTTGAAGGTAAAGCATCGCATTATTTTTTTTTGCGTATTCATCAAAAAGTGGTGTCGCATCTTGAAACGTAAGATTTTTAGACTTATCAATGATTTCGTTTATCCCTGTTTGAAGTTGATCTGTTTTATATTGCTCATAAAATGTAGGGAGAAAGAAGTATAAAGTTAAATAAATCAATACTGCAAAGGATAACAAAATGAGAGATGTAGTCATAAAGAGTTTATAAGTGATTTGCTTCATCTTCATAAGTTTCACAATACTATTCATCAATTTTATAACCAATACCCTTTATTGTTTTAATATAAGGGATAGCTAATTTTTTACGTAGATTTTTAATATGTGTATCAATTATTCGTGTTTCTCCAAAATAATCGTACCCCCAAACCTTCTCTACGATATTTTCTCTTGTAAGTACTTTTCTCTCATTTTGAAATAGTAGTTGTAGAATTTCAAACTCTTTTGTCGTTAATATAATTTCAACGTCATTTACATACACTCTATATGCATCCACATCGATACGAACTTCTTTAAATATCAAATGATTATTTACATTTTTATCATAACTTCTTCTAAGTACAGCTTCGACTCGTCTAATCAAAACATGAAATGAAAAGGGTTTTGTTATATAATCATCGATCCCAAGATCGAATCCTTTCATTTGATCTTCCTCTTCTTCCAACGCAGTTAGCATAATAATTGGTACGTTTGACTGACTTCGGATCATTTTAGAAACTTCAAACCCATTAAGATTGGGCATCATAACATCTAGAAGAATTAAATCAAATGATTGCTTATTAAATTGTGTCATACCCTCTAGTCCATCTGAAGCGACTACCACTGTATAATGCTGTGTCATTAAAAATTGTTTAATTAATTCCTGAATTTCTTGATCGTCCTCAACCACGAGGATATGATAGTTTTTCATAATATCACCTCTGGTAGTCATTATAGCCGTACAATCTGGAGTTTATGTGGAGATACAGTAGTAAACTTCATAGGACGTTTACTACCAAAAAGTATTATTAGCTATATTCCTTTTTTATGGAGAAATAATTGCTTAAAAAAACTTATCGTATGAATTGATGTACGATTAATATTTACGAAAAACTAATGTATAATAACGTGAATTGTATGTAGTTTCTTAAAATTCTCGAAAATATACTTTTGCTTCTTTACCAAAAGAGGAAAAGGAATTTCAATATAGAAGAAGCTACTGTAATACTAGAGTGTGTGCCAAGAACTATGGATTTCTTTCATCTAGTTTTTATTTAATCGTTAATCACTACATAACAATGTTCTTGCTAAACCAAAAGTTTAAAGGTACAAACTTGGAGAGATTTATATAATGCTAGAAAGGTTGTGAAATGATTTGATGGGTTATAAAGCGATGCTGTTTGATTTAGATGATACATTACTTGATAGGGATAAAGCAGTAGAGGCATTATTTTTAATTGTTTTAGAAAAGTGTTATGAAAATGTAGATGGTGCGGCTAAAAGCAACATGTTACAGAAATTCAAAGAATACGATAAAAGAGAATATGGCATAAGTAATAAAACGACAGTTTTAGAATCATTGTTTGATGAATTCACGCCGAAGTATAGATTGCCACGCAATTACCTCCAAGATTTTTGGAATAATAATTTCCCTAGATGTTTTTCAATAGACCAAAATACTATTCATTTCTTAAATCAAATAAAGAAGCACTTTAAAGTTGGAATTATAACAAATGGCTCAACTCAGAGGCAAAAAGCTAAAATATTTAACACGAATTTAAATAAGTATTTTGAAACAATCATTATTTCTGAAGAAGTGGGATTTAGTAAACCTGATAAACGTATATTCGAACTAGCATTAAATAAGTTAAATTTACAACCGGAAAATACTTTATTTGTTGGGGATGACTTAGAAAAGGATATTGCTGGTCCTCAAAATGTAAATATAAAAGGTGTGTGGTTTAACCCTCAGAAGATCAAGAATACTACCAAAATACAACCGTATGCCGAGATTAACACTTTGGATAGTTTGTTAAGTTATGTTACTCCACAATATTTTTATAACAAGTAAAAGTAATCTCATATATATTCAAAAATATAATAAAGAGAAACTATCATTAATTTCATTGACCGTATTAGTAATAAAAAATATATACTTACAATAAAAAATAGGGGCGATTTTAATAGCTGTGGCTAATTTAATCTATGATTAATACAAAGTTTTGTAAAACAATTTTACTCATACTGTGTAAATTATAAAGGGGTGGGACTATGGAAATAAAGAAAGTAGTAATCGATGGAATCAATATTGCGGTCATTAGAAATGATAAGGTATTAATATCGGATGTTCAGTCTGCATTAGATACTATGGCAACAGTTCAATATGAGGTAGATGCGAAACATATTATTATTCATAAATCTTTAATAAGTGAAGATTTCTTTGACCTAAAAACACGGCTTGCGGGTGATATCCTTCAAAAGTTTATAAACTACAAGGTAAAGATTGCTATTGTTGGAGATTTCTCTATGTATACTAGTAAAAGCTTAAAGGATTTTATTTATGAATGTAATAAAGGGAATGACATTTTTTACTTAGCAACTGAACAACAAGCAATTGAAAAACTAAGTACATTAAAGTAATAATTATATCCTGCTAAATTCCCCCATTTCACTTAGTTCATAATTATATACGATATAGAAGAACTGATGTTTGTGGTAAACTAAGAGATGAATAAAGGGGGAGTTTTTTTGAACAATTTTAATAATATAATCCGAAATTTAAATAATATAGTTTACAAACCTAACAACTTAATGATTACGAATCTAAAAGAAGAAAAGCAAAACGCAGAATATGCCGGATGTTTATTCCACTTAAATAACAAAACCATTCGTTTTAGAAAATCAAAAGTTACTCCTAATAAAATTGGGCAATTTGTTTCTTTTTGGGAGAAAGATGAAAATATGCGAAATAGAGCTTTCTCTTATGAAGCTGCTCCTGATTTATTAGTAATCACGTGTATTGCTGATAATAAACTAGGGCAATTTATTTTCCCTAAAGAGATTCTTCTTAAAGAAAAAATATTGAGAACACCAAGTCAAACAGGGAAAATGGCAATGAGAATTTATCCTGTTTGGGATACCACTGTTAGCAATCAAGCTAAAAAGAGCCAAACGTGGCAACTTCAATATTTTGTTGATTTAAGTGATATTAATAATTTTCCTATAGATAAACTATTAAATTTATATTCGTAGCTTTTGATTTGCCCCAAAAAGAAGTAATTACAGAAAAGACATTTGTAATGACGCCTTCTATTAATTTACCTCGTGAATCGTAATTTTTGTACCGGTACAGTTAAATGAAATGTACATTGTTACAGTGCCCCTTAAAATTTACAATCAGCATATATTATTTTAACTTATAAATTTTTAAGGGGTGCTAAATATGACAAGTTTACAAGATCAGCTTTTCACAAGATTAAATCTTAAAAAACGTAATGATGTAACGTTTGAAGAATTACCTACCATACTCTTTTCGTTTGCGCATACTATACCATTTGAGAATTTAGATGTTATAGCACGAAATACGAATCAAATCTCTCCGGAAAACTTGCGAGAGAAAATTTTAACTAGTTCCCGTGGTGGACTTTGCTACGAATTAAACACTCTTTTTTACTATTTTTTAAGAGACTGTGGCTATGATGTACAACTGGCATTAGGTACGGTTTATAAAAACGATATAAATGCATGGGCACTTGAGGATGGCCATATAACAATTATTTTAACTTATGATAATGTACAGTATTTAATTGATGTAGGTATAGCTTCGTTAGTACCTCTTGTTCCTGTACCTTTTACTGGTAAGTCTGTTTCTTCAAAAAATGGTTCGTACCGGGTGAGACGAAAAGATACGAGTAAAGGAAATTATGTTTTAGAAAGAATAGATACTGATGGAGAATGGAAAGTTTGTCATGCTTTTTATAAACATAATATTGATGAGATAGTAGTAAATGATGTTCAAAGAAGAGTGATAGAAGATGAGAAGTCTATTTTTAATAAAGGACCAATTGCAGTAAAGTTGACGAACTCTGGCCATATTTCATTAACGAATACAAGTTTAACCGAAATTATTCATGGGGAAAAAACTAAGCGTGAAATTACAGAAGATCAATATAAAGAGTTTTTATATACTTTATTTGCTATTAAGTTATGAATAATAAAGATAGCCGGTTCTTATTCAGAAGCGGCTATCTTTATTATTTTTGGTGTAAATGGTTTTCTTCTAATATGTTTCGGAAACTACGGTATAGTTAATGTTTTTAATGTTTCCTCAGCTTCTTCATATGTATGAAAAATTGGTTCTTTTCCATCATCCCCTTGTAAAACTAGCCCTTCATCTCGGATTACATATGGCATAAAACCACCCCATCTAGTAAAGAATTATGTTCTTTTGCAGCAGAATAATACGATTTAAAGTTTGATTTTCTTAATACATATAATACACTAGAACAGTACGAAAAAGTATGTACAATGAACTTTGAATGTAAAGGAAGATTATTATGTCAGTTATTGATAAATTGAAACTTAATAAGTATACAAATATGGTCGTTATTAACGAACCAAGCGATTATGACATTTTTACAGGTAAAGAAACTGCATTCTCAAAAGAACACGATGCTATCTTTATATTTGTAGAAACGCTTGATGAAATGGTGAAACAAACGAATTTTATTATTAGTAATGAAGAATTACTAATTGAAAAAGGTTACGTATTCTTCGCATATCCGAAAAAAGGTAATGCTCGTTATAGTACGTTTATTCACCGTGATGAGATGTTTCCGGCATTAAACGTTGGAGAAGATGGTTATGTGGGAGAAAGCGATATTAAATTTGCACGAATGGTAAGTATGGATGAAGTCTTTACTGTTGTTGGTTTAAAACGTGAAAAGAAAAAAACAACAAAAACATCTGCTATGAGTCAATGTGTTGCCGATTATGCAGATCGAATTAAAGATGTTGAAGCATTATTAGCTAATCATCCGAATGAACTTAAGTTTTATCAAAGTTTAACGCCTGGATATCAGAAAGATTGGGCACGTAATCTTTTTTCTGTAAAACAAGAAAAAACACGTGAAAAACGTCTAGAGAAAATGATAGAGATCCTTTCACAAGGCTATAAAACAATTGAATTATTCCGTAAGAAGAAAAAATAATGATTAAGAAAGTCACAATGCTGCAACAATTAATTGTGATGAGTGCATTGAAAAAAGCATTCCTTCCATTATACTAAGGAATGTTCTTATATTTATATAATTAGCAAAAGAGAAAAGGTGTTTGAAATGAAATCGTATATTGTAGTTGGATCTGGAATTTTAGGAGCGTCTACTGCTTATCATCTTGCTAAGGCAGGTGCGAATGTTACTATCGTGGATCGCCAACAATTAGGGCAAGCAACTGATGCAGGAGCAGGTATTGTATGTCCATGGCTATCACAGCGTCGTAATAAAGCATGGTATAAAATCGTTAAAGGCGGTGCACGTTACTATTCTTCGTTAATTCAGCAATTAGAAGAAGACGGTGAAACTGACACAGGATATAGTCGTGTAGGTGCAATTAGTTTACATACTGACGAGAAAAAGTTAGATCAAATGGAAGAGCGAGCTTATAAACGACGTGAAGATGCCCCAGAGATTGGTGAAATAACTCGCTTATCAGCTGAAGAAACAAAAAAATTATTCCCAGCATTATCAGACGAATATAGTTCTGTTCATATTAGTGGTGCTGCACGAGTAAATGGAAGATTATTACGCAATGCATTAATAAGTGCTGCGAAAAAACATGGTGCAACTTTTATAAAAGGCGATGCCATATTAGTCCGTGAAGGAAATCATATTACTGGAGTTACAGTAAACGATGAAACAATTTTAGCAGAAAAGGTTATTGTAACTGCAGGCGCATGGGCGAATGAAATCTTGAACCCATTAGGAATTAATTTCTTAGTTACATTCCAAAAAGGACAAATTGTTCATCTGCAAATTGAAAATACAGCAACAGAAAATATGCCAGTTGTTATGCCACCAAACGATCAATATATTTTAACGTTTGACAATGGTCATGTCGTAATTGGTGCAACACATGAGAATGATACTGGTTTCGATCATCGTGTAACAGCAGGTGGTTTACATGAAGTATTCCATAAGGCATTAGCAGTTGCACCTGGCTTAGAAAATGCTACAATGCTTGAAACGAGAGTTGGATTCAGACCATTCACACCAGGATTCTTACCTGTTATCGGGCCACTACCTAACTTTGAAGGAATTCTCGTTGCGAATGGATTAGGGGCTTCGGGTTTAACAGCTGGTCCATACTTAGGAGCGGAACTTGCTAAACTAGCGCTCGGACAACCGATTGAATTAGATTTAAATGATTATGACGTTGCTGGCGCAATTGAATAATATGGAGTACTACTAACATTTATGAAAAACCATGCTAAACAAATTCGACAGAGAATAAGTAGTTTTTCCTCTATTAAGAGTAAGCCTGTTTATGAAAAATAAAATTGTTTAAAAATAGAGGGCCGACATTATAAACCTGCATTAATAATGTAGAATTGTGATGTCGGCTCTTTATTCATATTGCTTTAAAACTTATTTTCGAGAGGAGGTTAAGTAATGAGAGCGCCATATCAAGTATTGATATTTCCTTATATAAAAACTGCCGATTCTATTCAATATGCCATTTTTAACCGAAGTGATTATGGTTATTGGCAAGGAATAGCTGGTGGCGGAGAAGACGGTGAGATTCCTATTGAATCAGCAAAACGGGAAGCATTTGAAGAGGCTGGTATTACAAGAGAATGTCCATATATACAATTAGATTCTGTGTCTTCACTATCAGTAGAAGATGTAGTTGGAGGATTCCTTTGGGGAGAAGAGGTTTATGTAATAAAAGAATTTTCTTTTGGAGTTAAAGTCCCTACAAAAAACATATCATTATCTAAAGAACACTTCAATTATAAATGGTTATGCTTTGAGGAAGCAATAACGTTTTTGAAATGGGATAGCAACAAAACAGCATTGTGGGAATTAAACAAAAGACTATTAAAACAATAAAAGTTTTAGCTAACAAAGATAGTATTGGAACAAGAATGGAACCATTACAAACCTTTGCTACACTTCTAAACAATGTTTTAGATTATAAAATAGAGTAATATAGATTTTGTATAGGTAATTTACTAAGAGAACTTGTACTAAGAAAAGCCCTATACAGTTGACTCTGAAAAAATGAAAATAGTTAGAAATATTTTTATATCGTACGGTTTTTGGCTATGAATAACGGAATAGATATTAAGTATTCAACAGTTTAAATAAAACGAGTTAGCTTTTTATTTTAAGAAGAAAGATGACTCGTTTTATGCTAAAATTCGCTTAGTGTATATTTTCGTTAAAATGTGGGTGGGCCCCCTTTTAGCAAAACCGGAGTGGGAATGATGAGTATAAATAGTTTTGTGGGATTGATAAAGGACGAATTATTAAAAGAGGTAAGTATAAGAAGTGAGGATGAATTCGAGCCTGTAGTAGTTAAAGATATTCCTAGACTTTGGAAGTGTTTAGGAACAGGTAATTATGCCGCAGTATTCATGCACAAAGAATACAAAGATTGGGTAGTGAAAGTTTACGTGCGAGAAGGAGAAGGAATTGAAAAAGAGTCAGAAGTATACCGAAGAATTGGAGATCATCCTTCTTATTCAAAGCTTATATATAAAGGAGAAAATTTCATAGTATTGAAACGTTTAAAAGAAATTACCTTATACGATGCTATTCATAAGGGAATTAAAATTCCTAAGCAAGTAATACTTGATATTAATGAGGCTTTAGAGTATGCGAGGGAACAAGGGTTAACTCCTTGTGATGTTCACGGGAAAAATGTGATGATGGAAAAAGGAAGGGGATATGTAGTCGATGTATCTGATTTCTTAAAAACAAAAGAAGATAGTAAGTGGAGAGACCTAGAAAAGGCATATTTCACCTTTTATTTTCCTTTCATTTATAAATTGCCTTTCCCCGTTAAAATACCGTATTTTATGTTAAACATTGTTAGACGTTCGTACAGAAAATATAAGAAGCTTAAAAAGAACTTCAAATTATAAAAGGATCACATATGTTCCTGAAAACGATTTGAATTCACATAAATAACTTTAGAAAAATTTAAAATTTTGTTTAGGGGCTACTTCAAGACCTTAGCTTGCTGGGCATATGGTGCTACCTCAAAATATAAAAAGATTAGGAGTGAATCCTAATCTTTTTATTTATACATATTTTTGTTATGAATATCACTATCAATTCCAAAACGGGATATTTTGAATAAATGAAACCGTCAAAATAAGTGTTGATACGGAACCAGCAGTTACTAAAGTTACTATTTTTCGTCCATTCTGTTCTTTTGAAGGTTTTATAAGTTCTGTAATTAACACAATCCATATTATGATAGAGATTATTGAAATAATATCTATAGACATATGTAACACATCCCTTCTTGTTTTCACATAAATATTTCTTCTTTTATAAAATAAAAGCAATTTAACAAGAAAATATGTAACGCATTACAAATCAATATTTTCCTGTTAAACCACCTTTTTTAAATAGAAATACGACTGATAAAACGATAACAACACCCTTCAAACTTCCCCAATATGGATAAATAGCATGATCTGTTAGACTAGCATATTGAAAAATATTCTCTAAACCGAAAATTCCTATCATGACTGCTAAAATGAATGAAGCTGATCCATACGTCCCGTTATGATAGAGGGTAAATAAATAGACTGCGAAAATTAGTGGTAAGATGATTTGTAGTACGATTATCATAGTTCGTCCCCCATATTATTTATAATTATATTATATACAAAATTGTAATAAAAAGGAATACGACTTATTTGATACTAACAGAACTACTCTAATCATATTCTTCTATAAAAAGAAGAAAAAGGGGTGTACAGTTAATTGACAAAAGTTAAAGTTAGTTTACGACCCATTGTTCATAATATAAATTTACCAACCGTATTGAAAACAACAATACTTCCAGTCGAATCGACCGAAAGACTATTTATCGCAACCCAATTAGGAGAGATTTTTTACATAGGGAATGGAGTTATAAAGATATTTTTAGATATTCGTCACCTAATTATTAAATTAGGTACATTTGAAGAAGGTGTTTCTAGTAGCGGTTATGATGAACGCGGATTGCTAGGACTTGCGTTCCATCCACAATTTTATCAAAATAGGTTATTTTATCTACATTATTCAGTAGCCGGAACTCAAGGGCCAGGTGCACTTTCTGAACAATTTAAACCGAATCCTTGTGACCCTAAAACATTAAATTTAAAGTGGGTTAATAGAAATACGCAATATGATCACATTGATACTGTGGAAGAATGGACTTTACAACCTAATGGTCAAGCTCAAAAGCGACGAACATTACTGAATGTAAGAAGACCATTTTTTAATCATAACGGAGTCAATAGTTTAAACTTTTCACCTGAGACTGGAAAACTTGTTTTTACAAATGGAGATGGCGGATCAGGTTATGATCCATTTAACTTAAGCCAAGATGATTTAGAAATAGCAGGTAAAATAATTGAAATCGATGTAAGTAAAAATACATTTATAAATAACCCTCCTGTAGTTACACGCTTCGATGAACTTCCTTTATCTATACAAGAAACACTTACAGTAATTGCAAAAGGAGTACGTAATATAACCGGCATTTCATTTCAAAGGTTTTATAATCAATATATCAAATACGCCGGAAATGTCGGACAAGATATTGTAGAGTCTATTTTTTCATTTGTTCAATATAAACCTATACCGGTTACAGAACTTGTTCAAATGCATTTTATGAGGCTCACTCCCAATCAAGATGGGTTTATCAATTTTGGTTGGAGAGGATGGGAAGGGGATTTACCTACTTCTTTTATACGGCATTGTTCCGAAAATCAGACTTTGGATGAAAGAACAATGACTTATTATGATGAAACAATACAAACTTCAGCGAGGCGTATTCTGCCTCTACTTAGTTATTTTCATCAAGATTCCAGACCCGATAAGTTTGGAGGAACTTCCCTTACAGGAGTTCAGCCATATATGGGAAATGCAATTCCAAATTTAACAGGTAGCGTAGTGTTTACTGACCTTGCTAAGAAAGAAGATTCTCGACCGCCAGTTAAAGGTGTTTTAGCATATACTAGAGCAGGTACAGACGGTAAACATGCTGATTTTCATGCTATTGAAACCAATTATGATTTTGGTACGCAAGCAGCTTATTATATGAGTTTAGGAACAAATTTGAATCAAACTAAATTATATTTAGGAGTTTACGGTTCTATGAAAGTAACTGATTTTAATAAAGGTACCATTTTTGAAATTATCCCTTAATACGATACAAATTATCAGTCTAAAAATATAATATAAGGAATTCATTCTGTTCCCAAAACGCACGACTTAACTTATCCCCCTAAAAATCTTCAATGTATGAGCATCTATTAACTTGCAGAAAGTAACTCATAAACCGTATGTGTACGAATAATATAGAAAGTAATGAATGAGGTATCTTTAGGGGGTATTTTAATGAATCGGTTTGTACGTTATTGGTATCAACTGATGATAGAGCATGATACAAGCTTTGTTCATAAAAGGAAATTGTCCATTGCGAATAAATTAGTACTTACAGCTTTGATGAGTGCATTGGCTACCATGTTTCAAGCAGCGGGGAACTTAATTCCTGGTATAGGTTTGCTCATTAGTCCATTTTCGACATTACCGATTTTTTTTGCTATTTTCTATTCTATTCGTGAGGGAATACTTTCTTATATTCTTACTATTCTTCTATTATTTATTATTGAGCCCAGTGAACTAATTGTTTTTCCTTTTACTACAGGCTTATTAGGTCTAGCCTTAGGGGTATCCTTTTTAAAATTAAAGAAAAGAATTTGGATTGTTTCTTTTTCAGCAACTTGTCTACTTATAGGTATTATGATCGTTCTCGATGTTTTCCGCTTTCCGGTACTTGGTCCTGCTGTTCATACAACTATGGATATAAAAATTATTTTATTGATATTTATACTGAGCTTTCTATACTGCTGGATTTATGCAGGTTTTTGCAGAATAATGATGAATAGATTATGTAAAGTGTTGTATTGACAATGGCATAATGAAGATTGGAGAATGCATTCATGACTAACGTTGCAGTTAGAAGACCGAATTTGAATGATGTAGATGAACTATATTTATTTTTCCGTATCGTTATTACGAATACATACAAAAATGAAGGATTGTCACAATTATTGGATGACATAGAAAATGAAATTAACTCAAAAAAGCGGTATTTGAAAAGTGATTTTGAAAGTAACGGAGAAAGTCGTTACTTTTTATTAGCGATTGATACAAATAACGATAAAATCCTTGGAACAATTGAAGTTGGTCCAGCAAGTACATTGATTAATAGTTGTACAGGTGGTGTACTTAAGGATTTGTATGAAATAGGAACTGTATTTATACTTCCAGAGTATCAAAGAAAGGGTATCGGGAGTTTACTGCTACATACAATGTTTCTTACGTTACTTAGCAGAGGAATAACAGAATTCTGTTTAGATAGTGGATACAGAAAAGCGCAAAGTATATGGACAAAGAAGTTTGGAGAGCCTAGTTATGTACTGAAAGATTATTGGGGAGAATCAAGTGATCATATGATTTGGAAGAAGAGTTTACATGATACACCTATAATATTTGAATTATAAAATGAAATATACCTATGAACGTAGCTTTTCTTACATATGTATGCTATTATTTATCTTTATAATAAAAGAGGACGTGAATGAACTTGATTAAAATTAGTATCCCTGAAGTTGATGTTACAATTACTGAACGTAAACAAGTTATTAAAGGAGACGAGCCAATCATTACTCCAATTAATGGATTTATCGATTTCCACTTGTTCCCTAGAGATAAAGGCGGCATTTTTATGTTTTACAATATTAATGACGAACTACTTTTCGTAGGTAAAGCTCGTAAAATTAGACAACGTATTAAGAAGCATTTTGAAGATAATGTTTCACCAATTAAAAATCACCGTGATGAAGTATACCGCATTGATGCATGTATCGTAGAAGATCCAACAGAAAGAGAAATTTACGAAACGTATATCATTAATGAATACAAAGCGAAATATAACGTTGATAAAGTATTCTACAAATAATCAACATTAATAAAAAACAATCCTAGCTAATATGCCAGGATTGTTTTTTATTTAGATTTATTCTTCATATCTTTCTCCTTTTTTCAAATGATTAGCCACAATAAAACAGAATATCCCTATAAATATAAGTACAATACCAAGCGTTTTATGTTTTCCCTCAAAGAAAGGAATATCTGAAATAACATTTGTCATACATAGTCCTAAAAATACAAGGATAGGGCCCATCCAAAGTAATACATTACCGAATTTTGTGTGCTTCCACATAATAACCCTCCTTAATTCTCTTTACATATATATCCATAAACGAAAAGTAAATTCATAGAGAAATATAGTTTTTTTCATATCGAAAATTTAACCCTCATATATTGGTACAAGCAAAAGAGAAAGGAGACCATCATGAATTGGTTAGAAGCTTTCATATTAGGTATAATTCAAGGTTTAACAGAATTTTTACCAATCAGTAGTACCGGACATCTTTATTTAGGAAGGCATTTATTTCAATTAGATGAAGCAGGCTTATTTTTAGATACGATGTTGCATATTGGGACTTTACTTGCAGTGTTTATTTATTACAAAAAAGAATTTATATATTTAATTAAAAACCCATTTTCAAAGCTCATGTTATTACTTATTGTTGGGACGATACCTGCAGTTGTTATTGGTTTATTGTTTAAAGACTTCTTTGAAGATATTTCAAAAACAGGAATCACGATCGGTTGGGAGTTTTTAGTGACCGGATTCTTTCTCTACATGGCAGATAAACAAAAGAATGGTCGTAAAAAAATGGGTGACATAACATATAAAGACGCATTAATTATCGGTTCATTTCAAGCTGCTGCTATTTTTCCAGCCATTTCCCGTTCTGGAATGACAATTGTCGCTGCATTATGGAGAAAATTAGACCGTGAAACTGCTGCTTACTTTTCTTTTTTACTGTCGACACCAGCTATTGTTGGAGCTATCATTTTGCAATTTGCAGACGTTTTTCAAGGGAAAGCAGAATCTATTTCTAGTACATCTTTAATTGTCGGAACGTTATCAGCAGCGTTTTTTGGATACATAGCCGTTTCATGGATGATTCAATATTTAAAACGTCACTCCTTAAAAGTATTCGCGTATTACGTATGGGGATTAGGTATTTTAATTTTAACGTTGCAATTTACTGATGTATTTTAAGTATAATGATAAAGAAGTTAATTAGTTTAAGATCCTGTTTCATTCATACAAGGCAGGATCTCTTTTTATTAAGGGGGAAAATATGTTTAATAAGGCTATCGTTATTGGTGGAAGTATGGCAGGAAAGTTTGCAGCAAAAGCATTATCAACTTTTTTTAAAGAAGTAATCATTTTAGAAGTCGGTGAAAAATGGGATGGAAAAGCTTCAAGAAAAAGAGTTCCACAAAGTAATCATCCTCACGTGTTATTAAAAGGTGGAGAAAAAGCAATTGAAGAATTGTTTCCTACTATTACGAATGAATTAATAGAAGCGGGTAGTATTATAAACAACTTTACACGTGATTTGAAATGGCATCAATTCGGTCTATGGAAACAACCGTTCATAGGGGAAGTACATATGATTCAACAAAGTCGTCCTTTACTAGAATGGCATATTCAAAAACGAATACATCAGATTTCAAATATTACTATTAAATATGAAACATTGGTTAAAGGGTTATTGGTAGATGAAAAGCTTAACAAAGTGTGTGGAGTAAAAGTTAAATATTTAGAGACAGACATACAAGAAGAAGTTCATGCAGACCTTGTAGTTGATGCGAGTGGATTTGGCTCAAAAAGTATAGAGTGGTTACGAGAATACGAAATTGAAGTACAAGAAGAGAAAGTTCGTATTGATTTATTTTACGCAACGAAAATGTTCAAACTTAAAGAAAATGAGAAATTAGACTGTTGCAATGTGCTAATGTCTCCGAGTTTCCCTGATAACCCTTATGGCGTTCTTATTCAAACGATAGAAGATAATCGTTATTTTGTTACTTTCAGTGGATACGCAAACGAGAAAGCACCACAAACAGATGATGAGTTTTATGATTTTGCTGAAAACCTATCAATTTCTAATGTTACAGACTTCCTAAACAAGGCTGAGGGAATTACTGATATAAAGACATACAAAATTCCCTATCAAGTACGCCGGCGATTTGATTTAGTGAATAATGTACCAGAAGGCTTATTAGTTGTTGGAGATGCGCAATGTCGTTTTGATCCCGTTTTCGGCCAAGGCGTATCAGTTGCTGCTATGGAGGCTCACCAGTTGCAATTACTTCTGCAAGGTAGAAAACAACTTGATAAAACATTTACACAACAATTTTATAAAAAGGCAGCTAATATAATAGAAACCCCATGGGATATGACAACAACGGAAATATCACGTCATCCGCAACTAAAGAGAGAATTAACTACAAAACAAAAATTTCAGCTATGGTATACGAAACAAATATATCGACTATCCGCAAGTAATTCTGATGTTTATATTCGGTTAGTACGAGTGATGAATTTAATTCGTAGTCCATTTCATCTTTTTCATCCGAAAGTGCTACTATCTGTATTACTTAATCGAAAGTAATAGCAGGAATATAATTGATTAAAAAAGAATGTATAACAGTTAGTAAATCTAGAAGGAGAATACGGGATGGAAATATACATAGAGCAACTAAAGAAACAAGATGCTAAGGATTTATTTACGTTTGAACTTACGAATAAATATTTTTTTGAAACAATGGTACCAAATCGTGGCTCAAAATATTTTGAATTTGAATATTTCCAAAAACTACTAGACGATTTATTAATAGAACAAGCAGATGGAGATTCTTATTTTTATTTAATTCGTAATGAAGAAAAAGAAATTGTAGGGCGAATTAATTTAGTAGATATAGATACGGAAACTCGAATTAGTTCTCTAGGGTATCGGGTCGGAGAAAAATTTACTAAAAAAGGCGTTGCTACAGCAGCCGTAAAATTAATTTTAGATGTAGCGAAAAAGAATGAAATTACTGAAGTTCATGCTAAAACAACTACTAATAATCTCGCATCACAAATTGTACTAGAAAAAAGCGGATTTTCTTCTTATCAAAACGAATCAGATATAACATCTGTAGAATTAAATGGAGAACATGTGAAGTTTGTACACTATATTTGGAGAAATACTTCGCGCTTATAATAAGGAGGACTTATTCATGAATGATTTACGTTATCCAATTGGCCAATTTACATACAAACGTCCTATAACTGAAGAAATGATTGATACATGGATTCAAGAAATTGAAGATTTACCTCATGAACTAACAAAGGCAATTAAAGATTTAGATCAGAAGCAGTTAGATACACCATATCGCGTTGGAGGGTGGACTGTCCGTCAAGTTGTTCATCACGTTGTTGATAGCCATATGAATAGCTACATACGCTTTAAATTAGCACTGACAGAAAAGAATCCAACTATTAAGCCGTATAAAGAAGAGAAGTGGGCAGAGTTACCCGATTCAAAATTACCGGTAGATGTTTCACTAGTAATGCTAGATTCATTACATAAAAGATGGGTTAACCTTTTATATTCTCTAGAAATTGAAGATTTAGAAAAGACATTTAACCATCCTGAAACTGGTGAAACAAAACTTGCTGTTGCAATAGGACTATATGCATGGCATGGTCGTCATCATACCGCTCATATTACCTCGTTAAGAAAGCGACTTAATTGGTAACATGGAGATTACATTAGAGAAGGCGACAGAAAGTGATACAGAAGTTATATTTCAAATGCAAATAGACTCATTTAGCCCTTTATTACATAAATATAAAGACTATGAAACAAATCCAGCAAATGAAACTATCGAAAAAACTATTTGTAGAATAAATCATGTAGACGGTGGCTTCTATAAAATAATAGTGGCAATGAATCTTGTTGGAGCGATATGCATTTCACAAAAAGAAACACCCTCTAAATTTTGGATCAGTCCAATGTTTATTCACCCGAGTTATCAAGGAAAAGGAATTGCCCAAAAGGTACTTACATTAATTGAGGAAATGTTTCCTGAAGCAACGAGCTGGGAACTTGCTACTATTTTAGAAGAAGAGAAAAATTGTTTTTTGTATGAAAAGATGGAGTATAAAAGAACAGAAGTTATAAAGAAATTAAATGATGAAACTACACTTATTTATTACAAAAAAGAAAGGTAAAGCATATAAAATACGCTTTACCTTTTTATGTTATTTTAGATTAAAAATACAAAAATAATGTATGTTCTTCCAAAATACTCGGATTAGTAATTTTAAAAATGAATAAAAATACAAAAACCACTACTTTGTCGTAAAGGTTACTAACGCTTTTTGAATGCTTAAAATACTATCGTCACCTTTAAATTCTTTCGTAATTGGATCCTCCATACTAGACACCCAAATTTTAAGTTCTGCATCTAAATCAAAATGCCCAGCCGTTTCGATGCTATATTGTGTAATACTTTTATAAGGAATAGAATGGTATTCTGTTTTTTTGCCAGTTACTCCTTGTTTATCTACTAAAATAAGACGACGATTTGTAAATACGATTAAATCACGAATTAATTTATAAGCATGCTCTACTTTTTCATCGTCTAGCATAATCTTCTCTAAATCACGTTCTACACTTTCAGAACTCGTATTTGATGCATTTCCTAAAATACCGCTAAATAAACCCATATTAAATTCCTCCTTTAATATATGTGGAATGAATTACTTATATTGTAACATGTTACTCACAAAGATATTATGACATTACTTTAGTAGTTTCTGGTTATTGTTGTAATTAGTTTATATAACCTCATCTTAAAATCTTATGCTAATATGAAATTAAGAAAAAAGAAGCAGAGGGATATAGCATGAAGAATATAGGTTTAGTATTAGAAGGCGGAGGAATGAAAGGTTTATATACTGCAGGTGTACTCGAATATTTCATGGAAAAGAACTTATTCTTTCCGTATGTAGTCGGCGTATCAGCTGGAGCCTGTATGGGAGCAACTTATTTATCACGTCAAAAAGGGAGAAATAAGAAAGTAAATACAGAGCTAGTAGCAGATCACCGTTATATATCTTATCGAAATTTGATTCGAAAACGCGAATTATTCGGAATGGATTTTTTATTTGATGAAGTACCTAATAAAATTGTACCATTTGATTTTCAAACTTTCTTAAAATGTAATGAACAGTTTGTCATAGGGACGACTGATTGCGAATCAGGACAAGCCATTTATTATAATAAAGCAGAACACGGAAATGATATTTTAAAAATCATTCGCGCCTCAAGCTCTGTACCGTTTATAGCACCTGCTGTAGAATATAATAATCGAAAATTATTAGATGGAGGGATTATAGACCCTATACCAGTTTTGAAAGCCCAAAAGGATGGTTATGAAAAGAACGTTGTCATTATGACAAAGCCAGAAGGATATGAGAAGCAGCGAAATAAATTTTCAGGCCTGGCTAAAATTTTATATAGAAAATATCCGAAAATCGCAGAGAATTTAGTAGACCATTATCGTTTTTATAATGAGACGATATCTTATATGAATCGAGAAGAACAAAAAGATAATTTTTATGTAATTCAACCAAGTGTACAGCTTCCTATAAGCGGAATAGAAAGAAATAAGGAAAAGCTCGTTAATCTATATAATCTTGGGTATATAGATGCTCAATATCATTATGAAAACTTATTAAATTGGATAGGGAAATAAAGGGGTGGAAAGTTGAAGTTAGGAAAACGAATTATTTTTAAGGAATTGCAGAAAATGCATAGTCCACTTCATAAACCGTTTCCTTATCGTGCTACAGCAAAATTGCAGCGAGACTTAAAAAGTAAATTTACCGAAGATGACTGTATAAACGCTGATTTTAATCATTATTGGATGCATACAGCAGCTACTTTAAATTCTGTACTAAATGGAAACGAACAGAACATTACGTTTCAACAAATAAAGTGGTTAAGAAAATCGTTTTTTGAGTGGTTTCCGCAATATCGTTTTCTAGAAACAGAAATTGTGAATTATCCCATTTTGTATAGAGATTTCATAAGTTATGAGAAGACCAGGAAGCTATTACTTTATTACCTTACTGAATAAAAGCGAAAACGTACAGGTTAC
Source organism: Bacillus cereus group sp. BceL220 (assembly GCF_051776965.1). NCBI lineage: Bacteria > Bacillati > Bacillota > Bacilli > Caryophanales > Bacillaceae > Bacillus > Bacillus cereus group sp. BceL220. The sequence goes on along the minus strand of NZ_JBPWBC010000006.1, from coordinate 233,494 downwards.
ATTACTTGTACGTTTTTTTGTTCATAAAACATTCAATATTAACAACTAGTTTATATAGGAATTCTAATGAGAAGAAAGAAGTACATATAATAGAATGATACAGGGGAGGAGAGAGGAATAGCTGTTTTACTTTAAGTTATTGTCCAACTCGAATACAGTTAGTTATTTATGTTAAAATATTTCGAGTGAAATCAAGCTTTTAAGGATTTCATTAAACATTAAACAAAACAAGTTAGCAACGTAGAAGGGATAACATTAACATGAAAAACGTATCAAATATAGATAAAGTAGAATCAATAAAATCTTTACAGTCAACAATTAGTAAACTTGAAAATGCCTTATCACAGATGACTCAAAAAGGATCAAATACTACTTTAGTGAAAAAAAGACTCAAAGCAGCTAGTATCGGCTTAGCTATGTTAGAAAGTGTTTGGAAGCAAGAAACTCATTATTATACTCAGGAAGATTTAGCAGAAGCTCGTAATGTTCTAATTGGTTTGCTTCCATCAATTGAAAAGATTTACGTTAAGTCAAAGCTTGGGAGTCCTCAAAGAACGCTTTTAGAAAGAAGAATAAAATCATTAGAACTTTCTATTCAGGCAATTGATTATTTTTCTAATAAATAACTTCGCTAAACAAATAACTTACGACTACTTTTATATAGGGATTCTAATGAAAAAAACTACATATAGAATACTACAAAGGAGGAGAGGTGACTACAATAATCAGTCCTAAGTTAGAGAAGCTTAAAAATTAATTAAAGAACGGAAACAAAAAAGCTCTTTATACTTTTTTGCATGAAATAAAGTCAAATCACACGCCACTAATAGAACAATGCCCTGCAGATAATCAGTATAAGCTTATAACGTATATATGGTTAGGGGATCAAAACACTGAAAACGTTTATGTATTCGGTAGTTTTCCTGGTTGGGATTTGTCTGTAAATCAATTACAACGATTGTTACAGACAGATATTTGGTATGTAACGTTTAGGACGGATAAGAGTTTTATTTCAACGTACTATTTTTCAGTAAACGATGTTTTCGAAAATGATTGGATAAAGCGTAGTGAACAGTACGAAATAGACCAATTTAATCGAAATACATTTGGAGAAGGTACCAATAAAGCGTCTGTGTTAAACATAGGAATGGAGGTGCAATATAGCAGTCGTTTTCCTTCAAATGATTATCCATCCGGAAAGATTGAAACATATTCTTTTTATAGTTCGATTTTAAATAACACACGCAAAATTCATATTTATACGCCTCATGATTATTCTCACACTTCACATCTTCAAGAACTTCTCATTGTATTTGATGGGAATTCATTCATTAATTACCTTTCAATCACAAAAACACTTAATTATTTAATTTACGAAAAAGAAATCCCATCGTGTATTGCTGTTGCTATAGATCCTGTCGATCGATTAGAAGAGCTAACTTATAACGATAAAATGAATGCATTTTTAACGAAGGAATTACTTCCGTGGATTCAAGCTAAGTATCACGTTTATCAAGAAAAGAATCATATAACAATTGCTGGTTTCAGTCTTGGTGGCTTAGCAGCTTTTTATGCAGCATTTCAAAATCCACATATTTTCGGAAATGTGTTGTCACTGTCTGGATCCGTACATTGGAAAAAGGATAATTATGAAAATACAATTCCTTGGATTGAAAATCAAATTTCATCAATATATTCTAATGCGACTCATCTACATTCTTACATAGCAGTAGGTGAACTCGAAAACGAACCTCTTTTAACGGCTAATAGACGGCTATATAAAGCTTTAGAAGAAAAGAAACGCCCAAACACCACTTACGAAGAGTTTCAAGGCGGACATGATAGCGTATGGTGGCGAGAAAAGCTATTCGATGGATTAAGGGCATTAGAATTTACAAAAACGACATTAGAAAATAAAAAGGAGAGAGAATCTATGAATCAAGAAGAACTAGATAAAAAACTAAAAAAACAAGAGATTTTAGTAAAAGATGAGAAAGTTTGGTCTTATACGTATGAGGATCATATTAGTTCTATCGTTAAACAAGCAGAACAGAAAGGAGCTTTTGATAATTTACCTGGTAAAGGGAAACCTCTTAATCTTGATAAAGATCTTTCTTACAATCCTGAAAAGCAACTTTATAGAACTTTAGCAAATAATCATGTTTTACCTAGGTGGATTGAGCTTTCAAAAGAAATTGATGATTTAAAAGAAAAACTAAAAGAAAATACAAATACTGCAGAAGCAGCGGACTTAATTCGAACTATTAATAAAAAGGTTTTAGAACATAATCTACTTTGTCCACCAAGCGCGCAAAAAATGAGGGTGAAAATGGATTTTTAACGATTTTCAATTAAGCTATCGCTTGCTATATAATTAAGTTAGGCATTTTCAATTCATTACTAAAGGGAGGCAAATGTAGTGAAGAATACGTATCAACTTCAAATTCCGAAAGAACTAGAACAGTATCGTAGTATTTTAGAAGAAAGTGTGAAACCGTATGTTAAAGTGTCTGGAACGCAAGCAGAGACAACGCTTTTTGAAAGTAAGTTTGGTGGATATCCGTATTTACCTATAGATCAAGAGCATCCTAAAGACTCAAACGGACAACCTATGATGTTACTTGCGCAGTTAAACCTTGAAGAAATACCAAACATTGAACATATGCCTCAACATGGAATGTTACAGTTTTTCATAAGTGCTGAAGAAGATCTTTTTGGAGCAGATTTTGATCATCCCACAAGCCAAAAAGACTTTCGAATTGTTTATCATTCTACAATCACAGCGGATTTAACTAAGGTGATTACTGATTTTAGTTATTTAAACACTTTAGATTTAGAGAATTTTATCATACCCAAAGCAGCAAAACTAAAGTTTGAGTTGGCATATCAACCAGTAACACCAAGAGATTATCGATTTGAAATGATTTTTAGTGATAACATTGATTGGGAAGAAATTGTTGATGAAGAAAATAATACAGAATTAGGCGAACTGTATGATGATTTATGTAAGGATCAAGGACATAAAATTGGTGGTTATCCATTTTTCACACAGACAGATCCAAGGGAATGGGAAGAAAAATACCAGCAACATGACATATTATTGCTGCAAATCGATACAGACGATTCATTAAATATTATGTGGGGCGATTCTGGGGTTGCTAATTTCTTTATACGTAAGGAAGATTTGTTAAATCTAGATTTTTCCAATGTCATTTACAATTGGGATTGTTACTAGAAGATATAAATAAAATAATAGCAAACAAAAAATCTTCCTGAAGGTGAGGAGGATTTTTTTATGTTAAAAATAAGCGTTATGTTAACTAGAATAAAAAACAATGAGTGTAATGAAAGTCAAGTCTAAATAACAGAAATAACAACAAATAATGTAAAGTTGTAAAACATGTGCAAATAGCAATAAATTCATTAAGTAAAACATAAAATAAAATTACTAATTTATATTTTGTATAGAAATAATTTTTCTGTATGAAAATTTCTTGCCAATCAAAAATGTTTTTAATTCGTTAAATCTTAAGCGATTATTGATTAAGATTTGCTGTGATGAATTTATAACAAATAAAAACGATAAAAACTGAAGAAATTTGTTTAGATAAGATTTCATGTGAATCTCACTAAAAATCTCTGTTTCGTCTCATTAAGTATAGTTTACTTGGTTTTTGATACCTGATATTACTTTGTTTCTACAACTGCCTATAATATATATTATGTTAACTGGATAAAAGTAATAAACTTATTATATGTTAGTGTAGATTGTTACGCTTCCCTTTTCATCGGATTCATTCTGTGTAATCGATTGTGTGCTTATTTGTTATTGTTGTTTTATGAGTTGTTGATGATAATGTCTCCAGATATAAATTATATTTAAGACAATAAAAAATGCAATTCGTTTTAAATGAACGCATTAAACGAATTGCATGGATATGATTCATAATAAGTTTTTAAAATTAGTTTGCTACAGCAATTGCTTCAATTTCAATTAATAAGTTATCGTTAATTAACTTTCTAACTTCGACAGCTGAACTTGCTGGTGGATTTTTAGTATCGATGTATTGATCTCGAATCTCTCTAACAATGGCCATCTGAGAAATATCTGTTAAGAAAAATGTTAATTTGACTACATCATTAAATTTTAATTCCGAAGTTTCCAATGCACTATTAATATTTTCGAATACTTGTCGCGTTTGTGTAGCTAAATCGTCAATTCCAACTATTTGACCATCAGTGTTAATCGCTACTTGTCCAGATATGTAAATTGTTCGTTTAGCGTTACTAACTTCAACTACATGTGAATATCCAAAAGTTGGTGGCATTGTTTCTGGATTGATAAATTTCTTTTGCACAGCTCTTCTCCCCTTTAAATATTTCATTTTCTTCATATGTTAGATTTTAATTTCAGATTATCCTCTATTTACTAATAATTATTTATCCGTTTAGCTGCTACATTTGTAGCTGCTCACAAAGTATTCTTTTAAAGGTTTATCGTTTTCTTTAAACAATAAGACTAAATCTTTACTGATTGTGTTTGCAAATTCGTTAAGTATAGATAAGTCTGTTGATTTAAATACAGGGATAAAAGGTTTTGAATTTTGATATAAACCTAATTTTTCGTAAACTATATTTAAATGTAGATCTATTTGTCTATCTGTTGCTACGTAACCTTTTACTAATTGCTTTTTCTTATAATTAATATCAGTATTAGTGTTTTGAAAATATTCTTCAAATGTTTCGTTACCTGCTGTTATTAAATTTAATGTTGAATATCGAGCATTTCCATAAAGACCAATTTGAACTTCTCCTAAATCTAAATACGTATTACCATACATCACGAAAGCCTCTTTATCTGTTAGTTCTTGTTCTTGAATAGCATAATAATATCTTTTCTTATTTCTTAAAGGTCGTTTCTTTTTTTAATAGTTTTCTTCAATATAATTTATTTGTCCAAAATCTAATAACACACTACTATACAGTAACAGACTATACGATTCTTTAGATAAATGATTAAACGTGTCGTTTCTTTTTGAAATAGATTCAATTTGATTTGAATGATCTTCAATGATCTTAAGTGTTGGTTTAATTAGAGGTTCACAAAGGTTATAAAGCCTTTTTCCTTCATAAGCTGTATGTAATATATTCTCCGGACTATTATTAGTGAGCATTTCATATTCCCTCCCTTACTAATAAATTCATTGTAAAATCTATGTATTTATTAAGTTCTATAAACGAAAATGAGTGTCCTCTAATAATCGCAAATTTAATCCCGAATTAAAAACCTTAGCATAGATATACTAAGGTTTCTTGCATTTTTATAATGAATGAATTCTTTCATAGTCTTTTTTAAATTGATTATCATTTTTTAACCAACTTTTAAAAGTTGGTTCCTTTATTTCTAAAATGGAACAAGTTTTAGCGATACATTTATTTTTCATATATTCCTTAAGGAAATTTTGTTTTCTCTGCTTAACAGCAGCTTGAGTTCTTTTTAGCTTTCGATCTTTTAATTGATCTAGACTTAGACTTTCTTTCTGAAATTCTTCATATTTTCTATGCAGATAAATATCTTTGTCTTTATAAATCCACTTTGAAAATAGTTGTATTGGTTTTCTTCCGGTTAAAATGACGCGATAATGTTTATTTTGATTTAGTAAATCGGCTGGTAAATTATGATTTTGTAGTACCTGATTTAAAGAATTCATAAAGTTATATGATCCTCCTACAAAGCTTACTGTATAAGTTTCATACTTGACGTAACCATCCCCATCAAAATATCCACGAACAAAATGATGCAAATATTCTTCTGGTACAAAAGGAAATTCGATGTTAAATGATTTACATGGCATAATTCCGTGTATGTTCATAAGGTCGTCTTTTATTGTTTTGCTATTAATATTTAGCATGTATACGCCTGTTTTTTTGTTTTGATAAAGTGGCTGGTTTGTTTTTAGTTCTTTTTTTATATTTTCTAAAATATAACTTTCTTTTTGAGATATACTGACACATTGATTTTCTTTCTGTATAACACCATCTGCTGCTATAAACCCTAAAATATAAGCCATGTTATTTGACCACGTTTTAAAATAATTTTCAGTTATGTCATACTTTCTCTTCCAACTCCCTATAGCGCGCCTTGGAACGTTGCTGTCTGATAAAACCATACGAATATACCTTGCAGATACATTAGCAAGTGTAGCTATTTCTGAAGTACTCTTCCCTTCTGCATATTGCTGCGTTATTTCCGATTTTGATAGTTTACATTTTGAGTTCTTTTTTCTTTCTATTTGCACTTACATCCTCTCCTTCCTTTTAATAATTTGAGACTTATCTTCTTCTATAACATACAACGAAACATATGTTCTTTGTTACGTATAAGAAGGAATTTACTAAATAAAAACAATTTACATGTACTTAATATTTGTCTTAGCTGCTGTGCGATTTGTACTTTATAGATACAAATAATGAATTTGACGGATTTATGAAATACAAGGCATTTTAGATGAAAGGTAAAATAATATAGTTTAAACTACAAATAGCTACAATAACAACATACGTAAATTGTTAATCGTAAAAAGGAGAACGAATGAATAAGAAATATACAAATCAAATTCATACTGATATGAGTTTTAAACCGAAAGATATTATAAGTTTAATGACGGATTACTTTAAAATAAAATCAAAGCTGCGTCCTATAAAGGATTTGCCTATCGTTTTATCAAATAAAGATAATGAATCGTTAGAGAGTGTTACATGGTTTGGCCATTCTGCTTCTCTTTTGAAAATAGAAGGTAAAAAACTATTATTAGACCCTATGTTTGGAGATGCCTCTTCCCCATTTCCTTTGTTTAATAGTAAACGCTATAGTGGTACTTTTTCTTTAGAACGTGATGACCTTCAAGAAATTGATGCGATTATCATTTCTCATAATCACTATGATCATTTGAATTACAAAAGTATTATGCAGTTAAAAGATCGCGCAAAGCACTTTTATGTTCCAACTGGAGTTGCACAATATCTTATTAAATGGGGTGTTTCACCTAGTAAAATTAGTGAGCATAATTGGTGGGACGAAATTACGTTTGATAATATTAAGTTAGTATGTGCGCCTGCAAGGCATTTCTCGGGACGTGGTATGACAGATAGAGATCGTTCATTATGGTGTTCATGGCTTATTCTTGGTCAAGAGACTAAAATTTTCTTTAGTGGTGATAGCGGTTATGCCCCTCACTTTAAGGAAATTGGTGATAAATACGGTCCATTCGATCTTACATTAATGGAATGCGGGCAATATGATTCGAGGTGGTCTGCTATTCATATGTTGCCTGAAGAAACTGTACAAGCTCATATTGATGTTAAAGGAGGATTACTTCTTCCAATTCACTGGGGTGCTTTTACGTTAGCATTACACGAATGGAGTGACCCGATAGAACGTGTTACGAAAGAAGCCAACCGTTTAGGTGTTAAAATTACAACGCCTCAAATTGGCGAATCTATTACGTTGAAATCTACAAATTATCCTTCATTCGCTTGGTGGAAGGAAATTTAATTTTAAAATATAAAAAGAGCGAATTCTCTTATAAAGAATTCGCTCTTTTTTCTGTATTTAAACTTATTTCACAATATTGGATTTCCCACTATCTAAAACTCTATTTGCTGGTACACTGGACATTTCAACCACTGTATTCATACTCTTATCAGTTAGTTCAATGAGTTCGTTTTCATGTTTTATTTTATTTAAATCCCACACCATTCCATGAAATTCATTATGCTGACCACTTACCTGTATAATGCTTTTTGTTTTATTTGAAGGCTGTATTTGAAGATTTGTAAATTGATTCCCACTAATTTCATTTGGCGTAGTTACTTGACTATCCATATAAATCATTTTTACACAGTCTTCTAAAGAAAAGTTCATAAAACGATTGGCATTTATCCAAGCTTGTCCGGTGCTCGGTTTTTTTGCTACTAATTTTAGTCCGGTTTCCATTCCTACAATTTTAATGTTTTCGAAGTTAACAAACGAAATTTCATTTTCTTTTCCAGCAGAGTATAAAGAAATTCCGGTACCTTTATTCGTTTCCGTCCAATTAATAATATTTATATCTTTTATTTGCGTTTTGTTCCAAGTGTTATAATATTTATTTTTACCGTCTAAATAAATAACTTCAGAGTTAAATTTAGGATCGTCAATAGCTATATACGCTCCTTCAATGGATGCGTTTTTCTCTAGTTCTAGAACTCTAAAGTTTCCCTCAACCACAAATTGTGATCCATAACCAAATAATAATTTCACACCTTTTTTAACAGTGATTGGTGACGTGATTTTATACTTTTTATCATCAAGCAATACGGTTTTTATTTTACTAGACGCTGCTTTATTAATAGCAGATTGTATTTTTATTGAATCATTTGCCCCTTTAAAGTCTTCTACATACAAGTTAGTACTTTTAGCTGCATAGTCTTTTTTGTTGTATTGATAAAAAGCAAAAATAATTAAAACTATACCAATGAGTAAAACAATTACTTTCTTCATCGTACTCACCCCATATCGATTAATCTATGCTTTTATATTTAGGTTATTATTATTTTGCTTTGTATTTCAGATTACCATTGCTGCTTTGTCTATGATTGAATTATATTATGTAGGATTTAGTAAACTGTTTGCTATACTAATACATCATTCTTATAATGTATTAATTTATGATTTCATAAAACAAAAGTCTGCTTGTACATAATGTAATCCCTTCCTCTATCCCTAATAAGCTCTTACTGGTGATATAAGATGTACTGCTGCAGATTGCTCTCCTGCTTCAATCAATATCGGTCTCATAGAACCGCCAAAGCTTAAAGTAATCGTTTCTTCTTTTATTGCTCTTAAAGCATCAACCATAAAACGCCCATCGAAAGATATATTTAATTGTTTTTCACCTTGAATCGCATCTATTTGTTGCGTTTCGGATATTTGCCCAATTTGAGAAGCGTTTGAAGAAATTTTAATTGTAGATTCGTTTATGATTTCTAAGTTAACATTGTTATTGGCCCATTCACTTGCTAATAAACTTGATCGGTCTACACCTTGTAATATCTTTTTTCTATCTATGTTAATAATCGTTTTAAAGTCGTTCGGAATAAGATTAGAAATATTAGGATATTTACCTTCGATTAGTCTTGAATATAATGTAGTTGTTCCGAGCGTAAATATAATATGACTCTCTGAAAGATAGATATATACGAATTCTGAATTGCTGTTCATTAATTTTAGAAGTTCACTAATGGTTGCGCTTGGTACAATACAATTTGCTTTTACATCTGAGGAAAGCAATGTTTCACGTATCGCTAGTCTATGTGAGTCAGTTGCAGCACAAATTAACTTATTATTAGATAACTCTATATGCACCCCAGTAAGAACAGGTCTAGATTCATTTTTCGCTACCGCAAAGACTGTTTGTTTAAATACTTCAATCAATTGCTCTGTCTCTACTTTGATTTCTGCATGATTGTCTATAAGCGGTACATTCGGAAACTCATCTGCAGGAAATCCATTTAAACTTAATGTGATTTCTTCTGATTGTATCGTAATTAATTGCTCATTCTTACTTTTTATTGCTATATCACTTGGCATTTTCTTTATTATTTCAATGAAATACTTTGCAGGTACAACAATAGTTCCTGCCTTTAAAATAGTTGCAATCTTTTCGTCTTCAATTGAAACAGGAATGAATTTTTCGATAAAAATATTCGAGTTACTTGCGATTAAAGTAATTCCAGATTGATCTGCAGTTATTTTTATACCAGATAATATAGGAATTAAAGATTTTGTTGATATTGCTTTACTTACTTCTGAAAGTGCTTGAGTGAATTGTTTGTGATTAACGATAAACTCCATGTTTTCCCCGCCTTACATGAGATAATATTTTTATGAAGATTGATGAACGATTGTTCCGTTAAAAAAATAAGGTACTGTTTCTTTCTTTTGTAATAAATCTAGTAAATGTTCTGGTATGCGTAAATACGGTGCTGCTATATGTAATTCCATCCAAGTAATCTCTTCAATTTCTTTTGGCCTTGATATATATGTCTCTCCGCCAATTATTTCACCTAGAAAATTAAAGAAAATTGCATGATGATCTCTTTCCTCAAAAAAGGCTTCGCTGATAGAACAAATCCCGTTTACATTTATATGTAACCCTGTTTCTTCTTTTACTTCTCGAATTACTGCTTCTTCTAACGTTTCTCCTAATTTAACTGCGCCACCTGGTAATGTATAATAAGAACCATTTTCCCCTTTGTTTTTTACCATTAAGATCTTTTCGTTTGTTTTATCGTATAAAAGTGCATATGTAACATTTACTTTTTTCATATGTACCTCCTCTATTTTTAATAAAAGGAATTTTCTGTCTTCTATTCATTTTACCATTAACTCCTTTTAATATATATAAGTTAGTTAAGTCTTGCCTTTACCAGTATTGGTGGAATTAATAAGAATAGGCTACTGATATAAAAAAAGAACGTACCTTAGGAAGATTATCCAAAGTACGTTCTTGCAGTTTTAGAATAAAAATTGATTCAATTAATACTGAAATTAATAATAACCTCGCCCTTATTGCATGTTTATTCCAAATACTAATGTTAACAAATTCTATATACTTTTTAGCCGTTTTTCTAAATAATAATGATTATGTCCTTTCGGATGATCTTCACTTACTCCGATTACTTTATATCCATGCTTCTTATAAAAATCAGGTGCCTGAAAACTAAAAGTATCTAAATTGATTAACCTGCACTCTTTTTCAATTGCAAACTCTTCAATAAGCTTTATTAACTTGCTTCCGTAACCTTCATGCCTATATTCTTCAGAAACCCATAGAAAGTCAACGTGTATATGGTGCCAAAAAGTTATTGCTGTTACCCCACCTACTATTTCTTCTTTTTCATTTCTTACTATGAAACTAACCTTTTCTGAAGGTGTTTTTTCTTCACCTGCAAGATATTTTTGATTGTATTCAATTACTTTCTCTCTTATGTAATCACTATCTTCTTGTACCCACTGCTGTACTATTTTCATTTTAAGTGTCACGCTCCTTTTTACTTATCTATTCAATTTTAAAATGATATTGTCCTGTCTTTAATGAGTTAGTAAAGAAGCAAAGTTAATGGAATAAAAAAGAGCCCTAGTATGAGGACTCTTTTTAAAATTAAGCTACTTTCCGATGTAAATGTTTTAGTTCCTTTTTCTTTTCTACATTTGGTGGACGGATTAATATTGAAATAATGAAGGAAATAACACTTAAAACACCGATTATAATGAAAGTTGGTTGAAATCCCCCGAGTATCGCTCCAATAAATGATCCTGCAAGCGCACCAAATCCAAAACCTTGGTAGACAATCCCGTAATTTGTACTATGGTTTTTTAATCCAAAGAAATCTCCGACAATAGCTGGGAATATAGTTATATTACCACCGAAGCAAAAGGCGACACTTGCTACACAAGCAAAATAGATTTCGTAATTTAGCGGAATAAAACTTAAAGTAAAGACTGACAAACCTATAATAATAAAAGTTGCAGAGACAATTTTCATTCGGCCGATTTTATCTGATAACGTCCCAAGAATGATTCTACCTACTGTATTAAAGATCGCAATCATAGCAACGGCGTTTGCAGCGGTTGCTGCGCTAAGTCCAACAAGTTGTACGCCGATATCTTTTACCATACTGATTAAATACAAACCACCCATACACGAGGTGAATAACATAAAAAATAGCAGATATACTTGTTTCGTTCGCATCATTTCACGCGGAGTATAGTCATTGTGTAATGTTTCAGTTACAGCATTACTTACAATTGCCTCACGTAAGAAGAACGATCCGATTAACACTAAAAGTAACACGATAATACCCCAATATAAAAATGCTTGTGATACACCAAGCTTATCGATAAGATTTCCGTTTATATATCTAAAGATTAAGCTGCCCATTCCATACGCTGATACAGATATACCTGAAATAAGCCCTTTCCGATTTGGAAACCATTTAATTAAATTAGATAGTGATGTAATATAAGCTGTTCCATCCGCATAACCAACAACGACACCAGCTAATAAATATAATAGTGGTAAAGAAGAAACTTGTGAACTAAGTATTAAGCCGAGTCCTAAAACAATTCCTGCAGTAGCAATAAGTTTTCGAAGTCCTAATTTTTTCTGCAACTTGGCTGCAAATAAAGTTGAGAATGATAAAGAAAAACTAGTTATGGAGAAAGTTATCGCTACTGAATTAAGATTCCATCCAAACTTACTTACAAGGGGTTGATTAAATAAACTCCATGTATAAATTGTTCCAAGGCCAATTTGAACAATGATTGTACCTAGAACAATTAGTAACGGATTTATAGAAGTTTGTTTCATACTAACTGTCCCCTTCTTTTATCTTGACATGAATTTTCACAGTTAGTATATCCATCATAAATTGCAAGATACTGTACGGAAAATGGTAATTAAGTTCATATACACAAAAAGACACTTCATAAAGAAGTGCCTTTTGCAGGTTATATCAGATATTTCTAAAGAAAACTTTGTTAAGATAAGACATTTTCAAATGCTTATGTATATATGTTATCAAATAATTTCTTAAATGTTATGAGACTTAAGACGTATTTTTCATTCATCATATAGTCGGATGAAAAATTAATATTCGATTTCATCAAAATCTTTCGGCTGCGGTACAGTTTGCATATTAGCTGCATCTTTAGGATCGCTATAAATTGCATTTTGCTCTGTATTTACATCTTTTATATTTTGCTTTTTATTTTTGTTCACTTTATCTTTCATTTTCAATCACTCCTTTTTGTTATAGGAGTAATTATGCCCTATTACCGTTACTAAATGTATCAGCGACTAAATTACTAAATTCACGTAAATAATATAAGTAATTATCACCACCGTAGTTATATCTTTTATTATACATTTTTGCAACAACTACATTATATTCAGGTATTACTAAAATGGTCGGTCCAGTAATCCCTAATATTTGATACGACCCTTTTGGAACACGTTCACCAAGTTCGCTTAATTGCGCAGGCTCATTTTGGATGAACCAAAACAATCCATTTTGTGGTAGCTCTTTGTTTATATATGTTGGACTCTGCAAACTCGTAGCGATTTTTATAACTTCTTTTGGAACAATTTGTTTACCATCTATCCCACCTTGATTTAAATGAAGATTGCCCCACTGCGCAAATTCTCTAGCTGAGACAAACAAATTTTTTTCAGTACCGTCATCTACCGTACCAATTTCACTAATTGCGTCTTCATTTGGATTATTAACAACGTCAACTAAATTTTCATCTCGCTGAACTCTCCAACCTGTTTCTTGAAAATTAGCAGGTTTAAACACACGCTCCTTTAACAATTCAGGAAAACTTTTGTTATATAGCTGATAAATAAGACGTGTCATCATTCTTACATTAATATCTCTATACGCCCATGATTGTCCCGGTGCAAATTCACGAAAAATTGTCCTGTCATTCGTTTCTTCTAATCCGTGCGAATGTGTTACTAAATGTCTTATCGTCGTTTTACTAAGCAATGCAGGATCAAAGTCTTTAAAATATTTTATCGCTTCATCATCAATAGAGTTTATTTTCCCCTCATAAAGCGCATACGCTATCATTAATCCTAAATAACTTTTTCTAGCAGAAGCAACGTTAAATTGTGAAGATGCTGTTAATCTCTTGGTTGTAGATGGATTTGAGTGATAACCACTATAATGCTCTAGTACGATTTTATTATCTTTTATAATACAAAGTGCTGTAGCAGAACTATGATTTTTTTCTTTTATATCCTCTACCCAAGAAATCAACTTATCATATGTATACAAATAAATCCCCCTTAATACACATCAAAATTACAGCATGAAAGAAAAGTGCAAAATAGTTTTTACACCTTTCTTTCATATAAAATAACTTGGATTTTCTATACTTAAATAATCCACCAGTTCCAGCAATTAAAGCAACTGAAACATCCTGCGCATCCTATACATCCGCCGCAACGACCTGCACAACCACCACATCTACCGCCACATCCACCGCAACGTCCACCACAACCGCCACATCCGCCGCAACGACGTGCATCGTCTTGAATGTAATAGTATGGATATTGACTTTGTTGTTGATCCCAATACACAACATTGCCAGTTTGATAATCATTAAGGTTTAATGATTGTAGTTCTTGTTGAAACTGATTCATTATGAAACCCTCCATTTATAAATGTAAATTCCGTCCAAATATTAAAGTTAATAAATTCTTTTAAACAAAGTAGAAACAAGACTATAGACTAAATGCGTACATCAACAAAATATGAACTTACACTAGGTGATGTACCTTGTTTTTCAGCCTATTTTCTTTATATTCATTCGATGGACGTATTTACTATAAATAAAGTGATTTAAAAATTACTAATCCAACAATTTAGGAGTTCATCATTTAACTTACTTTCTAGTAATTCCTTTACTAAAGGCATTGGCATGATTTCATAATGATTTAAGGCTTCTTTATTATAAGCTATCCAGTGAAATGCTAAATGAGACTCGCTAGATTTCGGTGTTAAGTCCGTATGTAAATCTTGTGACTCTACTTCAAAAATGTGGTTAATTTCATGATGAAGAACTTCTTTATCTTGCCATTGATTTTCTATGACGCCTAAAAATTGTTGTATACTACAGTTTACTCCAAGTTCTTCTCTTAACTCTCTTTTTAATGCATTCTCTGCTGATTCTCCAATTTCAACATGGCCACCAGGTAAAAAATAATGATGGCCGATATATTCAGCAACTAATAATTTTTCATCTTTTATCATGACTGCTCGTACAATATGATGAAATTTACTTTTCAATTGATATTCCTCCTAGTTATTTAATGTATAGTTTCTCAAAATAGTCATTTAGTATTGGTATAATATAAATCATAGGTGTTTCATACGGATGAATATCATTAATAACTTCAAGAACATCTTTTACAAGTTCTCGTTTACACTTTATTTCAACTTTACATTCTTGTCCTTCGCATATTTGACCAATTTCTCCATTAAAAGGAGATGCCTCTTCTAAAGGTCTCCAATATCCTTTCACTGAACTATAGGAAAGACAATGGTCATATTCGCCCGTTTTACATGCTCCAATTTTATTTAATTCATCCCTTAATGTTTCAATATATTCTTCAGGAATGAACACTTCAATTTTCACTTCAGTAAATTGCATATTTCATTTCACACCTTTACTTCCTAATAGTTAAACAAATAAACGATATACTTGCTCACCATCATACTCCTGTCCTAATGATATGAAACCATATCGTTCATATAATTTCTTTGCAGAGATATTATCTTTATGTACGGTTAATCTAATTTCTTTACACGCCTTAAACGTATTTTTTATTATATTAATACTTTCTTGTAATGCTGCTTTTCCATAACCATTACCTTGTTGCGATTGATCAATAATAAATCCGTTAATCCAATACATATCCGATGTCTCTATTACAACAGCATGCATAACAAAACCAACCATAAGGTCACCATCGTATATAGCGAATGGTATGTACTCTACATTGTCACCATCTGGTTTTATATATACTTTAGCAAGTGAAACTGCTACAGCGGGGACAAATTTTCTTTGATCTTCTTTAACTTGTAACTTTAATGCATCTTCCCAATTGTCTCTCGTAACAACCTTTAACTGGACATTCAATATTGTAAGCTCCTTTATCTAGAGGATGTATTTTTATATTCAACGCATTGAAATAATTCCCTTTTTCGACAGCAACTTATAACATAATTTTTATAAAATCTTGAATGAATTTTTGTTCATCTATTTCTAGTGCTATACGGGCTCCTTCAGATATAGAGCTATGGCGAAAATCAGCAAATGTTTGTCCTTTCGTATCTCCGTATGTATCTACATTTACTGTACGATGCACAAATTCAAAAAAACTTGGATTTACTAATCCACTTATTGCAACCACATCATGTAGCAAAGGTCCTTCCATAGATGGATTAAGTTTTTGGTATGCGGATAGATAGTAGTCATACATTGGTTTCATTATCATATGAAATGGATTCTTTGCATTAGCTTGAATATAGTTAAATACATTTGGTGTTAACACAGCTTTGTTTGTTACATTTAAAGGGAATATGAATAAATTTTTTGCTTGATGGAAAACAATTTTACTTGCTATAGGATCTCCATACACGTTTGCCTCCGCTAATGGTGTTACATTTCCTACTTCTAAAAAGACGCCACCCATGAAATAGATTCCTTTTACATTTAGCATTAAGTCACTCCATAAATTAAAAGCAATTGCTAACGAGGTAGATCTTCCTACATCAACAATCGTTAAATCTTTTCCGTACTTTACAAGAATCGCAGCGATACTACCAAAATTGTATATTGGAATAGATAATACGCTTTCTGGAACA
This sequence comes from Bacillus cereus group sp. BceL220, assembly GCF_051776965.1. Taxonomy (NCBI): domain Bacteria; kingdom Bacillati; phylum Bacillota; class Bacilli; order Caryophanales; family Bacillaceae; genus Bacillus; species Bacillus cereus group sp. BceL220. The sequence goes on along the minus strand of NZ_JBPWBC010000006.1, from coordinate 217,015 downwards.
TGGATGGGCCCTAATCCTTCTGCTCCGTGAATTTCAGGATAGTACGTAGTGATTTCTTCTGTAAGTGGTTTTGTTGCACCACTAATGACAGGAATGTTTTGTCTATTTGCTAACTGTAAAATATACGCTGCATTATGTGCAGCATGTATATGCTCAACATTTCCGTATCCGGTTACAATACCGACAATTTCAATTTCGGGATGCAGTAAACCATACATAATGGCAAATGAGTCATCAATACCTGGGTCTCCGAAAAATAATACTTTTTCCAAGAAATACTCTCCCTTCATAAAAACATAGAGTCATCAATAACTATGTATATGAAAAAAGCAAGTATATCTATGCGAATTTTAGAATGGATAATGTTTTACAAAACATTAAAAAGGAACTAGCGAATGCTAATTCCTTTCTTCAGTAACCATTCTCAAATTTAATTAATTATCGTATCCTTCATAAATTGCATCATTTATTAGATTTTGTGTTTTTTTATCATCAGGTGCAGGCTTCCACCAATTTCCTGTAATAAATAACATAGTTAATAAATTATAACTATCACTAAAATAACTTTCTCTCTTATTCTTCATCCAATCCCAACCACTATTTACCCACTTTTGATTATTGCTACTCGTTATACTTGCAGCAATAAACGGTGAAACAAATACAGCAGTTGGATAACTACCAATATTGGATCCATTTAATTGATAACCATCCACAATTTTAGAAGGATTTCCATTCGTTTTATTTTGAATCCATGAAGAGACTTTATCAGAAATGACTTTACTTCGCTTCTCGCCGTACATCGCATAGTCCATTACAATTCTTAAAGGTACTCGACTAGCATTATAATAATATGCATTTGTATATTCTGACTCATCTAAGAAGTCTTTAGGTGCGGGTTGTGGTGGGTTTTTTACAACGAAATCTGAAATAAGTCCTGTATTTGGAGAGTACTTATTACTAAATTGCGTATAAACATCGTACAAATTATTAATAACAGTAAGCCAAGTTTTATCACCTGTAAATTCATAAAATGCTCTAAGGTGTGACATCATCCAATCAGATGGTCTCGTATCAAGTGAACTTTTAGAATCCCAATCTCCTAAATTTAGTCGGTTATTATTTGTAACATTACTAGCTTTAATACCTTTTGTAATCATGTCTTGTGCTTCTTTCAAATAATTAACTGTTCCATTAGATCCCCACTGCTTATGAGCAAGAAGAAGAGAATACGCAATATCTAAATCCCCATCAGTAGCAGAATCAAAATGACCTTGTGCTTTTTTACTATCTGCGACAACCCATCCCATTAAATTAGGATTTTGAGAGCTTTTAAAAGTTCTTGCTGTTTTAAATAAACCGTCATAGATTTTTTGAGCATTCGAATCATAACCAGCCATTAATACTGTAATTATCATCCCATACCCTTGACCTTCTGAAGTTCCAAGTGGCTTAAACCCATCCGCATCACCTGTAATCTCTCCTTTTACGTAATAACCACCAGGTAAAGAAGATAAATCATTTTTCAAATATTTCTTTTTCCAATTATCGTAGTAACTTCTTACAGAAGCATTTAAACTTTCCTGTGTAACATGATTCGGTTTTATAACACCTGCATAATTAACTTGCTGGGGAAATGGTTTCATTTCCTTTGCAGCAGCTACTTGTTGATTAACTACGGGAATAGAATTTTGTATTGAATTGTCCGTTACACTTGCTGCGAAACTAGAATTAGAAAAACTAGCTAGTCCGATTCCTACAATAGAAATACATGTGAAAATTTTTCTTTTTCCATTCATTATGTTGTCAGCTCCTTTTAAATTGCTTACTACATAAAATGTAACATACAATATTTAACTGAAATACAAAATATTATATTTATCAACATAAGAAAGAAACTATATAAAAAAGTATCATAAAATCATTATTGAATTACATTATACGGATTGATTATTTGCTAAATTCCTATGTTTTTCTTTTCTTAATATTGGTATATGAGCAATCACAATTCCAAGTATAGTAATTCCTCCGCCAATTATCGAAACTAAAGTTGGCACTTCTCCTAACCATATCCAAGCAATGAAACACGCAGTTATTGGCGTTAAATATAGAGAACTTGTTGCTTCAGAAGCACCAGCACGAGATATAATATAGGCCAATGCAATATACGGGAGTACTGTTGGAAAGACACCTAAATATATAACGCTCAAGTTAACTTCAAGAGGAGCTGCTAGTATTTTTTGATAAACTCCGGGTAAGAAAATAAGCATACATACAGTACTAGACAAAATTGTATATATGGTAAATGGTAAGAAGCCGTATTTTTTTAAGTAAGATGTTTGGAAAACGAAAAATAGACTTTCTGAAATCGCCGCTAATAATATAAATAATCCCCCGCTATTCAATTGAATAGCGTCGCCTTGGCTAAATGAAATTAAGGCAATTCCTGCAAAACTCATTACACCACCGATCCAGCCATTTAATTTCATTTTTTCATTCAAAAAAACAGAAGCAAGAATTGCCGTTACTATTGGAGTGACTGAAATTATTAAACTTGCAGATCCAGCATTTACTGTTTTTTCGCCGTAGTTTAATGCGATGTGATAAATAGTAAATCCTAGAGCACCAAATATAAAAATTGCTGGGATATCCTTTAAATCCGGTAGTCGTAGTTTGTATATAAATGAAAATAACAAAAGTATAAATGAGGCGATTAATAAGCGTAGTAAAGTAAGGTGTTCAGGCGTATAAGATTCAAGCCCCATACGAATTGCTGGAAAAGCAGTTCCCCATATAAGAATTGTAAAAGCATGAGCACATATAATGCGTAAATCCCATTTTTTATTATGCATGTTTTCTCTCCCTCCTTAATAGACCAACCATTTTTAAATTACCAATTATTTCTTTTCATCATATTTAATAGTTGATACAATGTCTTCAACCAGTTATTTATCGGAAAAACCAACCACTTTGAATCTTTTAAATTAACGAAGGAGTTTTTTATATGACAACCGATAAAAAAGTGCCCAAATATCGGCAGATAATAGACTATATGAAAGAAAAAATTGAAAACGGAGAATGGCCAATTGGAAGTAAAATCCCTAGTCAGCGGCAGTTAGCACAATTATTTCATGTAAATCGAAGTACTGTAATAAATGCGCTAGATGAACTTATGGCAGATGGTTTAATTCAAGGACAAATCGGAGCAGGAACAATTGTAACAAATAATACATGGTCATTATTAGCAACTAATCCCCCGCCCGATTGGAGTGAATATGTAAAGGCCGGTATTCATAAACCAAGTAAGTTAATGGTGCGAGAAATAAATGAAGCAGAAGCAAATAAAACGCTTATCCATCTTAGTAAAGGTGAACTTGCACCTCACCTTTTCCCGCTCGAAACTATGCAATCTATAATTAAAAACGTCAGTGAGGAATTAGATTATTTCGGATACGAAGAACAAAAAGGTTTTTATCCGTTACGTGAAGCAATAAGCAAATACGTAAAATCATTTGGAATACATGCATCACCGGGTTCTATATTAATAGTCTCTGGTGCACTCCAAGCATTACAATTAATATCAATTGGTCTTTTACATAGAAAATCAACTGTTTTACTTGAACAACCTTCTTACTTATATTCACTTCATGTTTTTCAATCAGCAAATATAAATTTATCCGGTATATCAATGGATCATCACGGTATTTTACCTAACGACTTATTAAAACGAATTAAATATAGTCAAAAGAATAATATTTTATATTCAATCCCTTGTTTTCAAAATCCAACGGGGATATTGATGTCCAAAGAGCGAAGAAAAGAAATATTAAAAATATGTGAAAAAGAGCAATTGTCTATCATCGAGGATGATATTTACCGAGAGTTATGGCTTGATGAATCACCTCCAGCTCCTTTAAAATCGATGGATAAACATGGACATGTATTATATATTGGTAGTCTCTCTAAAACACTTAGCCCAGGACTTAGAATTGGATGGATAATCGGACCAGAACCTGTTATTGATAGATTGTCAGATATAAAAATGCAAACAGACTATGGATCCAGCTCTTTATCTCAAAGAGTAGCTGCTGAATGGATAAATGAAGGTTTTTATGAAGAACATGTAGCAAACGTAAGAAAGCACCTGAAAGAACGAAGACAAATAATGATACGAGCTTTAAATAAATATTGTGCAGATATTGCATCATGGGATATTCCTAGTGGTGGATTTTTTATATGGCTAAAGGTTGTACATAACATTCCGATGAAAAAACTATTTTCAGAGGCACTATCAAAAGGAATTCTTTTAAATCCGGGACGTATTTATGAAGAAGAATCAGATCAGTACATTCGTTTATCATATGGATATGCTACTCCAGAACAAATGACTAACGGAATTAAATTGCTCAGTGAATTAATTCGGAAGTTAACGGCATAAAAAAAATCCTCTTTTGTTTTTGGAGGATTTTTTTATGTATCTTATTTACCACAATTTCATTTCCTGCCCTAATAAAATAAGTTCTTCATAAGGATCTCCGTCAATATTTAATACTTGAGCAAAAGCAGGTTCTGTTTTTAAACCTTGTTCCTTTAAGCGAATAACTTCTTCCCTTATATGGGGATGCTGCATTAATAGCATGTGTTCCACTATCATGTGTCTATATGCATTTTGATTACGCACTGGCTTCGGTTGAGCAAATAATTCAAATTCAAAACCTTCGAATTCAAAATTCACCTTTATCGATTCAGTACCTTTAATTTTTTTCTTTTTTATGTTGAACCCTCCATAAGAACCATATAAAGATCTCATTTCCTGCTCAAAAACATCAAAGTTATATACTTCCATTACAATATCTAAGTCAGATTGAGGAGTATCAATTCTTATAGGGATTGTCCCGCAAAGAACGGGATTATATAAAGCTAAATCCTCCATTATGTTTAGGCTATTCAAAACATCATATATTTTTTGTTGTTTCTCATTGCCCGATTGTAAATATGTAATAGATGTAAACATAGAAGTCTCTCCTTCATTTAACATAATAATCATCTCACTAAATATTTAAATCATTGGGTTTTGTTCTAGGAGTACCTTTATTTCAATATATTAAGCCGAACTAACTATATTTTTCAACTTTTCTCCTATACTACAATACTATAAAAATAAAAAAGGAGGAATTATTATGAGCATTTTTAACATTCTTTTAACCATACACATCCTATTTGGAACAATATGCTTAATCACTGGTATTGTAGCGATGGTTGCCCAAAAGAAGAAAGGAAAACATACCGAATGGGGCGAAATATATCATGCATCCTATGTTGTCATTACCCTTACGGCAATAATATTATCCATTATCAACTGGGATAAAATCGCATATTTATTTTATGTAGCAATCTTCTCTTATTCATTTGCGATTTATGGATACCTTGCACGAAAAAAACGTTGGAAAAATTGGCTCCATCACCACATTAGAGGTATGCTAGGTTCTTATATTGGTGCAGTCACCGCACTTTTAGTAAATATCGGCATCCATATTCCCATTTTAAATTTACTTCCGCCAATATGGTTTTGGTTTTTACCCACCTTAATTGGTATCCCCCTCGTAGCCAGTGTATCAAAAAAATATAAAAAGCGTAGTTGAAATTAATTACATTTTGATTACTTTCTGATTATTAGAATGAAAAATTATACTCTATGTATTACAAATAATATTATGAATGCTCGTCCTATGAATATTTAAAATAAAATGCCGCCCAACAGGACGGCTCTTATTTTTACTTTACAAACGTAACATATTCACCAGAAACCCATTGATTTCCACCAACATTATACCAACCATCTTTATATCCAAACGATTGATATTTTTCACCTTGATACACGTTTTTCACAATGCCGTAATTTGTTCCAGGGCCGGTACGAACACGCAATACATCAGCGATTATAGTAACTACACCTACACCATCGTTTGATGATTGTGAAGTTGCTGGTACATTTCCTCCCGTATAACGGATGTATGATGGATCGTTATAAACCCACTGATCGCCACCTAGATTTAACCAACCATTTGTTTGTCCAAATACTTTGTAGGACTCTCCTTTCCCTAATTGACGAATAACGCCATATCCAGTACCAGGTCCTTTTCGTAAATTTACATTACTACCGTTAATATAAGCAACCCCTACACTATCATTCGACGTGGGAGGAGTCACTACGTTTTGAGCACCTTTTCCAAAAGTATCCGTTCCATATCCTTTGTAGTTATATTGCAAATGCGGGCTATCCACAAATCCTTTCCAGTCACCGCCCCATTCAAAGCCAATTTGTTTAGCATAACGAATTGCTGATGCCCACGGTTCTTTATTATAGCCATTCCAATCTTCTGTACCATTCGACTGAATTGGAACAAAATCTAATGCCTGTCCTACTAAGTGATATGAGCGCATCGTTTGTGATGCTCCTTTACGAACATATTCACGTTGTTGCTCGACCGTACGGATTGTTTCATAAATTAATACTTCAATTCCATTGTCGATACAGTACTGATACCACTTAAAAGCTGCAGCTTTCGTATTATCCGCTAATTTATTCAGATTACTTACATTTCTATTGTGGTATTTCAATATGCAACATCTCCTTTTCTATTATCCTATGCAAAACTCGTCTCACGGGTTGTACATATACCTAGAACGATACGAAGTACAAATACATAGGAAGCCAATTCAGCTAAAAAGGTTTTCACTTCTAGCTTCAAACTTTGTAAGTTGAAATCGAAGTAATAAAAAAACCACAACCTAAGTCTTCCAGTTGCGGTTTTTGGTATTTTCTTTTTATATGCTACATGCCTTCTTTACAGGTTGTGTAAATTTTTCCTTTATGAATAACACTTCTTATTCATGACTTTTCAAATCCAATAATATTGAATGTAAACAATCCGGATAATTAGTAAACATCCCATCGACTCCCCATGAAAGTAACTTTTTCATATCTTTTTCATTATCTACTGTAAATGGATGAACTTCTAATCCGTTTTTCTTTATTTTATTTACATAATCTGAATCAATATATTTGTAATTCATACCAAGACCTATGCAGTACATTTTATACTTTTCTATCTCTAATTTTGTTAATTGAACTGCTTTTTTATAAGGTAATAATTGTACTATGGATATATTACTATTTAAGCTATGAATCTTTTGTAGACTTTCTTCACTAAACGATTGAATAATAACTTTATCCTGTATTTCGTAGTGATTAATAATTTCTAATAATTTTTCTTCCATTCCTGGATATTCATCAGGTGTTTTTGTTTCGATATAATAGTTCGCGTTATGCCCAAACGTTTCAATAATTTCTGTTAATGCTGGGACTTTTGCATTTTCAAATTCTTTCTTTGCTAAGTTCGGATATTTTTCATTAAAAAAAGAACCTGCATTTAGTTGCTTTATTTCTTCTAATGTATGCTCTTTCACTAGCCCTGTACCATTTGTTGTACGGTTTAAGGTTTCATCATGCATAGCCACTATATGTCCATCTTTTGTCATTTGAAGATCGATTTCTATATAATCTCCATTCATTTGTTGGCCTAATTGATATGCTGCTATTGTATGTTCAGGCGCATATGCAGAAGCACCTCTATGTGCGATATTTTTTATATGATTTGATTGATTAATAGCTTTAGTATACTTATGTTCATTTATTTTCTGAAAAACAAAGATACTTATTACTATAAAGGTACAAATTATTGTAACGAGATATATCTTTTTCATAACGATTTATAAGCTCCTATATAAAGACGATTTAACTTGAATGATTTACTCAATTAAATGTCGATTTTCCAATACAGTCATTTTGCCGATAGCTTGAAATCCCGATTTTTTATAAATATTGATTCCATCGGGTGAAGCTTGTAATACACAATACGTATTTTTAAATTTATGTGCTTCTTGCAGCAGGAAATTGAACATAGCAGATCCGAACCCTCGTCCTCTCATTCCTTCTTTAGTTGCTATGTCATAAATACCAATACTATCTTTTGAACATATCAATGAACCAACAGTTACGACTTCACCTTCATATAACCCTAAAAATAATTTCAGATTCTCACTGTTACATATATCAAGATTAGAAATTTGATTATAGAATGCTTGTACATGTATACCTTCTTCTGATGTGCCGAATAGATCAGCTAACGTTTCTCCAAATTTATTTATTTGTCCAGGTGAAGATGCTTGTTGAATAGTAAAACTTACTGGCATGTTTATTGTTGGGGAAATTGTTTTTAAGTCTGCTACCATCGCAATATTCTGTTCCACTTCTTTTAAACCGATTTTAATTAACTCACTTTTTATATCCCGCTCTTGCTCCTCATCCCATAACCAAACACTCATTGGAAAATTTCTTTGATAATAGTATTCTACCTCTTTATATAATTTCTCAATCCCTTCCGTTAAATTATTGTTTAGTAGAGTGATGATATTAAATGTATCGGCAGGTAATCCACAATCAACAGCAATATAATCTTTCGTTTTTTTTATACTCATTCCGGGCACAAATTGTGCAATATATGAAGTTTTAAATGCAAAGTTATCTAGTAGTTGTTGTTTATAATTCATCAATAGTTCTCCTTTTCATAAAAAGTAACACTCGAATTTTTCTATATTAAATATAACATATTAGAAATTTACCATTTTCTATAAAAAGTACCTCTTTAAATTGTGCTCTATAGTTTAAAATAATTAAAAATGATATAACGTTGTCGGAATGAAAAAAGTGGTATATAATAAATATTAACATTACTAGTAATTATTTTAGGTATTCCTAGAATAAAGGAGCGATACATATGAAAATTACTATTTATTTCGGAAGTCATGAAGATCAAGATGTTCGTACTATGGACTGTCATTTAGATGTAGAAGATACAGAAGAGATTGTTTCTGTATCATAATATAAATAGTTAGGGTAAACCCTATTCCTTACAGCGTTTAAGGCACCTTTTATAAGGTGTCTTTTTTGTTATATTTTCATCAAAAACCCTTTACTTTATAGCGTTTTAATAGTAAAATATAAATATACGAACAAACGTTCTTTTTATTTTAAACGTACATGAAGGGATGATTTTAACAATGGCTCCATTAAAGCGCAGAGGAAGAAAAAAGCAAGCACCTATTATTTCAAATACAGGCTTTATCGGCTCTGTCTTTATTGATACATTGGAGTTACAAAAGAAATCCTATTATTTCGCTCGTAAAAAACTTCAAATTGTTCATCACGTACTAGATGGTCTCTCTGGAGCAACAAGTGCTTTATTTAAAGAACATAACATTTCAGCATACATGTCATGTGTGTATTTACATAAACAAAAGAAAATTGGTTTTGTTCTTTCAACGAAACCATTTGAACAAAGTGATGGCGTTGCTTATTTTGTAAATTATTTAATCGAAAAGAATTTTTATGGCGGCCATGATGAAGATGTAGAATATCAAGAAGTATTTAATACAGGTTTTATCGGTGTAGTATTCGCTGATTTATCTAGTATAGATCGCTTTAATTTCGAGTTTGAAATGGGTATGCTAACGAAATTAATGAAAGATATGATTATTCCAGTTAAAGAACTCTTTTTACGCCATAATGTACCGGCTTACATCTCCACTTCCCATTTAGAAGAACAAAACAAATTAGGTTTCGTTCTCTCTGTAAAGCCATATGACGAACGCGCTGAAGCAGATTTATATTTTGAAGCGTATTTAAAAGAACGCGGATTATTTATTGGTGATGAAGAAGATGATATTGATAAGATTGTCATTAGAAAAACCGCTGAATTACGATAAAAAAGCGCAGGATCAGCATCCTGCGCTTTTTAAGTTACGTTAAACACTATAATCTTTTGAATGAATTTCTAAATTTAACTTATTTGCTAAAATTTTATTCAAAGTAAAAAATACAATCCCCCCTGCAATGGGAAGCGTGTAGGCTGGAATGAAATTTAATAATAGTCCTGATATTGCAAGTGCTATTGGCTGCATTATTTTACCTAAGCTTAATCCAATACTAAGAACTCTTCCTCTATATTCTTCAGGAATCTCATTTTGCATGAAATACATTAAAGGAATATCAATTTGTGCTATCATAAATCCTAAAAAGAACATAATCATGCAATACGTAGTAACATATACCAAATTATTTACTACAATAGGTTTAAATAAAACAGGTATTCCTGAAACTATCATAAAAATCGCCAACATAAAACTTATTTTTTTCAATAGATAAGAATAAGAAAAACAATCAGTTATCTTTTTTACTAGTATTGCACCAACTATCATACCTATCGGGAAAGTCCCTTGAATCATACCAAATTGCTTAGAACTAAGATTAAGAACTGTGTTAATAATGTATGGCAACGGAACAGTTACAGCAAAGCCTAAAAAGAAATTCAGAGAAATTAAAGTACTAAAAGTATTTTTTAAGCGTTTCCGCTCCAATAAATAAGAGTATCCCTCCTTTATATCTTCAATAAAATTAATTTCTCTAATTGAACATTCCTCATTTATGTTTTGCTCAAACAATTTAAAGTTAATAAACAATATGGAAATAGCCGAAAGGATAAATGAAATACCATTTATAATTATAAAAATTTTAATATCAAAGACTGCAAAAACAATCCCCCCTAACATAGGGCCTAGAATTAAAGATATAGAATCGATAATTTTACTTATAGAATTAATACTCATTAACCGCTCTTTAGTGACCATATTCGGTTTTACGGCCTCTAAACCTATTCCAAAAAAAGTTGTAAATACTGTCATAAGAAAGGTAGTAGTATAAATGATAAATAAGTTTAATCCATAATAGCTGCTTAATATATAAACAGTTATTAATAAGCATCCGCTTAGTAAATCCATACAAATAACCAGTTTCTTTTTATCAACCTTATCAGCAATGACACCGGCAAATGGATTCATAACAATCATTGGAATCGTTCCTAATATGAGCGAAATTGCAAAATTTAACGCAGATCCGGTTATTTGTAAAACATACAATCCTAATGCAAAACTATAAATAGAGCTACCAAATAGTGATACTGTTTTTGCAATTGAATATAAACAAATATTTCTTAGTTCTTGGTTTCTTTTTTTATTTTCTATATGTAATCGTAAACTTCCCATCACTTTTCCCCCTGCCTAACTTTGTGTTACGTACATTGTAAGTTCTTGGGTCAACCCAATAGCAATATGTACTATTTGAAAAGTTTTAAGGGAAAATAAATAAAAGATGGAGTTAACCCCATCTTTTTCCGAAAAATGAATATGTATAAATTTCTTCTCCTTGAACAAAGAAATCCTCGTACTTTCCGCCTCGTTTTAAATAATTTGAAGTACTTTCATCAATCGATTGAAACTGTAAATTTTGGATTTCTTTCGTTACTTTTGCAGATGTAAAATTCTCTCGGAGTCTAGGTGCAATTTGGCTATTTATGCTGAATTTATTAAATAAAATAAATGAACTTAATAAATAACAATTAGGTTTAAAAAGGTAATTTAATTCGCGTAATAAAAACTCCTCATGTTCAAAACTATAATTACTTGTACCTGATTGATCAATTACAATATCAGCAGAATAATTCTGAATAGGAATGTTTAGAAAGTCAGCACAGATAAATACAATATTTCTTTTCAAATTTCTTCTCTCAATTACATCTTTTAAAAGTAAAAGTTTATTCAAATCACGATCAACAGCAATATATAAACACTCTTCCGGTAGTTCTTCATAAATATTTCGTAAAAAGAACCCAATACCAGACCCTAAATCAAGTAGTATTTTTTCATTTAAATCTAATTGCATTAGTTTCTTTTTCGCCCATTCTCCTCCTCTTTGAACATTTTCCAAAAAAGCAGTATCCGTTTCATGGATATAATCTGAAATAGAATCTTCAAGTGATTTCCTCTTATACACCTCAAATAATTTTCCAGCTGTTAAAACTCCGGAAGTAATCGCGTATTCTTCACCACAATTACAAATTAATTTCCCCTCAACAATTTGATTTTTATTAATAATGCCATCTTCAAGAATTAAATTTCCGTTACACTTAACACATTTAAATAAATGAAGTACTTTTAAATCTACCCCTAAAATTGAACTCGAAATTTCAGTTTCTATAGATAAATTATTTAACGTTTTCTTTAATTTATCTTTTCGTTCCTTTAAGGTTTTTATCTCTTGTTCAATCTTTTCATATTTTACTTTAAATATAGATTGATAAAAAATATCCTTTTCATAGTCTAAGGATTTCCCTAAATTTTTATAAAGAAACAGTTCTTTAATTTCATTCAAGCTAAACCCTATCCATTTGTACTCTAATATAAGTTCTATATCCTTTTGACAATACTCGTCAAAAAAATAGTGACTTCCTTTTTTCTCAGGAATAACGAGTCCGAGATCCATATAATGTCTAATCGTATCTACACTTACATTATTTACTTCTGCAAACTTACTGATTTTCATCCTAATCACTACCATTTATATATTTGTTTATACATACTTCTTTATTATTTTAAAAAATCCTTTCATCTCCCTATATAAAATTGTTTATATTATGAAAAAGATGTAATTAATTTTAGAGTTCCGCCACATATCCATCAAGCTAAGCTTATATAAGTTTAGCTACTCTTTTTAATCTTGAATTTAAAAAAAGGGTAGCAGGTAGTACGGTTATGTCTATATATCTAAAAAACTTAAAATTAAACTATGAGTTCATGGATAAATTAAAAACTGTGGCGTAAGTACTACAGTTTCTTCCTTCTTCATTGAGTTGAAATATGTAAAGTTACGTACTTTAACTGTAGCGGACTTGTACTACGCGTTCATATTAATTTTATAGACGTTTAAGGATTTTGTTTTATGGTAAGTATTTTTGCTGTGAAATCAGGATTGTAAATATAGATGAACGTGATTCAAATCAAAAAAAGGTACTCCTAGAAGTACCTTTTTTACTATTCTATATGTGCGAACGCTTTCAAAATTATTGGATATAAATTGATGTACGCATTGTATTAAATGGTGAATTTATAGATGTCTTTTGGTACTCAAACGTTCCTTGTTGGTGTCCAGAAGCATCCCATTTATAATACCAGCCAACGATTGGTCTTCCGCCAATTATAGTGGAATCAATACTTTTTACATTAGAACCATTCATTTTAGCAAATGGGTTTTGGCCATAGCCCATTTCTTTCGTTGTAATATATAAATATTTTCCCCCGTGGTTACGCGATGTGCTGAAGCTGTTCTGATTAATTGTTTCTACCCCGCCTAGCTCAGACTCTACTTGTACGACGTTTAGTGAAGTAAGTGGTGCTGCTGGTCCAGCTGAAGCTTCTGTTGCCATTCCTAATCCGACGAACGCTGTGATTGCTAACGATGAAATCCCTAGTGCTGCTTTTTTAAACATAAAAAACATCCCCTTCCATCTATTGTTTTCTCTTTCATTTTCAATATAATCCCAATAACCTTATATGTAAATAGATTGTAGCTGTATAAATATTAGTGCGAATATTCTATTATATATTTCTACAATTCTATTACTTAATATGAATGATTTACAGTGCAAAACGAAATACACACATGTCAAGTTTGTAGTGTTGACATAAAAATTGTAAACTGGCTTATGCCTCGTATTTATCATATTTTATATCCAATATTCCTAAGCTTCTGTATTCTAGAATGTTTTTACTACAACTATTCATTTTTTCTTTGCAGGAACAACTGTGATAACATCTCCTTTATCATTTAAAGTCAGAGAATGTAGAAATTATAGCTAGTTATTGATATGCTACCTACTACGTACTGGAGCGCAACCTATCTGATAGGTGAATGATTCATGTGAAAAAGGAAACGCTACCAGTTCTATAGCACCTCCTTTTTATTTAATAAGTTAGACAGAAAGAATAGAAATAATGTTTTTCCTGTTTCACTATCCTTTTGTTTGTAAATGAACTGAGTTTTGAAAAACTATCCTATATAGTATGAATCGGGTATAGACATTAAATAATAGAATAGGGCACCTATTACTCCACAAGTAAAAATAGTAAATCCCATATTTCTTATGCGTTTAATTTTTGACCACAATCCAATAAATCCTGCTATTAACCCACTTAAAGAGAATAGTGAAAAGTTGGAAACGGGTGTAAGAAGAAATTCCGCATTAATCCCTGTCCCCCAACAAACAATAGGTAACACGACAAGGGTAAGACAAAGTAATCCCATTACACTTACAAGTAATTTAAGATATTTGATACCTGCAATAATTAAATAGATTCCACCTATAAATCCACATAACCAGTAAATTGGCATAAAGTAAATCCAAAGAAAATGCAAGATGATCATATGTAATTTCCTCCTATTTATTTTCGCTCATTGTAGTTCTGGTTATTTGATGTTCTGAATTCGTTGCTAATTTATTAAGTTGATTTAGCGTTTCTTCTAAATCAAACGAATTAAACCAACGGTAATCCTGTCTGTCTAGAATACGATAATGCTGACTAATTAGATTTTGTTGTAAGCGAAAGTTCCCTTTTTCTTGAATCTGCTTCCACCAGACTTTTCCTCCCAATGTTTTTTCTTTGAAGTTGTTAGTGCTATTGTGGGCCATTGTTTCGATTACTACTAATGGATCATCCCCAAGAGTATTCTGTAAAACTTCACTATCTCTAAACAATGCACAAATAGCAACAGTGTTGGTCCAACCTGCATTCGTTCTCCCTTTCTCAATTTGAACAAGCGTTTTTTTTGATATGCCGAGAACTTCAGCCATTTTATCTTGTGTATATCTTTTTTCAGTGCGTATTAACTTTATTTTCATTGAAATAAGTTCAATTGCATGCTCCTTATTCACTTTACTTCCCCCTCAAAAGTAACTAATGTGTTATTTAGTGTAATTTTACACTTTAATCAATTCATTTTCAACTCAATCCTCCTTAAATCTTGTAAGAAATAATTGGATAAGTCATAAAAAAGGCATTCCACAGTTATCTATGAGAAGGTAGCTCGACCATCGATTTCTAACCTCGATGGAGATATGTCGAGATCACATTTCATTTTAATTAAATAAAAAACCCGTAAATAATTCACGGGTTTTACTTTAATAACTAATTGCTATTGTACCTTCACCTGCATGAACCGCAAATGAAATTGGTAATGGATATAATTTGAAATCCATTTCAGGGAATGCTTGTCTAATATCTGCAATCCATTCCTCGGCTCCATCTTTATCATTAGCATGGAACATGTGAAGTACTTTTGGTAATTCTTTTTCAAGTTCATTTTTAATATATTCTCGACATTTTTGGATTTTACGAACTTTCTTTTCAAGTAAAAGCTCTCCACCTTTTACTTCTAATATTAAGTTAACACTTAATAAACTTCCAAGTAAAAATTGAATGCCCTTTACACGACCACTTGCATAAAGGCCTTTTAAACTTTTCGGGAATACGTGGAAAGGTCTTCTTTTTTCATCTACTAATGTTTTGTGTATATCTTGTAAAGTCATACCATCATTGTATAACGATTTCGCTTTTCTAATTAGTTCATCCATTGGATAACTTGTTGTTTCACTGTCTAATACCGTTAATGGAAAACCTGCCATTTCTGCAGCTAGCTTCATATTTTGATAGGTTCCACTTACTTTTCCGCTAATAGCAACTGCAAATCCTTCTTCATATTCTTCTTTGCATTTCGTAAATAACTCTACCATTTCCCCAATATTAGGTTGTGAAGTAGTGACTGTTTTACCTTCGTTTAACGCATTATAAACACGTTCACGTACACCTTCTTCACAATCTTTGTACGACATTCCATCAATAATAACTTCGATTGGGATAACAAAGTTATCTCCTTCTGTTTTAAAATTCGCAGTTGTACTATCAGTAATCCAAGCAACACGCTTCATGTTGTTCCTCCCTTAATTCAATTCCTCTTTTCTAATTTTTCTATATATTTATGTTATAAAAAGAGAATATCCCTGTAATAGTAACAGGACTTTATTGTTTTGGCTATAGTAGATGTATATTAAATGTGACTATTTCTTGTCTATTTCACAAATAAAAAAGAAAATCAAGGAATTTGCTCGATTTTCTTCTTATCATATACTATTTAAAAGTTTCATTATCTAAAATTACAACATAATCATTCGTTAATCTTCCAGCTTCTTTTGTATAACTAACAAGTCTTTGTATATTATCACAGCAAATTTTTGCTCCCCATACGAGTAACGGTACGCCAATAAAATCGATATGGAACCTTCTAGAAAACAGCCCACCGAAAGTCATTGGTAAAGGCACTGTTGGTGATGTGTTAGAAAATATAATCTTTTCATGGCTTTGATAATGTTTTTGCAAGATTTCTCCTAAATGCTTCATCGCTGGTACAACAACTTTTGATGCGCCACATCCAATCGTATATACAGGATGACCATGTTCATCGATTCCATGAAAAATAATTTTTCCCATATCTTCTGTTTTCAATTTATTAAAGTAATCTACATTCAAAATTTCTTCTTTCGTTAACTTACGATCCGTTGGTAATTTATTTAAATGATACGCTGCAGCAAGTGAAGTTGTATGAGTACCGCCGAAGTCTGTGTAAATGTATATCATATTATCATCCCTTGTTGTAAAAGTTCAATGTTAATTAGTATTACCGTTCTTAGCAATGTTAAACAAGGGGTGAATGCATTTACGTTTTTTGTGTTAATTCATTATATTTTTTCCAAATATAATAACGTCTACTAATCACAGTGCCTAATGTAATACATAAAAAGGCATTTGTTACAACCATTAATGTCTGGTGCGTACTACCAGAAAACATACTTTGTTTAATCATAATTTTTGCTCCTAAAATAACAAGAAGGATTATTGTACTTACCCAATTTCCTTTTCGGAGTACATGACCTGTTTTACTATCAAATCGAAATGTTAAAGCTCTTCCCCGTATAATCCCTAGACCTAAGCCAATTCCAAGCATTACAACAAACAGTAGTCCTTGCAGCAAAGTTATTTGTCCCATATGAATAATGGACTGGATTGTTACAAAGCACAACAAAGCCGGAATGAGCCAAATACGGTTTATTTTCACTTTTCGTTCTTTACTTTGCATCAAAACAATAATAAGAACAACAAGTAAAATATCCATTTAGAATCCTCCTATAAACTTGTTTATCTTTAAAAAATATATTCTCCTCTTTTCATTCCATACTTGAAATACGATAGCTACTTTTAAGTGTAAGTTGGAAAATGTGATTTCTCATCAGTCTTAAGCATTATTTATAAAAATAAAAAGACGTACTTTTTACTCGTACGCCTTTAATAACTCGTTTAAACTCCTATTTATCAACTAATTCCACACCTTTAGAATTAGTTTTACCCAACACTCGAATGTTAAATTTATTAATGGCTTTTAAAAAGATAATATAAATACAATATCCAATAATAGAACCTATAACATTACAGATCACATCATCAATATCAGTAATTCGTCCTACTCCACTAAATAAAGACTCAATTAATTGTAGTAATTCGATACTAACTGATATAGTAAATCCTAATAAAATAGTATTTTTGAACTTTTTATATTTATCCCATAAAATTGGTGCTAAAAATCCTAAAGGCATTAATAATAAAATATTCCCGCCTACATTTCTTACAATAAGACCAATCATAAATAGGGCATCCCCATCATAAGCACTACCAATTTGATTGATGTCTTTAATAATTGATGCAAATGGTATTATATTGACCGAGCGATTCAGATTTTCAATATTAGAAGGAAAACCGATTGGTAAAGGGAATAAAGTTACTGTAACAACCATACAAATGTAGACCACGAATAAAAAACTTATTATTTCTTTCCACCAAATCATATGTTTTTTATTTTTGGTACCAATTAATATTCCGCGTACAATTAAATAACAAATAACCCCTAAAATAATAAACAAACTACCGTTGATCATATACAAATTGTTAACACATCCTTTCATATGAATTAATAATTTAAATTTACAATTATATAGTAATTTTTTTAATTTAAAAATCCGTATAAACATATGTAATTGTGCAGAATTACAAAAACCCCTTATTTAATAAATAAAGGGTTCCTAGTTAACTAAAATATTTTCCAGAACAGAAACAATCATAAACCCGTTTAAATTATTTTCGTATCTCTTCTTTTATATCCATATAATTAAAAAGCTCTTTCTATTTCTGTCATTAATTTTTCAGGTCCTGCCCCTTTATTCGATGGAATAACTAAAGTGATTCCTAATTCTGGATATATGGCCGAGCGAAAACTGACGCCTGGATCATATCCCATTACATGATATTTGAATACCTTGTTTTCTCGTGTTTCAATCCATATTCCATATCCGTAAGACTGTTTATCATTTACATGAATGTGGGGAGTTAAAAGTAACTTTGTATATTCCTTTCCTAAAATTTCATTATTAAATAGTGCCGCCCAAAATTTCAACATGTCTGGTGCAGTAACATATGCACCTCCATCAGCCCCTCCTTTTATTGGTATAGAGTAAGCGTTTGTTCTCCAATTTTGGTTGGTTTCGTCCTTTATATATCCTAGAGCTGTATGTCTTGGTAATTTATCTAACGAAAAATAGCCAGAATCATTCATGCCAATCGAATTAAAAATGTTTGTTTCTATATACTCCGTAAATGTAAGTCCCGTCTGTTCTTCTATTATTAATCCAAGTATGATAAAACCTGCGTTGTTGTAGTGAAACTTACTCCCAGGTGCAAACATCATATTACTGTTTTGGAATAATGGTAAAAAGTCTTTTAAGCTCTTTAATAGATACATAGGTGTTTGTTTCCAAAGATCCTCGAAGTTATCCATAATACTTTCATCAAAATAATCTGGTATACCAGAGCTATGCGTTAGTAGTTGATGTATTGTAATATCTTCATCGAAGTTTGGAAGTTTTATCTCTAGACAATCCTTTAATTTTGTATGAAAAGAAATAACACCTTTTTCAACAAGTTGACAAATTCCAATTGCAGTGAAAATTTTACATCCTGAGGCAATGCCGAATCTTGTTTGTATCGTATTGTTTATACATTCACTTTTGTTTGCGTAACCCATTGCTTTTTCATAGATTAAGTCTTTTTCTTTTTTTACTAAAACTACCCCAGAGAAATCTATTTTCTTTTGTATTTCTTTTACAATTTTATTAATTTCATCTTTTGTTTTTATCACGACAACCACCCTTGTCTTTCGGTATTGTTCTTTCCCCTTATTAATTTTTCCATATAAAGGGGAAAGAACCCTTTTATAAATACGATAAATTGTTAATGAGAACACAAAGTTCATTTCGAATGTATTCCGCTATTTGTGGGCAGTAGGACCCCCATCTCAAAATTCAGCGAAAGCAAAGAAGTTAAGTGGGGACCCTGCTGCCCGTAAAAGCCCGATTGGTGAGGGCTGATAATCAGTGGGGGATGCCCCCCTGATTAAAGTTTCACTTTATTGATTCAGTAGAATACAACTTAGATTGTGATGGGAATAAAGTAAACACACACAAGACGATAGTAATAAATAACATGATCAATGAACCTACAATAACTACAAGTTGTATAGAAATGAACTGAGTCGCAACACCAGATAATATTGTAATAAAGATTGTTACTAACGCAATAACAAGTCCATATATACTTCCCATCCGTCCCATTATATGAACGGGAACGTTATTTTGGTAAAACGTATAAAAGCCTGTATTTGCATATGCCATAGAGAAAGATAAAATAAAGAATCCAATAGCAGCTATTAAAAATATATTTGAAAAAGCATAAATTAAATAACCAATTGCGATGAATAATGATCCTATTCCAATTAGAAATGAAGGTGCTAATTTCTTTGACAAAATTGTATTTGTTATGGCACCTAAAATAAATCCTGCACCAGCTATACTAACTAGAAAACCATATTCACTATCTGTTAGTAGTAATACCTCTTTCGCAAACGATAGTTCAAGTGAATCAGTAGCGGTTGCTAATACGAACATACTTTGAAATAAGAAATACACACATACGACATACACATGTTTTCTACTAAAATTTATAACAGTGTTCCAATCTTTTTTTAATACTGTAAGAGATAATGTATTACTTGTTGTATCCGAAGCTTCTTTCTTATCAAGATTAGGTAAAAGTAATGTAATTAATCCTGATAAGAGAAATGCTATAGCATTCATATATATAGCAAACTCTGGTGTACCTGCAATTAATAATCCCCCCGCTACTGCTGGTCCAATTAGTGATGCACCAGATCCTATTAAACTGCGTAGTGAGTTGAAACGTTGTCTTCGCTCTACTGGAATTAATTTCGTCATATACGTCATAGCAGTTGGCTCATAAATTGCATTGGCCATACTTATAAAGAATACGAATACATAAACAATCCAAAGTGACGGAAGAAAAGGTAAAATAGCGATCAATAACGCACGATATATATCGAGGTGAATCATTAACTTCCGTTTATTTAAACGATCAATCATACTCCCAGACCAAGCGTTTGTAAATAAAGTGGCTAATGGTTTTATTACATATAAAGTAGCAACAGCTAAGGCTGAGCCACCCATATTATAAACTAGTACATTAAGCGCTATTAAGTAAATCCATGCACCTAAATTCGCAATACCAACTCCGGACAGTAGTAATAAAGGATATTTCCAATCTTTAAGTAAGTTCTTCATTTTTGGCCCCCGCTTTCCAAATTGTTTTAAAACAATAAAAAAATCCCACCCCAAAGACTTTTAGTCTTAGGGACGAGATTTATCATCGCGGTGCCACCCTAGTTTATTAATATGTCGCCATATTAACCTTATCAGGTACTGCATTATTTTCATGCTTATACCTTAGCTCTATAACGGGAGCTCCCGTCACACCATCCCCTAATAATAGGTTCCGATGTGCTGCTCAGAGGCTTGGTTCAATAAAGAATTTTTACTCCTTTTCAGCTAAATGGAGCTCTCTGTGAAAAATTCATTTTATTTACTCTTCTCTTCACTGCATTTATTTTTTCCATATTATCACATATACATTTAACTGTAAATAAACAATAATCAGATATTTAATAACGTGTCACTGTTAGTTCTCTTATTTATTATTTTTTCTAAAAATTACGGTGCGTGAAATTACTTACAACTCTAAAGAAAGAGCTATTTGCATATAGCTCCTTCCAAATGCCCGAATTAATTCGTATTTGCCTCAGCTAACGGTTGTAACGGTGGTTCTAATTCTAGTTCTAGTGTATCTCCTTCTCGTAAATCTTGTCCTTTTTCAATACTTTGGCTCGTTACATAACCCGTGCCAGAAGTTTTCAAATCTAATTTCAAAAGCTTGGAGAAATACATAATATCACGCATGGACCAACCTTTTACATTTGGCATTTGTGCGTTATTCCCTAATAAAAATATACGATCACCTTCACTCATTACCTCGCCAGACTGTGGATATTGTTTTATTATTTTTCCTTCTCCTAAAATTACTGGCTGTAGCTTCTCTTTTTCTATACTTTTCTCTACTGTACCCATCGATTGATTTACATAATTTTGTACTTTTAATTGAGATTGTTTCGTTGCATCAGCTATTTGTTTTTCTGTATACGGTTTCACCTTTAAATATTCAAGGCTGTTTTTTATAACAGGTTTAAATATTTCAGCAAGAGGCTGAGCTCCATACTCATTTCCTTTTAACTTTGGTTGCTTAATAGCTAAGTATACGATTAACTCCGGATCATCAATTGGAGCCATTCCTAAAAAGGAGAAAATATAATTATCTTTCCCTTCCATATATCGGCCGTTTTCAGGATTCGGGATTTGTGCTGTTCCTGTCTTCCCCCCAATTGGATAACCATCCACTTTATACATTGTACCAGTTCCTTTTGAAGATGTTATAACACGCTCCATTAAGCTTCTAACCTTGTCCGCTGTTTCTTTTTTTATCGGATTCCCAATTTCTTTCGGTTGATTTTCCATAATAACTTGTTTGTTTGTTGGATTTACAACTTTATCAACGATATATGGTTGCATCATTTTCCCGTCATTTGCTATAGCAGTAGCCGCTTGGATTAATTGAATCGGAGTTACTGTAGAACCTTGACCGAAAGAAGTTGTAACCTGTTGAATTTGTGTATTTAATAATAAAGTATTTTTCCTTTCTCCAGGTAAATCTATCCCTGTTTTTTGATTGAATCCAAATTTATTCATATATTGCTTAAATTTATTTGGTTTCAGTAACTGATCTTCTAAAATAGAAAAAGCTACGTTTGATGACCTTTCAAATCCTTCATCAAATGTAATTGATCCCCATCCAAATCCACCATTATGGTCTTTTATATCAGATGAACCAACGGAATATTTTCCAGATTGAAAATATTCTTTTCCGTTATATACCCCTTCATTAATGGCAGCTGCTAACGTAAAAACTTTCATTGTTGAACCTGGTTCATATGCATTTGCAATCGGGTCATTTAAAAAGTATTCGATATCACCTACATTAGGATTGTAACTAGGTTTACTAGACATTGCTAAAACTTTACCGGTTTTTGGATCAGCAATAATTCCAATTAACATAGAAGGATCATAATGCTCTTGTGCTTTGTTCATCGCTTCTTCTAAAAAGCTATTAATTTGTTTATCAAGCGTTAGATATACGTTATTCCCATTTTTAGCAGGCTCTACTTTACCTATATCATTCGTAAGCGGAATTCCCCTTCGTGTACCCACATATTCTATATTCCCGTTTGTAGAGCGCAAATATTTATCCAAACTCTTTTCCAGTCCAAACTTTCCTTCCGTATTCCCTTTATCATCTGGTCTAGCAAAACCAAGTATATAGGATGCGAAGTCTTCATTCGGATACACTCTTGCTTTTTCCGACATAAAAGATACACCTGGTATTTTTAAATTATTAATTTTTTCTTTCGTTTCCCTAGATAAATTCCGACCAATTTTTCCAATTTCAACTTGTGTACGCCCTTCATGAAAGTTTTTTAATACTTCTTCTTTATCAATTCCAAGCGCATCGGCTAATTGTTGTGCGGTTTCATCTTTATTTTTCACTTTATCTTTTCCTTTTAAATTCACCACAACTCGATACGTTGTAGAATCTTGTACTAACACCTTTCCGGTTTGATCATAGATAGTGCCACGATTCGCTTCTAAAACACCTTTTTTATTATGTTGTTCATTCGCGAGATCCTTTACATTCACATTATGCACCACTCCTACTGCCTGAATATAGAATATACGCAAAATCATAATAAGAAACAAAACAATAAAAGCAATCATCATATATCGAGCGCCTTTATTCGTTTGGAGTTTTTGCATACTTATCTCCTCTCTTTTGGAATGGATTCGTACGAAGATCCGTTTTAAAATTTGTAGTTTTTGTTTGCGATACTATATGTTTCGAAGTTTTTTTTTTAATTCCTTTAAAACAATGCAAAACTAACTTTTGTTATTTTGTGTCATTATTTTATATATTTAAAATACGGTGCGTGAAATTTCAGAATATTAATTAGTACAACTTGATTACAGAGCACTCTAAACTCTTTTCGTATTTCCTATAAAAAAAATTCCCCTCTGGATGTCCAAAGGGAAACTTTTTATAGTGAAATTATGCGATATGGTTATATTTCGCTAAGAAAGGAATTCGTCTCGCTATTAATGCATACATTTTGAATACAAGTTTCGCTATTGGTTCAAACATACGTGTACTTTGCATTACTAAAGCGCTCGTAATAAGTGTTAAGAATGCTGCACCAATTATATCTAAAGGATAATGAACACCTACGTACATACGTGATATACCGACTAGTACTGCCCATAATAGCGCGATATATTTCAGTTTTTCTCCTCTAAGAATAAATACGAAGGCGATTGAAAATACAAGTACAGAATGATCACTAACGAATGATGAATCTGCTGCATGTGGTACTAATTGATGTACATCATGTGATACGAACGGACGCGGATGGTAATATACCGCGTGTATAAGAACATTTACTAATAATGCAATAATAACCGAAAGCGTCGTATATAAAACTGTATATTGTTTTCTAATTGCCTTTTCTTTCTTTCCATTATTAAACCATAAGATAAACATAAATAGAACGGCTACGTATGCAGCGCTATTTGTAATAGTAATCATTAACGTATCTAATAGTTTGGATGAATCAGCAAAATTATTAAACCACTGAAATACTGTGTAATTCATTAAACTCTCTCCTTACATACAAGTGTTCTTGATTTACACAGTATACAATACCATTATGAAAATAGGCTTAAACTTTTTTCATCTAATTCTCATTTTACTATTACTCATGTGACAATTATAAAACAAATTTTATACGCTATTTATGTAAAAAGCCGGTAAGCCTTTATAATAAGGCGGTTCGTATTTTTTTCATGTTTGAAATACATAACATGTTCATTTAAATATACTAATTGCAAAATCATATTTTTTAATTCATTTGAAGTACAATATTTCCGAATTGTTCCCCATGTTCCATACGGCTTAGTGCACTAATTGCTTCTTCTAACGAGTAAACCTTATCAATAATTGGTTTAATTTGATATTTTTCAATAAACTTTATCATCTCATTAAATTCCTCACGGCTACCCATGGATGTTCCCATAATATCAATTTGATTATAAAATAATGCGCGTAATGGTAATTCAATTTTATCTCCTGAGCTTGCACCAAAATTCACGATTCTTCCATTTGGTTTTAATACATCAAAATATTTCAAGAAAGTTGCCGGGCCTATACTATCTATTATTAAATCTACTTTTTCACCTTGTAAGCTCTCTTCCCAATTTCCGGTACTATTAAAAGAAATATCTGCACCATATTTTTCAGCAAGTTCCCTTTTATTCTCTACCCTTGAAGTAACACTCACTTTTGCGCCGATTGCTTTCGCGAATAACATGGCAAATGTAGCTACACCACCGCCTATTCCCGGAATTAAAACATGTTCACCGCACTTCAATCTACCCTTTGTAAAAAGTGCTCTATATGCTGTTAATGCGGATAAAGATAAAACACCTGATTCTTCCCAAGTAAGATATGCCGGCTTTTCTACTACATTTTCAGCCGGTACAATTACATATTCAGCAAACGTCCCATCTTTCGGTCCGCCTAGCACTTCCGGTAACTCCGGTACTTCAGTAGCATGTTCCCATCCAATACTAGGATTAATAATAACTTCTGTATGTAGTGTAATACTTGAAACTCCTTCTCCTATTTCTGTAACAATTCCTGAGCCATCTGACCCTATTACTAATGGTAGATCCATTTCTTTTCTATTGTTTATAATAAATAAATCTCTATGATTTAATCCTGCAGCTTTTAACTTTACTTTTACTTCACCTGCATTAGGACTTATCTCAGGTGAAAATTTATATTCTAATCCCTCTAATCCTTTTTTATATTGATGTACAATAGCTTTCATTGCTTAATTCCCCCTTAATATTTCCAATGTACTAGAAATATCAAAATAAATAAAATAGTTTGCCTCCAATAATTAGAAATTATATATTTTTCCCAAAAAAATCCCCTCTCTATAAAAAGTATAGGAAGAGGTTTCAAAACTAATTAGATAAGAATCTATAAATTTATTGAGTTCTAGCCAATTCTAATATTTTTCGAATAAACGGCGCTTTCGCCTTTGTATATGAAACACGATCAAAAGCATATGTAATAGCAAGCATCTCTTTTAATTCTCTATATTCTTTACGTGCCCATTCATGGCTTATTAGAAAGTCCCGAAATAAAATATTGTTTCTCCATTCGTCACTATTATAAATATAAATATGCAAATGATGAGTACCCGCTCTCCATTTTCCCTTTCTAAAAAAACGCCAATTGGTTGCATCTTTTGGAACAAACTCATATCCAATTTCCGATAGAATTTCAATCCAGTTTTCAGTAATTTGTAAGTCTGTTACGCCAATCATCATATCAATAAGAGGTTTAGCTCCTAATCCTTCTACTGCTGTGCTTCCTATATGTTCAACAGCAATTATTTCTTGTCCTAACAAGGAACAGAATTTCTCTTTTTCTTTTATATACTCTTCAACCCAGTCTTTTTGATATGCTTTAATAACAATTTGTTGATCCATTGTATTCACCTCTTTATAAGTGTTTATCATTATATTTATAAAATTTTATATTATTAGCATAGGATTTCCATAAAATATGTCGAATAGTGGAATATACAACATAATTATATTAAATGTGAGGTAATCTATGAAAGATAATTCCGTGGAAATTCAGTTAAATAACGTAACATTCCAATTAAAAGAATATCATAATTTTGATTGGCTTATTAAATTAGGGACCGTATTTGCAGTTTTTGACCAGCAAGACTCAGGTAATATAAGTTTTG
Organism: Bacillus cereus group sp. BceL220; assembly: GCF_051776965.1. Taxonomy (NCBI): domain Bacteria; kingdom Bacillati; phylum Bacillota; class Bacilli; order Caryophanales; family Bacillaceae; genus Bacillus; species Bacillus cereus group sp. BceL220. Next base: position 190,572 of record NZ_JBPWBC010000006.1, on the reverse strand, counting down.
GTATAGAAAAAGATGGGCATAAGAAATTTATCAAATACGCAGGAGCACAAACAATTGCATTTGAAGGAACAACGGGTCACGCTATTAAAAGGCTAAAAAATTCAGTTACTATCTATGAAGATTTAAAGCATGAATCGCTCATAAGACTAATTGATCATTTTCCAGTCCAATCTGGATATGTATTAATTTTCGATTGGTTTGATGGTGAATGTCTTCATTCGCATTGGAGTTTCCCACCTCCTGAAAAATATAAAAATCCAAACTCACCATTTTATAAATTTAGACATTTATCTGCTATAGAACGAATTCATTCCTTACATTCCCTTTTTTCTTTCCATACTTATGTAGAAAAGAAAAACTATGTAGCAATAGATTTTTATGACGGTAGTATTCTATATAATTTTAATACAAACGAGACAAAAATTTGTGATATAGATTTATACAGTAAGAAACCTTACATAAATAAAATGGGCCGGCTATGGGGTTCCTCCCGTTTTATGTCACCAGAGGAATTTGAACTAAACGCAACAATTGATGAAAGAACAAATGTATTTAATATGGGAGCAATGGCTTTCTCACTTTTAGGCGGTGAAAAAGATCGTTCTTTTATAAAATGGGAAGCAAGTAAGGAATTATATGAGGTAGCGTATCGTGCTGTAAATAACAATCGAGCAGAACGGTATGCATCAGTTACAGAATTCTACGAAGCGTGGTTAAAAGCGGCTAATGCAGAAAATATATAACCTTAAATTATTAAAAGAAATATAGAGTTTATACTATTATCATGTATATTAAAAATGGTTTTATGAACGTTTCGTACTAATTACAACTCGAGTTAATGACTATAACATGAATAGAGTTAATAATGATGTGAGAACTCGAAATGTAAATACGACAAATGATTTAAATGATAATCAGAATAAAAATAATAATTGGGCTTGGTTTATTGGGACTACTAGGATTATTTGGTCTTAGAAAAAAAGACAAAGATCCAGAAACATGTTAATGTAGAACATTGTATTTAATTTTAAAAGATATTTATTTATCAAAAGAATGCAAAATGAATCGCCTTTAATAAGGCGATTTTTTATTTTTTAAAATCAATAACAATCACAAAAAACGGATGCAATTAATCGGAAACAATGAATTTCTTAACTTAATAGTAATAGAGCATTACATCTATTGGACAAACTACGCTCCTTTTTTATACCTTTTCTTCACTTACCCATATCTTATATTTTGTGTAACTAATTTAAATGCTACAGCCCTTGATATTCATAGCTTCATAACACTTCCTCTTTTGAGTTACACAACACATTAAAAATGAGTAACTGTATAGAATGGGGTAGAATAACATAGTCATCAAGTTAAAAGTTTAATGTACCAACAATTAGGAAGCTTTATATGTTAGAGAATTTCAACCTAAAAAAGTCGGATTCCTATACGTTAAGTAAAGTGAATAAAGTCTGTTACACTCTCTTCTTTAGGAACGTTTCCATAATATCCTTCTTGAACCATTCATAATCAAACTGAAAAGCTACATTATGCGTTTTATAGCCTGGATTAGTAACAAAACGAAAGTCTGCAATGCTTTGACCAAATCCTTCCCCTTGATCAGGAATTACTTTAATGGGTACCCTTGAAAGACTAACAGCCTCTTGATTCAGCAAATACCACACCGTTACAAAATCATGCATAGGACTTCCACTTATACCAGGATTAGACTTGGAGTAGAAATTATAATAATAATCTAACATAGGTTTGATGATGAGTCCTGCAAGATCCTGTGTATTCCGATGAAATGCATCAATTTGTTGGACCATTTCGGGTGTAACAATCGCATGTTGAGTCACATTTAAAGGAATAATCGTCAAGTTCTTTGCATGCTGTAAAATTAAGTTTGCTGCATAAGGATCTGCGTAAAAATTAGCTTCAGCCACAGCAGTTACGTTACCTGGATAGAAAAAAGCTCCCCCCATGCAAATGCATTCTCTTACATTTCGCATTGTTTCTAAATTTAATACAAAAGTCGTAGCTAGCGAAGAAAGTCTTCCTAAATTGATAATAGTAAGATCTTCTAAATTTGATTCTATAATTTGATAAATATCATTTAAAGGATAAACTGGATATGAAATTTCAGGTGGAATAATAGGTCCTAATCCAACTTTTCCATGTACCTCAGGGAAATACTGAATTAATATACCTGTCAACGGTACAGAAGCACCAAGGAATACAGGTATTTCTTTTCTTCCCGCAATGTACTTTAAATAGTTTATATTTCTTATTACATTTTCTCTTGATACATTTCCATAATCGGCCACAATTCCTACAAGTTGAATGTCTTTACGAAAAAAGATGTACAGTATAGCAAAGGCATCATCAATCCCTAAATCTGTAAACAGGAGAACCTTTTTTTGCATATCTCTTCCTCCAAAAAATTTATAGAATTCTACTTTCACCAATGATGTAGTGATTAGACTACGCTTGTATATATATTTTTTATGTATTCTTAAAGAAGGGATTCTATTCACTTGAAATAGCTTTGCTCATCTAAATTTGATTTTATGTTCTTAAGTCGTTTGGTCTATTGGGAAGTATTTTAAATCCAAAGTCTCAATACCATCTACAGTAAGTTCTCCACCAATTGGCTTACATTGAAAACAATGAGTGATAGTCTGAGCTTTATCTCCGTTCGGAAACTCACCAGAATATTTAGAATAGACACCTATAAGATGTTCAACTTCAACATTTAATCCTGTCTCCTCAAATATTTCTCGTTTAGCGGTTTCTTCAAGAGATTCTCCAAGTTCCATAGCACCACCTGGAAGACCCCATTCATTTCTATCTCGCCGTTTTTGTAAAAGAATTTCATTTCGTTCGTTATAAACAATACCTCCAGCAAAATTAAGAAATATTAAATCATGCCCTACTTTTCCCCGGATATAACGAATGTAGTCCTTATTTGTAGTCATAAATTCCCTCCTAATTTATATATAAAGATAGAAGAAAATAGTAACAAAAATGATAATATTCCTTATTCTCATAAGGGATTTGCCCTTTACTTTTTATCAATCTATGCGTTTATTAACCATTTCTATTCTAATACCTTCATTTCCTAAATCCCCTTTCAAAATAAAGAGACCACCATTTCTTAAAACAATTTTATCGCAGTTCTAAAAATTGGTGTCCTCTAGTTTTCTAGCCGGACTATATTCTATTTTCAAGCCCATTTCTATCTCCCCATGAATAAAACTCAATGTTCTGTTTATACTACAACTACATCTAGAGACACATCACTGTTTAGAGCGGCTAGGTTTTGTTAGCTGCTCTTTTGTGTTTTACACAAATAAAATCAATAACTCAGCATATAATATCTATGTAGCTAGACTATTACCTCTGTATCGAGCAGTTAGGCTGGGCTAAATGCTCTTTTATTTATGACAAAATAAAACTTTTAAACAGAATTACTTTCGTATAACATTTTCAATCTCGCTTACACTATAACTGTAAATTTAAGTTACACATCTATTACTTATAGGGCCTAATTTTCTTTTGTGTAACAATTGGTTAGCTCATAAAGTTAACCAATTTGTTGCCTTAAATATTTTTTATTTCTCAATACTTAATACCTAGAATTAATTCTAATTTATTGGCATTAAACTATTGACATTGATTTTCCTCATATGCAATTTTTGAAAAGGCCTTTTCTCTCACATTAGGCTCTTTTATTTATTAAAAAAAGATTATTTTATATAGATTACTATAAGCATCCATAAAGCCAAAGCACCAATGATAGCGAGTACTATACGTGTAGATAGTATCCTTACTTCAAAGTCTGTTTTCTTGGAGGGTTCAGGATATGCAATTATGTAAATTCCCTTTAATAATGCAAGCCATGCAATAACCGTTAGGAATCCCTGCCAGTTGAATCCCCATACATTATGTAGAATTACAGTACCTAATCCTAGGAAAATCGATAGAAAACCATACATAATACCAAACCCTCTGTCTTCAACCACTAATTTTTTTAAGTCACGTAACACCGATGGACGGACGAATAGTATTCCCGATACGATAACCGTCATCCATCCCCAGAACAGCCCTAAAAAAGTACTAGTTTCCATTATTATTTCACTCCCCTCAATTATATTTATATTTCAGATATTCCTTCCTTTAGAACAATTCCAGCACTTTTCACATTTACAATAACTAAATATTCCCATCTTACCAGTTTTAAAATCTTCATTGTCATGACTATTAATAAGTTTATATCTTTGTATACATTTAGGTTATTTTAATTTACCCAACCAATTTCCTAGCATAAATTAATTCCTTTCCTCTAGAAGATACTCTTTCTATTCCCACCCTCTTAAGGATATATCGGAAAATATCTCCAATCATTGTAACGTGGTAGCTTGTTTTTCTTTAAACAAAAGAATTATTTTGTTTAAAAATTCATTCCAATTTATAACCACTATATTTTTCTTATATTTTCCATTAAAATTTAATAGCAATATTTTGATAACAAAGGAGCAACCTATGAAGCATAATATAAATCTATGGTCTTTTTTTTTCATTCGTTTGCATTGCTTTTTTTCTTTTATATCTTGAAGTATGAACACCTGAAATGAATGCGTCGTTTATAAATATCGTTTATTTTCACCATTTATTTTTTGTACTCATTTTTTCAATAGGAACTTTTTTTGCTGGTATTAAAGGATTCTCTAAAGCAGGTAATTGGATAGCAATGCTTAGAAGCATAGTAACAGTTCTGCTAACATTGTTATTATCAGTGTTTTTAACACTAACTTTAATCGTTGGTTATGCATTAAGTTAAACGTAATTCTTCACGAATAAAACTAAATATTACGTCAATACTATATATGACATTAGATTTTCTCCTTGTTCCCCCTTGGAGAAGAGCAGTTGGCTTTTGCTAACTGCTCTTATTTTCTACAATTGGTTTCATTTACCTGATGTATTTAACGTAATATTAAGTTACAATATAAACGAATAAAATATATTTGGCTGTTATACCATTACCCTAGGAAACTAGGGTTTTTATTTCTATAAAATGAAATTTTTATTGTAATTACTCACCCATAGTTTTATATTTTTCAAATATTCCATTCTTCCGGAGAGTATTTACTAGCTGCCTTATCGTTAATTCCGTTCTTCCTAATGCTAAAGCAATTCCCTTCATCTTTCCGAATCCATAATACTTACATATGTAGGCTAATTCTTTCGTTGTATACGGCTTCTTATGATTCGGATGGTAATCGGTTGGTACTTCATTCGGCCCTGCGCATCATATTGAACTTCCACCCTGATCACTTTCCTTTCAAATGAATTTTTTATTAAGCTACTTGATAAGCTTTACAAACCCATGATTCATCTTCGTCTGCATCAATCCGCAAAGAATATTTCTACCTTCAATTTCAAACCATTCTCCATTACGGCCGTCGCCTCAAATACTCCGCTTATATGATCAAATTTCTTGATATCCTCGTCCTCTAACATTCCGAATTCTTCTGGAAGACTATCGTAGAATTTTTCTACTGCATTTTCTAAATCATACTGACTTTTATATGTTTGTTCGTGAATTAACTGGACCTCCATTTTCATTCTCCTTTTCTAATAAAATAGCGTTTTTGTTTAGTTTCACTCCAAAAGTAAAATTTTCATTTTTTCATTCAACCAAGTTCATAACATATTCTTTTCCCCCGATAAAATAATGATTAGGTGTCCCATGCGCATTTTATTCATTGGAAATCATACCTTTCACGTACTTACGTATTAGAAACTTCATTTCTGCTTCTTCTCCACTAGCAATTTTGTTCACTTTTTTGATACATTTATGAAACATTCACATGTTATCTTCAATATGTTCTATTCTTTTTGAAAAACCATGTGAGAATACCAAAATAAGAAGCCCTAGAACCCTAACTCTAGGGCTTCTTGTTTTCAAATAAGGATTTTGCTAAAAAACTACACATTTATTAAGAACATGCATAAAATATAATGTGGTATTCTTTTTCAATATTAATGTTTATCCGAGAGCGCCTTGAATGGCGCTCTTTAATTTCCAAATAACATTTTTAGATAATTACGAGAGCGGATTTTATTATGTTGTACAAGCACTACTTCACTTTATTAAATAGACTATATAGATATTTAAAAGAAGGGAGCTTTAAATTCACATGGCTGATTACTTTTATAAAGATGGTAAAAAATATTATAAAAACTAATCACATTCCAACAATCAAAAAAATAACTGTTTTATTGAAACTCATACGATAGCTGGTTCTGCAGAAAATGAAAATGGAAATATACCTGTGTCAGTTTTCCTTGAAACCACCGCTCCACAAACTGTATTTGAGGATTTTACAAACAATCATAACAAAACATTAATTCAGTTATTCGTTGTTGGTATGAGTGCACCCGTTCAAGTAACTATTCTAACAAGAAGATCTAGCGTACCAATTACTACTACATTACAACCTGTTCAAACAAAAATATTTCAAGTTGAAGATTTTCAAAGTCTTACTCTTACAAAGCAGGAAGGTTCTACTAGTGTAGTTAGTTTATTTGTTCAAAAAACATTTTGTATATGTTGTAACGATAATAACGATTCATGTGATGAATATTACCAAGAATGTAATTGATAGATTAAATCACCAGAAAAACCCTTTATATAAAGGGTTCTTTTCCTTTTACTCCCCTCATTTTCCCGTTTTTTATTAAAATAACTATTTTATTATGTTTCCTAACTTACAGTAATGTCCTTAAAAAAACATTCATATATATTTATCAGATGCACTTTGAAATCCCAGAGTATCGAATACTTTTATGAGTCGACTGACCAACAATATTCGATTTATCTTTAAAAATTTATTAAAAATAACTTAGATACAAAAAAGCTACGTTTTATATAGGATAAAAATTTTTTTACGCAAAGGAGCTTGATTATTTGTGAATTTCCAAAATGATAACAACTCTAACATTCACAAACCTTGCACTTGTCCATCCCCCACGGCTAACAGTTTAAATGTTGTTCAAACTACCCCATCAATAGTCTCGGTAAATTCTGCGATTCCACTAGATACCGTGGTAAATTCTAATGGTACGGCAATCTCATTCACACCACCAACAACTGTTTTACTTGAAGGTGGAAGAACCTATTTGGCAATCTATGAAGTGCAAGTTATCATTCAACCAGGAGGTAATTCGGCAGGTATCACTATGTATCTTAATAATAATCCAATCATTGGCTCTGGTACTTCTCTGGGATATACTGCAGGATTCACTTCTGTATCAGCACCCGCTATTTTCACTACACCTTTAGGTATAACAAGTACTCTTACTGTTAATGTAGGACCATATTCTAATACATTAAATACATTGGGCTTAACTCTTGCTGTTGTAGCATTAACATAATAAAATGTAAAACTCTCTAAAATGATTTTATTTGTCCCTTAACTGTCTATTGGGCTAGCCTCTAAGAACTCCCCATAACTACATATAGAAAAAGTACATTATTTGGTTCGATAGTACTAGGTGACTCGGCTAGCACAATTGTTGTGTCACCTATTTTTTTATAATAAAATAACGCTTTTAATTTTATTTCCATGAATACAGCAAAAAAAGAGGCCCTATGGCTCTTTTTTTATTCCTTAATAACAATCTAAATATGATAAAATATATCCATCACTCATATGTCCAAATATGTAATTTTCATAGCACCAAAATTACAACTAGACTTATATATAAATAAAAAAAGCACTCATTATGAGTGCTTTTTAAAGGTTATAACCTATCCATTTTTGTCCTAACGATGTATTAATTAAATACCATGCTTGTTTTACTTTGACAGATTGATAAGCAACATAACCTACTACATTTGGGTTACCAGGGCCATTATATAAAGGTTGTTTAGATCCTATTTCTAGTTGAGCAGCATTTGAATTTAATCTATCTTTAAGAAAAAGTGCATCTCCATTATAGCCAACCCATTTTTCTCCTAAAGATGTATCAATTAAATACCATGCTTGTTCTACTGTAACAGTTTGCCAGGCAACATAACCTACTACATTTGGATTACCAGGACCATTATATAAAGGTTGTTTAGATCCAACATAATTCAATAATTGAGATCCGCCGCTTGTATAAAGATCCGCTTTATGATTTCCGTAAGCCATAACTTTTGAAGAATTGATAGACATAAATGCGAATGCTAGTACAAAAAACACTACAAAAACCTTTTTCATTTTCTTTCCCCCTTGCATTATTTTATATTTCCATTTTTTATATCACTTAATTTTCAGTATATTGTAAATATAAAATTAGCAGTAACTTACATATCATATCCTATAACTGAATTTGTTCATATATGGTAAAATATATCCATCGCTCATATGTCCAACTATGCAATTTTCAAAATAGCAACATTACAACTAGACTTATACAACATAATTCAAAACAAAATGAAGGAGTGTTTTAAGTGAAAGGACATATTCGAAAAAGAGGAAATAAGTACTTAGTGTGTTTCTGGTTATAAGACAAAAAAGAAGCAGTAAAAAATGTGACGAAAAAGATTACGGATTTAAATGAAGGGACTTTTGTGGAGCCGTCTAAGCTTACTTTAAAAGACTATCTCGTTCAGTGGCTAGAAATTAAAAGGATGAGTTTAGAAAAGAATACCTACGTTTCTTATAGTAGCAACATAACCCACCATGTTTTACCGAACATGCAGAAAGAAGTAGTAAAAAGTTTTGGTAAAAGTATCTTTGAATAGCTAATGTTTGCATTTTATAAAAAAAGCTAAATAAATCTTGTATGAACAAGGTTTATACATCCTAACACATGTTATCATGTATAATACATATGTTAAGTAAATTCAGAATAACGAGGCAAATATTATGGACTTTGTTTATATTAATCAAAACGTATTAAATAATCTTCTATACATTTTATGTAGTATATTTGTTTTTTATTTCATATATGATAGCAAGCATTATTTGAAAAAATACAAAATATTACTGATTACCCTTTGTTCTAGTATCCCGCTTATTTTATGTATGCGATACCCTATCTATATGGATGAAAGTTGTATTCATGATTTAAGACAAATTCCGGTCATAATAGGTACGCTTTATGGTGGATTCCCTGTCGGTATCATATTGTTTACAATTTTATTAATTACAAGATTTTTATTTTATGGCTTTAACATGCTGACAGTCGTTGTTTACGGAATAATGTTCATCGTTACAGCACTCGCATCTTCAAAATTTAATACATATAATAGAAAGCTTAAAGTAGCTTTTTCCATGTTTTTAACCTTTTTCCTAGCAATATTTACAACTGTAATTGTATTAACTTTATCAGATTTTGAAGTGAATAATTTGTATATTATTTATTTCATGGTATTACCGACTACTTTAATGTTATTTATTGTTTATATAAATGAAGTTATAAAAGATGCTGTATTAATGCGCTCTAAATTAATTAAAATGGAAAAAATGGAGATTGTTAGCCAACTCGCTGCAAGTATATCGCACGAAGTAAGGAATCCCTTAACGGTTGTAAAAGGATTTACACAGCTTTTAAAAACACCAAATTTAACTGCTGAATCAAGAGACGAATATATTAAACATATACTTGAAGAGTTAAATCGTGCCCAAGAAATTATCGATGATTACTTAACGTTTGCCAAACCTTCTCCAGAAAAATTAGATCAAATTTCAGTAAAACAAGAGTTAAATCGAGTTATTAATATGATATTGCCATTGTGTAATATGAATACGATACATATTACACAGGATTTTTCTGAGGCAACCATTGTTGGTAATAAACAACACTTTCAACAATGTTTTTTAAACTTAATAAAAAACAGTATTGAAGCAATGCCTAATGGTGGTACCTTAAATATTTCCTCATCTATCAATAATAGTAAAGTTGAAATACGAATTGAAGATAGCGGAGTTGGAATGTCACAGGAGCAAATACATCGATTCGGTGAACCGTATTTTAGTACAAAAACAAAAGGCACCGGTTTAGGTACGATGGTTGCTGTTAAGATTATTGAGACGATGCATGGAAGTTTAAAAATCCGAAGTATCGTTAGTAAAGGAACGACTTTAACGATTACGTTCCCGAAATATAGTGAGAATACGCATTTAAACAAATAAAAAAGGAGCATAGTTGCTCCTTTTTTATTTGTTTCGATACATATCTTCAATGTTTTTTTAGTTTACATTTGTGAAGACTAATTAAAAATTAGTATCCTCCGCCCCAGCAGCTGCATCCTACAATTATTAATAGAATGAATAACACAACTAGTAAAGCGAAACCTCCACCAAAACCACAAGAACCACCGTAACTCATATTTTCTCCTCCTTTTGGTTTGAAAACTAATAGGTAGTTGATCATTTTAACTGGTTCGTATTATACATTATGTATATATCCCTTTTTTGAGCATGTCTACATAAAAATAAGTAAAAGCACTCGTTTAAAGAGTGCTTTAAAATGGATACCAAAAGTTTTGAAATACGTTTAATTTTAAATATACCGCAGCAATGAATATGAAAACACCGGCAAATAAAACGATGAAATCTTCACGTTTCGCCTTACTTGTATAAAACCATGTACGTTTATCCTTCTTTCCAAATCCTCTTAAATCCATTGCATTTGAAATCGTATCTATTCTTTCTAGAGAATGAATGATTAGCGGCCAGAAAATTAAAAAACGGTTCTTCATACGAACCCATATATTTGCTTCTCCTTTTTCAAAAGCCACGCCTCTCGCTTCTTGCGCGTGTTTAATAATTTTATACTCAGACTGGATGTCAGGAATATAACGTAGTGCAATATTTACTGCATATGTAATCTTATAATGAATACCAAGTTTACTTAAGCTACTTACAAATTCGCTTGGATCTGTCGTGTAAATAAAAAGAAGTGTAAATGGTAATAACGTAAAATACTTTAATGAAAGTGTAGCTGCATAAAATAATGTTTCATATGTAATCGTTGCATATCCAATATGTAAAAACGCGGTATATGATTCAGTTAATTCAGATCCATAAGTTGGTGTAATAAATAAAATCATGACAGAGTTTAATAAACTAAATGTAAATATGACACTAAAAACAATTAAAATTTTACGAAATGGAATTTTAGCAATGCTGAGTCCGATACATCCAATAATAAATAGTATTAGCAACACCCGAAAATCAAAAAACAAAAAAGTAAGCATCATACAAAAAATAAATAAAAACAATTTCACTACCCCATCCATACGATGAAAATATGTACTATGCACCTTCCTCCCTCCTATTACTATCTAAATAAAGTTCCATAAATTTTTCCGGACATGCAATCCCACTAAATTTAACAAGCTTGGTTAAAGAACTCTCTCTTAAGTTAGCTATTTGTAACGTTTCTTGATCACCAAATACATTAGACACTGTATTATCCGCAATAATTTTCCCTTCATGTAGAACTACTGCACGGTCTGCATATTCTAGTGCGAGATTCATATCGTGAGTGATAAAAACAAATGAAATTCCCTTTTTAGCTAGTTTTTTAATAAAAGACATAAATTGTTTATAGTGATAATAATCTTGTCCCGCTGTCGGTTCATCTAATATGATAAGCTTAGGATTTGTTGTTAATACAGATGCGATTGTTAATCTCTTTTTTTGCCCATAGCTTAGTGCTTGAATTGGCCAATTACGAAATGGATATAAACCACAAATTTTTAAAGTTCCTTCTACTCTATTCTTAATTTCTTCCTTAGAAAAATTATGTAATGTTAATGTAAATGAAACTTCTTCAAAAACAGTAGACTGTGTAATCATATGATTTGGATTTTGCATCACGTAAGATATGATTTTCCCACGTTTACGAATAGACCAAGAACTAATATTTTCACCTTCTAACAAGATTTTCCCATTTTTTATTTTGTTTATGCCTATAAGACTATGAGCTAATGTGGATTTCCCTGCTCCATTATGTCCCAACAGTGCTACAATTTCTCCTTCATATATTGAAAGGTTTACATTTTCTAATACTTTTTGTTTATTAGGGTATGAAAATGATAAATTCTCCACTTTAAGTAATTCCTTGTTTTTAGTATTACCTTTTAATATGACTTGTTTCTCCATCCACTCTTTTAGAACGTTGCCTACCTTTTCTTTTTGAAGGTTTTCCATTGGATATATTACGTCATTATTACGATCAAAATGTAATCTCTTTAATGCTTCGATGTAAATAGGCTCTCTTAAGCCAATACATGGTAATATATTTGACGCTAAGATTTCTTTTGGTGTTCCTATTGCAAAGACTTTACCTTCATCAATTAATATAACTTTGTCTAAATCCAGCTTTAAAATTTCTTCTATCCTATGTTCGATAATAACAATCGTTTTATTATATTGCTCATGTATATCTTTCATAAGTTCTATCGTATGTACGGCGCTTAGTGGATCTAAGTTCGCTAACGGTTCATCGAACAATAATATATCCGCATTTGTTGTTAATAAACCAGCAAGAGAAACTGTTTGCTTTTGACCTCCTGATAATTCATGTGGACTTTGTTTATGAAACGTATGCATCTTCACCTTTCTTAATGAGTCGGAAACAATCTTTTTCATGTCATCTTGATTTACACATTCATTTTCTAAATAAAAAGCTACATCTTCTTCTACTGTCAGACCAATAAATTGAGCATCTTGATCTTGCAAAATTGTTCCTACCTGCTTACTTTGTTCAAAAATACTTCCTTCCCTCGGATCTTTACCGGCAATTAAAACGTTACCTGTACTAGTCCCTTCGTAAGAAAATGGGATTAGCCCATTTATACAATGAGCTAATGTCGACTTTCCTGAACCACTTCGTCCAGCAATTAGTACTTTTTCCCCAGGGTATATATGAAAGGTAATATCACTTAAAGTAGGCTGCGCAGCATGCCCATATTGAAAGGTAAATTGTTCAAACGAAATAATTGGTTGCATGTTAACATCCCTACTTTTCAATTTTTAAATGTGTATGTTTCTTATTAGATTTTGCCAAGCCAATTGTAAGTGGCAATCCAAGTACTAAGAAAACGATAACATCGGAAATTGTTGCTCCTAATACTTGGATAACAATTTTGTCAAATGGTTCTCCCATCACAATAATATCGAATGCCCCAGCAAATATAATAGCAATGACAATACCAACTAGCCCAGTAATTGCTAAATAAGAAATATCCCCCTTGTTAAACGACCCGTTTTTCACACTAAAACCAACTCTTTTTTGAATAAGACCCATCGAAAAACCAATAATCCCTGAACTAATAACCCAGCCCCACCAAATCCCCCATCCAGCAATCGTATCTGTTACGGTATGACCGATAAGTCCGATTAACAGTCCTGCCACTGGACCAAATAATGCTCCAAAAACAGTTAATATAGCTAATGCTGGTTTAATAAATGTATTCGGTGCAATAGAAAATCCCCAAAGTCCTAATATCCCGTATAATGCTGCTCCAATACCGATTGCTACTACTAACTTTGTTGATAATTTGTTCATTACAATTCCCCTCTCATATTAGTCAACTTTTATTACTCTATATTTAATTTAAAAATGAATTATGCATCTACACTCCCTTTCTATACAACAAAAAATGACCTCTTATATAAGAGGTCATTTTCTTTCACGTTCAAGAATCCTCTTATCTTTCAAAAAACACAACGTGTCCTCTGCGGAATTAGCACCTTCCTATAAAATTGCATAGGGGTTGCTGAGGTTTCTTAGGGCCGTTCCCTCCACCTCTCTGGATAAGTATTAATTTGTAATTCGTATTATGGCACTAAAGAATATAAATTTCAACACTTTTCTTACTATTTTTATTTTTTGTTAAATGGATCATTTAAATCATTGTATTCTTATCGGAATTATGAAATAATAAATTCAAAATCGTTTCGGGAGGAATGCATTATGAAAGTTATTGGTTTGATTGGAGGATTAAGTTGGGAATCTACATCATTATACTATAAACATATTAATACACTTACACTCTCTCAATACGATCAAAATGCAAAGTTAGTTTTATATAGTATGGATTTTGGTGAAGTAACTACTTTATTACAAAACCATCAATATGAAGAAGTGAAAAATGAACTAGTTACAGTTGCAAAGAAAGTTGAAAAATCTGGGGCTGAATGTTTATTAATGTGTTCAAATACTGTACATCTATTTGCCGAGGAGGTAGAACAAGCAATATCTATCCCGCTTCTTCACATTGGTGATGTAAGTGCTAAAGAAATGGTAGAACAGAATATAAAACGTATCGGACTATTAGGAACAAAACAAACGATGGAGCAAGATTTCTATAAATCACGATTAGCGAAATATAACATTGAGACAATTATCCCAAATGAAGAGGAAAGAACCTTTATCCACCATGTCATATTAGATGAATTAAGTAGAGGGATCATTTCAGAAACATCTAAAGAAAAGTTATTACAAATTACAAAATCATTAATTCAAAACGGCGCTGAAGGTATATTATTAGGCTGTACTGAAATACCTTTACTCATCTCCCAAAATGATCTTACTGTTCCCGTTTTTGATACTGCTTTTTTACATGCAAATACTGCTGTGCAATTTGCTGGATAAGAATATACAAGCATAAAGGTGAGAACCTCTATGCTTGTATACAGTTACGACTATTTATCCCGCTATTTATGGGTAGTAAAATCCCTACCGATTAAAGTTTTACTTTATTTAAAAGAGATTCAATAACTGCAATTGCTTCTTTTGAACCACCACATTCTAAAAAGCTATCATTAAGTTTTCTTATACCATGTTTATACTTTTCATTTGAAAGAACATCTATTACAGCCTCTTTTAAAGTGTGCACATTAACATGTTCTTTCAATAGTCTATGTGCCGCTTCAAGCTCAGTTAATCTTTGCGCTATCATAGGCTGATCTTTATCATGCGGTATTATTACAAATGGGACATTATAATGAATGGCATCGTGTACGCTATTCATACCACCATGTGTAATAAAAACATCTGCTTCATTTAATATTTCTGATTGAGGTACGTATGGAGCAATTATAAAATTATCTGGCGCTTGCTTTATTTTTGAAATATCATTTCTATCACCAATTGCCATTACAACTATCCCATCAAAATCTGAAAAAGTATCAATACAAGTATTAAAGAATGATTCGAGTCCTTCAAGCAGTGTTCCCATTGAAATGTAAATAACTTTCTTCTCTTTAAGTGATTCCAGTGGAAACTTTATATTTGTTTTACGCTTTGAAATGCTCGGTCCAATAAAAATGTTATTTTCTCCGAACGATTCGCTATTAGGTTGGAAATAACGACTTGTGTATACAAAACAAACATCACCCTTATTATTCATAAATTGAAGATTATTCTTTGGTTTTACTCCAAATTTATGTTCCATCTGATTTAGTAATTTTTCAGAGATCTCCTCTGGTTGGAATGGTATATCTGCATTTGGATGAAAAGGTAATGTCTTCAAAAACTCTGAAGGAATTAAAAATATAGGTGAGGAAACTACACCTGGAACTTGTAAATACTCCTTTACTAACTCTCCCGCGCCAAATATATCATAAATTACGAAATCAAAATTTATACTTTCACATAATTGTTTCGTAATTTCTAATATATATAAAGCAGTTTGAACATGCACATGAAAGAAAGCATTTAACCCAGATGAGGTTTCAGCATCAATAGAAATCTCCTTTAATAGATCCGGGTGAGTATGTACAGTAGCTCCTAAATCTTCAATTCTATCCTTAAAGTTTGCCGTTGTAATATAATGTACGTGATCCCCTCGTTCAGTAAAGGCTTTTACTAAATTTAATGTAGGGTTTACATGTCCCTCTGCTGGAAAATTAACCACTAAAATATTTAGCACTTATTCCTCACTCCTTATATTTCACTGTTTTAATTAAGCATACTGTTATTTGTACAAGTAATCTTCCCCTAATAGTCCTAATATGCTTGCTACATTATATTGATAAATAATTTTCAGTCATCAACATAAAAAAAGCATCTACCTATGTAGATGCCTAACCGTGATAAGGAGTGTTCTGTGAGGTTAGAACAAGCTTTTCTGCTTGTCCTATGCTATTAATATATGATTGATTTTATAAAACGTGAATAGTTAATAGAATTATTTTATCCATTTTATATGATCAAATGGATAAAATACCATTTCTACTTTACCTATTATATTTGACTCATCAATAAGTCCAAGTGTATTCCTACTATCTTTACTATGATTACGATTATCACCTAACACAAATAATTTATGCGTAGGAACTTTTATTTCTCTAAAATTTGAAAAACGATTGGATACTTGTGACATATCTAAATTTATATACGACTCATCACGCTTTTTACCGTTAATAAATACCTCATCCTTTTTTAGTTGTATATTATCCCCCGATAATCCAATAATTCGTTTCACATAGTAAGTAGGCTCGTCTTCTTTTTTTATAATGACAACATCTCCATGATGAAAAGACGATAAACAGACGTTTACCTTATTAACAAGTATATAATCTTTTTCATTCAAAGTAGGTTGCATCGAAATTCCTTCTACCATACAAAATAAAAAGGACTTATTAATAAAAATAACCCCTATTATAATTAATATGTAGCTACATATGTTCCTCCAATATTTTAGAATAAACAGCTTCATATATACCTCATTTCTAATCTATCCCCAGATAAAAACGCCTCTAGTTCACATGAATGCTAGAGACGTTTCGTCCATTTTAATTCTCTTTAGAGGCATCTGTTTTTGGCGCTTCATCAGTTAATCGCTTATTTTTCAAATCAAAATAAGCATCTAAAACTTCTTTTCCAATATCGGAGTTAATGCCCGATTTATCATTTTCAACCCACGGTACTACAACAGAAAATGCTACTTCTGGATCATCATATGGCGCATATCCAGCCAATGTTAAGTTATAACATTCTCTACGATCGCCTTTCGCATTTCGCCCAATTTCATTTTCTCCACCATATACAGTTTGTGCGGTCCCTGTTTTACCAGCTGGTTTATATGGTGCTTTTTGGAACGCTCTTACTCCCGTTCCATCTCCTTCTTGAAATACTTTTCTAAATCCTTCTTTTACTTGATTAATATATTCTTGTTTCATATCGATTCTATTTAAAACAACGGGTTCTATTGATTGTACTACTTTACCAACCTCATCTTTTTGAACGGTTTGTTCTCTAATCTCTTGAACAATTTGTGGTTTCATTCGATACCCTCCATTTGCGATAGTCGAAATATATTGTGCAAGCTGAAGTGGTGTATACGTATCATATTGTCCAATAGAATAATCTAATAAGAAACCAGGCTGATTATCTTTTCTTCCAATTTGTCCTGCAGTTTCATTTGGTAAATCAATACCAGTTTGTACGCCTAGTCCAAATTGCCTGAAATAATACCTCATTTTATCAAAATATTCTTGTTTAATATCTAGCGAACTATTTTTTACATAATCCACGCCAGCAATTTTCAATGCTATATTAAACATATAAACGTTTGAAGAAACTTGTAACGCTCTTAGATCGTCTATATCACCAAAATTTTTCCAAGACTTCTTTTCCTTGGTTCCTTTAAACTTCATAGGTGCATCATAAAAATGTGTTCCAGGAGTTATTGCATTTGTTTCAAACCCTGTTAAAACTGTCGCACCTTTAACCGTTGATCCAAGCTCATATGAACTTGTCAGCGTGCCTAAAGCATAATCTTCTACTTCCATTTTCCCATCTTTTTCTACAAGCCTTTTCCCAGCCATTGATAATACTTGGCCATTTTTCGGATTCATCATCACTACGAAAGCACGGTCTAACATTGATTCTGATCCTTTATATTGTTTTAATATTTTTTCTATGCTCTCCTCTACTTTTTTTTGCAATTCCATATCTATTGTTAAAGTTAAATTTTTACCGCTTTTCCCTTCAGTAACAGTTTCCGTTCTAATAGTATTTCCTTGTTTATCAGCAATGCTTCTTACTTCTTTTTTTGTACCATGAAGTACATCTTCGTATTGCTGTTCGATATAACTTTTGCCGACCCTATCATTTCGGCTATAATCACGCACTAAATAATAATCTAATCGTTCACGTGGCAATCCTTCATCAGCATTTGAAACGTTACCAAGGACAGAACGGAATAATCCATCATTTACATAGATTCTCTCCCAATCAACTGATGCGTCTACTCCTGGAAGGTTCGCTAAATTTTCACTAATCACCGCATATTCCTGTTCACTAACGTCCTTTTTAATAATTTGAGGTGCCATTTGAAAACCTGAGGTCATTTTACTTTTAATAGCTAACACTTCTATATCTTTAGCCGTTAGTTCTTGAAGATTTTTATCTGTAACGCGTTTCCTTTTTAAATCTTCTATTTTTTTGTCTAGCTCTTTTCCGGTAATATCCTTATCTCGGAACTTATCTATTTCTTTTTTTGATACTAAGTCTTGAGCAAGTTCTGGATTTAATTGCATCCAAAAGTCTTTCTTATCAGTCTCAGTTAACTTATCTATATCTTCTTGTGGCATTTCAATAATATCTGCAAGTTGTCTTGCTGATTTTAATATTTCTTCTTGTTTTACACCTTTCACCTTTGTATATGTAATCGTACGTAAAGACTTATTATCAACTACTGGATTTCCTTCACGATCAAATATTTTCCCACGTGGTACAGAAAGGCCCACGGTTGCATTTTCTCTCTTCTCTACTTCATTTTTATATGTTTCTCCATCAAAAATTTGCACTTTCCCTAACTGAATAATAATGCCAGAAAATAATAAAAATACACAAAGGAATAAAATATTTAACCGGAGAGGTACTACTCTACCACTTTTCTTCTCTTGCTTTTTCACCTTGTCATAATCTCCTCCTTACAATATTTCAAATAATAATCACATTTCTATATTAAAAGTAATGTACAATTTCTATACATTGCTTTGTACAAATATTAATATAATGTTTAAAACTTAATAGAAATTAAAACAAAGGTAAAGAAAAGGTAAAGTTTACTAAATTAAATATAAAAAATACCCAATAACAAAAAGCTTAGTTTTCACTAATCGCTTTGTTATTGGGTATTAATTGATTTAAGAATTACTACTAGTGCGTATTGGTATACATTTGTCGTCACAATTAGAAAGAGATTGTTTACTTAGTACTTTCGGTAAGTAAATAGTTACTGTTGTCCCGACACCAACCTCACTCATGATACTAATTGTCCCTTGATGACTTTCAATAATTTTATAACTTAACATTAATCCAATACCAGTCCCTTTTTCTTTCGTACTATAAAAAGGTTCACCTAATCTCTTAATTCTTTCTTCAGGTATTCCTATTCCTTCATCTATTACATGAATGATGACACCATCATCATTTATTTCTTTTATGTGAATTGAAATTTCCCCACCATTTGGCATAGCTTCGATTGAATTTTGCAAAATATTAATAAATACTTGTTTCAATTGATTTTCTGAGCATTCAATAATTATATCTTTGTCATCCGTAAATAGTTCAACTTGAATATTTGTCATAATTGCTTTTGTATTCATTAACGATACGACATTTTTAAAAATTTGATAAATATTTTTCTTTTCTGTATTTATTTCATCTGTTTTAGCAATTGACAGAAATTCTTGCAGGATCGCTTCTATCCTTTCAATTTCAGAAAGCATAAGATCAAAATATCTTTCTTGATCTTCTTTATTAATTTGGAATAACTGTATAAAACCTTTAATTACAGTTAAAGGATTTCTTACTTCATGAGCTACGCCAGCTGCTAATTGACCAATTGCTGCAAGCGTATCTGATTTGTTTAACAATTCTTCTGTCTTTTTTCGCTCTGTAATGTCGCGTACAATAATCATAATTTTATCACGTAATAATGGTAAGCACCTAGCTTCAAAGAAATCAATACTTCCATTAAGTGTGAGTGGATATTCTACAATTACATTCGTTCCTTTTTCCTTCACTTGATTAATGGCTTCCTGAAACTGCTGTGCTACTGAAGATGGTAATACTTCGTAAAACTTTTTTCCCATAAAAGCTTCTGCGGGTACGTAAAACTTCGTAGGAGATCCTGCCTTGTAATCAATAATCGTGCCATCATCTTCTGTTAAGAAACATAAATCTGGTAAAGCTTTAAAAATTAATTCCAGTTCAGATGTTTGTTGTTTTAACTGCTCTTCTATCGCTTTTAAATGCGTAATATCTACACCAACAGCCCAATAACTATATCCTGTTACAGGAAACTGTTCTGAGATATTCGACCACATTATTGTTTTGATTTCACCATTTTTACATGTTAAGTGCATTTCCCAATCTCTGAAATTTTTTCCACAAGTTAAAAATTTCTTTTGTATTTGATGGCGATAATTATGATCAGGATACAATAATTGCAGTGCATTTGGATTTCCAATTATTTCTTCAGCGGTATAACCTGTTACGATTTCGCATTCTCGGTTCCACAAAACAAAATCTCCATTATAATCAAGCGCATCGACCATAACAGGCATGTTTTGTAAAATCGTATGTAGTTCCTCCTCTTTCCGAGAAAGCAACGTTGTATTTTTACTTTGAAATACTTTTATTGCACCATCTAAAATTAAACTTGAGAGCATTTCAAAGTATTTTTGACAACTGAAAATTTCACTTTTTTTGGACCATACAACAAAAGATCCTAAATGTTGATTGTATAAGAAAATGGGGATTTCAATCTTTGGAAGTTTACTCTTTTTTATTTCATTCATTCCGAATGAAAAAACACACTCTTTTTCAGCATCAAGAAGTTGATGTGATATGTTAGTTAATTTATAAAATTGTTCTGCCATGGTTTCTATTGTACTCACATCAATAAGTTCCATTAGCCGCGAATTCATTCTTTGTTCACCTCAATATGTAAAATTAATACAAATCTAAAATTCATACTTCTCCATTATACGAAGAAAGCTAGTGTAGGTATATAGCTGTAGAATAATTATTCGAACAAATTTTATTTTTCAATTAAAACAAGAAAAGAATATATTTCGTCCATTCCTCATTTATTGTCTAGCTAACTTGAATTCCTCCTTACATTCACTGAATTTTCACTTGAGAGTCATACGCGTCACTAATAGCGGTATAAACATGCAATAAGTATAAAGTTCATAAAATATTCACAATTTTTATGAAAAATATACACATTTATTCCAATATATTCTATATAATGAAATGTAATAAGGCTTCTATGAATCTCATAGAATACCTTACCCCTAATAAAAAAGAAAAAAGAATCCATTTGGATTCTTTTTTCTTTTTTTAATTACATTACATATTTATATAAAGCATGTGCCACACCATGTTCTTCATTTGATAACGTTTCGTATTTACACATTGCTTTTATTTCTTCAACTGCATTTCCCATTGCAATTGATATATTCGCTTTTTCCATCATAGAAACATCGTTTAATCCATCACCTATCGCTACAGTGTTTTCAACCGGAATATTAAGATGTTCTGCTAAAGTATATAATCCATTCCCTTTTTGAGCATCTCGATGATTAATCTCTAAATTGTGCCAATATGAAGATGTAATTGCTAAATCTGTATTATGAAGAAATGTTTCTTTTAGTTTTTTTAATTTCTCAATATCATAAGAAAATGGTAATAGTTTATGCACATGTATATCTGTTTCTACAATTGGTTTACAACTTTCCGCACTATGAAACGCTGTATGCTCAAGATATAATGCTGCGATTGTTTCTAACTCTTTCAAGTCGAAATTTTCTTTTGAATTCTTCACATACTCAATTTCATTACGTACACTCTCTACTCCATAATCCGGTACATACACACCTTTATCAGTATAAAGCTGATAATATAAACCATTCTCTTCAAGATATTCTACAATTTCAAGTGCCTGCATATTTTGAATTGGATATCTCTTCATCATTTTTTTATCTTTATATATAAGAGCCCCATTTTCCGCAATGATTGGACACTCTAAATTAACTTCTAACAATAATCGCTCAATGTCAACAATAGAACGTCCTGTACAAATTGCTACAACATGGCCAGCTTCTTGACATGTTCGAATTGCTTCTGCATTTTCTTTACTTATCATTTTATTCCCCGAAAGAAGAGTTCCATCTAAATCAATTGCGATTAATTTCATTATTTCTTCACCACTTTCTATAAATACACGAGTTCTAATTAATTATTAGGTATCGTTTCCATACAATCCTCGTGAGGTACTTCTTATTTATAATTTATGAAAAGCGTTTCAGGTCAAGAAATAATTAAAAATAAAATCCAAAGCTTTTCTTTTTAAAAAAGCTTTGGATTTTAAACTATGAATTATAACTAATGTATTTTGTCTCACACATGTACACGTTTTTTTCTTCAGTTGGGATATATACTTTAAACTTTTCTAATCGTTTTCCATAGACATGAATCGTAATAACGCTTTCATTTTCGCTAATTTCAAGAATATGACAATCTGCTGGTGGAATTACTTTATCAGTTTCTCCTTCTCCCAAATAAAGATTTCCTGTATGTGTTAAATAAACAAGTGAATTTCCAAGTTGTTTCGTTTGTATAAAGTTCTGTACCATTATCCTTCCTGAAAAAACGCCTTCTACTCCCCATGTGCCGTCATGATCATGTAAAGGTGTAGATTGTCCATCTTTCCATACGAGAGCTAGTACTTCAAAACGTTTGAGCGGATCTTCATACAATAAATGTCTTGCATATTGGGTCAAATTGGCCTTCTGTTTTTCTAACGGAAGCCATGTTTTCTTTTCTAAAAGTTCTTCTAGTAATTTTTCAATGCCACACACTATTTCTTCTTCAAATAAACCGTTTTCCATAAGATTTGTAACACCTTTAATAAACTTTTGAAATGATTTACTTCCATTACAAGTCAACATAAGAATCCTCCTCTACGTTTTATACAATTCCATATTAAGGTAATTGCCGAAAACTCACAATTGAGAAACAAAAAAACAAGATGCAAATGTATGCACCTTGTTAAGATTTTTATTTGGCTTTCAATCGAATAGGTAAGTATTTTAATGTTTGTTCATTTTCCAATATACATTTTTCTAAACAGAAAGATGGAGATAGCTCTATTTTTTCAAAAGCATTTATAAAGGTAGTTAATGCAATCTCAGCTTCTAAACGTGCAAGTGGTGCTCCTAAGCAAAAGTGAGGACCTTTCCCAAAGGTTAAATGCTTTTCATTTCCTGTTCGATGTACATTAAATTGAGAGGCTTGTGAAAATTTTTTCTCATCTAAATTCGCTGCACTAACCCACGCAACAATCATCTGATTCTTTTTCATGAAAGGACCAAATATATTTGTATCCTCTGTAATCCTCCGGGCCAATGTAACAGGAAAGCGATAGCGTAATACTTCCTCAATCGCTTTTAAAATTAAATTAGGTTCTTTTCTTAACTCCTCATAAATTCCAGGTGAATCTACTAAAAAGCAATAAAAGCTATTAATAATTAAATTTGTAGTGGTTTCATTCCCAGCCGCTAGTAAACCTAATGAAAAGGTTACAATTTCTTCATCGGTTAATCTTTCGCCTTCATATTCAGCTCGAATTAAATCAGAAATGATATCATCGGTTAAATGATATCTCTTTTCCTGAACAATCGGTAGAAGGTATGCTTTGAATTCATGTAATGCTATCCCTTTCTCGGCATCCAGATCATTAAACTTTTCTTTACTATACGGCATAAATAAAATATCAGACCATTCTTTAATTTTTTTACGATCTGTTGTTGGGACTCCTAATAAATCGGAAATAACGGTAACAGGTAAAGGTGCAGCAAACTGTTCAACGATATTAACTTCACTACATTTTTCGATATGTTGTACAAGTTCATCTGCGATAGCCTGTATTCGAGGTTTCCACTGTTCTAAACTTCTTGGAGTAAATGCCTTAGAAACAATGGAACGTACACTGCGATGTTCTGGTGGATCTGTAGAGTTTATATTTATTCTAGTTTCTAAAGGAGGGATTGAGAATTGTCTGCGCTCCCTTCTACTTGAAAATAAGCGATAATCTGATAAAACACGATTTACATCATCATACAAAAAAACATTCCATACATCCTGCTCTTCATCATAATGAACTGGGTGATTATCCCTCATCAAACGATACCATTCATATGGATTCCATAATTCTTCTTTTGTTTTCAGCTTTGAAATTTCATGAACTAAAATAACATTTTCAGGTGAAGCCATAGTTCTTTCCTCCCTTTTCTTTTACAATAAAAGTGATAGGTCGGCAGTCCAAAGTTGTATAAACTATCATATGTTATTTTAACATATACCAAAGGGGATTTTTCATTAGAGAACTTGAGAAATATATAAGGGGGATTTTTATGTACGTTGACATTTTACTACTAGCAGAATTAACGACAGGACCAAAACATGGATATGAAATTAAAAAAAATGTTCAAAATCGTTTAGGTGAAAATTTCGAATTAAATCACAACATGCTTTATCCAGCCCTTCGGCGCTTTGAAAATATGGGTGCTATAACGAAAAAAATACATAAACAAGTCGGAAAACCAAACCGAAATATGTACGATATAACAGAAACAGGAGAAGAAATTTTTTCTGAAATGTTACGAGAGTTTCCCGAAAAACTTGCGACAAACAATACAGAATTTCTTGTTCGTATTGCGCTATTTGAAAAACTTGACTATGAGGATAGAAAAGAGATTTTGACTGTACGTCAAAACGTACTACATAATCAGCTTACTGCTATTCAGTCTCTAGATGTTACCTCATCTTTTATTACTGAAGTCATTGAATTTAGTAAATCACGAATTGAACATGAATTGAGTTGGATTACATCACTTATGAAAAAAATATGAAAAAATAACAAGAAAAGTTAAAAACAATGAATGAAAATGATATTTATTATCAATACTATAATTAATAAAAGGGCAACCACGATTTGGCTACCCTTCAAACATTTACACTTCTGGATCGAAAGTTTTGCAATCTGTTTCTTCCGTTGTAGATGCATGTTTACCTTTATGACTTACTACGTAAATTGCCTCTGCACTACATTTATTACCGTTCGCCCAAAATTTACAGTTATTTACTTCACATAAAACGTCTTGTGCCATAGTATCACACCTCCTTGTTCTATTATCATTAACAAAATTCGGAGGTATGATACTATTTGTCATCCATTTTTCATTCCCTTTTTAGCTTTCTTAATGGTTCAATATCTCCGCGTACAATAGCATCAATATTTCCAGTTATTTTTTCAATATCAAAATGCCACCATTGAATTTGCAATAATTCTTCTATTATTTCATTTGAAAATCTCTCTTTTATTTTATTTGCAGGGTTTCCACCAACAATTGTATATGGTGCGACGTCTCTAGTCACAACAGATTTAGCTGCAATGATTGCACCATCCCCTATTTTTATTCCGGGCATAATTGTTGTATCCATACCAATCCAAACGTCATTTCCTATAACTGTATCACCTTTATAAGGTAAATCAGACAAACTAGGTGTATACTTTTCCCACCCATTTCCAAATATATTAAATGGATATGCCGAAAATCCATCCATCCGATGATTGGCTCCGTTCATAATAAAGTTAACTCCAGATGCAATACAACAAAACTTTCCAATATTAAGGCGATCTCCAAGAAATTCATAATGATGTAATACTCGATCTTCAAATGTTTCTCCATCTTTCGCATCATAATAAGAATAGTCACCAACAAGTATATTAGGTTTTGTTATTATATTTTTTATAAATTGAA
This sequence comes from Bacillus cereus group sp. BceL220, assembly GCF_051776965.1. Lineage (NCBI taxonomy): Bacteria > Bacillati > Bacillota > Bacilli > Caryophanales > Bacillaceae > Bacillus > Bacillus cereus group sp. BceL220. The sequence goes on along the minus strand of NZ_JBPWBC010000006.1, from coordinate 164,716 downwards.
CGTTTTGATTTCCTTCAATAGGGTATTTAACATTTGGATTAGGATTCATTTTGTACGGCACTTCCTTTACCACTTATTTGACTTTCTACCGCTATTACTGGCTTTAAATTGTATATAGGTAAAATAAACAATAATCCAATTATAAAAAGTAAAGCCGTCCCTTCATACATCATACTTAATGAAAACATCTCTTTTAATGAGCCAGCTATACTCATCGTTACTACCATTGAACCGGTAAATAGCGGACTTAAAATACCATTTACACGACCTATAAAATCGGTATCGCTATTTTGAATAATAAGCGTATTAATACCAATTTGGATACAAGGAAGAGCTAAGCCACTAAAAAGCTGAGCTGTAAGTGTCACCCATAAATTTGTAGAATATCCTATAATGCCAATACCAATTGCTTGACCAAGCATACCGATAATTAACATCTTTTGCGGAGCAACGTTTTTCGCAAATACCATTGCTAATGCTCCGCCAACAATCATTCCCGCACCATTTACTGTTAGTAGCCACTGTAAACCCTCTTTTGATAATCCTAGCTGCTCAGTCACAATAAATATACCTAATGGTTGAATTAATCCTATACCTAGTCCTGCAGCCATAAAGCAAAGCCCTAGCAAAGTTAATGCTTTTTTCTTTTTGACATACTTAATACCATCCTTCATCTCCTGCAGCAGAGTGATATCTTTCTTTTCTACGTCGTTTTCAAGATCTTTCGGAAGAAATAACAATACAACTGCCGCAAGTAAAAACGAGATACCTGTTATGATGATTGAAATATAAATTCCAAAACTATGAAAGATAAATGTCCCTAGAATTGGTCCTAATACCATAAATATTGCAAATATCGTTTGATATATAGACATCGCTAATTGAATTTGTTCCGTTGATAAATGTTGTTTAAACAACTTCATTCCAGATGGTTGTGAAAACTGTGAAAGGATTGCAGAGATGAGTGTCACAAAAAACACAATTTTCCACGTTCCAAACATAAGCGTAATTAAGACAGCGAATACTGAAATGGAACTTAACGTTTCACACCATATCATTGTCTTCTTTGGCTTCCACCTATCAGCAAAGGTACCGCCAATAAATGAAAAAATAAAAATTGGAGCGAATTCAGCAACTGAAATCATGGAAATTGCAAAAGCATCACCTTTTGTCATTTCCATTACATATAGTAATACCGCAAAGTTTCGAACCCATATTCCTATTTGTAAAAATAATGCTGATGCTAAAATCCCTTGTACAAACCGATTTTTTAATACTTGTGATACCCCATTGTTTTGTTTCGTTACTACATTTGTCGACATAAAAAAGCCTCCTATTTCATGTTCTGAACAAGAGGCAGCACAAATCATATAAAAAGACTATATATTCGCAGAGCGAAATACATCCCTTTTCTATAAATGTACAGACTAACCCTATTCAGAAGAATATTTCGTTTTTTAACGAAGATCTCTTACAAATAGAATTAGTTGATCATTGGGATGTCTTCACCCTTCCGTTTCGAATTTAAATAACACATACATACTCTATGTAAATCATTTTCGATGTATGCATGTCTACTTTTAACTATTCTAGAAAGTTAAAGGCAATTCCTCTAAAGAACGCATTAAATAATTACCTTGCCATTTAATTTCTTCACGATTCCCTTTTATTTTTAGTTCAGGCATTCGATTAAACAAAGTAGTAATAGCAATCTTTGCTTCTAACCTCGCAAGTGGAGCTCCTAAGCAGAAATGACTACCATGACCAAAGGCAATGTGACGGTTGTTCTCCCGTGTAATATCAAATATTTCTGGATTTTCAAATACTGTTTCATCACGGTTCGCTGAAGCCAATGCAATAATAACCATATCTCCTTTCTGTATTGTTTGATGGTGAATTTGAAAAGGTTCCGCTGCCCATCTTGCAGTTGTAACCTCAACTGGAGAATAATAACGCAATCCTTCCTCAATAGCCGAATCAATTAGTTTTGGATTATCTTTTAATAACTGTAATTGATTTGGATTTTCAAGAAGTGCTAATACCGTATTTGTAATTAAATTCACTGTCGTCTCATGTCCTGCGACAATTAATAGCATTATCATTGAATATAGTTCCCGAGCGCTAAGTTTATGCCCTTCACTCTCTGCAAGTATTAAAGCACTCACCAAGTCTTCTTTTGGCTCTTTTCTTTTAATATCAACTAAATATTGAAGATATGTAATAAATTCAGATAGTTGTTTTTCGGTCTCTTTTATTTCTTCAGGTGTTTCTGGTGATGCAATAACAGCATGAGACCAAATCCTAAATTTCGCTTGATCTTCTTTTGGAATACCGAGCATCTCACTTATTACAATAATTGGTAATGGAAATGAATAATCATCCACAAGATTTAATGTACCTTTTCGCTCTATATCACTTATCAAATCATCTGCTATTCTCTGAATTCTTCCGTCTAATTGTGCAATCATCTTCGGTGTAAAAGCTTTTTGAACTAAAGATCGTAAACGACTGTGGTTAGGTGGATCTGAATTTAGCATATGTGTTGTTAAGTGGTCACTATTATCAACGGAAAGATACATGTTCTTTATATCTTGAGAAAACACATTTGTCCAATCTTTTTTTAAACGATTATCTTTTAAAAGTGGCAGAGCATCTTCATATCTAGTAATGAGCCATTCTTTACCGATTTCAACTTGGTTTACAAATAATATAGGTTGTTTTTTTCGCGATTCTTTATAAATTTCATACGCATCTTCTTTAAACTGAGCTGAAGCTAAATTAATGCCATCCTCTATGCTTAACCCAACTTTGTTTTTCATTGACATTGTATTCCCTCACTCTCATTTGTTTTTGAAAACCAACCAACATATGCATTATACTCTAATAAAAACGTGAAAATTGTAAATTTTTAATCAAAATCTTACTTCGTATATTGAAAAATAAAAAAGTGAGAGAGTACAATCGTTTTACTCTCCCACTTCTCTTTATGCGAAGCACATAAAATTACTAATTTGTTGATAGCGATAACTTACTTTACGACGACGACCACCTTGCCAAGTGTAACCTGATACTCCGTTTCTTCTCACTTCAGTCGGAAAGAACCATAAATCCCTTCCAAAAGGTCCAGGACGATGTAAACGTAAATAGCCCCATCTTCCTAAACAGTTACACATCCATGATTTCATATTGCCTGGTTGTGCTGGAGAAGCAAATGTAGACGGTAACGATGGCGCTTGTGACGGTGGTGGTGACGTTGGAGCATCTTCCGCATCATCTGGTCTGTAATCTTCTTGTTCCATATCTCTCACTTCATTTGTAGGTTCATACCCGTAGTTTTGTGGATTATAATACATCGCTTGATCATATGGATAATTTTGTTGGTTATACATATTAACAAATCACCTTCTTTTCATTCATTACCTTTATCATTCATATGTGATATGCCCTCTCTGGGAAGCTTATGTATAGCCCAAATTCAACTTAAAAAACTCGTATTATTAAAAATACGAGTTTTTCAAAAATAGAATATTTTTATCATCTCCTTAACTTCACACTATAAAAACGCATTTCATCTAACGAACCTTCAAATTCAAATACTTCTTGTATAATTAATTGTTTCAAGCGATATTCTAAGAAAGTATCTCCAACCAATTGTTCAACAAGACCAAGTGCTTCACCAATTACTCTAGGAGCTTTGAGGAACTCTCGATCAGCACCCACACTTTTCGCGCATTCAATTATAAATTGATCAAAATAATCTTCCTGTACAGAATGCACTTCATTTTCTTTCCACACTCTTAAACATTCTATGCTTTCCGATAATCTATTCCACTCATGTTCAAACTTCATGCGCTTCTCTTCAGTTAAATAAGGTAACTTTATAAAACTTTTTTGGAATAGAGCTAAACTTTCAGGTGGTAATTCTCCCGTTCCACGAATATCATACTCTTGTTTTAATATTTCTCTGCTTGCTTCAGACGTATTAATTATTCGAATGTTTTTCTTATCCTTTAATTGTGCTATTACAAAACTTAGACCTACATGTTCATGTGCATTATCAGCCCTCCAAATTGTAATAGGCGTTTCAACAGGAATAGTATGTAGTTCTTCTATAGTTGCTATAAATCTTAATAAATATTCTTCTTCAAAATAACTATCATATGCAGTTAAGTTATTTATTAACCACTTCTGTCTTGCTAGTTGCCCCTTATTCGTATGCAACTTATATATCGGTCCAATTGAAAAGAATTCCGAAAAAGCAACAACACTCTCTTCAAATAATTCTTCTTGACTTAACATATATTTCAAGCAACCAGCCGTTGAATCATCAAAAGCAATATGTACGTGCGTACTTTCTTTTACATTCCTTTTATAAGTAGGATTACTTGTTAATTGTTTCGGAATATCCATCAAATTTTTAATTGTATCTTCACTATAGTTTTCTTCTAATAAGTTTAACTGTATGAGAATATTTTGAAGTAAACCTTTAGCCTCATCTTCGTACATATCCTCTACAGCATTTTTAATTTTATCTATCACACAAATCCCTCTATTCATTTCAAAAATAACGTAGATTATAGTGTATCATTTTAGTATAGTTCTTTAAAGTCAAATCCAGATTACTACAGCAATCTGGATTTTTAACAAAAGCTCTTCTTATATTTTTGAATTGCTAAATATTTTTACTTTGAAAATCCTTGTATCTAAATGTATAATTATATAAAAACAAAAATATAGGAGCTATATTTATGGATAAAGTACTTACAAATTATAAACATTACTTAAAAAATTGGAGATTTATATTTATTTGCATACTACCTGCTATCGCCTTATTCGTTACTTTCGATGTCATCTTCGAACTACTGTTTCATCAAGATTTCTACTTATCTAACTTAATTTCTGCTATCATATTATTTTTAATATTTATTAACGTTAAAGATAAATTTAAAATTAAAGGCTAAAAAACACTATTTCAAAATAGCCCTTTATTATTGCATCCTACTATAAAATAAGGCTCGTAGTAGATTTTCATAAAAAATAAGAGCACCCTGCAATTGGATGCTCTTATGTGATTAGAGGTTTTTTCTGAGTATTAAGTAGGACACGAAGATCTTGTCCTACTACATAATATATGCTTGTACTTATTATTTCGTGCATGTATTAAGCACCATGTTCAGGTACTTAATATATGCATAGTCATTGCTAAAAAATCTACTCAAAAATTCACTGCACAATTTCATAATTATAAATTAAAAAACATCCTCAATGGATGTTTTTTATCTAACGATTTTAAGCTTCCATAAACTTAGCCGGTACACCAATTTTTTCAACTACAGAAGATATATTAGTAGGATTAATCATTACATTTTCAATACATACTAATTTATTTTCTAATATCCCATTCTCTGTAGTAATAAGTTCTTCAAACCGATCTAAAGTCATTGAGAATTTGTGTTCACTTCCACCATTCATACTAACTTTTACATACTTCATAGTGTCACCGCCTTTCATAATAATTTACATTTCGACAAGAAGGCGCTTACACCCTTTTTATTTACTCTTAGATTTCTAACGTTTACATATATTTTGAGAAAAGAAACTACTATTATTTACTCACAAAATTATTGTTAATAAGAAAGATAAAGATAACAATACACAAAGTGGAATATATAAACCGGTATCCATTCTAGCAAAGTGCGTATCTTTTTGTCGTTTAAAGATACCAAAATAATTAAACTCACCAATTACTCTAATAGAAAAGACGATCATACAAATCCAGGAACCGACTTGAATAATAACATTAGGAACTGCAAAATGAACAATTTTTGCTTGTTGCAACAAAATTATTGCTGCCATACTTAATAATAATGCAATGAACAATGTCATTCCGGCGCGAGGTGTAAACGCCTTTTCCCCTGATTTAGTTGGAATAACACTATTTGTCCCCCAATTACCTCCGAAAGCCCAATATACATGTAAAAAGCTAACTAAGAATAATATACAAGCAGATATATATGTAATAATAAGCATTTTATCCTCCCCTTATTTCATTTTGGTTCCCACCTATAAAATATGCTGTTTCCCCCCACATTAACAACCTCCATTTAATTACATAAAAAAACCGTACTGATTTATCAATATTAAGATAAGTCATTACGGGGTTATTAAACTTCATTATGCATTATACCTATTTCTTCGGCGTTCCATCCTTGTTTGACCTTGAACTGCATTTTCTTTGTATGGATCTATTTGCTCTGTCATTTCATATGTTGCAACTGGTTCTTCGTACTTATACTCATGGATCTTTTCTGGCATTTTACTTTTAGATTCTTTCCCACCAAACTTAAATAGTTTCATCTTTAATTTCGGCAACCTTGGAAGTCGAATCTTAATTGATAATCTTTTGCGTTTCTTTTTTGGTCCAAGTAGATTTTTATTTTCTTTATTATCTTTCTCTTTGCGGTGAATGAACATCGCAAGTAATCCTCCTAATACAAGTCCTCCAATTAATAGTAATATATATACATAATGGCTTGTCATTAAACTCGTTATGCGTTCAAGTATGACTAACGACTGTACTTCTTTTATATCCCATAGTAAAGCGGCCCATAATGAGAATAAGCCCAAAGTAAGTCCATATGTACGAAAACGGAATAAACATGGAATTAACGCGACACATGCAGCAATTTTCGCATTTGCTATGATTGAACTTGTTGAAATATCCTGATGCCAAATAACTAACAGTAATGTTATAAATGGCGCATACGCTATCCAGCTACATATACGTGAATACATCTTTTTAGCAAAATAACTACCGAAACTAGTAAAAAATAAAAGCCCTCCAATATATATAGATTGTTCTAGAGGGATTTGCTTTGTAAGTCCTGCAATTGGAAAGAGGCCGCTCAATAGCATTAAGAGCACATCTAATTTCTTCACAATTCCCCATTCCTTTCAAATTTTTTCAATTAATAAAAATCTTTTTCCATATGATATAGTTTTTGTATTTCTAAAAAACATATTAATCCTGTCTGCACATAAAGTAAATATGTAAACGAAAAGATACTTGACAAAGGATATCCTTATTTACATAAAAAAATGACAAATCCTGATCGATATAACGAGCAGGATTTGTTTACTAGTATTTAAAGTAGAGTAATTGAATCTTTCTTTTCTACCTTTACTACATCTACATCCAATTCATCATCAAATTCTTTAAACTCTCTTGCATCTATGTCAGTAATATAAGTCTTCATTACTTTTTCCATATGTACGGAATATGTCATGTGTACATTCTTTTTCGAAAGCATACTAGAATTACAGCACATGTAATGTATCATTTTAGCGATATAATCCCTTTCTACAGGTTTTACACCCAATGGTAAAATTTCAATTATATATCGCTGAAAAATCCCACTACAATTAAGTGAATATTCACCAGTGCTATAATACATCCCTTTTTGATCTGCATATAAGCCAATGCTATCTAGAGCATCATCAGATTCTATTACACCGTAACTTGGTACATCAAAACCTGTATTTATTCTAATAATATTTAAATTTGGAACCTTTAACACCTCTGGAACAATATCAGGTAAAATATCTATATTAATTTCTTTATTTTGTAACTCTTTTATCCAATATTTTCTTAAATTTGCATCTACAATGAAGTAAACTTGTTCATTTTGTTCTTTTGCATATTGTACAATTTCCATTAATGTTTCGAAAACATATTGTTTAAAAAGAGCCCCCATATCATTTCTCTTTGATGGTTGTGGTAAAAATGCATTATGTTTATTTATATTTAATAATACGTAATCAATCGTTTGCCACTCTGTACTCCCATATAATTTATATAAAATTTCTTTTCCTTTTATTTTTGAAAAAATAGGTAAGAAATCGAATTTCGATATTCGTTCAATTGATAAACTAACATATGTACAAGGTAAATTTATCTTATTCCAACTACGCCTCAAAAATCCTTTTTGTTCTAATAGACTAAAAATACTATTTACAATTGTTTTACGAGATACATTTTGTCCTATAAATAAATTAATAAATGTTGAAATACGGTTTGTTCGTGCAAATCCCTCTCTAATGATTTGTTTTGGATCAATTTTTTCGCGTCCATCACAATTCTTCATCGCGATTAATGCTAATGTCGCATCACTGCGCTTACCCGCGGTAGCATAGACAGCTTTCTTAACATCATCTACAAGATTTGTTTTATATTTTTGGCAATATTGCATTTTATATGGATTTTGTAACACCTTTTCAATATTGTATCTCACAATCTTTAATAACACTGGAAAATCTGTATTCAATACATAAGAATTTTCACCAACTTTAGTCAAAACAATTTCGCTATCAAGTAATGCTTGTTCTATTTCCAGCGCTATATTTTCAGACCAAACTTCTAATATTAATGTCTCTAATCCTTTTGGTGCAAATAAAGGAAATAATTCATTTTTGTTATTTGTAGCTACCTTTTTACATTCTGGAAGTATTGTGAAATAAGAGAATTTACGCTGAAATTCTTTAAATAAATACTCTCTTTCCTTTACTGTTATACCCGGTTCTATTTTAGTACCTTGAACTTTATAAATTCTCTCATTGTATGGAAATAACACCCTTTTATTTTCTCCTACAATATAATCTTTCGGATATTGGAGAATATGGTCTAAATCCACCTCTCCCCCTATTTGAAAATCATCTTTTAAATTTCTAAATATCTTAATCCATTTCATGCCCGTTGTAGCTTGTTGTATTTTTAGTTTTACAAACCGTATTTTTTTATTATTTGACGCAAACTCTGAGGTAGAAATCAATATCATGCCCCGTTTTCGTCTTAAAAGTAAAGGGATATCTGGATGATTATATTCTTGATATTAAGACTGTCTTTATGAGCATTTCGTATAAGTATGATGTAACTGATTAAAGCTATTTTCAAAGACGACATATCGGCGATAATTTATGTCTATTTCTTATAGGTGTTAGCAAGTTCGTTTGCAAACTTGTTAGCACTTTTTTATATTTCTTCTATAAATAAATCCCCCTTAATATAATCTAAATTTTATATATTTACTTTTCTTCTATTTATCTTATAATTTTAATTGGGAGAGGGAGGAAAAAAATGGTTCAAATCAAAGTGACACCTGAAATGCTAGAAGATGTTGCAAATCGTGCAAGTAATACCAGGATCGCATTAGAATCTATACATAATAATTTATGTAATGAAATAGATCATTTGTGTTTTCAATGGATTGGCGCCTCTAATCAACAGTTCATTCAAATGTTCAATGATGCAAGACCAAAAGCTTTTACAGCCATTAATTCAATTGTACAAGTAGAAGAAGACTTGAAACGGAGTGCCGAAAAATTCCGTACCGCAGATGCTTCATATGACGGAAATCTTGAAGAAGGAGCAATGTGTGGTAAGTTAGATAGTGAGAAAAATGATGGATCTTTACGTGACAAGGTTTGGCATGGTCTCAAGGAAACTTATGAGGATCTTAGTAAAGTAAAAAATTCCGATGAGTCTTTATATGATAAATTTAAACATGGTATCGATGTAGCTTATAAAGATGTGAATAAAATAAAAGAGACTATAGATGATGAAATCGAATCTGCTTTTGAAAAATCTGGATTAGGTGTCCCCTATCACTTAAAAAAGGGCGTGGGCGACGCTATAGGTGATGAATTATTAGGACTTGCAGATGCAGTTATCCATCCAATTGACACATTTAATAACACGATTGAAGCCGTTTCTCACCCAGTCGAGACGTTCAATGCTATAAAACAAACAATTTCTGATTCTTGGAATCGTGACGTTACCAATGGTGACTCGTATAGTGGTGCAGCATGGTATGGAAGCGCGGCTGGTCATACTATATTGGCTGTTGGACAACTATTCGTAGGAACAAAAGGCGTGGATAAAATTGCAATGTTGAACCCTGGCACAAAATTAGCTGAGATTTCACGAACTGCTAATCAAAGCTTGCAAGACGCTGCATCCTTATTCAATCGTAATCACAATGAGTTTGCTTTCGCTGGCGGAAATAATATACGCTCTGCATTTGATACACCTGATTTTAGAAAAGCTGAAGATACTATTTTATCTGCTGAAAACATAGATAGATCAACCCAATATAGTCCACGTGTATTTGATGGTGATTTAAAGCAACACGAAGACAAAGGTGGACATTTAATGGAAAAGCATGTTGAAATATCTAATGAAGCATTGGCTCAACGCTTAAAAGACGATCCCGATATCACAGGGTCTTCATCTTTTAATAATTTAGAAACAGCCCAAAAAATTGCTGATGAAGTGTTAACCAATCCTCGAAATATACGTAAAATAGAAAGGTGGTTAGATGATCCCTACAGCCCGCCAACTCTAGCGTTTAGGTATAGAGGTGATGAAGTTATTGGTCGATCTATTGTAAGAGGATCTGAAAATATTTTAGAGGTAACTAATGCTAAAATTATCTTAAAAAAAGACGGACAAGGAAGTTATATTCGAACAGGATATCCCGTAAGATAGAAATTTAGGAGGATACTTATGAATGATAAAGATTATATGTATGAAGAAGTAAGTGATTTTTTAGACGGAACATTTCATCAAGATATGGGAACAGTAGAAAAAGCCTTAAATGAATTTATAGAAGAAGCTCACAAAGTGTGTATAGAAAATACTGTAAAGTACATAACTGAATTTTTAAAAAGTGATTTATCCACGCAAGAAAAAGAAGCGTTCATTGAATATTATACTGAAATTTATTTTCCTTCTTTAAAACTTAATCCTATAGAATGGCTTGAACAAACAGTTGAAACGTTAAAACAAGCATTAAAAAATCATTAGTAAAAATCGACCGCCCGTAATAGGCGGTCTTTTCTTCGTATTACATAACAAAGCCGTCCAATTAAGGGCGACTTTGTTATACATCAAACTATTCTTTTGTGAGAAATAACATCATATATAATTCCATTTTCTTGTGAACTTCACAAATTATTCCTAAAAGAATATCATATTTTGGTAGTGCATTTATTATTCATTTTTCAAAGTATGTTTGTATGACATAATCATTATCAATGAAATTAAATAGATACTTCTGAAAGAAATCTATTATATCGTAGCAGGAGTTATATTTACAGCTGTAATTTTACAAGTTGAAATAGCAAACCTAACGGTTGTAGTTGGATTTATAGGTAATGTACCTAGCACTATACCAAGTCCTGTTTGTTCCACGTTAAAATCTGCTGCAATAGAACCATTAATTGCCAAAAGACTTACTGTAGATCCAATAAACACATCCAATAATTGTCTAATTGGTCGTTCACGACATTCACACTCACATCCTACATCGACAGGTGGAAGTAATGTGATAGGTGGTCCTGGTGGTAAAAAACCTACCCCTGTTACATCAGAAATATTAACCACGAAGGTTGTGGTGCCATCTGTAACTGTAACTAAAAAATCATTTACGGAAGTGATAGTAAATAGAAAGAAAAGTGGGGGCGTGTTTGGTGTGTCTGCAATAGTGCCGAGAATCACAGTTTCTCCAATAAGTTGTTGTAAGACGCTTTGCATAGGTAAAACACAGCAATCACACAGACAACCTTCAGTCCCTCCCGTTGGACCTGTTATCCCTGTCGGACCCGTTACTCCTGTTGGACCTGTTATCCCTGTTGGACCCGTTATCCCTGTTGGACCCGTTGGACCCGTTATCCCTGTTGGACCCGTTGGACCCGTTATCCCTGTTGGACCCGTTGGACCCGTTATCCCTGTTGGACCCGTTGGACCCGTTATCCCTGTTGGACCTGTTATCCCTGTTGGACCCGTTACTCCTGTTGGACCCGTTACTCCTGTTGGACCCGTTACTCCTGTTGGACCCGTTACTCCCGTTGGGCCTGTCCCTCCTGTTGGACCCGTGGGGCCGGTTGGTAAAGTAAATGGTGGGATTGGCGGGAGTGTGGGACCAATTAAATTTGGGGTTAATGCATTAGTTTGAAATATCCCATTTGTTTTTTGCATTTCATTTTTATCAAACACTTAACTACCTCCTATGAGTGTACTATACTGTGGTATGACAGTTATCTTACATATACATAAACTTCATTTATCGTAATATAATATGTTTTCCCTATACTATTGTGCACCTTAAATTGTAGTGAACCGTTCACATTTAACTTCCCATCAATTGTAAATCCCTCACCTGCATCTACGAAACCAGCAACATCTTTGTCCTGCCAAGATGGAGCATCATAGAAACGTAGATTGTTAACTTTTGAAATAACGCGCTTTCCAACAATAGAAGAATCTACTGTACTGTTCTTGTTAAACTTCACATAAGATGGATCGTTCTTAATCCACTGATCTCCACCAAGATTTAACCACCCTTCTTTTTCAGCCCACACAATATAAGACTCTGGTTTGTTTAACTGACGAATCTTAGAATAGCTTGTGCCAGGTCCTTTACGTAAATTAACGTTATAACCTTCAATATAAGCAATCCCATCTGTTACGGATGTCGGTACTTCCGCTGGTTCAGATGGCTTCTCAGGAACAGAAACATCTACACTAGAATTATTATATGCTCTTTGTACATCTGCTCTAAATTGAGATTCTGAAACACCATGAGACTTTAAGTAGTCAATTGGATCTTCATGATCCGTACCGCCAAGGTAATGAGTTACATCGCTGTGTGTCCATAATCCTTTTTCTACAGATAACCCACGGTCACGTAAGATTTTAGCTAGTAACTTAACGTATTTGTCATAGCTGCGTTTGAATTTTGTATAATCCGCTGTTTCGCATAACTCTACATGTACAAAGCGCTTATTCGCAGCAGGACCGCCGCCATAAGCAATGTATTTTGTATCAGCAATTTGGATTGTTTCGTCCCAATCGACTGCATAGTGAACAAATGCATTTCTCCATGTACGAGACTCATATTTTTGAATGTTAATAGCTGGAGCTTCTGGAGTTGCTGTAGAATGTGCCACAACTCCCTCATAAGCACCTACACCATAACGGTATGGTTGTTTTGGTAAATCAGGAATAATAAGCGTTCTATCAGCAAAAGCACTTGTAGCAAAAGAAACAGCAAGTACTAGAATCATAAGTAACGAGGTAATATGTTTCATTGTCTTTTTCATTTAGCATCAACATCCTTTTTCATAATTTTTGTGTGGTCAAATAATCCACTTGCTGACAGTCCAATGATGATTCCTTGAAATACATTTGTTTTGATATCTCCGTCCAAAAATAAAACGCCTAGCACAATGCCAAGCGTTAAATTTAATAACGGAACATACTTTGTTTGTAATCCAATTGTTTTTCCAATTTGTGAAAGACCAACTACAATTCCAATTATTACAGTAATTTCAAACATTACATACCACCTCCTTTCATTAAGAAAGTGAGAATGCCACCAACAATTCCGCCAACTATAAGTCGCAAAATCCAGGTAGTATTGGCGCTGATTTTATCTAGCTGTTTGTTGATATTGATAATGTCTTTCTCGTTACCTGTTGTCCTCATTTCTAAACTTTTAATCTCTAAGCGAATGTCCTTAATATCTTGCTTTATTTCTTGAACATCACTTCGTACATCTTGTAACGCTTCCACTTTGACCACCCCTTTTTAGGCAATAAAAAAAGACCAGCTTATGGCTGCTCCGGTTTCTTATCAATTAAATTTTGAAGTAACAGTTGTTCTAAAACTTCAATTCTACTGTTCATTTGTTTATTTTCTTCTTTTAACTCTTGAATTTCAGCATCTTTCGCTTGTTTTTCTTCTTGAAATGCCTTTATTTGAATTGCTACTGAAGAATATATTTCAGCTGCATTTCTTGTTTTTGTAACAAAACACTCAGGAGTGTTTTCATCATCTGCAATCCACCCATAGTGAGTTTCTATATCGTTTGTTGTAAGAATTGGGTCCACTTCAACACGATTCATTCGCTTCTCATATAAGTCTTCTATATCTGTTTTCAAGTTGTATTGCTGGATTTGAAGTGCCATAATTTTTTCTATTGCGCTAAACTGCACGTCACGAATATTTGTTTTGTATTCACGTTTCGATGCCGTTTGAAAAGCTGATGCTGTAACAGCGTTATATGCACTTCCTGACCCATTTTTAACCTGAAGTGTTGTATATCCCTCAACGTTACCATTTCGTAGCATTACTGTTTGGAATCGAAGGTCTGTTTCAGCGTTGGGCGTTGCAACTATATCAAGCATATTTTTTCCTTTTAAGTTGAATACAATGGAAGACTGACTGTCCATCCATACGGATTTAGATCCACCTTTTAACGTTATTCCACCAGCAGAGTCTACCCAAAATGCGTTCGATGGATTAGATACTGTGAAGGTAGCACCGTTGGCTACTTCAACCCAATATGATCCATTTTTTGCATACTGACTTATACCTTTTCCAGAAGTGATAATTGTATGCCCACCAGAATTGACCTCTGTATTCTGATTACTTTTCATAAACAAAGCCCCACCAGTAAGAATATCTACATGGCTTACAGAATCTAAACGAATTGTATTAGTATAAGCGCTAAATTGTTTATCAGACCTTAGGGTAACTCCGTTATTACCAGTAATATAAATATAGTTATCTCCATTAAGAGATACATCCCCTTTTGTATCCACATTTAATTTAGCACAATAATGTGGAGTTTGATCCGCATCATAACCTTTAACAATACCAAAGGTACCGGTATAGTAATTTTCTCCTTTCACTGGGAATTGAGATATTGTTAAAGTACCATCGCGGAAACGTGATGTATCCACATCATCATGCATAAGTATTGTTGGTTGTATTTGGCTATCAACAGCTCTTTTGTAATAACCAATAAACATTCGCGTTAAATTCGATTCCATCAAGCGTATGAATTGTTTTTGGATGTGTACATAGTTAGTACCGTTGTCTGTCCGTACTGTAGAACCAACTATCTCTCCACCACGTACTAAGTTACCGTTTAGCACACCCGTTGTAATGAAATCAGCGACAATCCTTCCATCCATTGTGATTGCCGTATTATAGGGTCCATTAATGCCTGTGGAGGAATAACCAAATCCATTGATATTCCATTGCCACACTTTTTTAGCGGTTCTTTCATCAGCTGTATCCATAATCAAAATTCTTTCTGGATATATACGAACATGGCCACCGAAACCGCTATTGATTAAATTCGTAGCATTTTCGCGTGCTTGTTCTAATATTGATTTTTCCATTCCTTTAACGTTGTTTTTAATACCATTGACGCTATCTCTAATATCATTGAAGTTATTCTCAACATTATCAACTCTGCCTGTTATATCAACGAATGACTCTTTAAAATTGCCTAATGTCAATTCGATATACTCTTCATTGATCGGGTCGTATTTGTAATGATTAACTTTAGCTTCAATTTCGAAACCGTCTTCTTCATGTATAACTGTTACTGTATCTCCCATATATACACGTTGTAATACCGCCAAATCTTTATACTCTTCAGTTTGAGATAGCTCTTGAAACTCTACTTTATATGTCGCTTTTGGATAATCAACATGTTGTTCATCGTACATTTTTTTTGCGGCATTGCGTAACATTTCATATGCTTGTGGTAACGGAACTGCGTCTTCGTCGTCAGCATAATCACCAATAGCTGCTTTAATGTGTTCAAATTCAACAACTCTAATTTTAGGTTTAATATATTTACTAGCGTTATAGCTTTCCACGTACTTTTCTGGTAACAGTAGTCCATCAAAACCTTTAGGCATCATTCGAGTTATAACACCTTGCCAATCAACATCGCCTTCATATCCTAATAAATCTTTTTTGTGTTGAATAACAACACCGCGATCTTTTCCACGTTCTCTTAGCATGTGGACGGTGAAATTATCCCTTTTTAATTCCCCGCCCCAACGACTAAGAAAAGAGTTGTCCTGGCTGTTATCAAGTATTGCTTCGACTGGGTTTTTTCTAACCAAACGAGAACTAGAAATTGTATTGATATCACTAATGAAATTAAAATTAGTGTTATATTGCATACGTTCTTTCATTTGTTGTAATGCTGCTTGTCCGCCCTTTTCTTGAATAAATGTATCTTCAATCAAGTTATCAACGAGATCATAGAATACGTGATAACAAAATACGTGTAATTCACCCATAGAAGGTGCAGGTCGTGCTACACGAAACAATTGATTGCCATCAGG
The DNA here is from genome assembly GCF_051776965.1 of Bacillus cereus group sp. BceL220. NCBI lineage: Bacteria > Bacillati > Bacillota > Bacilli > Caryophanales > Bacillaceae > Bacillus > Bacillus cereus group sp. BceL220. The sequence goes on along the minus strand of NZ_JBPWBC010000006.1, from coordinate 148,507 downwards.
TGTTGGCGCTTTGATTAAACATTGACCACCTATTTCTAATCCATGCGGAGCGAATAACGGATATTTAAAACTTAAGACGTATAAACCATTTAATTCTTCTTCAATAACTGCATCGTAAATATTATCGTCTAAAATACCTATACCATTGTGAGTAAAATCCGTTTCAGTTGGTTTATATAATGTAATCATAAGTAACGCCACCTCGGGTCAATTTGTAACTTTGTAACAGTTCCAGTCCATTTTATTGTGTTTGCACCTTCAGAGAATGTGGGAAAATTACCGATCATATTACTATTCATCGGCGTAGTGTTCGAATATGCTTCTTTTAACTCGGAATCAATTACTACTGAACTATTTACATTTTTAATTAAGAATGAAACATCATTTATCGTAACAGTAATTGATCCACTACCATAAATCGTTATTTTAGGTAATGAATACTTAGTGCCCGAGTTTACAAGAGTAGTTGTCTTAGTTATTTCCAAAGGTTGTAGAATAGCGTATTCGAATGGATCAGCTACAAAAGTAACTTCGAATTGTCCATATTCTTCTATTTCATTAGCGATACTACCTATTTCCACACTTTTTATTTTTCTATAAACGTTATCATCTGTAAAAGAAAGGGTTTTAGCGTTCAATAGCCACGCTTTTATACGTCGTAACAATGGTTTGATGTTATAATCTTCTAACAAGTTAAAGTCAATCTTGAAAGTAACGTCTTCATAACCATTTTTCTTTGTTAATGATCCGTTTTCTCTACCAGGAACTTCAATAAACTCTATTTTTTCTTTTGCTGTTGGTATGTCAGGGCGCTCTACCATACAAAGAAGATAGTCACGTCCTAATATTTCATTTATTCGAATATCAACCACGTCGCGCCCTCCCTATACCGATATTTAACATTTGTCCTTTCTTTGCAAACCAATCATCAGCTTTTTCAAACATTTTATTTAGATCACTTTCATTTTTAACAGTTGTATTAAAAGTCACTTCATTTTTAATTTCTTGTGGTTGTTGTTGCTGATTAGCGTTAACACCTTTACTCAATGACAATGAATTGTTAACAATGTTAGGTAAATTAGAAAGAATACCATTGCCACCTATTGTTTTAGTAATCCTTTGTACCGTATCTCCTAGTGCACCTCCAGAAGAGAATGGAGCTAATGGAACGCCTTGATTTAAATTAACAGCTAATGCCCTTGGCGCGGCGAATGATGCTGGGGCAATTCCTTGATTTCCTGTATTATCGTTAACACTTATAGAATAAGAACTGCTAAATGGATTTAATTTGTTTAAAATGCCACCAGCTTTATTCCACGCTCTTGTAACCGTATCGATAATACCGTTCATTACTCTTATAATAGAATTCCAAAGATCATAAAAGAAACCAACTACACTATTAATCGGTTTGTAAACACTTTGAAGGATATCTGAAACATAACTCCAATTGCTACGAACGATGTTAGAGATATAATTGAATGTTCCAGACACGCCAAAAGACAACCTATCCCAAGCGCCAGTTACATTAGATACGACATTGTTCCAAATACCAGAAGTTATGGCATAAACTACATTCCAAGCGCCTTCAATTCTGCTTTTCACTTCATTTACTGCATTACTAATATTCGAAGTTATCGTATTCCAAACTCTCGAAATAGTAGAAGTTATTTCATTCCATTTGTTGGATGTTGTATTTTTAGTTGAAGTCCAACCGCTTGTAACAGTATCTGTTGCTTTATTTATCTTGTTCCTAATATATCCAACAATCTCATTCCAAACATCAGAAATAAACGTCGAAACCGCGTTCCACGCCTTTGATGTTATATTTAATACGTAATTCCAACCTTCCTGTATTTTAAGTTTTATAGGGCCCAAAAATTCATTTACAGTATCAGTGATCCATTGCCATGCTTCACGGATTATATTAGTAATCCAATTCCACGCTGTACTGGTTGCACTTGTGATTGCATTCCACAATTCTGTGATAGTGTTAACTAACATATCTCTATATTCTATAAAAGTAGAGGAAATAGCATTCCAAGCTTCTTCGATGTAAGGTTTAATCCATTCCCAGAATTGTGTTACCGGTTCTTTTATTAATTCCCATCCTAAAATGAAAGCAGTTAATAACAACTGTAAAGGGAATGTTATGATTTGGAATAGAATATTCCAAGCTATTTGCGCGATCTCTTTCAAACCTTCCCAGAATGCTGAGAAACCTGATTTTACAGCTTCCCATGCGTCAGAACAAATTTGTTTGAACGAATCCCATGTACTTGAAAACCATTCAATCGTTGCTGTCCACATTTCATTTGCTATGTTGCCAACTTCAGCCCAAAAGTTATTCCAATTATTTTTAAACTCTTCCCATTGTTGACTAAACCAGTGCGATATCATATCCCATGCCATTTGAATCGATTGGGCTACATTATCCCAACCTTTAGAACAAGCATCGCTAATTGTTGTCCACAATTCTGACATCCATGTTGAAAATTGGCTCCATTTTTCTTTAAGCCAATCTGTAATACCTCCCCAGTTGTTAAATATAGCTATAACTACTACGACTGCTGCTATTATTGCAGCTATTGCGGCTACAACTAATGCGACAGGAGCGCCAACAAATGCAGCTATTACGGTGACTACTATCCCTATCGCTTCAGCTATAGCTGAAATCCAACCTATTAGAGTACCGATAAAACCAATTACCGAACCGACGGCGGTTATTATCGTCCCTATGGCTGTTATCGTAGCTCCTATGACTATTAATAACGGGCCAATTGCCGCCGCTAATGCCGCAATAATTACGATTGTTTGTTTAGTTTTAGGATCAAGATTAGAAATCCAGTCCATTAATTCTTTTAATTTTTCAACAACAGGCATTAACGCAGGTAATATTTCAGTCCCGAATTGTACGGCTAAAGTATGAAGTGTTTGTTGTAATTCTTTGAATTTATTTTCCGGTGTGTCCTCCATTTGTTCAGATAAATGTTTAACCTCTCCGGTAGCATTTCGGGCATCATCAGACATTTTTTTAAGCTTTTCGCCGCCACTATGAACAAGTATTTGCCACGATGCTAAATGTTCTTTACCGAATATTGTAGCGATTGTAGCGTTTTGTTGTTCTTGTGTCATTCCTTGTAAACCGTGTTCAAGTTCGTCCATGACTTGAGGTAATTGTTTCATTTGTCCGTTTGCATCAAATGCACTGAATCCCATTTTCGCCATAGCTTTAGACATAGCCTTTGTTGGCTTAGTTAAGTTAACGAAACCAGATTTCAAAGCCCTTGCCGCTACAGACGCTTCAATACCATTAGATTGTAATAAACCTACAGCAGAAGCGGTTGTTGATAAATCTTGTCCAGCTGAATTTGCAGTTGGCCCGATAATTGACATTGCTTCTGTTAGAGAATGAACGCTAGCTTTTGTATGGTTAGCTGTATAAGCGAATATGTCAGCCATCTTATTGATACCAGCTATATTCTGCTCAGCGTTATTTGTTTTTTGTCCTGTAGCTTCATAAGCAGATCCTAATCCGTCCACAGTTTTTGATAAATCTTCATTCGCGCCACGGGCAGTATGGAGAGAAACAGTCATGATTCGCATCGCTTCTTCTGCTGTGTAACCGTCTTTAACTAACACAAGTAAACCTTCATTTATTTTTTCGGTACTAACACCAAACTTTTGAGAGTTAGCAAGGGAACTATCCCACATTCTGCTCATAACGTCGTTAACTTGTTGAGAAGTTAACCCTGTTGCGTTTACCTCTTTTCGAATATCAGCCATTTCATGTTGGAATTTCGATGCTTCTTTTGCAGCGTAACACATGGCGCCAGCTATAGGAGTTGTCACTTTCATTGACATGTCTTTTCCTACACTAGAAACACTTTGACCGACTTCTTTTACTTTGTTACCGAATTCTTGAACGTGTGATTTAGCTGTTTTAAAGCTGTCTCCAACTCTTCTTTCTAGAGCTTGCGTTTCTCTGCCTAGTTCAAATTCAGCTTGTCTTGCCCTATTTAATTCGGTTTCTAACCTTTTAACTTCTTCAGATCCAGCGCCGAATGCAGTTTTAGCATTATTTAATTGTTGCGCTAAATTTCGAGACTGTTCACCAGCGTTTTGTTGCGCTTGCTTTAAATAGTCATATTGTAATTTCGCCTTGGAAGTTTCCGAAGCGTTCTTTCCTAGTGAAGCTGCTTGGAGATCGTACGCCGATTTTAATTTATCAGCTTCAGTTTTTAAACTGGAATGGGCTGTTTTCAAACCTTCTAACGCTTGCTTTGACTTACCTATTTCACTATTTCGTAATGCTTCAGCTTGTTTAGCTTCTTTTAATGATTCGGTAGTAGTTTTTATTTTGTTAGAAATTTCAGTTTCAGCAATTTGTGCACGTCGTAACGCTTCTTCAGCCTTCTTTGTTTCTGTTGCATTTTCTCCCCACACTTGTTTTGTTCTTTGAAGTTGTTCCGCTGTCTCTCTTGTTTTGTTTTTAGCGATATCATATTGCTTCTCAAGTGTGGATAACGAAGTCTTATATTTATCAACATCAGTTCCGGTTAACTTCATTTGTGTTTGAGCTAACTTTAACTCTTGTGTTAAGGCTCTATTCGCCTGATTCATTTCGTTTATCTTAGATTTATAATCAGCGGTGTCAGCCTTAAATTTAATTATGGTTTCTTTTGAAGGAGTAGCCATTTATTTTCCACTCTCCTTTTCTTGGATATAGGCTTTCCACCCTTCGTAAGCACTTTTGTTTTCTGCTATTCTTTGAACATCCCTTAAGGGTAAATTCCAAAAGTCACTTTCCGATATTTCAAAAATAAATACGTATAGACTGTATAAGTCCACAACGAATTCAATTTCGAATTTAGGAAGTTTTAAGCCTTTTTTCCGGCTTTTTGTTGAAAACCTTTTGCCATGTTGTTTTTAGCTTCTTTTTTCATAACTGCACCGAAATAATCGAACGCCTCTGACATATCAACTTCATATACTTCCATGAATGCTTCAAATTCCATATATCCAGTAGGATTTGCTTGACGATAAGCCGCATAAACAATACGGAACGTATCTAATAAATCAATGTTCTGAATTCCGCCAGCGTTTAATAAAGTACTTAAAAATCCTTTATCGATAATGCCTTCTTTTTCTAATTTGAATAATGTTAAAGCTGTTAAGTTAGGATTCGCCTTCACTACTTCACCATTTGATAACGTAATTTCTTTTGTCATGTAATTTCTCTCCCTATAATCAAAATTAAAAGGCACTCATAAAGAGCACCTTTGATAGAATTTATTTTGTTTGTGCTGTTTTTCGTAATTTAGCCGAATCAAATTTTGTCATCCATTCTTTTGCAACTGTTTCCGGTAGTTCGATACCTTCATAATAGAAACGACCGAATTCGTCAGATAACGCTGTTACTTCTAATTCTACTTCGGCTAGTTCTTCAGCACCGTTTTCTACACTCTTAACAAAACCTGTTGCACTTGTACAATTAGGGAATGCGATTAAACGTGTGTTTTCTTCGAATATGTCAAGCTCTTCCGCAACGAACGCAAAATCTTTTCCTAAGCTGTCGATACCATATGAGTAAACGCCATCGATCAACCCTTCGTTTGTAATACCAAAAATGTTACGAATAACCTTTAATTGCATGTGACCGCTAATTTTTACATTCATTTGTGTTGGTTTTGATTTTTTCTTTTGAGTAAAGCCGCCGCATTTCTTTTCAACTGATTTAATTTCTGTTTCTGCATCTAATTTACCTACACAACCGAATGGGTCAGTTACATGTTCACCTTTAAAAAGTACACTAGCATTTTTAATCTCGACCGCATCAAATACATCAACTGTAACTGGCATATTATTGCCCTCCTAAAGTTTTATTTATTTCTTCTATTAAAGATTTATTTAATTCCTCAATAGAGTAATCGACCTTTTTATCCACACCACGCTCCATGAACTTTTTGGCCGCCTTTTTCTTACTTGTACCTAATCCCAAATCAGGGAAAACTAAATATCTATATTTCGATTTTGGTTTTAATGTTAATGTTAAATTCTCTTTGTTATCGTCATTAATAGATTGATATAGTTTAGCGTGGGCTTTCTTTCTATTCGATATAGGCATTAAGCCAAGAACTGACTTTTTCATTACTGGTGCAATTCTAGACTTTAAATCTTCATTTATTATCTTTTCCGCAACGTTTGGTAATCGCTCAATGTTTCTTTGCAAAGATTCAAATTTAGAAGCATCAACACTAAAATTAGCAGGCATATTTTACATTCCTTGTAAGCTCGAATGTTAATACATCAACAAAAAACTCTGTATCTTTCTTCCTCATTTTTTCTTTGAGCGATTTATTACATGTGTGGCCAGTTTTACTTAGTGAACTCATAAACTCAACTTGCAATACATCTAAGTCCTCACGATTTTCCGAAAAATAATAAACTGTTACATCTTGTGTAAATGCGCTTGCCCCCGCTCTAACAAACCCACCTGTTTCAAATACAACATGGTTGATTGTGGATAGATTCGCTTCATCCTCCTGAACTGAGTCCTGGTATACTTCTACTGTGTGGAAGAAAGACTCTAAATGCTGGACTAGTTTACTATTAAACTTTTCAATTAAATCATTCAGTGTCATCTAGACCACCTACCTTTTGCAAGTATAAATACATGCTATTTTTAAAACGATCCGCTTTAATGATGCTATAAGAATGTCCTCGTAATTCAATTATTAGGCTGTCCACATCCTTATTCTTGAACATAGGAGCGTATAACGTTTCAATTTTCATATCTAACTTTTTATCAATACTTTCAGCGAATTGAATATCAACTTCACGGCACGAAAGTTCCGAAAACCTAAGTCTGATAATCTCGACATTTTCACGTCCGATTACTTTTTTAGCGCTATTCCGGATCGTTTTACTTTCCTTAACGCTAATAAATCCATCATTAAATGTTTTTCTATGTTGTTCAATTGCCATTATTCTTCTTCCTTTCATCGATTGCGACATGTAATATCAATCGTGAAAGTGGTTGTCTGAAGTTACTTTCAAAACTGTCTAACGCATTGTTATATTCATAACGAATACGGTTAATAACTAGCTCTCTTGCGGATAAATTGACGGCTAGATCAAGTTCAGCGCCTACTAAATCATTGATAAAATAAACGGAACGATCTATAAGCTTTATGATGTCCTTGTCTTCTTCATCCCAAGTGATTGCTAGTGCATGTTTTACATCTTCTAACAAATCAAAAGGCGACTGTAACGTCGCCTGTGATTGATTGTCACTCATAAAGGATCACTCCCTATTTAGTAGGTGCTGGAGTAGTCACCGCTGTACCTGGGTCTTTCATTTCAGAAATATCATAAACTAAGAATGATTCATTTTCTTCAGCACGACCATTAGCGTACATTTTAGCGATGTATAAATCTTCGTCTTCGATAGCGCGTGTTTGATCGTAAACATCTAAACGTTGTGCTCCACCTAATCCAAGGAAGTAATCTTTTGCCATACCAGCGATTAATTTACCTTTAGGAACAGCATTTGATTTAACGATTTTACCTGGAATCGGAAGAACGTTATAAGTGTAAGTTCCATCCATGTTAGGTCGTGTAGTATAACCATAAATTTTAGACCAGTAGTCTACAGGGTTAACGATTAGTAACACATTAGATGGATTACGTTTACCATCTTTAGTAAGTAGAGCCATGATATTACCTAAAGTGTAAGGATTAAGGTCTTTTAACTTACCAGTATCGGCTTTATCAGCATGTACGCCCCCTGTAACAGTTAATAAATCTTTCATCATGCCTACAGGTTGATCTTTACCAGTACCACGAACGATAGCTAATTCTAAAGCGATTTTTAAAGATTCAACTAATACAGTTCGAACGTAGCGATCTAACCAAGTCGGGCCAAGGTCTAACATTGCTTTACATACAGGCATAAATGCTGATAATTTGTATTCCTCAATTTTAATCGTTTCGAAACCTTCATCTAAAAGTTCTTTGTGAGCCGCGCACAATTTACCCCAGAAGGCAGTTTGGATATCACCCTTTTTCAGAATCCATTCAGTTAAAGCACCGACGTTAACAAATGTAATTTCAGATAATAATTCATGATTTTGAACTAAGTCTTCAAATACTCGTTCGATAACAGTTGGTGGTACTAATGCTTCAGTACCAGCAAAAGAGTTACCTGCAATTACTTCATTGTAGTATTTCGTTTCTTGACTAGTTAAAGCACGTCCACCACGAGCAGCTAAGATAGCTTGATCGCTAGATTGTACTGATGCTTGTGCTAAAATTTTTTCTTGAATACCTTGAGCGAATGCAACTAACGCATCATTCACCTCTTCATCTGAACCAGATGCTAAAACCTTACTTAAATTTTGTTGATTTTCAAATTTCGTTTCTAAGTCTTTAATCATTGTAAATTACCTCCTACAGTTTAATAGATTTTAATAGTGAAACCATAAAGTTAGCTGATTTTTCAGCGTTTTGAGTACGTTTGTCACCTTCGTTTTCGATAGATGCGATGATGGGTTGTTCTTCAACTTCATTTGTAATTACAGATTCACTGTCCACACTTGATTGTATTGAATCAGTGATTACGTCACAGAAACCGAATGACTTAGCTTTTTCAGCGGTCATATAAGTTTCGTTGTCTAGAAGTGTTTCTAGTTGGAAAAACTCACCGTTAAAACGGCTGTTATAAGATTGAATTAACGCTTCGTCAACGTCACGTAGCATTTTAGCTTGCTTCTCTAATGAGTCAGCATTACCGAATGCATATGTCGATGCACGATGTACCATCATAGTGGTATTAGAAGGCATTTCGATTTTATTAGCACCCATCGCAATTAATGAAGCGGCTGAAGCGGCTATACCATCAATAACGGCAGTTACATTAGAAGGGTGATTTTTTAAGTAGTTGCAAATTGCAATCCCTTCAAACGCATCGCCACCATTTGAATTGATGTGAATTTCAATGTCATTTGTAACACCATCTAACATTTCTCTTACACCTTGGGAAGAAATGTCACCGAAAGGAGCTTTACCAACATTCCCATACATATAAATGACTGATTTACTATTGTCCTGTTGATTGTTGTCCATCATTAGGAACTTCGGTTGAATCTTTTCCATTTCCAATATCTTCACCCCCGTTCATAGTTCCGCTTATCCTTGCTCTCTCATAGTTCTTAGTAACATAACGTTCATTAGCCCAATCTTCTTTTATTTGTTCTTTTCCTAAACGTTCTAATACATCGTTTATGCTCATGCCACCGACTGCAAATAGCTTGTCAACGGAATTAGCAAACTTAGTAAGGTCGAACAATTTGAAGTTGTCCATGTTGAATCTAATGTATGTTTTACTTAAATATTGCTCTCTAGAAAACATCTTCTTGTTATATTCGTTAGTAATCATTTCCCCTATTGGTCTTACTGCGAATATGATAAAGTTATCTAAATCGCCAGTAGGATTACCGGTAGTTGAAATGCCACCTTCACTTATTCCACTTAGTAATGAAGGAGGAATGTGGAAGGCAGTTGCCACGAAATCTAACATATCTTTTGCAAGGTTTTTGATGTCCCTCGTATCTAAATTACGTGGGTCCTTGCTTTGATCTTCCATTTGTACGTTGTCAGGTAAGAACATGATTGCTGCTAACTTTTCAGGATTCATATAATCTTTTGCTTTCTCTTCAAAAAGTTCTTGCGAAGCTTTTCCGTTTTCATCAGTTAACGAATTCATGAAACGGCCTCTGAACAAATAACGTATTCTTCCATTGCCTTTGTAATCTGACATCGCTTTAGCTAGTAATAGTCCATATGAACTATATAAACTATTAATCACGTTGTTTATTGACTCTACAGAAAGGCTCAAGTATAGAACGTCTTGTTCTCTAAATTCCTTCGTTAAAAGCTGATTGTTAATCGAAACACTTTTATAAACATACTCATTAAAACCATTCGTAGTTTCACGATGAAACGATTCAGCTATCCACAGTTCCTCACCTATAGGTAAAATTAACGCTTCCTTTTCGTAAATTAACTGATGGACAACCTTATACCAAAACTCATGGGCATTTTCATTCTTATTTGGTGCCACATTTAATTGGTAGTAGTTCAAACTTCTTTTTAACTTGCCACTTCTATATGTTTCAAAATCACAAGCTACTAAACTACGAGCAATTAAATCGATAGCAGCGTTAACATACAATTTCTTGTAAGCAATTTCAGCTTTAAGTGTCATCACACTACAATCAACATCCGGGACTGTTCCATTATCACTTTTTCCTAAAAAGGTTTTAAAAACATTACGAATTCCCATTTTTTCACCCCCTTTCTCAGAATGACCATACTTGCATATCGTTTAAATCGACTGCATAGTCTTCAAGATCACCGTCGAAATTGAGCGCATGTGTGAACGCAAAAAACCCGTCAGTTTTTCTTTTGACAGGGTCGATTTTTTTATATTCTTTTGAGCCATTTCCTAGTTCGTCCACATAAACATTCCCGCAATACCAACGCATAACAGGATCGTCGTGGAAAACAATATTATGATTTATGAATAGATGTTGGATTAATGGGTCTAACATAGCATGAATGTACTGCCCGCGCCTTACTATCTCAACTCTTTCGTTAAAACCAGCTTCTTCTAATAAAGGTTTCAAGATTACAGAACGGAATTTATCAATCGCGATATGCTTAATGTCGTATGTTTTCGATTTTTCTAAAAACCAATTGATAACACGTTTGGGCTCGATTTCTTTATCATAGACGATGGTGAAGAGTCCTTTTTCCACACCTATATCTATAATATCTTGATTAATATCCTGCATTTTCAATGCCTGATGCCATATAAAGGTATGGTGAATCCAATAACGCTTCCCTTGCCGTTTGAATAGCAAACCGACGCTGCAGAAATCGCGTAATTCTGCGTAATCTACACCACCAATACATTCATATTTGTGTAAATCATCAGGTATAGGTTGATCTGTTGCAAGAAGATCCTCATAAGTAGCGATTTTATGTTGAAATAGCTGCTTCGGAATGTTCATCCGTTTTGTCATGAATTCAACATGCATAGGAATGTTGGTTTGACAATCGGCCCATTCTTCTTTCATCGTTTCGAATAATTCCATATTATCTCGAATAGAAGGATTGGCTTTTTCCCAGTTTGCAATATCTTCGACTTCTTCTTCGGAGTCTAATTTGCAGATGAAGGGGAATAACTTACTCCTTTCAACTTCGCCACTTAGAATCATTCGAGCCTTCTCTTTCATATCATCCAAAACGCCACCACGGACATATCCATCCGTTGTTAAATAGAAAGTTCGTCCATCTTTAACTTTACCCAAGGCTGAACGGAATACTTTAATCGACTTATAATCTTCATATTCATGAATTTCATCGAACCAAACTGATCCAGGACGTCGTCCATCTTTCGTTCTAGCATTAGAAGTATTGAATTTCATGTGAGATTTGTTTGTTTTATGTTTAATTAGTACCTTTGTAGCACTAAATGATTTCTTTAAAACCTTATTTGCAGGATTTTCTATTACTTCCTTCACGTCATCGAATGTAGTTTTTGCTTGTTCTTCAGATGTCGCGATCCATTCAATGTGATATCTATCTATACCAAACTGTTTAGATAGCATATAGAAGTTTAAATATCCGGCATATCCGTTTTTACCACCGCCACGTCCCATCAGTATTAATATTTGATTCCAAACAAGGCGGTTGGTGTCCTTATAACGAACGCCGAACACACAAGCGTTAACAAAACGTTGCCATGCGAATAATTCGAATGGAAAATATTTAGCTGGGATATTAACACTATCCTCAATAGCTTGAACATCAACATAAACATTTGGATCATCTAAAGTTTTTCGAACTAAGGTCATTAATTGTTTTTGTTCATTACAAGAACGGATAGATCCGCTTTCCACAGCATGCATGTACTCACTAATGAAAGGATGATATTTATAAGGAAGATTAGACTTCTGCATCATCGTCATCATCCTCACTTACCGCCTTAAGTCCTAACTCGTTAAGAATCTTTAACATTTGCGTGTTAGTTTTATTCAACTCGTTAATGCTATCGTTTTTTTTCATAAATCCATTAGCGCCTAGTACAGATACACCGCGATCTTTTACATCAGCTATCAATCTGTTTTTTATATCCCAAAATGACATATAATCTTCTACTAAATCCATAAAATGAGCGTGTATGATACCGTTCGTGCCGAGTTGTTCATATAAATCATCTCTTATTTTATTTCTAAGCGTTTTTTCTCTGTTTTTTTGAAGTTTTGCAACCTTTTCCGAAACATTTGTTAGACCTTTTTCATTTATCATGTCTTCCCAATAACGGCTGCGCCATGATTTAACAGTGCTAACAGATACGCCATATTTATCCGCGATATCCTTGTATTTAACACCTTCTAAGAAATCTTTGAACGCTAATTTATATTTACTTTGTTTTCCGCTCACAATATCACCACCCCGCTTTTTCATTGGATTTTTTCGAAGATTAATTTTAAAAATGACACTTGTAAAGACGAGAATAATCATGTATAGTTTTACTTAGAAGGAAACAGTGGCGACGGTCCACTGATTACAAATACATATCGAAAATTTTAATCATCCCAGAGAAGGGATGGTATTTTTTTTGCCTTTTTTTCTATTCCCACGCGCGTAACGCGAAAATAAAAAGAGAAATCCCCCCTCGCGTTGCTCGGTCCCCCAGCAAAATTGTTTCTAAAATTTACCCGGGGGGTGTCTCAGGAAATTTATCTTAAATTATTTTATAGCTAAACCAAAGAATAGCTCAGCATATTCAATAACAATGTGAGCTTCTGTTAAAGACATATTTAGATAATGTTCTAACCAATGTTCACGTAGACTTTTCTTTACTGTTTCAAGTGTAGTCTTCTCACATGCTCTTGGATTACATATGTGTCTGATCTGTTTGTATGTTGTGTAGATATCATTTCCAAATCGTTTGTATAATCCTACATCAGCAAACGTTCTATCAGTTGGCTTCTTGCGTTCTATTTGTCTTATGATATTTAATTCATACGTGTTACCTTGTATCGTTAGGCTGTCCACACTTACCACCTCTCTTCATCTACTATCGTGCAGCGCTTCTTTACTATGTTCTTCTCTTTGCCATGTTCTTTGTTATGGCATTGAATGCATAGTGTTTCTAGGTTGCTTAATGTATAAGCTAAGTCTGGTCTGTCCCTCAGCTCCTTGATGTGATGGACGTTCCTACCTTTGCTATACTTACCTTTGCGCTTGCACTCCTGACATTCGCTATTGTCTCTCTCTAACGCCTTAATCCTAATGTTCCTTCTCCAATAAGGATGCTTATAGAACTTAATGATGTCATCTTGCTCATATAGTTTATTTATCTCTTGTATTGTTAGAGGTTGCATTGACTATCCTCACCTCCAAAATGCCCGATAGAATACGAAACCAATATAAGTAAAGAACAGTATAACTATTCCACTTGGTACTCCAATTAACCAGAACAACCATTCAGGAATTGTAAACTCAATATGCATTCCCTCACTCCTTACCATTCTCCTAATAACTCACGTAACTTTGGATGTTTGTATTCGTACCACTTGTATCCAGTGTCATAGTAAAGATGAATCATTTTAAGCGTTTCATCCTTCGTCATACCACTCAAGCCCTTCATTGCGTTATAAGCTTTCTGAATATCGTTCTTACGTATACTCTCATGCCAATTGACTAATGAGTTGATTAAGTAATGTCTAGTCATTGACTCCTTCATTCTTCTACTTCCACGGTTTCCTGTTGTCCTGGCGTTACGTCTGTTTCTTCTATTTCCCATGTGTTATAGATAAATTCAGTTTTAGAAAGTTTCATTATTCTTCGTTCTACTTTCTTCTTAATCACATACTCTTTGCCTAACATATCTAAAGACTTCATGACATCTAACAATACTTCTAACGATTCGATAGTATCTTTGTATGGCTTCATTTACGTTCATCCTCCTCCAAAATAAAAAAGCACCCAAATGGATGCTTACTATCATTTACTTATTTATTTTTCGATTACGGTATGTGAAGTTTTATTCTTCTTTCAGCTAACAACCGCGACAGACACCATCGGAAAACTTATCAGGTTCTCCTGATTCTGTCTACCTAGGATGTTGTTAGCTCAAAGAAGAGCAAAAGCTCTCCCTAATAACGGTAACATTCAATCATTACCATCTGCTGGTTTCGGATTTTATGTGCCATCATTATGAAATCGTTTAGACAACATATAGTTTATAAAGGAACATTGTGAGTTGTGTTTTCCGCCACTTCTCACAATACAAATATATCACGTGAATCCCAAAACAACCGGCACATTTACTGCCAAAAAGCGGTCACGACTCTGCCACTTATTTTCCCTACCAATATCCTAATTTACTCTTTGCAACTGTTTTACCTAATTTATTAGTTTTTGGCAACTATTCTCTTGCCACGCTCTTTCTCTAATGACTTACCCATATCTTGTATTTTGTGTAACTAAGCCAAATGCTACAGCCTTTGATATTCATAGCTTCATAACACTTCCTCTTTTGAGTTACACAACACAATAAAAATGAGTAACTGTATAGAATGGAATAGAATAACATGGACACCAACTTAAAGTTTTAATGTACTCCAAAAATAAAAATCCACTGCATTTAATTACTTTAAATAGTCAGTGGATTTTTATTTTTAGCGGGATTTTATTTTATTAGCTTGATAGTGATGAGATACAGCTAGAATTTCAACCTAAAAAGTTGGATTCCTATACGTTAAATAAAATGAATAAAGTCTTTTACACTCTCTTCTTTAAGAACGTTTCCATAATATCCTTCCTGAATCTTTCATAATCAAACTGAAAAGCTACATTATGCGTTTTATAACCTGGATTAGTAACAAAACGAAAGTCTGCAATGCTTTGACCAAACCCTTCCCCTTGATCAGGAATTACTTTAATGGGTACTCTCGAAAGGCTAACAGCCTCTCTATTTAGCAAATACCACACTGTTACAAAATCATGCATAGGACTTCCACTTATACCTGGATTAGACTTGGAGTAAAAATTATAATAATAATCTAACATAGGTTTAATGATGAGTCCTGCAAGATCCTGTGTATTCCGATGAAATGCATCGATTTGCTCGACCATTTCGGGTGTAACAATCGCATGTTGGGTCACATTTAAAGGGATAATTGTCAAGTTCTTTGCATGTTGCAGAATTAAGTTTGCTGCATAAGGGTCTGCGTGAAAATTAGCTTCAGCCACAGCAGTTACGTTACCTGGATAGAAAAAAGCTCCCCCCATGCAAATGCATTCTCTTACATTTCGCATTGTTTCTAAATTTAATACAAAAGTCGTAGCTAGCGAAGAAAGTCTTCCTAAATTGATAATGGTAAGATCTTCTAAATTTGATTCTATAATTTGATAAATATCATTTAAAGGATAAACTGGATATGAAATTTCAGGTGGAATAATAGGTCCTAATCCAACTTTTCCATGTACCTCAGGGAAATACTGAATTAATATACCTGTCAACGGTACAGAAGCACCAAGGAATACAGGTATTTCTTCTCTTCCCGCAATGTACTTTAAATAGTTAATATTTCTTATTACATTTTCTCTTGATACATTTCCATAATCGGCCACAATTCCTACAAGTTGAATGTCTTTACGAAAAAAGGTGTACAGTATAGCAAATGCATCATCAATCCCTAAATCTGTAAACAGGAGAACCTTTTTTTGCATATCTCTTCCTCCAAAATTTATAGAATTCTACTTTCGCCAATGATGTAGTGATTAGACTACGCTTGTATATATATTTTTTATGTATTCTTAAAGAGTGGATTCTATTCACTTGAAATAGCTTTGCTCATCTAAATTTGATTTTATGTTCAAGCGTAAGTTTCGGTTCTTAAGTCGATAAGCATGTGTTGTTATCCTTAAACAAAAAAAGCAATGATTAGATTTTAAACCTAGTCATTGCTTTATCCATTGCATCTTGGTTTACTCCTATATATCTTAACGTTACTCGTTCACTTGAATGATTGAATATCTCCATCAGCAAAGCTATGTTCTTTGTCTGCATGTACATATGATATCCAAATGTCTTACGTAATGTATGTGTCCCAATCTCTTCTAAACCAAACTTTGCTGCTGTGGTACTAAGTATTTTATATGCCATGCTTCTTCCGATTGGTCGATTCTTTCCTTGTCTGCTCTTAATTATATACTCATAGTCTTCCATATCTTCAATGTACCACTTTAACTCTCTTCTTAATGCTGCAGTAATGTGAATACGTTTCTGCTTACCTGTCTTCATTTCACGCATTGATATATGGCTGCCATTTAAATCTCCAACCTTCAGTTTTAAAATATCACTAATACGTAGCCCTGTATTAATTCCTATTACAAACAAAATATAATTGCGTTCATTCTTTTCTTTTAGATATTCTTTAATTTGTTGTATTTGCTCTGAATCACGTATCGGTTGAACAAAATTCATTATTTATTACCTCCAGTTTCTTCTGTCTCATAAACTTCTAATCCTAGTGCAAAAGCAAGTTTATAAAACGCTTTAGACTTCCAACGTCGATAAGTGCGCTCTGACATCCCTATCTCGTTATAAACCATGTAGTCACACACATCCTCTTCTTCTAAATAACGTTTATAAATAATATCTCTTTGAATACTTCCTGCACGTCCGTTTCCTAATCGATTTAGAAACTGATCAATACTTAATGACATTTTTTCAAGCCACTCTTCTCGTTTACTTTGTTGAATATTTGCTATAGCAACATCTTCCAATGGTTTTCCAACTGTATGTGTAGGACCATGCTCACGTATTTCATAAGAAGGAGTGACTTTCATTTCTTTACGCATCATCCCAAATTGTCTATGTATACGTACACTTTCCAACACACGTTCTAATTCCTCTTGTGTTGCTGTTCTATCGATTTTTGGTAAGAAAGATAATTGTTTAGTCATGTAAGACCACTCCTTTTTATTTTTAAATTACTTTTGTCTTATTGCTCCACGTCTTCGTTCATAGCAAGGTCTATGCATCCCCATTAAATCTTCAATATCACGAGTGCTTAATTTCTCTTTTTGTTTTTTCTTGTTTTTCTTCTTTCCTTGCTTGGATTTCTTTTTCCATTCAAGTAATTGATCCTTTAACACCTTCATTTCCCCATCTCCCTTTTCAAAATAAAAAGGACACCTATTCGTAAAACAGCCTTAATTGCTGCTTTAATGAATTGGTGTCCTCTAGTTTTCTAGCCGGACTATATTTGTTTGCTTTTAGCTTTTTTGCTTCCCTTATAAAATCCATATCTATGATCAACTTCCGCAATCAAGATTACAAGTACCATAATAATTCCAGCTTCTATGAAACTTTTCGCATTACTAAAGGTCACAAACATGGTGATTAAGTAAAGAGCCAAATACATTCCAAAAAACTGTTTACTATTCATTTTCTATCCCTCCAGTACTGTTATTTTATTATTCCGGCTTTCACAAAAATATTTCTCCAAGCGTTATCAACTTGATATTTCTCTACTGCCTTTGTGCGACGCGCGATAGCTTTACTAATTTTTCTTTAAATTAGTCATTCTCCTAACCTCTCTTTCTATTAAAAGGATTATTTTGTTGAAATTACTTCATTCAATGCCCCGTATTTTGCATTAGCTGTTTTAATCCACAAATCAACACGTTCCTTATTCTCATCAATTCTTCTTTTGGCTTTTTCGATAGCAAACCGTTTTTTAAAGCTGTTTGTGATTCCGAAGCCAGTAGTTAATTCAGATACTACATGCATACGCAAATATTCATCGAAATGAGTAATTAAATGTACCCCATTGTATTCACCTAAGTATTCACCTTCTGCTTTGTGCATTGATCGTGCAAATCCTAAATTAACTGGTA
This sequence comes from Bacillus cereus group sp. BceL220, assembly GCF_051776965.1. Classification (NCBI taxonomy): domain Bacteria; kingdom Bacillati; phylum Bacillota; class Bacilli; order Caryophanales; family Bacillaceae; genus Bacillus; species Bacillus cereus group sp. BceL220. The sequence continues at coordinate 130,525 of NZ_JBPWBC010000006.1, read as the reverse complement.
TCCAAAAGTGGAATACACTTCCTACTTTCAGCTCATTAATCATTTCTTTCTCCCCCCCCCTGAATAAAACTCAATATTCCGTCAATACTGTAGACAACCCATTAAGTTACTTTCTCCTTGTTCCCCCTTGGAGAACCGAGCAGTTAGCTTTTGCTAGCTGCTCTTTTATGCTAGTGACGAATCAATTAGTAATGTCGTGTTATTACTTGAATGAAAGTCACAAGCCGCTTCAAAATAATGTTTCCCTCCGTATTTTATTGTCGCATTTATATACATTCCAAAAGCTACATCCTTTTTAAGCTCTTCCACTTTACCTTCTGTCATAACCTCAGCTATTGAGTTACCGCCAACTTCAGTTTGATAAATTTCATACGCTTTTTTCTCGCTTTCAGCTGCAACCATAGCCCAATATTCATGCTTATTAAACTCAAAGTATTTCATATCAATTCCTCCTCGAATAAATTTCTAAACCTTGTCCATACTATAAATATAAATGTACTTGAGTTCTGAACTTCCTTCTTAATGCTTTTCTGGAGAGCAGTTAGCTTTTGCTAGCTGCTTTTTCATATGCGCTCAAAGAATGATAAAAATTCACTGTAGCTGAAATGTTCAAAGGCCCCTTTATCATTTTTAACAGCTATACCGACTTCATCTGGTGTTCTAAACATCTTAAAATCTTCATAGTTAAACCAATATTCTTTACCAATACTAAACCCTCTTGCTTCCATTTTTGGAATAACATACATCCAATCTCTAAGGTTTATTAATAAATCAATTGAGTCCTGTAAAAGATCTAGAGTATCCTCCATATCCATTCCTCTTTTCTACAAAATGAAATTTTTGTTACATTACATCTGAACTATCGATTGCCCCTATTTCCGCCTCACAATCCTCTTCGGACCAATCTTTAATCATATCCCAGGGATAATGCATTTCTACTAATGTCCTTTTATAAGTCCCTTCTTCTGTTTTACTGATTGCAACTGGATCAGGACCATTCAGTTTTAATACAGTGTCATAAATTTCTTCATTACTAACATCCAGCTCTTCACCTAAATTATCTAAAGAGTTATCAAGTTCGCACATCCACCCGTAATTCTTTCCACTCTCAGAAGCATCAAAAATCACTTTAGCTATTAATTGAATTACCTTTGGTCTATTCATTTTTCATTCTCCTTTTCTAATAAAATAGCGTTTTTGTTCAAATACTTCACGCCCATGAAAAAATTACATATGATATCACGTACCCTTTTACATTAAGAGTTTTGGTCCGAAGAGCACTTATATATGGTGCTCTTTTTGGTATGGAATTTAAAATAGAGGCTTGCTCTTAAAACCTATTATGTAATTTTCATAGGTTTTTTCCTTACACCCGTGTGTCTGTTTACTCATAAGTTGTTAAAGTATAAATATAAATTGATAGTTAATTTATAAGGGAGGTGTAAAAATGAGTAAATTTAAAAAGCATTGTTGTCACATACCCTTTCCTTTACCTCAAATAGGGCCTACTGGAATAACTGGAGCGACAGGACCTTCTGGACCTACCGGAATAACCGGAGCGACAGGACCTTCTGGTGGACCTCCAGGACCTACGGGACCTACGGGACCTACCGGAATAACTGGAGCAACTGGGCCTTCTGGTGGACCTCCAGGACCTACGGGACCTACCGGAATTCAAGGTAACCTGGGACCTACTGGGCCTCAAGGTATTTCTGGACCTCAAGGGATTCCTGGGATTTCTGGATCTATTGGTCCAACTGGACCTTCTGGAATTCAAGGTATCCAAGGCATCCAAGGCATTCCTGGCATTCAAGGTCCTATTGGACCCACTGGAATAACGGGGGTCACTGGAATTCAAGGGATTCAAGGCATTCAAGGGATTCCTGGCATTCAAGGCATTCAAGGGATTCCTGGCCCGACCGGCCCTCAAGGGATTCCTGGTTCTGCAGGCCCAACTGGACCTTCTGGAGCTGTTGGCCCGACCGGCCCTTCCGGGGGACCGCCAGGACCAACGGGACCGACTGGACCTTCCGGGGGACCACCAGGACCTACCGGAGTGACTGGCCCCACTGGACCAACTGGGTCACCAGGACCAACCGGACTTCAAGGTATCCAAGGTATCCAAGGTATCCAAGGCATTCCTGGCCCCACTGGACCTCAAGGAAGTCAAGGGATTCAGGGGATTCAAGGTAATCCGGGGCCTATTGGTCCTATTGGACCCACTGGAATAACTGGGGCGACTGGAATTCAGGGTATCCAAGGTATTCAAGGTAATCCAGGACTTATTGGACCTATCGGCCCGACTGGCCCAACTGGGCTTCAAGGTATTCAAGGCATCCAAGGCATTCCTGGACCTACTGGATTACCAGGAACCGCTGGAGCTACCGGACCTACTGGGCCTATCGGTCTTACAGTATCTGGTTTATCCCAGTATGCTTATGTTTTCAATACAGCAGCTCAAGTTGTTGCCTTAGAAGCACCTATTCTTTTTAATTCACACGGTAGAATCACATCCGGTTTTACTCATACGCTCGGAACTTCTCAGATGACAGTTATTAATGCTGGAGATTATAAAATTTCTTTTTCTGTATCAGGAGTTGAACCTAATCAATTTGCCCTCTTTTTAAATGGGGCTCCCGTTACCAACTCCATTTATGGATCAGGTGCAGGTACTCAACAAAACAATGGGCAAACAATTCTCACTTTAGCAGCAGGTGATATTATTACCCTTAATAATCATACTTCCGCTGCTGCAGTTACTTTGCAAACTTTGGCGGGTGGAACACAAACAAATATAAATGCTTCGATTGTAATTGAAAAATTAAATTAATTTAATCATTTATTTCTTGAAACTCTGCCAGTAAATAATCTGGGGTGGATTCTTTTTTCAACAAGCAGTTAGCTTTTGCTAGCTGCTCTTTTAATTAAAATAAGGATTTTGTTTAAATTTCATTAACCTTATTGATTCCTTTGCATACAGTATTATCACAAGAGATTCCACAGGTGGCTCTGGTCCAGTTACCTTGAATTTCTTGCACACCTTGTGGGAAGAATCCGTTTATAACAAACGGATTCTTTTATTTTTGCTCATACAATAAGAATTTTGTTTTAAATTTGCACCTACCTGAATAGCACGCATACAATATTGTGCGTATTCATATTCAAGATCACTTTTGGTCAAGAGCTCTTTAAAAAGAGCTCTCTATTTTTTTAATTAACACAAAATAACTATTTTATTAAAAATCTTTAATGAGCTAATCCTTACAATTTTGTAATACTAATGTCACTGAAATCAATTTTTTCACTATAAACTCTTTACTATAATTTTCCTTATAAAGTTATAGACACACAGTAAGGAGCGAATTAAAAATGTCTTTTTCTCAATTAAATATTGATGCTTTTCGAGCAATCAATGATTTAGGGAAGCAATATTCATCCCTAAACTCAACTATGGTATTTTTGGCGGAATATATGGTGTATTTTTTAGGATTAATTATTATGGCTTATTGGTTTACTCAATCTAGAAAAAACAAAATGATGATTATTCAAGCGATGGTTGCTTTTGTAACTGCTGAAATAATTGGAAAATTAGCAGGGAATTTGCATTTGAATTATCAACCATTTGCAGTATTACCTAATGTTAATAAACTTGTCGATCATGCAGTAGATAATTCATTTCCTAGCGACCATACGATTCTATTTTTTTCAATTTGTTTTTCATTCTGGCTTGTTCGTAAAAAAGCTAGATGGTTATGGCTTGTACTTGCATTCTGCGTAGCTATTTCTCGTATTTGGGTAGGAGTTCATTATCCTTTCGATGTCATAACAGGAGCTTTAATAGGAATTATTTCAGCGATATTTTCATATTGGTTAACACCGAAAATTACATTCATCAAACAATTACTTAATCTTTACGAAAAAATAGAACAAAATGTAATACCATCCAAAAACAAGTCAAAAAACTTTTGATTAATCTCACAAAGCTAAAAAGATTACATAAATTACAGAGTATTTTTCAATATTGTCTTGATCGAAGAGCGCTCCCTTGGGCGTTCTTTAATTTTAAAATAACGCTTTGGTTAAAATCTTTGATTCTGCCATTCAGTAATACAAGCTGGTTCAATTTCTTCAAATTCTTGTGTTTCTACATCAAGATCAATGACAGAATAGCTAGGTACTACTAAAAATTCTTTTCCGCAAACGTTACAAGTAGGATCATCAAGTGCATAAACTCCTTTAATTGTGTCAGGATTTTGCAAATCAAAATCAGCATTTTCAAAAACTACAAGACCATTACATCCTTTAACGTTACATTTATGTGCTTCAATAGCCATTTCTCGTTCCCCATTTCTTAATAAAACTCAAATTTTATACCATTTAATTGACTAACATTGAATTTTTTGGGATTATATGATAATATTTATATATAAGATCATTACCCTTATAAAAAAGAGCTATGAGCCTTTCCACTCATGGCTCTTTTTTATTACAATTTTCATTTCATATCTACACGATTTTGACTAGCTTCTCGACTAAATCCGTCTGGGTATCTTATTGCTAATTTAGATACATTCATTTGAGCGATATCTTCTAGGGTATACCCCATTTCGTGAGACATGATTGAAATGTAGTACAAGATATCCCCTAGCTCTAAAGCGATTTTATGTGTATTCCCTTCTTCCTCTCCTGGACAATGAGCTGGATCAAATCCATGACCATGAAAAATTGCTTTTTTCACAACATCAGCAACCTCGCCAGCTTCTCCCGTAAGCCCTAATGCTGCATTTAAAACACGTCCAACAAAATCGTTATTTGTATTCCATGTACGTAATGCCGCTTCTTGATATTGATCTAATTCACTAATTTGATAGATATTCACTACAGCTTGTCCTTCCTTTGATTCACTAACTAATTTAGTTGTTTCATATACACCGTTTTCCATAGCATTCATTTTATTTTCCCCTTCCTGTTTAGCAAATCCCTAATCCTATCGGACGATTTTCAATTAAATACTTATCAGCCTGATCTATTACAAGGAGTGCAACTTCCGCTTGATGCCTTCTTAACGTTTTTGCCATCTTTGGCAAGCTCATGCCCTGACTCCACATTTCACGAAAACGAATTACATCTCTTTCATCCCAAATGAAGTTAGCTTCTTCTAAAACGATGTATACCTTCAACCGTGATTCCTTCATCGCTTCATGATTTCTTGCTACACTCATAAGCGAACCTACTTTCTAAAAATAATTATTTTATCTTTTCAGTAAACTTAGTATCCACACGATCAACTTTACCGTTTACCCAAACCGCAACTTGCTCACCAAATCCGCTCATTGGTGGATTTACCGCTGTGACATTTCCGTCCTTCACTATTAAAAGTTTGTTACTACTAACATCAATTTCTATTTTTTTCATATGTCCCTCTCCCTTTTACTACCGCATGTACTCGACAACATCAGGTTTAAAGCCACTTCCTAAATAAACCCGTACCGGAATTATTTCTTTTTTATCCCTTGCTGCCTTACACAATTCTTCAGCTGTATCCCAATTGAAAAACTTATCTACAGCTCTTTGAAATCTCCATATTGCCATTACATATTGTTCAAAGATGTCATAACGATCATCTTGTTTAGTTGTGTGTGGTAATTCATCCGTACACTTTGCATTCGTTGGAACCTGGACGCGTACATCAGCATATGTAGTGCGTCCAGTACCTCTTTTCACATTTGCCTTCATTACATCGAACTCACAAATTGCTGGCTCTACATCGAAAATGTTTAGTTGCTTAGGCATATGCCATCCCACTCTTCTGAATAAGATCCAGTAATTCAATTGCCCCTTCCTTGCTTAAAAACATTCGGCCACCTAGCAACTCTATGTTGGTTTCAGAAACTTCACCCGTTACAAAGCATGACTTTTCATATTTTCTTAGAACAATGTTTTCCCCATCGACATGAAAATCTAGTGCCGTACCTTCGACAATCCCTAAAGTTCTGCGTAACTCTACTGGAATTACTACACGACCTAGCTCGTCCACTTTTCTTGCAACACCTGTATTTTTCATATTTTTATCACCCTTATTATTTTTTTCAGACAACCTCATTGCTAAATTCATGTAAAATAAACATATAATTGGAAAGGAGGTAAAACTATGGCTTATGAATCTACCAAAGAACTAATTCTTCAAATCATTAATGAAAATAGGGATTTATTACATCCAGATTCTCAAAAACACTTGAATATGAAATTTTTATTGTCAGACGAAAGACTCCAACATCTTTCATCTGACACCATGCTTAAAGTTGTGGACCAATTGGTTGAATCCGGTGAAATCCGTTGTGTAGTAAAGAGAAACCCTGAAGATCCAACTGAAATTATTAACTTTGCAGTTAAAGAAATTTATTGATCATAACTCTCCGTAGTGGGCGCTACGGAGAGTTATTTTTTCCATCTCTCCACAAACTCACCTAAATGAAGCATCGCTTTTCCCATTGCATCAATATAATTATTAATCGTCATTTTTATTAGTTCGCAATCTCCTTTCACTAATTCTTCATATTCTTCAAACGTATTTGCACACTGATAATTAAAAACTCTCAATTCATTTAAACAATCTGTAATTGCTGGAAGCGCCCGGATATGAATGGTTTCCGTACTAAATTCTTCTTTGTTAAGATGTACCAAATTTACAACTCTTTTATTTTCTACTTTGACCTTCAACAAAGTATTGAATGCTGGTTCATTTATCTTCTTTAAACCTAGTTCTTCTCTTAAGTCATTTAATGATTTCTTACCTTCTAACAAATCATCATGGAACTGTTCAGCTTTTAAAATTGTTTTGTTTTTCATATATTACTCCCCCTTGTTAACTAGCTTTTTGTTGTTTGCTTCTTTCTAATTCTTGTTTCATTGATTCAAATTTTATTAACCATGCTTGCCAACGCTTATCGTTTTCCGCTTGCTGTCGCTTTGCCACTTCACAATTACAACCGTTCGTTTCAATTACACCCGGATAAGTTTCTTTACGAATAATTCCTGTATCATGACATAATGCGCACATATTTTTCCCTCCTTTTATGCTTCTATAAATCTTTGTAAACGTTGCTTCGCTATCTCTCTTCTATAACTAGCGGCTTCATTTTTTACAGTTAGACTTGTTTCAACCATTCGGTCATATGAACGTTTTCCAACTTGATTTTTCAACTCTTTTGGTTCCAAATTACTCGTATATAAAGTAGGAAGTTCTTTTCTATACCGACCATCAATAATATTGAACAATTTTTCTTCTACCCATTCCGTAGTTTTTTCCGCTCCAATATCATCTAATATAAGTAAGTCGCATTCTAAAAGAGCTCTCATAATTTGTGTTTCATTTTCTTTATTTTCGCTGTTAAACGTACTGCGAATGCGTTGCAATAATTCTGGAACACTTTGAAAGACGACAATGTATCCTTTTTTAGAAAGCTCATTTACAATTGCGGCTGCTAGGTGTGTTTTACCATTACCAGGTTCTCCCCAAAGCATTAACGATTCCCCGTTCCATTCTTTAAATGTCTTCACGTATTTCACTGCGACTTTATAAGCTGTCTCTGATCCATTTCTATCTAGAAATGATTCAAATGTGCTTTTCGAGAATCTTTCTCCTAAATTACTGATACTAAACAACTTTTCTATTTCTCGTTTTTTAGCAAAGTTTTGAGCTTCACGTATTTTTGTTTCTTCACGTTCTACAACACACTCACATGTAGGAAGTATTTTATTTTTAATACGTAACTGCGGAACTTCTACAGTGATTGCGGCTATATATTTATTACAGTGTTCACATGTATACCCTTCTGTTTCTTCACTACAAGCCGATGTATTCACTATCCGAGTCATCACTCTTCCAATTGATTCCGACACGTTTTTTCACTCCTTTAGTTCGTTGATATTTCGTTTCTAAAGCATCAACATCTTTTAAAGTCTTCACGTTATTGTTAATCCACTGTTTTAAAATGCCCTCAGCATAATTCCATTTTTTTTGTTGCTTCAATGCACGTTCCATAGCTGCTTGCACAAGTTCTTCGTTCATATCGTTTATCCATTGCGAAATACTTTCGGCTATGAATGAATTTAAAATACCGAAATTATTTTCATAGAAAGAGAAGATGCTACTACTTTGTATATTAGTATTTTGTTTATTAGTATTTAGTTCTTTAGTATTTAGTAGCTTGGGATTTTCCACCGGTGGTTTTTCCACTGGTGGCTTTCCCTCTGGTGGAATCTCCACTGGTGGCTTTTCCACCACTGGATCATTTTGAGGAACTTCGTATATGATTGTTTCCCACCTCACAATTTTGTTGTTATCATCTCTCACTGGAAATCTTTTAAGATACCCATATTCCTTTAGCTCTTTCATCCCAGCTCTTAAACTATCTAGCCCATCCTTAGCATGCCTAGATAATTCTTCTCTATAAAAAACCCAGTCATCAGGAAGCGTAAGAATATACGCTAAAATACCTTTTGCTTTCCAACTTAATCTTTTATCTTTAAGACCTGTATTATTTATCGTTGTGTAGTTCTTATCTTTATTAACTCGAAAAGTAGCCATTCATTTACCTCCTAGTACAAACCGCCACATATGCTTGTCCACTTTTGATAATTCGTTGAATTTCATAATGCGGATAACCAACTTTGAAATACTGTACAATCATTTGCTTTAATTCATCCTTGCTCTCTGCTAAGTTCCAGAATTTATTAGGTAATAGTACTTGATATTCAATTAAACGCATGTACTATTTCCCTACTTTCCGTGATATACTTATAACAACTTGTTTTTTCTAAAGGACCCATTGCCGTGGGTCTTTTTATTTTGTTTTATGTCACTCCAAGCCCATCTTTTTATCGGTTCGTAAGTAATGTAAAGTAGCAATACACTAAATGCCATAAACATTGCGAATGCTACTAATGACATTGTATCTTCCACTAAATCACCTCCTTTTGTGTTTCAAGCCAAGCTTCTAAATCCTTTTGTAGGAAAAGTAATTTGCGCCCCTCCCTAATCACTGGAAACTGTGGGTGACTTGCTAATTCATACATTCTACAGACAGCGATGTTAAGATAATCAGCTGCTTCTTTCACCCTCATTACCTTGTTTGGTTGTGATTGTTGCTGAAACTGCGCTAAAGCCGCTTGGATTTCTTCGCGAACTACTTCACGGATTGAATCTTTAATGATTTGATCTAATCCCATTTTGTTTTGCTCCCTTCGAAATTTATGTTAAATGTGTATTCTTTGTACTCTCCTATATAATGTTTGAGATTATTGGACTTCATTTCCTAAAAAAAGAATAAAAACATCTTCCTCTAATACTTGAGCCAACTGTAATGCATCACCTAATGTAGGGGTCGCATAACCTGTTTCCCAATTACTTATTACGGATTTCTTTTTGTTTATCTGCGCTCCTAATGCCTCCTGAGTTAATTTTTTACGTTTGCGAGCATTGATTAAATTATGACGTTTCTTTCCCACGATGACACCTCCTAAAACCCAACTTACTTGGACTTCTTATATTTATTATAAGTCCAATAATTTTGGATTGTCAATAATAATATTTGAGTTTTTTGTACTTTTATTCATAAATATAAAAACTAAAACAAAACCATTGAAAAAACTAATGCAAAAGTACTATAAACAAAGTACAATTTAATTGTACTTTTATTTAGTAAATTATTTTCGCCTACTTTGGTGAATATATATTAACGGGGTGATTTTGTGACTATTTTGGGACAGAGGATAAAAGAGACTAGAAAGAAACGTGGCTTAACTCAAGATGGATTAGCGTTAAAAATTAAAGAAAAAATGAATGCAGACGTTAAAATGAATAAAACTACTATTTCTAATTATGAGACTGGTTATAGTTCTCCTTCTAATGAACTTCTAGTTGTAATTTCAGATGTCTTGAATGTATCGGCTGATTTCTTATTAGGAAGATCTGACGATCCAGAGTTAAATGCTGTTCAGTATACTGAATTAAGAAAAGAATTCAATGAGCTTATTGATGTGTTAGAAAAAATGCCAAAAGAAAAGCAAAATATGTTATTGGATATGATGAAGGCTGCTGTGGCCCCTAATAAAAAATGATTGTCAGCATTTGGGCTAACAATCATTTTTTTCTTTTCTAACTATACTTTTAATAGTCTCCACTTCCTTTTTCTTTTCTTCATCATTCGTTAAAACTTCCAACTTTAACATTTCCCATAATGTGCTCTCTACCATACGCTCCACTCTTCTTCCCCCATCACCCTAAATTATTCAAAAATGCCAAAATGCAGAAAATGAATAACTCCTTAAACGTACGAAATGCCATCGCATTCTTAGATGCAATGGCATTTAAAATCATTTATTATCCTAAAGTTCCTGGGTCCATTTTCATTATTTGTACTTCTTTTACTTTTTCAGCGGCTTTATTATCTTTAGTTGATACCAAACCAACAGATAACACTGATAATGCAAGTGTACCTGCAATAACTAAACTAGCTACTATTTTTTTCATACTCATTGTCCCTCACTTTAAGATATCAAAGATTTTTATGTAAAATAAATTGCCGTCTTTTAAGAATCGATGATATGCTTTCCTACGCAATACCTCATCATTTGTCGCTATCGATAGATAAAAATCTTGAATTGCAGTACGGTTAGCAATCTGATGTAATATTGCTGCAGCTTCACTATTCTTATTCTGACGTATATACTTTAACGCCCTTTCAGCATCATGATGTATATATTCCGATTTTACAGGAATATTATGAATAATACAACAAAAAGAGCTAGTATTTTCCACTAATTTTCTTTTAAGTAATGATTTGTTATTTTTTATTTTCTTCAATTCTATAAGTGAAAGCTCAAAATAATACAATGCTTTATCAGGATCACAGAAAATGTAACTTTCAGCAAATATACTTAATGCTGTAGCTTTTAATAAACGCGGAACTCCTTCTTCGTCTAAAACTTTTTGCAATAAATCTCTAGCCATAATTACTTCATCTTGCATTAAATATGCATATGAACATATTATGTTTAGCTCTACCTCATTTAGCTTTTTTTCTAAACCTTTTGGCATATCATTAATTTTTTCTTGTATCATCCCTTGTAATACTGTTAAAACATTGTATGCTCCTAAATCAAAATAACCATAAATACTTAAGGTATTCACTAGTATGTTTACCCCTGGTTTATTTAAATTCACCTTTGTACGCAACACTTCTATTTCTTTAAGGAATTCTCCTGATCTTAAAGAATGAGTTTGTCTATCTAAACAAACACGAAAAATCTCTCTATAATTATTTGTTACTGATTGTTTATACTCTTTTCCAACAAGAATACTAAGTAGTTCTGTGTAACCTGCTAAATATAAATAATACATAGCAAGTCTTATATCCGATTCTTTATTGGTACTGTTCAAGAACTCCTGAACTACTTCCATTTTCTTTTCTTCAGAATCAAGTCCACCCAAGATTTTCATAAGTTTTGTAAAAGTCATGGGTACTTTTCCATTCAACGTTTTCCATAAATTCGACTGCGATAAATTTGTTATTTTTGACAATTTCGCTGAATTCAAGTCTTCACTTGAAACAATACCTCCAAAACCTATTACCTTATTCATACTAAAGCCTCCTTGAACGCGAGACACCTTCCCGAATTTTCTCAATAGAAAAACTGTACCATAGAGGATTTCATTTTAATTATTATGTTATACTTGGGCTGACTCATGGCAAGAGTTTTCCCTATCCACATTAGGGAACAGCATAAGAGTGGCTGCACACTACTTTTGCTGCGCTATGGGTCTTTTTCGTTCTTATTTTTCATTAAAATCAGTTTATCACAAGATTTAGAACATTCATTCCATTAACAGTAAATTCATGTTGAGAAAGTTTTTTTCGAAAAAACCATGTTCTTACTAAAAATATCTCACTATTATAAGAGCATTTATTCTAATTGTTTTTAAATAATAAAAGAGTTTTTATGAGTCGATTGTAGTAGAAATCTTTTCCAATCATAACGGTGAAAATTAACATGTTTTTACTAATAAAAAAGAGCCTTATGGCTCTTTTTTCATTTATTTACCTCTTTGTTCTATGATAAATAACATCTTCTTCGATTCTTTTAACAATTCCATCGAATCCTGTAAATAAACTATCTGCTCCGTAACCTAATTTTGTAATTAAATTATAAATTTCATATGCTTTAGACTGTGGAATATAAAATTTATATATAAGTGGCTGTTCTTCTACTTTTGGATCATCCCAGCGAATCCTATTATTATCTACATATTCTTGGATAATAACTTCTAATGAACGTCTATCAACTAAATCAACTCCAAATTGTTTTATTTTACTCGTTTTGTATGACCAACAACTCAACACCCCTTTTTGATAATTCAAATTAGGATTCCGATAATTATCCGGTCTTACTAAACGTAAGGGTATTTTATGATCGGTATGTTTTAAGAACTCTATTATTTTATAGTTCAACGCATACAAAACCATATTTCCATCTACACGACCTGATTTTATAACACCTATTGATGCGAAATATAAAGAAGTAAAAATATTAACTGTCCAATCAATTAAACGGGTTGGCACTCCATAATGTTGCGCTAATGCTGCGATTTCCAACATTTCATCAGGAATCCAGACATCGCCTAATTTCGCTATTGAACCAAAAGTAAAATCATTCAATATATCTCCTCTTAAAAATGGGGCATCTGGAAGATTAAGGCCTTTTAAATCTGCTAAATTATAAAATCTTTTTAGAGCAACTAATTCTGCAATTTGATAAAAATTTTCATGATTCTTTTGATCATGTGTATAAGTTATACCGCCTTCGCCTCCTAGACCAGCAAATTCGAAAAGCTTATTAAAACTCTGTTCATCTTCTCTTAAAGCACTTGGCAAAAGCTTATATTTGCTACTTTCCCCTCGAAAAATGTATCCATCAAATAAAAAACTAAACTTCCCAACTGGTGAAAGTTCATTATATATATCACTATCCTCCGAAATATATATTTCTTTTAACACCTTACTTGTAACCATAATTCCCTCTCCTTCAAACTCTATAACTTTTAAATATACATTACTAATTCTACTATTTTATTTCTACTATTGAATACTTAAATATTGTATCGTGTCTAACTACTTATTAACAAGTAATGGAAATCACTTTCTATAACTGAATTTGCTCATATATGGTAAAATGTATCCATCGCTGATATGTCCAACTATGTAATTTTTATAGCAGCAAAATTACAACTAGACTTATATATACAAAAAAACACTCATAATGAGCGCTTTTTTACAAATTATAACCTATCCATTTTTGTCCTAATGATGTATTAATTAAATACCATGCTTGTTTTACTGTAACGTTTTGATTAGCAACATAACCTACTGGTTGAGAGCCCGGATCATTGCGTATAGCCACTTTTCCTGATACATATAAACGTCCCGCGCCTGCATCAAAATCACGCCATAGTGAAGATTCCCATTGATTGAATCCCATCCATTTTTCCCCTAAAGATGTATTAACAATAAACCATGGTTGCTTTATTGTTACATATTGATTAGCTACATATCCTACTATTGTTGGATCACTTGGACTATTGAATAGTGGCTTTTTACCATAAATATAGTTTTGTAGTACTCCGACATAAGATATAATTCTTGCATCAGAATTCCCTGCTGCCATAGCTGGTGTAGAACCAATAGCCGTAAATGCTAATGCTATTGCGAAAAATACTGCTAATAACTTTTTCATCTTTCTTCCTCCCCTTGAATCGCTTTATAATTCCATTAATTACATTACAGAATTTTCCGTATATTGTAAAGATAAAATTAGTATTATCTTACAATCTTATCCTATAACTGAATTTGTTCATATATGGTAAAATATATCCATCGCTGATATGTCCAACTATGTAATTTTTATAGCAGCAAAATTACAACTAGACTTATATATACAAATAAAAAAGCACTCATAATGAGCGCCTTTTACATGTTATAACCAATCCATTTTTGTCCTAATGATGTATTAATTAAATACCATGCTTGTTTTACTGTGACATGTTGATTTGCTACATAACCTACTACACGAGGGTCACTTGGATCATTATGTAATCCCACTCTATGTTCACTAATAAAAAGCTTCGCATGAGCCGCATCGAATCTACTCCACAGCAAGACTCCATTATCTTCATTATATCCTACCCACTTAGGCCCTAAAGATGTATCAATTAAAAACCATGCTTGTTTTACTGTAACATATTGCCAAGCAACATAACCTACTGGGTTTGGATCACTTGGACTATTTAATAAAGGTTTTTTTGAAAACACATAATTAGTTATATTGAATTCATTATTATAATAAACTTGTGCATTCCCGTCTCCCGCTGCCATAGCTGGCGTAGTACCAATAACTGTAAATGCCAATACTAGTGCAAAAAATACTGTAAATAACTTTTTCATCTTTCTTCCCCCTTGAATTGATTTATAATTCCATCAAGTATATTACCGAATTTTCCGTATATTGTAAAGATAAAATTAGTATTATTTTACAATCATATCCTATAACTGAATTTACTTATATATGGTAAAATGTATCCATCGCTGATATGTCCAACTATGTAATTTTCATAGCAGCAAAATTACAACTAGACTTATACAACATGATTCAAAACAAATGAAGGAGTGTTTTAAGTGAAAGGACATATTCGAAAAAGAGGAAATAAGTATTGTATTGTTATTGATATCGGTCCTGATCCAGAGACAGGAAAAAGAAGACAGAAATGGTTTTCTGGATATAAGACAAAAAAAGAAGCACAGGCTGATGTGGCAAAGAAAATTACAGAGTTGAATGAAGGAACTTTTATAGAACCATCTAAAGTTACGTTAAAGGATTATCTAAATCATTGGCTAGAAATTAAAAGTATGAGCATAGAAAAGAGTACCTTTGCTGGCTATAAGGCGTTTATCAACCAACATGTTATACCTAGTATAGGAATGGTTGCACTCCATCAATTAAATGTTATACACATTCAAAAATGTTATAAGACTGCGATGGATAAAGGGATTGCAAGCAATTCTATTCTGCTTATGCATAGAATTTTAAAGAGCGCTTTAAACCTAGCCGTAAAACAAAATATTATGTCTCGAAATCCAGCAGATTTTGCTGAGATACCTAAAAAAGAAAAATCCCCTATCCAGACTTGGACAGAGGAAGAAGTAAAAAAATTTTTAGCTCATTCACAAGAATCACGATATCACATTGGGTATCTACTTGCAATAACTACAGGTATGCGTCTAGGAGAAGTTCTAGGGTTACGATGGCAGGACATTGATTTTGAAAAACATACCGTTACAATAAATCAAACATCTGGTCATGACAATAAAATCAAAAAAACTGCAAAAACAAATTCGTCAAAACGCACAATTCCTGTACCTAATGAAACAATAGCCGCCTTAAAAAAACATAAAATTTTAATTAATAAAGAGAAATTAAGGTTTGGTTCTGCTTATCTAGATCAAGATTTAATAAATTGTAATGAGTTTGGAAGAATCATAAAAAGAGCACCTTTCAGAAAAGGTTTCATTAGGGCGACACACAAAGTAGGTATAAAAGAAATTAAATTCCATGATTTAAGACATACACATGCAACTATACTATTTAAACAAGGAGTTAACCCTAAAATCATCAGTGAGAGATTAGGTCATACAGATATTTCAATGACATTAAGTATCTATTCTCATGTTTTACCGAATATGCAAGAAGAAGCCGTTAAAAACTTTGGTAAAAGCATCTTTGGATAACGTATGTTTGCAAAATGTTTGCAATTCATAAAAATAGGTCAAACAAACGTTGTTATATCAAGGTTTGTTTAACCTATCATCTTATATTCTTGATAAAATCTCCGAATCCCTATTGAAATATTTAATAATGGAGCGTTCTCACCACCGCGGGTTATGCATTCGAATCGATATACATAGGAGAAAAAATCTTGTGTTTTTTCATCTTTTATCGGCCCTGACATCGCCTCACAAATATTTTGTGATCTAAGAGGGGAAAAATAGATTTCTTCTTCATTTGTATTTTCTAAATATATAGGACGCTCACAAAAAATATGTGAGATTAAAGCGGGCACCCACTTAGAATACGTTTCATTATCATGTAGTACTGGCAAATTAGAAATCAAATCGGATTGCCATTCATATTTTGGTGGTTCTACTAATCTATTTGGTTTCCAATCATGAATAATCTCATACCAACTTTGAAAAATATAATCGAGTTGCTCTTGTCTAATAGGTTCTTTCGATACAATCCATGGTGTATTTTCATTTAATACGTACGGGTTATGCTGAATAAACAATATATCCGAAAACATATCATACAATCTTTCATTCAAACGTTTCAACTTACTCGTTAATAAAAATGTCTTATAATGTATCTCTACGATGTCCAGCCATTCAATAGGAAAGTATATAAATGATACCTTTTCATTTAAAAGGGGTTCTACTATATTTTCAAATGTTAGCAGCCTTAATTTTTTCATAAAATGATTCCTTCCTTTCTTCAGTTGTCTTGATTATCAAAAAGCTAGAACAATAGTTACTTAATCTAATCCATTTAAACCAAGTATTTAAAAGAAACGTAAAAACTGTTTATCTACATAAATTATTATCAAACCGACTCTTTTAAAAATTCAAAGTAATTATCATGTATAACACCTCTATTATATTTGAATTTCGATACATTCGAATTATACATTACACTTAATGCATTGTACTTATCATTTACAATATCTTTACAAAAAAACCAAAAAAGAACACCTTAATTCGGTGCCCTTTTTACAAATATCAACCTTTATGTAATTGAACATATAGATAACAGTAATCCCCCAAATGAAATTGCTCCTAGTAAACCTACTACAACTCCTGTTAAACAAATACAATCAGCAAGACAAATAGAAGACTGCGATAATGGAACAAATGACCTACTTGTACTCGAACCATATTGTTTTATTTTCTCATAATTCACATCTAACATTAGATGTAAACATGTTACACCATCCTCAATAGTATGTAGAGGTTCTTTTTCTAATCGCTCCAATAATTTACTATCAAAAGCAACTGATAGAGGATACTGCTTATCTAATTTCATATTTTGATAAATTAGTTGCAAACGAGATAATATATTGTTTTTCTTCTTTTCAGATGTTACTGTACATTTCATTTTATTAAATTCATTTAATAACAGTGTCAATTCATCTCTTTTTCCGTATAAATCTTTAGCTATTTTTCTCTTTAGTTTATACGAATGGATAATAGATTTTAGTTCAATCATATTCATACACTTCCTAATTACATATTATTTACCCGATTATTTTATAGATAAACAGTACTTTTTAATCTTATTTAAATTACACTCAAGCATCTTCATTTACTATCGATTAACATTACATTAACCTTACAAAGTTGTAATGAATTCATTAGCTAGAAGGAATCAATCCCTAAACCAGACAGATATTTGATGATAAAACCATAAGAAAAAAGCAATGATTAGATTTTAAATCTAGTCATTGCTTTATCCATCACCTCTTGATTACACCTATATATCTTATTGTTACTCTTTCACTTGAATGATTGAATATATCCATTATAATAATGGCTATATTCTTTGTCGGCACGTACATATATAAAACTAATGTTTTTTAATTGATAAGGTGAAACTTTAATTAGCCCTCACCAATTGGGCTTTTATGGGTAGTCCGCCACCTAACTTCTCTTTGCTCCCGCTGAATTTTTTTAGGGTCTTACTGCCCTGCAAATAGCAGGATAAATGCAATCAATATTCATACGTTATAATAGTACCAGTAGTATCAGTAGTACCACTAAAACCATCAAAACAGTTAGAGCAACCACCACAACCTCCACAACCTCCACAACCTCCACAACCTCCGCAACCAAAACAACCGAAGCAACCAATACAACGGAATCCGCCACAACGACCTCCACCACAACCACCACAACGACCACAACCGCCACAGCGACGAGCAGCATCTTCAATATAGTAATATGGATATTGGTTTTGCTGGTCCCAATAGACAATATTTCCAGACCGGTAATCATTAAGACTTAACGCTTGTAGTTCTTGTTGAAACTGATTCATTTTCATAACCTCCGTTTATAAAATACAACCTCATTAATGCTTCCCTATATTTCTGTTCGTTACATCTAAGTAAAAATAGTGCTATAAACTAAGTTCAATACGTACACCAACAAAGTATGACTTATCACTAAATGATGCACCTTGTTCATATACCTATTTTTGCTATGGGCTCATTTTTATAAAGTGAAACTTTAATCAGTGGGGGGAGTTCATCCCCCGCTGATTATTAGCCCTCACCAATCAGGCTTTTACGAACAGCCCGTTAATGCGGGATAAATAAAAATTAAAAAATATGAATTCTAGCGTCATATCTTCATACCTACTAAATTCAATTAATTTCTCAATAATTATGTTGTCATATCCTATATATTTCCGTCTGCCGCTTAGATTTTTCTGTACTGTAAATGCCTTTCGCTATAACACCTCCAAGTAACTGGTTTCTATGACGGATAAGAAATTCCTACAAAGAAAAAAGCCCTTATTAGGGCTTTTCATTCTATTTCTCCAGCAAAACTCTCTATGAAATTCCTAATAGAAAAAAGACACACTTAGATTGATGCGTCTTTTTGTGATGCCTCTTTTGTGAAATCATATAAAGCAATTGCGCCTAAAAGAACAAGTATACCTTGAGGAACATCTAGTAAAATAGTTTTCCAAATTTCTGGAATTACCCATTTAATATCTGCTGCTGTTTCAAGATATGTTTGGAAATAGCTGATTGTAAAATTAATTATCCCTAAAAATACAAACAACGATAAACCAAATCGAATTAATTTCTTATTTGTAAACATATAACACCTCTCAAAATTCATTGGATATTCCTGCTTTTGCTTCTTTATATTTCCATATCTTTATATCTAATTTTAACACATAAAGAACTCAAAAAAATACGATATGCATATTTGCATATCGTATTAACAACACTCCATGATAATTTAGAAATTCCTGCAAAGAAAAAACAACTCCGTTACAGCTAACAGCTCGGGTTTCTTTTCTTATTTAACTTCATACCACCAACATTTACGTTCTTTGATTGTAAAATAAATGTGACAGAAGTTTATCCAGTTAATGCGTAGACAAGTAAATGAGCTAAATTATCGATATTCCATTTCGCCATATCCGTAGCACTAATGACTTTACGCAAATTTGACAAGAAAAAATATATAGATAGATATTATCCATACCTATCTATAACATTACTTCTATTCCTTATCCAATTACGTCTTTTACGTCTTTATCCACTGGCCACTTTTCTAATGTATAAGCCATTTCCCAAAATGAATATTCATATTGACTGCTAATAATAAAATGCTGTTTCATACGTTTGCGGTCTGCCTCTGTTACATTTTCAGCGATAGTATCTAAACGTGTAATTTGTTCTTCAACTAACGTACGGAACCAATCAGATCCATAAGCAGAAATCCATTCGTTATAAATTGGCTCTTCCGGCTGGCACTCTTTTAAGTGTTCGCCAATTTCATAATACAACCAATAGCAAGGTAAAATTGCTGCAATGATATCTCCTAAATGCCCTTCATACGCAGCACGATACATATGTGAAGTATACGCATATGCAGTTGGCGCAGGAATAAAATTATCTTTTTCTTCTTTTGTTATCCCTAGCTTTTTAGCAAAATTCTCATGTAAAGATAACTCGGCCTCATATGTATTTTGAGCATGATGTGCCATACGAGCTGTCGTCTCTAATTCAAGAGCTTTTGCAGCTCCTAAAGTTTGTACTCTAGCAAAATGACTCAAATAATATGAATCTTGAAGCACATAATAGCGAAAACTAGCTAAATCTAATGTTCCTTCACCAAGTTTTTTTACAAAAGGATGGTTAAAACTCGCTTCCCAAATTGAATCTACTTCTTTACGTAATGATTGTGAAAAAGTCATTTAAATCCCTCCAATAATGTATAAAATATAAGTATTTATCCACAATTATTAAAGCTATAAAATAAAAAAACTTTCTTTACAGGCGTAAAGAAAGTGAAATTGACAGTATTTATTTACTCATTAAATAGCAACGTCTTTCCCACTTCCCTACGCTGGCATTAACCAGATCAGGTACTAAGAGTCTCAAAATCACATTTGATCTCAGCCTATAAAAGGCCCCCCTAGTGGATAAATATTTTGTTTTTATAATGTATCCATCATAGCATACTTCGTGAAACTGTCAAAAGAATTAGTTATATAATCTCCTTAAAACCCTTCTTCATTTCTAACTTTTAATGATGTTTCAATAATCATATCTAATAGTTTGCTATAACTAATTCCCGCTGCTTCTGCACTTTTGGGCAATAGGCTTGATTGTGTCATCCCTGGTAATGTATTAATTTCCATTACATATGGAATTCCGTCCTTCACCATCATATCAACTCTTGCATAAACACTACATTTTAATGCTTTATAACAAGCCAGTGAAGCTTTATTTACACGTTCATTAATTTCTGCTGGAAGTTCGATAACTTCCTCAACTGTACTAGTATCATCATATTTTGCATTGTAATCAAAGAACTCGGCTGCATGTCGAATTGAAACTATAGGTAACTGTTTTCCATCCAGAATAGAACATGTAATTTCATCACCTTTTATATACTTCTCAATTACTACTTCAGAATCCCATTCGAATACAGTTTCTAGCATTGAGATCAATTCATTTTTATTGTAAACGATTTTCACCCCGACACTCGATCCGCCGGAGTTTGGTTTTACCACTAATGGAAATCCTAACTTATCTAACTCATCAAAATTTAGATCCTCCATTTTTGTAAGTTCAATCCAATCTGGTGTTTCTACACCTTCATAACGTAAAATCTTTTTCGAAATATTTTTATCCATACATATACTACTAGATAACATATTACTTCCGCTATAAGGAATCCCTAAACTCTCCAGTGTTCCTTGAACTGTCCCATCTTCTCCGTATTTTCCGTGTAATGCGAGCAATGCAAAGTCAATGTCTTTCGCTTTTTCAATTAAATCCATTTTTTCATTTAATGTAATTGGGACTATTTCATACTTATTTTTATCTAAATGAGCAATCATTTCATTCCCGGTCATAATTGAAACTTGTTTTTCAGACGATACCCCGCCCATAATAACACCGATTTTCATTTTCTCAACTCCAATTTTCATTTTTTAATGTATCACCAATTATTTTAATTCCCCGAACTATTTCTTCTTCTTTCAAGCGCGAAAACCCTAATCGGAAAGTGTTCGCTCCTTCTCCATCAGAGTAAAAAACATCTCCAGGTGAAAACGTAACGCCTTTCTCATAACACTTTTGTAAAAGTGTGCGGGCGTTCATATGCTCTTCTAGCTCTATAAATAAATGCAGTCCACCATCTCCAGTCATTCTTTTGAAAGGAATGTACTGGTTACATGCCCCGACAGCTAACTCATATTTTTTCTTATAAACAGATCTTGCCTTTTTTAAATATTTTTCAAAATATCCCTCATGTAAATATTGAAACAGAACAGCTTGATCTAGCGTAGATGTGTGAATCGTTCTTGCTCTTTTTACGCTTTCCAAATAATGAATCAGCTCTTTATCTGCAATAATCCACCCTACACGTAAACCAGGGAAAAGTACCTTTGAAAAGCTACTAATATAAATCACATTATTGCCAGCACCAGCAAAAGTTAATAATGGAGCTAAATGTGAACCTGAATAACGTAATTCTTCATTAAATCCGTCCTCTATAATAGGAACGTTGTATTTTGAGAATAACCTCATCAATTCCGTTCTTTTCTCTGAACTCGTAACAATACCGGTTGGATTATGATAAGAAGGAATTAAATAAGCAAAATCAAAATCTTTTTCACGCAAACTTTTTTCAACTTCATTCGTATCAATACCATCCTCATGCATATCAATCCCATGAACTTCAAGCCCATGTAAACGGAAAAGCTTAAGTGCAGCGTGGTGAGTTGGATTCTCACAAATGACACGCCCGGATTTTTTTGATAAAGAAGAGAGTACAATATCCAACCCTTCTGTAAATCCATTTGTAATTAGAATATCTTTATTCGAAATGTCTACACCTTTCATTTCCATGTAATGAAGTAAATAATTCATTAACGGTCTATATCCCTTTGCATATCCGTAGTTCAATACGATGTCCCCTTCAATGGACATACGAGTAAGAAAAGCTCTTTTGAAATTTTCAACATCAAATAGCTTCTCATCCGGGGCTATACTATTAAAAACAATCATTCCCTTTTCCCAACGAACACCATGTTTCATTAAATCTAATTCGTCCGCTAATGCGGTCACTGTATTAAGTTTATTTTTCCAATCTATTTCAACAGACGAAGTGTTAGATATATCCACCTTCGCAACAAAGTTCCCTTTTCCTTTAACTGCATAAATGAGTCCTTCTTGCTCTAAATCTGCATAAGCAGCGAGTACAGTGTTTCTACTCACACTTAGTAATTCACTTAGTTCCCTTGTTGATGGGATTTTTTGATCCCCGAGCAAATGCCCTTTCATAATCATCTTTTTCAAATAGTCTTTTAATTGAATATAAACGGGACGATCTTTAACAACTTTAAAATCCTTAAACAATTCCTTACCCCCTGCAATCATTTTTGCATATTTATTTCATTCTCAAAAGGTCCACGACATATGTATTTTTTATAAAGGGCGGTACGGTCTTACAAATCTTTTCGATATAAGTTAATTACATCTTTTAAAGCTGCAGCTGCAGCGCCTCGTGGATTAGAAGCCCCACCAATTGTAGTAACTTGTCCCATCGTATCTGTAAAGAACGTAATTCCTTTTTCGCTCCCATTTACTTTTGCTAACGGATGATCTTTTTCTATTTCGCACGGTTCAACATTTAAATTCACATTGCCACCCTCATCCTTATATATTGATGCTATTAATTTAATAATTTTATGTTGTTTCTTAGCATTTTGTATTTGCTGTTTTGTAACATGCTCGATTCCTTTTATATGTATATCAGTAAGTGTTTTCTCTGTTTCCATTAAGCTGTTAGTCAAAAGTAACAATTTACACGCACTATCTGAACCACTTATATCTAATATAGGGTTTGTCTCAGCAATCCCTTTATTTTGTGCTTCTTTCAGCGCTTCTTCAAATGTCATATCTTCCTCATACATTTTCGTAAGAATATAATTAGTTGTTCCATTTAATATTCCTTCTATTTTATCAATACTGCAACCGGCTAAACTAAATTGTCCAATATCTAGTGTCGGTAGTGCAGCGGCTGTTGCACCGCTATATCGAATTCGTACATTTGCGCCTCTTGCTGCTTCATTTATTTCTCTCCAGTTTGTAACGAGCGCACCTTTAGAAATTGCTACTATATCCATCTGTTTCTCAATCGCTTGTTTCATATATTGTTTCCCTGGATTTCCATCTTTAAGATTTGTAACCGTTGATTCTACCAATACAGTACCACTTATGCTAGTTATTGCACGTTCCTTCGGATGATACTCTAAATATTTTTCAATTGCAGCGGTACCGCCACCATACATCAATAAATGATGAAGAGATAAGCCTTCTTCATTATGTATTGCAATATTTCTCCCTAATACGCCACTTACAACTAATTGAATCCCATATGTTTCATATATATATGAATATTTTTCATTTAATAATTTTATAAACTCTCTGCCTACTGTTCCGTATCCTGATAATACAACTTGAATTTTCATAATATCCCCCCATATTTTTCTACCAAATCCCTCTTTCAATATAATATAAAGCGCTCTCGAATTCCATCGAGAGCGCTTTATTATTACCTATTTTGGTAAACGTGATAGCTTTTCAGCAATTGTTCTATAAAACTCTTGAATGCTAGAAAAACCTAACGAGTCTGAAACACTTAACCCTACCATGTCGAGATGGTCCCAATTCGCTTTCGTTTCGATATGATTCCATTTTCCAACCTGTAATGACTCATTATTATTTACAGCAACATTAGAAGATGGTGCAATCATGGAATTTGTATTTACTACACCATCATTTTGCCACCAAGAAGTATCAACTAACGGACGGTTTTCTTCATATCTCGCATAAGAACCTAAGAAAAACGCATTCCCCATCAACACTTTATTCATCGTTATATGAGGTAAATGTAAACCTGTTATAGGTGCTGCTTGTGATGCATGTCCACTATAGGATAAGTAATACACATCCGGTTGTGTCTTTACCCAATTATTTAACTCCTTTGCACCATCTGTACTTAAATCCCATTGACTTATATCTTTTGTATTTTTCCAAAGTGAACTATTTAGAATACGATTACTATATTGGAAAAAGGACTCTCCAGCATTCTTCTTTATACCCCATTGATCCAATTTGAAATCATATAACGATAAATTATTGTTTCCTCCGAAGCTTGCAGTTGTAATGAGTAAATCTTTAACGAACGGTAGCAGAAGACTCCCATCCGCAAGTGTTGTACCGTTGTGAGGGGTTGCTAATGTTGTAACACTATGAACATATGATTTTCCGCCTTCAAATAGTGGTGATATTTTGGTGTTTGGGTGATTTTTCACATAATTCTTTTCTTCAAAACTACCTTCTTTTAATAGCTGTACTAATGTTCTAATCGTTTGTCCACCCATGCTATGTCCAACTAAATGAACTTTATTTGTTTCAGTCCAATTCGGTGCAAAACCACTATAAGTTCTGCCAAAACGATTATGTCCATGTTTCTCAGCATGTACGGCACCATAGTCTACTGTCCCACCGTTAATTTGTGCATACAATTCACATGCACGATCCCAGTTACTAGAAACAGGTCCAACAGCAGCGGTATGTACCGTATAACCATTTCGTTTCAAATCTTCCTGTATATCATGAACACCACCCCAATATTTTACGCCCAGCATTTCTTCCCTACCCCATCCAGCAAATCCATTCACCAATATGATAGGATAATTATTTTGTTGCCTTTCTTCAGCGTATGATATTTTCGCTGCGAATGAACATACCGTCACTAATGCGAAAAAACATATTTTTAAAAATAACTTCCCCATACTTTCTCCCCCTAATAAAACGTTTACATTTTTCTTTTCGAAAAATTAACAGAATAATTTAACAACTTAAACATAATGTAAAGTATTTTATATACGTTGTATATATAGAAAACATATACAAATGTTGATAAATATTAATTCAAGTAAATATTTACTTTTTACAATATAACTTGTAAATCTATTTATTTAGATTTATAATTAGATATAGTTTCCTCATGTTAAAAAGATTTAAAAACCATAAGAAAACTAATCTCATTGCTTGAAAAGGAGGAAAAATCATGCAAATCGGATCAAATATTCATACATTATCTCAACCTACTAAAATAACTCCATCTACTCTTGAGCATAATACTATCTCTTCTACTAAACTTGAAAGTAAGAAAGTAAATGATCCTATCAAGTTTGATATTCGTTCATCTGAAAAAGAAATGAAACAGCCTGAGCATAAATTTAATGAATTAGATTTATGGAAGATGTTAAAGGATAAAGGCGTTCCTTTATGGATCATCCTTGAAATGCTACAAAAGGCTCGTAAAGAAAAAGAAGCCCAAAATAATTCAGTTCAAAATTCAAATGGGATTGAGGAAACAAACGAGACTCGATTAAATGAAGTAATGTAAAGCATAATAATTGATTTGTCTATAAACTAAAAAGAGTTCGAAGCTGATGAAATTTTTATCAACTCCGAACTCTTTTTTAAGGTTTTTCGCCAATCGTTACAAATTGAAAAGATACTTCTCCTTCCAAACCTTTAATTAGCTTTTTTACTTTGACATTTTCATTAACCATTGTATTATCTGTCGACATTTTAGGTCTTTCATCACCTAGAGATTTCTTTAATTGAAGAAGGTGCATTTTCGTTTCATTTGCTTTTATTTCCTTATATACGCTATTTTTTGCTACAATCACATACGATTGCGTTGGATATTTACGAGTGTTTCCTATCCAAGTGTCACTATCGTATGTAACAGGAATCTCATTTCCTTCTATTTTAATACTTTTCATAGTCTTTTCGTCTTCATTTGTAAACAATAGTGATCCTTCTTTTGGGAATTTTGGTAACGTATCTAAAATATAATTGGAGCCATTACCTCGTTTATGAAAAATTTTTTCTTTAATCAGTGCTAGTGCTGTAGATTCATTTAAAATTAATACATGTCCATTTCCAACTTCACCTTTTTTCACAGAAAACACTTCATTTTCTTTCGTAATTTCCTGATAACGATTAATAATTGGTGAAATATTATTTTCATCTCCAATAATTAATACACCGTTTGCAGGAAATGAGTTATCCTTTTTAGAGCATGAACTAAAGCTTATTAAAAGTATTATAGTTAACATAAAAATAGTTAAAGTTCTTTTCATCACGGTTCCTTTCATAATTCATATCATTTTTTACATGCTTTTCTGTAATTTTATTAGTTGATATCCTTTATTGCTCCATAGTCTTATAAAGCTTTTGTAGGTAACGCCAACGAGTAATAAAGAAATATAAAACTTGTATACATATAAATGAAATTAAAATAAAAATCGAGCTATTTAAAATAGAAAAACTAACTAATTGTTGCAGTGCCGTATACGCTACTACAGTATGAATCACCGCAACAGCAATCGGTAAGAAGAACATTAATAATAACTGTCTCGTTACAACTTTTTTTAACTCTTGTTTACTTAATCCCATTTTCGAAATCATTTTATATTGTTGTTGATCACGGTCCAAATCAGTGTATAATCGGAAATAAATAAAACTAGCAGCAAATGTAAAGAAAACGATTCCGACTAAAACACTTGCCATAAGTAATAAACCATTCTTTTGCTTTGCCTCCAACAAGTTTAATGTTAAAGCTTCAAAGTAGAAATCACTGTCCCTAAGATCTTTATCGAATATACTTTTTAATTGATTTGAAATCTCTTTCGTTCTTATCCAATCATCTACAACAAATCCGTAAGTACGATGTTGAATATCTTCATCCTCTGGATTACTCGTCAGAGGAATTTCATCATACACATGATCTTGAACAGCAATATAAATACTACTAGAATCATGTGGTAAAACTAAATTCTCTACAGTTTTCTTCACACGAAATGTCTTTGTCCAATCTCCTTGAATGACTTCAATATTTTTTTTATAGTCACCATTTTTAAATTCTTGCTTTTGTGACACCCTCCCAGGGATTAGTAAAATTTCATCTTCTTTTTCAATCGTTTCATGTTGGTACCCGAGTGCTCTCGTAAGTTCATTATATTCACTTAATTTCAATACATTTACGTTACTTTCTGTAAATTTACTTGAAGATGAAGCCATTCGATACGGAATATTTGCATCCAAGAGATGTTTTTTTATAATAGAGAGATGTTTATCTACCAATTTGTTATTTTCAGAGCTTTCATACAGAAATGTATATGGGTTTGTCATCCACACTAAATTTCTATTACCAATAGCAGCTGTTGTACCAATAGCTGTAAATGCAACTGCTGAAATAATAGATACAATAAAAAACATCGTTGCATTATCTTTCATACGGTAAATTAATTCAGAAAACGTTAATATATTTGTTCTTTTTAAAAAGAAAGATTCTCTCCTTTTAGCAAGATGTAATATATAAACGCTACACTGTGTATATAAAAAGTACGTTCCTATAATTACTAGTAAGACACCCATTCCGAGTGTAGTAAAGCTGGAACTTGAAATAAAGCGAAATACTGAGAAATATCCATATCCTATACTAATTAAAGAAAGCAGTGATAATAAAATTGAAGATTTCGGTTCAGGTTTTGGCTTTTCCTCTGCTCGAATAAGTTCCACAAGTTCCGTTACTTTTATCATTTTAAATGTAAATAATGAAACAATTAAAAACAAGAAAAGAAATGTAATAACTGTTAATAATACAGCTCGGACTGGTATATAAAAAGGCAAACCATTATTAATCATTAATACACTTGCGCTTATCAATAAAACTAGTTTAGAAAATATGAGTCCAATGAAAATCCCTATACAAATTGAACCAAGTCCAATCAACATATTTTCAATTAATAATAATTTCTTAAACTGTCTCATTGACATACCTTGCATCATTAATATGCCAAATTCTTTCTTACGAGTTTTTAAAAATGAACTAACTGAATATAGAATAAAGAAAAATGAAAATACAAAAATCAAACCTTGCGAAATTGTAAATCCCATCGTACCATATGCACTCATTGTTGCACTTGTTGATTTTAATTCCCCTTGTAAATCAGGATGAAATAATAAAAGAGCATATGTAAAGAAAACCATAATAGAAAATGTACTACTTAAAAAATGGGCAGCATATGTACGCTTATTACGAAAAATATTATTAAATGCGAACTGACGAAAAGTCATGCCTTTTCCCTCCTAACAAAGAAAGAACATCCATAATCTTTTGATAAAAGGCTTGTCTGCTTTCACCACAATAAATTTCGTTATAAAGTTGACCATCTTTAATAAATACTACTCTACTGCAAAAGCTCGCTGCATACGGATCATGTGTAACTAACATCATCGTTGCTTTTTCTTCTTTATTTAGAGTATCAAGCATCTCCATTACATCATTTGAAGATTTAGAGTCCAAGTTCCCTGTTGGTTCATCTGCAAGTAATAATTGCGGCTTATGAACGATCGCACGAGCGATTGCTGTTCTTTGAGCTTGTCCCCCTGATATTTCAAACGTTCTTTTATTCAAGATATCTGTAATACTTAACTTTTCTGCAATCTCTTCCAATCGCTTGTTCATTTCTTGCACGGAAACACCATCTAAAGTCATCGGCAATACGATGTTTTCTTTTACAGTAAGTGTGCTAAGAAGATTAAATGATTGAAATACAAATCCTAATTGTTTCCTGCGGAATAACGCTAATTCTTCTGATGATAATTGAAAAGGATTTGTACCATTTATTAAAATTTCTCCCGATGATGGAGAATCAATAGTAGATACCATATTTAATAACGTTGTTTTTCCACTACCTGACGGGCCCATAATTCCTACAAATTCACCTTCTTGAATTGATAAATCAATATCTACTAATGCTTTATAAGGTACTTTCCCTTTATATACTTTACTAATACTATTTGCCTGCAAAATTTCCATTTATATTCTCCCTTCATTTCCACTGCTCACTATAGAGTGTAAATGAATTGTCTTACAGCTCATATTGATTCATCTTTCATTTATCTTACACGCTTGTAAGATTTCTAAAAAAACTGATAACAAATCTATTTTCAATCTATAAACAAAGCATATCTACCTTATAATATTTGCATATTGGTTTGAATTACAATGCTATTTTCTAATCTTTATTTTATTAATATAAAAAGACCGATTTTTTATCGGTCTTTTTACTTTCAAATATTATATTTTAACTGTTGTATGTAGTTGAAGCATATTTGAGTTACCCATTAAATACTATTTCACTTTATAATAACCTCTGCAAAAAAATGAGCGCTTCGGTTTCATTGCAATCAAAAACGAATTGTAAATATCTGAGGCGGAAATGAATGTGTTTATCCAACATATAAATAATAAAATTGATTTAATATTTCCTGATACAAAGAACGACATCATAGCAGGAACTACTGATAATACAATAATAGGCAAGCTCATAAAGACCCAAAATCTCTTTTTGGATAAGACTGCATTTGTATTTAGCCCAAAAAATCTTTTACTAAATGTTAAGCTAATATCCCCTTTTTTACTTATTACTAAAATGTGTATACATTCGTGAATGATGAAGACTAAGATACCTATTATGATAAGATAAAATATATTAATATGAGTGAAACCTGTTTCAAAGAAATAAGGTATTAGAAAAATAATTATCTGGAGTATATATACAAACTTCATATAATGTTTTCGGTACCAATTATTCTGTATAAAAGGAGTCCATTCTGAATAAACCATACTTATTTGTGGTAAGTGACGAAACCAAATTATAATATGTGTTCCCCTCCCTCATTTAAACTAATTCCTGACTTAAAGATTTAATCTACTAGTACCAACCGTAAGTTTTATATGTAACTCTTTAATAGACTTACCAGCAATTTTTGTTGACTAAGACTAAATGCTTCTTTATACCGCCCACTTTTCTTTTCCCTTCCATTTTTTAAGTAATTGATTTGTAGAATGATTTGAGTAAGAAATTTGTATTATCATTGATACATAAATTCGACAAAATATTCCAATCCCCTTTTCATAAATGATTTTCAACTCGATATCCCACGTACAGCTTGATCTTCCTATTTTGTTGAAAAGCAATTCCATCAAGAAATCGTACCTTTCATATGTTAGCAGGTATAAAGTGAAACATTAATCAGTGGGGGTTTTGTTCATCACCCACTGATTATCAGCCATCACTATTCGGGGGCTTACTGCCCGACAAATAGCGGGATAAAATGAATATAAAAAAGCTTAGAGTTTTAGCTCTAAGCTTTTAATGATCTCGTTTTAATTCCTTTTACAGAGAAATATTTTTTATCCATTCAGATTTACTCAATACATAATGATTATATAGTTGATTTTCTATCTTCTGTTCACTCAAATAAGTAAACCCGCATTTTTTAATAACTTTATTTGATGGTGCATTGTTAATTAAAGCAATTGCGTTGAGGACAATTAAATTTGTTTCTTTAAACAAATAGTCAATTAAACCTTTAGTCGCTTTTGTAGCATAGCCATGATTTTGATGTTCATTTGAGATAGCATACATTATCTCTCTGTTTGGTGAAGGGAGTTCTTCTTTCATGCCTGTGCAGCACCATCCAATGCATTCATTTGTAGCTTCCTTAAATATTCCTAGCTTTAACATATGATTATCTATGTTGTTCGTAGTTTTCACTGTCTCAAGAAATGCTTTGTTTGCTGGTATTTCGTAATTTGCAATCCAATCCATCCTTTGTTCTTTTGTTGATTTCCAGTCTGGTAAAAACTTTTCTATTTCCGGTTGATTTGCTATTTTATAAATACTCTCTGCATCTTTGACCATAAACTCTTGCAAGTATATATCTCCACAATCTATTCTAAATAACTTAGTTGAACTCTCTTCTCCCATGTTAATCCCCCTTACTTACGTTATAGCGCCTTTATCTGCTTCGTAAGTTCTATAAATCGTTCATCAAGTTCTTTATATTCTTTGTCGTTAGAAGTTAAAAAGCTTAATTTACCTAATACTTCTTGTCTCTCTGTTTCTAACGTTAAACGTAGCTCTTCAATCTCATCTCTTGTTTTAGTAGGTTCTTCTAGCTGCTTTTGTATCGTATTGTTTGAAAACACGAGTTTTATGTTAGTGGTTTTCTCCAGAAAATATCGATCGTGAGATACAATTACTAATGTTCCGTTATACTCAGCTAATGTATTTTCAAGTTGTTCACGTGAAGGTAGATCCAAGTGATTCGTCGGTTCGTCTAAAATGAGTACATCTTTTTCATCTAAAATATAAGCCATTAGCTTACATTTTACTCTTTCTCCCATACTCATATGCTCAATCGGCTCTTTCCATTGAGACGCTTGGAATCCTAAATGTTTCATTAAATTTTGGACTTTTCCCCTTTCTTCAAACGTCTCTTTAAAAAATAAATTTTCCGGTGTTTTATCAAGCGGTAAATCAAAAACTTCTTGTGTTAAATAGCCGATGTTTGCAGAAGGTGAAATCCATATTTCTCCTTCTGCAGTTTCGTTTCCCATAATCATCTTCAGTAATGTTGTTTTCCCACTACCGTTTGGTCCAACAATCGCAACTTTCTCACCGTGCTGAATTGTAAAATTAACGTTTTCAAATAATACTTTCCCATGAAAGTCTTTTTTTAATTGCTTCACTTCTAAAAAGCGTTTTCCTATTTTTTTGTTCGCTTGAATAGAAAACTCAACTGAATATTCTTCTTTCACACGTTCTACTTTCGTTTTCTCCAGCTCTTTTTCGAGTCGTTTTCGTTTTGACTTCACTTGTGCATCCATTCGCTTCGCTTTTACACGATAGAATTCTTTCACTCCTTCTTGTTTTGTAGACTGCGCGTGTGCCTTTTGTGACCATGAACTCAATTCTTTTATATGTGTTTCTACTTGTTCTATCTTTTTTTGCTGCTTTTCATATTCACGCTGCTGCGACTTCCTTCTTTGCTCACGTACTTTCATGTAGCTCGTATAATTACCACTATGCTCAATTAAATTTTTGTCCTCAATTGACCATATTTTAGTTGCGACAACATCTAAAAAATATCGGTCATGCGATACAACGATAACAGTACCTTTCATATTTTTTATTTGTTTAATGAGAAATCCCGTACTGATCTCATCTAAATGATTTGTCGGTTCGTCTAATATTAAGACATTAGGATTTTCGGCAAATCCTTTTGCTAATCGAATTTTCAGCTTTTCACCACCACTTAAAGTATGAAAATCGTTCGTTGGCACGCCCCATTTCGCAAGAAGTTCTGCTTCTTGCGAAATCACATCATTACTAATAAAAGATTCTATTTCTTGCTCAACATATGCGGTTGTCATATTTATTTGCTGCCATTCAACAATCCCTTTTGAAGGCTCAATCTTTCCATTTATTAATTGAAGTAACGTTGATTTACCAGCACCATTTTTACCAATTAATCCGATAACATCCCCTTGTTTCACTGCTACATTCATTTTTTCTAACAAAGTATTTTCCTTTATTTCAACATAAACATCATTTAATTTTAAAATTTCTTTCATATTACCGATCCCTTTCATTAAGGGAGAACAAAAAAATCCTCCCAAAGTAATTTTGGCAGGATTAGTCGTTACATTATTTATACCCAAATAAGCTATTACGCAAATCAAATAGCAATACCGTTGTTTGGAATTGGGCAGACTAATCCTATTTTTTAGAAATTGAAATTTATTGAATTTCAACATTTAAAAATAAGATTAGTTAATCATCGTCCACCCATCATTCCTTTCCGTCATTAATAACCATATTGTACCATACTAGTACTGTATGAGTAAATGCAATTATTTGTGCTGTTAAAAAGATTGCTTTCTTTTAGGCTTATTTATCATTTCTTAGCTCCATATTGAACAAGCACAATGTAATACGTCCTTTAGATTTCCCCAGTAGTAAACTTCTAAGCACTCTCTCTTATATAAAGTGAAACTTTAATCAGTGGGGGTTTTCTTCATCCCCCACTGATTATTAGTTGAACCAATCGGACTTTTATGGGCAGTTGATCCCCCACCTAATTTCTTTGCTTTCGCTGAATTTTGAGCTGGGGGGCTTACTGCCCATTAAAGCGGGATAAATTTTATATAAAAACAAAATGTTATTCATTACCCAATAACCACTTATTGTTTTTCGATAAATTTTTATTGATTATTACCTTGTAATAAGCTATTATATCTTTACAGAAAATAATAATGTAAGGATTGAATTTATGGACAGGACATTAAAAATCACAAAGTTAAATATGTTTTTAAGGATTTTTCTCATCCCGATTATAGTAGGGATAATTGTTGGTATACTAACTAAATTTGGACAAAGTATACTTCCTGGACATTGGAATTCATTAGCTAATCTAGGAAGCGTTTGGTTAGTTCCATCCTTTTTTGTGGCTAGCTTTAGTTATTCTAAGCGTTCAGCTATACTTTCTGGTATCCTTGCACTACTCGGTATGGTATTAGGCTACTATGGTTATGCAATAGTTATTAAAAATGTAGCTCACTCTATTTATTTTATATCTGTATGGATTGTATGTGCATGTATAGGAGGAACTATCTTTGGAATTGCAGGTTTTCTATGGAAAGATACTACAAATCCACTTCATAAATTCGGAAGCGCACTTTTAAGTGGAGTTTTTGTAACGGATGGACTTCACATTCTTTTAAATTTTGAACACTATAGTCACATGTTACCTGTTGGATATACCGAAGTCATAGTCGGGATTATCTTGATTCTTGTATTAGAACGCTCTAATGCTAATCGAATTTCTTCTTTCTTAATGATGGTTCCTATCACTATTTTAGGATTAATTGGATATAAATTATTAAGTTTGTTTACTTAATTAAAATTCATGAAGCTAGCTCTTTCAAAGGGCGAGCTTTTTTCTTACAAAAAACTATTTAAATATTAATAAATTATTAAAAACCTCTCATTTAACAGCCTTATTTATTATTGTGTCATTACACATACTTACACGACCTTTTATTAGAATCATACCAGTCTTTTATATCATTTTATTTAATCCATATAAAGTAAGGCTAAAAAACTTATTTCAAAAGTTCTTTAGCCTGAGTCATTTTTACACATTTAAAATTTAATACGTACAACGGTACCTTTACCAACTTCTGAATGGATTTCTACACTATGTCCTAATTGCTTCGTAATTTCATATACGAGATATAGCCCCATTCCAGTTGATTCTTTAAAATCTCTACCATTTTCTCCTGTAAAGAAAGGTTTAAACACTCTTGGTAAATCTTGCTTCGGTATTCCTACACCATTATCAGCAATTTCAAGTATAACATTATTACCTTCCTTACAAGCTTTCACTTTAATCTTCTCTCTACTACCAGATGAATATTTAATCGCATTCGATAGTATTTGTCCGATTAAAAATTGTAACCATTTCACATCACTTTCTACAGTAATATCCTTATCAATTTCAAGCTCTGGATATACAAAATTCCGGATAAAGAATCGTTTATGTTCATGTACCGAATCATTCACTATTTTATGTAGTTGTACTCTTTCTACATAAAAGTCTTGTGTAAACGCTTCTAAACGTGCGACATACAGAGCCATTTCTAATCCCTTTTTTAATCGATCAGTTTCCTCATTTATACTTTCAAAACGTGAATCTACTTCATCCTGTGTAATTAATTCTATTACAGATAAAGGTGTTTTCATTTGATGGATCCACTGATTCATAAAGGTTAAATGGTCATTATTTTTTCTCTCTTGCATTTGCAGCTGATTTTGATAATGTCTATATTGCACCTCAAGTAATTCTTGAAGAGCAGCCGATACAGCTGCAAAATCAGATTTTTGAACAGATTCATCCAAAGATTGCATGGGGTTTGCTAAGCGCTCATAAAAAGAACGATGTGTAAAATAACGAAACATTAAATAACTTCCCATAAAGAAAACACCTAGAAACATTGCATATAACGCCGTTGTAATATGATTATGCCCATCAAACCAATATACGAGAAATATAGCTAGTAGTTGAATTATGGTAAAGCAAATAAGTGGTATATGATCACGTATAAACAACCTTATCATTTTTCTATACCATTATCCCAAGTAATATGAAATCTATATCCAACACTACGAATTGTTTCAATCGCACCTTCTATATGCAACATTTGTAACTTTTTACGCACACGTGTTGTATTTACACTTAATGTATTATCATCAACATAAGATTCACTATCCCATAATTTATTAAGTAACACTTCTCTACTCACAACACGCGGATAATTTTTCATTAATGTCTCTAATAAAATAGCTTCGTTTCTCGTTATATCAATCTCGTCATTTCTAAGTTTCAATACAAGTCTTTCAGGATATAAACAAAGGCCATGTTGCTCAATCATTCGCTCTTCTAGTTTCGGTGCATAATCTCCATATGCACGTCTTAAATGACTACGAATTTTCGCCACTACAACTTCATAATGAAAAGGCTTCGGAATAAAATCATCGCCACCGTTTTCTAACGCCATAACTTGATCCATCGTGCCTTCACGGGCCGAAATGAATAGTATCGGACATGTTGAAACTCCGCGAATTTGACGACACCAAAAGTACCCATCAAAACTCGGTAAATTAATATCTAATAAAACTAACTCTGGTTGTTCTTCTAAAAAAATGTTTAATACATTTTGAAAGTCCGATACAATAACTCCTTGATAACCATATTTCGCAACATGTGTCGATAATAGTTCTGCAATTTTCATATCGTCTTCTACAATCATAATTTTGACCATTATTGAACTCCTTTTTAATCCGCAATCTCAAATATACTTATATAGAATAAATACTACCTCTTTTCACAAAATCCGTAAATTAAAAAAGGATGCTTTTATACAAAAGTATCCTTTTTCGTCCCTTATCTATTTAATATGAAATTTACTAAAAATAAATCCTAGTTTCTCCACATAATCCATTCCTAGTTCCATACGCGCTGTTTTCAGCGGATCCACAACTTGGCAAACTTTTAAATTACCTGCTGCCGATAATAAAAGCGTTGCATCAGCTTTAGACATTGCTAATTCTTCATGTAAAAATGTCACCATATTATGTACAGCACGATTTGCTGCATCATCTAACAATTTCTCTGAAGCAATCGTCATCATTTTTTCTTTTTGAATAGCCATTGGTAATGGCCATTGTTTTCCTTTTATAATTTGAACTGTTACCGTTACCTCACCAGCAACCTCTACACCACTAACACCAATTTCACCATCACCCATTGCTGCGTGTAAATCACCTAATGCTAATAGTGCTCCTGGGACATTAACTGGTAGTAGTAATGTTGTTCCTTCTTTAATTTCTTTACAGTCCATATTCCCGCCGTGATCATGCGGTGTGCCACATGAAATGCTCTCTTCTTTCGGTGCAGTACCAATTACCCCAATCATTGGATTAATCGGGATTTGTAGTTCACTTGAAAACAAAACATATTCATTATGTATTGGGACAATTTTCACTGTATTTTCATTTAACTCATCACCCATTACACCAAGGTTTGCACCTGTAGTTAAAACGCCCTGCTCTGCAATTTCAATTTTTTCAATCGTTACGACTAATATATCGCCAGGTTCTGCTCCTTTAACATATACAGGTCCAGTCGCTGGATTAATTCGGTTCCAATCTAATTCTTGAAACACAACATCTTCAGAATCGATTTGATTTTCAAAGCAATCATATGTTTCAAATACAAGACTGCTCCCAATTTCTACTTCCATACACGGCTTATTTTCTGGTGACATTGAGTAAATGATATGGTCTTTATGAATTCGATACATAATACCTCTCCCTTTTATATTTATCTACTATTACTAATTAGCTTTTTTTATACAAGCTCCTCTTAAAATTAAATGTTATTTTTAAGTAAAAAAGCACGCAGATTGTTTTATAACATACACTCTTTACTATAACAGAAAGGTGGTATCACTATGCCCCTTATTCCATACAACGAAAGTGATGTTGATTTACTAGCTCGATTAATTCGTGCTGAAGCTGAAGGCGAAGGTCGCCAAGGTGAGGAGTTAGTTGGATGCGTTGTAGTAAACCGTGTATTTTGTGATTGCTTAGATTTTAAACAACTCCGTACCGTACGAGACGCTGTATATCAAAGCCCCGGCGGATTTGAAGCAGTACAATATGGATATTTTTATCAACGCGCTCGTGAATCAGAAAAAGAAATCGCACGAAAAGTTTTACAAGGTCAATGGCGCTGGCCTGCACGATGGGCTCTTTGGTATTTCCGTCCAGTTGGAGCTTGTCCACCTGAATGGTATAATCAGCCATTTGTAGGACAGTTTAAAAGCCATTGTTTTTATGAACCAAGTGGTGATGAATGTCCGAAAATGTATTCACGATAGTAAAATTTGCAACGCAAGTACTTAGAAATTTTGGTACTTACGTTGCTTTTAACTGTGTTTTAGAAATCTAATAGTGTGATGAATTTTTCTATGCCTACTACATGTATTAATAATGGTATACGAGGACCATTTGATTGATTCATAATGAGCTTATATATAATAGTGAATAATTGTTTTTGATTTTCTTTCATTATTTTTTTATTTTCATGATAACAAATCGCATATAATTGCTCCATTAAGTTAGAGTAATCTTTAATAGAACGAAGTATTTTACAAACTTCTACTAGCCATTCTTTCTGCCTTTCATCTAATGTGTAGTAAAACTCAGCATTTTTCTCCTGATTTACCGCGATTAATTTTTCAGATTGAAAGTTTCTTATCCAATACTCTGCGCGATTACTTATCACTCTCATTTCATCTAATGCATAACTCCTATCTATTTTCTTTAATATCCCCTGTAAAATAGTTGAATCAAAATTTAATAATGGTAACGTTCCTGCTACTTGATTAAATCTCGGATATTCTTTAAACACGCTATCAACTATAGATAGTTTAATTGCATCAAATAAATCTTCATTTTTGAGCATTTTATTTTCATAACTATCTTTCAATCGTTCATATTCTGTATAATTGCGAATCACATCTTCATCCAACCCAATATGAAAAGCAGCGCCTGGTTTGTATTTTGCAAACATAAAGAGAATTACTTCTGGTATATACACTTTCAATAAATCGCTTGGTGTAATACTATTCCCTGAAGAACTAGACATTTTTTCATGATTCCCTTTAATACCAATGAAATCGTAAGCAACGTAATGAGGCGCTTCACAATTGAATATTTTCCTTGCAATTTCTTTTGATACATTATAACTACCCGTTTCTGATGAATGATCTCTACCGCCCGGTTCAAATACAACATCCTCTATCATCCATCTCATCGGCCAATCGATTTTCCAATTCAATTTCATTTTATTTGTATTTAATACGGATAACTCTTTTTCATTTCCGCATTCACATTCATACCGGACTATTTTTAATACTTCATTAAAATGTGTAATAGTTGTTGTATCTTTTCCGCACCTCTCACAATATAATGTAGCTGGATAAAAGCTCTCTCGCTCTTTTTCACTACACTCTCCAGTTTTAAAATCCATTAAAATATCATATATTTCTTTTCGTTTATACAAAGCCTCTAAAATATTTTCATTATACCTTCCACTTCTATATTCATCATGTTGATAAATAAATTCTACTTCAATTCCAAATGCTTGAAGCGATTTTTCAAACTCTTTTTCAAAATGCTCCGCATACGAGTTATGACATCCATACGGATCTGGAATATCACAGTATGGCATACCAATATACTTTGCAAAAGATGGATCAATATTTTTTGGAACTTTTCTAAACCTATCATAATCATCCCACGAAAATATAAAACGAGTCTTTTTCCCTAAATCTTGAAGTGCTCTTACTACGAAATAAGTCGTTACGATTTCACGAAAGTTCCCAATATGAACAGAACCTGACGGACTAATTCCAGATGCACAAACAAACGTTTCTTTATTTGGATGTTTCCTAATTAATTCATGTGCTACTTCATACGCCCAATGCATATATTACTCACCTCAATTATTTTTTGTTTCTCATTTCCAGTTTTATGCAACAAAAAAACTCCCACCCCCAAGATTATTCATCTTGAGGACGAGAGTTGTTAGCTTCGCGGTACCACCTCAGTTTGTTAATATGTCACCATATTAACCTCTTCAGGTACGGCAAAATATGCTTATACCCTATCTCTATAACGGGAGAACCCGTCGCACCA
Source organism: Bacillus cereus group sp. BceL220 (assembly GCF_051776965.1). NCBI lineage: Bacteria > Bacillati > Bacillota > Bacilli > Caryophanales > Bacillaceae > Bacillus > Bacillus cereus group sp. BceL220. Next base: position 90,904 of record NZ_JBPWBC010000006.1, on the reverse strand, counting down.
TCCCTAAATAAATTAGTTCCTTGCGCAGCTCCAAGTCTTTTTTCATTAAGATGTATACCGCTCTTTCTCAGCTACCAGAGCTCTCTGTACGTATTCTTTCTTAACTACTCTTCTCTTCTATGCCTTAAATATTAGTTTTTTAATATGATAATTTATAACACTTTTATTGTCAAACTTTTCCGAATCGAAATCGTAAAATTATCTAAAAAAATTCTTTATCGCTTCTAATTGAATTTTGTGGCTACACTCATCACAACAATATGCTCCTTTTGGTTTCTCTTTAAATCGCTTATATTTTTCACTACCTTCGTAAACACGAAATATATTCTTACAAGAAAAGCAAACAATCTCATAAAACATCATATGCATTTTCCTCTCCGTGTTTATAAACCTTTTAATCACTTGAGAAGATTAGTTTTCTAGAGCACAAATCATAATATCCTCTGACTAAAAGGTTTACCTCTATTCTTATCGAATTATATTAATATCTTATAACGCGAGGTGAACATCTTGTTCAGTAATATAGACTTAGTTTTAAATGTTAAAGCAAGTTTAGCTGAAGGACCATGTTGGAATGAAAAAAAGCAACTTTTATATTGGGTTGATATTATGGAGAAAAAATTATGCATATATAATCCTACTACCAATACGAACCGAGTAATCGCTCTCAATCAACAAATTGGCTGTGTTGTTCCATATTTAGAGGATGTACTACTCTTAGCTATGGAAAACGGCTTTTATTCTATTAATGTAAATACAGAAAAACTGATACATATTTTTGACCCTGAACCACATTTAATAGAAAATCGTTTCAATGATGGAAAATGTGATCCAGCTGGTCGTTTCTGGGCAGGTACTACAGATACATACGGTATGAATGCTGCAGGTTCCTTATATTGTTTACATAATAATTTGAGTGTAGAGAAAAAAGTTTCACATGTAAATACTTCAAACGGAATCGCTTGGTCACCTGATCATACATACCTTTACTTTATAGATACACCTACTAAAAAAGTGGTTCGCTATCAATATAATATACGTACTGGAGAAATTCATAATCCAAGTGATGTAATCATTTTCTCTGAAAATGATGGTCTACCTGATGGTATGACAATTGACGAAGAAGGTTGTTTATGGATTGCACATTGGGGAGGTTCAAAAATAACTAGATGGAATCCCTCTACTGGAGAACAAATATTAAGTATTCCAATTCCTGCGTTATATGTAACATCATGTACATTTGGTGGGCCTAACTTAACTGATTTATATGTTACAACAGCCAGAACAAGAATGACGGATGACGAATTAAAAGAGTATCCACATGCTGGTGGTATTTTTCGAATTCAAACAAATGTTAAAGGCTGTCCCACCTATTCATTTTGTAATAAAAATATTGGAGCTGAAACAATGTGAACCGTATCGATTACATAAGATAAGAAGAAAAGAAATATCACGACCTTTGCTATGAACAATATAAACTGTTTGAAGCTGGCTCTTGGCTTTTCAAACCAGTTAAAACGGTTATGGACTTGATGAACCACTTTGACGGACAAAACAACTTGCAAGTACTTGACCTTGGCTCTGGCGTTGGGAGAAATAGCATTCCAATTGCAAAAAAAATAAAAAATACTAGCGGCACTGTTACATGTATTGATTTACTTAATTCCGCTTTAACAAAACTACAAATTTATAGCAAAGAACATGATGTATTCGAGGTTATAAAAACAGAAGAAGCAGCAATTGAAAACTATTATATTGACTCTAACGCTTATGATTATATCGTTGCAGTATCAAGTTTAGAACATGTCAGATCAGAAGAAGATTTTAAAAATGTACTCCACTCTATGAAAAGAGGTACAAAAAACGGCGGTATTAATTGTTTAATTATTAACTCTAACATACAAGAAATTGATCCAATAACGAATGAAGAATTAGAAGCTTTAATTGAAATTAATCTTTCAACCGAAGAAATGATAAGTACTTTAAAAAGCATTTATAAAGAATGGAAAGAACTAAAAGTTGAAATAAAAGAATTAGCTTATGATATTGTTCGAAATGAAAGACACATTCAATTAAAAACAAGTGCCATTACGTTTGTCGTTCAGAAATAACACTATAAAAGGTAAGGATATTTCCTCATATATTCATAGGAACACCCTTACCTTTTATTTTCATAAAATTATTTTGTTATTAGTTTTCGCATCATCTAAAACATGATTTTCATTCGAAATACTACTCAGCTATTAATTGAATACATTAACTGGAAGAAATATTCAGGTTCATGAGTCTCATTCAATTTATACCATGAATGAAGTGTATCCGGCGCAAATACATCTAATTTTTTCAGTACTTCCATTGCAAATTCTAGCGGGGCTACACCCGATGCAGTAATAAGATTTTCACTGGATGCTACAGGTCCCATTTCATAAAAATTTTCTCCATTATAATTAGGACAAACCATTTTCATATAATCTAAACTATTACTTGTATGCTTTCTAGAATTTAAGTAACCGTAATTTGCAAGACCTATAGTTGCACCGCAAATTGCCGCTACAATTGTACCAAGTTTTAAAGCTTCACCAACTGTTTTCAAAATAGGTTTATGTATTTCTTCACTCCAAGTATTCCCTCCAGGTAAAATTAATAAATCGTTATTCTCAAGGATACATTCATCTAGGGAAATATCCGGCTTTATATTCAAGCCCCCCATTGAAATAATCGTTTCTTTATTTATTCCAACTGTTACTACTTTAAAAGGCGCTACATCTTTTTTGAAATATCTCCCTGTATTAAGTTCAGCAATTAAATGTCCGTATTCCCAATCAGACATCGTGTCAAATACATATAGATAGGCTTTTCTTGTTTGCATTCAATAACACTCCATTCATATACTACAGTTTTAATTACAAAAATTTCTCTTTTCAGTTTAACATTTTATTCAATATTTATGGTTTAAAATCCCAAATAAAAGAGCACTTGTTTCCGCAAGTGCTCTTTTTGGGGATTTTGAGATATCCTATTAAAGAAAGTTAAGGTTACTTAAAGTTAATAGGTACTTCTATTATATGCTTGTCCTTTTTATTTGTGCATAATCAATATATAAACATCTTTAATAATTCTTAATAACTTTTAATTATAGTTCTCTCTTATATTTTATCGTTAAAAAATTGATTGAAGGTTTATTTGCCATGTTCTTATTTGGTTCATCAATTTCCGAAACTTGTACTAATCCATATTGATTAAAATCTCGTTTTATAGATTCAGAATCATAGAAGAACATTTTTACGCCTTCCATTATTTCATAATAATCTTTATCCAACTGTTTTCCTTTTCCGTACATGGGAGCTTTTTTAGAAACAGTTGTAAAAACCATATATCCGCCTGGTTTTAACTGATTATAACAATCTTCAATAAATTTCTCTCTTTCCTGTTCATTCAACAAATGAAGAAGTGCATGACTAAATATCCCATCATACAGTTTATTATCAAAAGGCATTTCGTTTACTGAACCGTGATACATACTAACATCTTCTAGTCCGTTTTCTCTTGCTAAATCGATCGCTGTTTTCGAAATTTCAATACCTGTTACATTTATACCATTATCGATAAAAACCTTTGCATTTCTTCCATATCCAATACCCGGAACTAATATATTCTTAACGTTCTTTTCAAGAAAAAAATCTTTTGTCAAAATTGCAGATTCTGTAGGTTCAAATCCCCACATCGTTTGTTTTTCGATAAAACTTGATTCCCAAAATTCCATTATGTATCTATCTCCTTATTTTCAATCCATTTTTAGTATCACATTAAAAACTTATAAATTTTAACGCTGCGTCTACCTATGCCAAATTAGTTTTTTACCACATTCACTATAAGTCCATTGAATATAGCACAATTATAAGCCTATATCTATTATAATGATTGGTTTAAAATCCACCCTATTTTATTAATCCTTACGTTTGTAGAAAAATAAAGAAGCCAATACTTCCGTTATAGTATTGGCTTTTTCTCACGAGAAATTATCTTTTTATATTGTACCGATCTAATACTTTTTCTAACATTTCTAAAGTTATTGGTTGTGCTTCTTTTATTAATTGATAACCAATACGACCATTCGGTTCCGCTGTAACTTGCTGTAAACTCTTTACGCCATGAATCCCTTTTTCTCTTAATTGCATATAAAGTTGTTGTTCCGACATTTTTGCCTGCATCAAATTCTCTTTTACAATCTCTCCGTTTTCAACAATTATAATGCTACTTCCATTTAAAAATTGTTCCACCTTCCTTGATTTCAATTCAAAGAAATGAATGATAAGTAATATGCTTGCAAATATGATAGCCGCAAATATAGATGGGACTACTTTTCTACTTAATACAGGTTCTACAATAATACGGCCAATTGATACAACTATAATGATTTCAGCTCTTGTCATTTGGCTCACAGATGTACTACCTGTCATTTTCAAAACAATTATTCCAGTAAAAGTTAATATAATACTTTCCAAAATTATATTCATAACTACCCAATCCTTTAATGGTGTATTTTACTATCATTCCCATCAAAGGTGTGTTTTACTTACCTATTAAGTTGTTAAATCCTTCAGACCATGATGGAAATAAAGGTGTCCATCCATACTCTTTACGTGCCTTATTATTGGAAGCTCCTCTTTCCCAACTATTTTTCCCATCTTGAACTTTAGGCTTATGTGCCCCTATCGCTGCTGCATATATTGGTAACCATTCTTTACTAGTTGCTGGATAATTATCTACAATATTTACGATTCCTGAAGGCCAATTAAGGGCTAGCATAGTAGCTCTTGCAGCATCTTCAACATGTATAAACGAGCTTATCCCGTCTGATGCGATAATTTCATTATTACGAACTTGATTTGCTATTAATCCGTTTTCCGCATACCACGTTCCTGGTCCGTATAATGTGCCGTAACGAAGTATAACCGATTCAGGTAACTCAGTAACAGCTTTTTCTAATTTCAATATGCCATTAACAGTGACTTGCCGAGGCATAGAAGCAGTAATATGTAGTGAGTTTTTTTCAGTCGCAAATGTATCCCCTGGTTCATACGCCCATGAAATACTTTGAGCGATTATTTTCTGTACCCCTACATTTTTAGCGGCATCGACAAGGTTACGAGTGCCTTTTGTTCTAATTTTTGCATTATCCTCAAAATCCCATAAAGATAATGACGTTAATTGATGAATAACTACATCGGGATTTGTTTCTTCTAATACAGAAAATACAGCCTTTCTATTAAATACATCAGCTATTACTGGTATAGCACCAACCTTTTTCATTGCTTCTACTTGCGAAGTATTACGGATCATCGCAAAAACTATATGCCCATTTTTTATTAACATTGGCAATAAAGAACGTCCTATTACACCAGTTGCACCTGCTACAAATATTTTCATATATGTTCCTCCTCATTTAGTAATCATAAATGTGACGAAACATTTGTGAGGTATGTGACAAATATTTGCTCATTTTTTTCGTTATTCATATGAAACATATACTTTTAATGGTTTAATTATCCCTAAACTCAATTCATCAAAGCATTGTATGAGTGAAGTATAATGTATTTCATGTTGAAAGATCTCTTCTATAAATGGTGTTTTTCCTATTTCTTTAAAAAACCAATCTGCATGTTTTTGATAATGGTATCCGTCACTTGATCCAATGATTTGCAATTCTTTCTGATAAAAGTTAGCAATTAATGTTAGTTCTTCAATATTACCATCAGACAGTATACATATTTCACCATTAGTTTTAAGAGTTTTTTGCAAAGTATGGAACCCACTATTTGTAGCAGAACATTCAAAACCATAATTATATGTTTCTATTATTTTCTCTTCTGAATCATATATGTTTTTCGCGCCAAAATTCTTTGCAAAATCTCTTCTATTTTTATTAGGCTCAACAACATCCACGTGCTCAACGCCTACATAGTATTTTAAGAAATAACAAGCAAGTAAACCAATAACTTCCATTCCAGTTATAAGTACTTTTTCATCCTGTCGCGGGTTTAGTTTCAATACTCCTTTAGCGGCATCACACGAAAGAATAGATAATAAAGCAACTTTAGGTTGTATAGAACTAGGCACTCGAATTACTTTATGCGCCTTAACTATCCCTATCGTTTCATGTCCATAAAAAGAAACTACTTTATCACCTACGTTTACATGTGTTACTTTATTACCAACTTCAATCACTTCACCATAACTTTCATATCCAGTTTTTCTTGGATAAAAAGGATGCGGATCTGTAACATCGGATCCATTATACTGTGGTAACTCGGCCCCAATGCTTATCGCTCCTGCGATTGTTTTAACGATAATTTCATCGTCCTGTATGTCCTTAATTTCATTTGTTTCCCACTCAAGTTGTTTAGGCCCTTTTACAATTAACTTATATTGTTCCATTTATATCCTCTCTTTTTATAAAGATGTTATAAGTAATATTGTTATCCATCTAGATTTCGACTAAATTTATTTACCTAATAGATGATAAATTACCCTTGCCCAAGTTTATACCTTTAATGCTCCTGTACATTTCTGTTCAGCGTCTAATACTTTAAAATTACTATTCTGATAACATTTTAAGAAAAGTTGTTGCCGCCCAAATGAAATACGCAAGTTGTGTCACGATATACATCGTAATTTCAAAACCTGTAAGCTTTCTTTCCCTTTTTATTTTCTTTAAATATCTATAAAAACAAAATGAACATAAAATCAGTAAAACAATAGACATTTGATATAGATTTTCCACTAAAAGAACTGCCATTTATTTCATCACCTTTCCAATAAAGTGAAACTTTAATCAGTGGGGGTTTTGTTCATCCTTCACTGATTATCAGCCCTCACCAGTCGGGATTTAACGGGATAAAAAATATATAGTTCAAGCATATCATTTTAACGGAACGAATTACCACAATTTTCAAATTGAATAAACTTCCTAAGTAAAAGAAGTAACTTTTTGGAAATGTTTCAATACAATATTATGTAATTCAATACTCACTATATAATATTAGATTAGGTTTTCTTTTACTGTACATGCTTAGGAGGAAGTTTTACATGCAATTGATTCATAACATACAAAAAACGTTTAATAACCTATGTAACTACGATACGTTCAATTTAATACACGCTATTCAATCATTAAATATTTCACTTCATAAAATATCTCCTTTTATTACTTCACCAGTTAATCTTGAATACGGAAGGAACGTTATCTATCAGTCTGAATTTGTAGAGATTTTAGTATTAAAATTCCCCAGCAAAGCAAAGACTTTTGTGCACGATCACGGAATATCTGTAGGATGTATACTAATAGTCAATGGTACGCTACAAAATATAACGTACGAAAATAATAGCGAGCGGATTGAAGAGTTTACAGAGGGAAATATTTTCACAGTAAAAAAAGATACTGTGCATAAAATGTATAACGCTACAGATTCAACAGCAATAACATTTCACGTATATTCCCCACCATTAAAAGATGTACAAATATATGAGTAGCCTTTAAAAGGAGGAAATATGCAAAATTTGAAGGATTACTATATAAAGAGCTTACAAGATGGTCGTAACGTTTGGCTCTATGGACAAAAAGTAGATGTAACTACAGACAAACATTTTGCAGGTACATTAAGTACCATTTCTAATTTATTTACATTGTTTGATGACCCCATACGAAGAGATTCTATTGGATATGTGAGCCCAAAAACGAAAGAATTTGTTCATACTGCATTTTTAGTTCCGAATTCCTATAATGAATTATTAATGAGAAGAACTGCATTTGAAACGTGGAGTTATGCTACAGACGGTGTAATGAGTAGATTATCTGATTATGCAAGATCGAGACTTACTGGCTGGTACGTATCAAGATATTTTTATAAAAAATTCGATGCACAGTTTCCAGATAAAATTACATCTTATTATGAAAAAGCGAGAGATAATCACTTGTTCTTAAGTGTAGTTCAACGTGACCCACAAATAAATCGTTCTACAGAATCAATATTGAATGCAAAAAATTTAGGGTTACTAAGAGTTACGAAGGAAACTTCTGATGGAATTTATTTAAATGGTGCAAAAATGGTAGGTACTGCTTCTCCTTATTCAAATGATTTATTAATCTATCCATTAGCAAAACTGACTGATACTCAAAAAGATTTAGCTCACTTTCTCATTGTGGCAGCCAATTCCCCTGGATTACATATGGTTTGTAGAGAACCATTTGCGAATGCAAACTCAAGTACAGTTAATTCCCCTCTTAGCTCACAGTACGATGAAATGGATGCACTATTAATCTTTGATAATGTATTTGTACCATGGGAACGTGTCTTACTGTATAACAACCCTGAAGCATTATGGAAATTAAAGTCAGATATAGCTTCTAGTAGTTTAGCTTATCATCAAGCAATTGTACGATTAGTAGTAAAACTAGAATTTATAACTGCAATTGCTTGTGAAATTGCTGAAGCGATCGGTGCTACTACTTATTTGCATGTTCAAGAGAAGCTTGGGGAATTAATTATGCAAATCGAAACAATTCGCGCACTTTTAATTGCTGCTGAAGTTGAAGGTACTACAAATGAAACGAAAACTTATTTGCCGAATTTTAAATATATCGAAACTGCAAGGAATCTTGGTTCCAAATATTATCCCCGTGCAATAGAAATTTTACAATTAATTGGAGCAGGTGGGTTCATTCAACTTCCTTCGAGCTCAAATGACTTCCAGAGTCCTATAGCTGATTTATTGAAAAAGTACTTTAAAGGAACTAATATAGATGCCGAACAACGCACAAAATTATTTAAGTTAGCCTGGGATATCATCGGAAGCCCCTTAGGATCTAGACACGAATTGTATGAAAGATTTTATGCTGGAGATCCAATACGAAATACAGCTATGCAATATGTAAATTATGATAAAAATCACTTTAAAAAGATGATAAGTAAATATTTACATTGATGAAAAAGAGCACTCTTTGCTAAGAGTGCTCTTAAAAAATATATAATTATCCAATTACATATATAATTGCTCCGGCCACAACTGCTATTTTTCTCCGTAATGGTTTCATCTTATTCACTTTTATTTTTATAATTCAGCTTTATTACTTCTGGTATATACTTCCTATCATATTTTCTCGTATAGATTTCTCCATCAGGAGTAACTAATTGTAAAACAATCTCACCACAAACCCCATCTAGTATTTCAAATTCACCTTGTGCATTTGAAATACTGTGTTCCTTACTTTCAATTGAATCTTCATATATTTTCACATTAAATATAGGTTCGTTATTTGGATCTACGATAATACCTCTTGAATACTTAGCAACTGCTATGCATTGATCCTCTTTTTTATAATATGTAATCACAACAATTGCACCTGCCACTATAGCGCTACATACAAACAAGAGAATGATTTTGCGCCTCACAACGAACCTCCTAATTCAAATTATTCTTTTCTAAACTGAAAATTAAACTGTCTTACTTGCTTGATTTCCTCAATTACTTTACGAATACCTTCTTCAATCTTATCTTCTTTTACATTCGAAACATTTAACTTTAACAGTTTTTCTTTAGGAAAATTCCTCATATAATTCTTATCAATAGTATCGACACTTATTTGCATGTCACCTAATTTTTGTATAAGTGTGTCTGTAACTGTGTTTTTCTGCATTTCTAAACAAGTGTGTATTCCAAATGTGTTTTGTCTATTATATGTAAATAATGATGGATTTTCATTTTGCACTTTTTCTAATGTTTTTGCTAGTTTTATTGATCTATTGTAGTAGGAAGAATTAATTTTACTTTTATGACGTTCAAACATACCGCTCTTTATATAAATTTCTAAAGCCGCTTGAGAAATCATCGGACTATCAATATCTAGTATCTTTTTGTATGTATAGAACGCATTTGCAATGGATGGTGGGATGACCGCAACTCCAACCCGTAAACCAGGAAAAATAATCTTCGAATAACTTTTCAAATATATGACATGACTACAATTATCCAAGCTATATAACGGATCTGCTTTTGAATCAGTTTCTAAATCTGCTAAATAATCATCTTCCACTATAAATACATTGTATTTCTTAGCCAATAGTGCGATTTTTTCTTTCTCATCTTTAGAATAAGAAGTTCCAAGCGGATGATGATATCTCGGTATCGTATAAAAGAATTTTATTTTTCCATTTTGAAATATTTGCTCCAATTCATTCAAATCGATACCTTCATTCGTACGTTTAATACCGATTACAGGAACTTTATTTATTTCTAGATAATCAATATATAGATGATATGTTGGCTGTTCAATTAATACAGTTTCATTTCCATTCGGAAATGGTATAGAAGTTAATATAGCAAGCGCCTGCTGAACACCTGATGTTATAAAAATATTTTCTTCTTTTGTAAAGACTTGATAATTTGCTAGTTGTTTTTGAATAACTGGTATTAAAGATGGTAACCCTTTCGGCGTTCCATATACAAATAAATCATTTTTATACGTATCAATAGCCTTATTAATACAATGTTGAAAATCTAAATATGGAAAAACATCTGGATCTGGTGCTGAGGAAGCAAAATCAATTATCTCATTATTTTCTATAGTATTCTCTGATTTTTTAACAACGTAGTATCCACTTTGAGGGACAGAATATATAATGTGACGCTTTTCTAATTCATGAAGAGCACGTATAACTGTTGCCTTATTACATTCATATTGCGTAACGAGTGACCGTATAGACGGTAATTTCTTTCCTTCTCTTATTTCTTCATTTTGAATCATATTTTCTATGTCGTTTAAAATATTTAAATACTTATACATCTTACACCTCCTTCAGTAATTCTACATTTAATTATATCGATTTTTCACTCATATAGCATTCATTCCTCAATTAGTTAATTTTCCGATCATCTATATCGTAAATCCCAATAGCATATGAATCATTTTCAATCCATTTCTTTACTGCTTCTGTTTTAAGTACCCCTTCAACTTCTTTTTCTATTTTCTGTCCAAGTTCTCTCGCCCCTACTTCATCATCGCTAATCTTAGTTTTTATATCAATGGTAACAGGTTGATTCTTTTTATAATTTATTTGCTGAATACCAAACCCTTCATATCCATTTTTTCTGAATACGCCATCAAATATCTGTCCAAAAACTAACTCCCATCTATGTTCTGCATTTACAATCTCCTTGTTTCTTTGAGATACATTTACTTTATAGGACATAACGCCTTGAATTTGCAATCTTTTATTAATTTCTTTTTTTATTTCGTTAGCATTTTCGCTATCAGCAATCTCTAAATCTAATATTCTTTCTTTTTCATCTCTTATAGCAGCAATAAAAAAAGATTCCTCCTTTACCGCGGCTGTAGCAATATCCATCACTATAGACTCTTCACTTTTAGCATCTTCAATGTCATTCTCACAGGCACATAATAAAGCAAGTGGAAATAAAAATACAAGTAACTTCTTTCCCTTTCTCATGCAGCACCCCTCCATATATTTTCATTTACGATAAACTTTTTACTTTGACATATAAATACCTTCTTTAATTATTAAATTTAACATTATTTCACATTTACCCCACTTAACAAGGGAATTACAATTAATAAATAGAATATCTCTATGAATAAATAAAAAGTGAGGGATATATAATGCAACGTGTAAATACGATTGATATTAGTAATGTACTACAATTGGAAAAAACTCTTTCGACTTTATTAAATAAAATGATTTCTTCAAAACTAGACCTTGAAAATTGGTTAAAAGAGCAGTCAAAAGTAATTTGGGACATCGAAGAACAATTAAGATCACATTACATCGCCTTTCAATGTAATACGGATGATGAAGAAATAAAGGATACTTTTGAACATGATCAACAATTTGTAAAGCCACTTTTAAAGCGGTACCAAAATTTATTGGATAATAAATATTTAGAGTCACCTTTTCGAATGGAATTAGATTCTAACGTATATGGTTTATTAGATACAAAAATAAAAAATGCTCAAAAGTTATTTTGTGAGGAAAATATCGAATTAGAAATAAAGGAAGACAAATTAATCACAGAGTACTTTGAAATCACTGGAGGATTAAGTGGAATTTGGGACGGAGAAGAAAAAACGATAACAGAATTACAATCCTATTTACAAGATTCGAATCGTGACACCCGTAAAAAGGCAAAAACCATTATTTCTGAACAATTTTTATCTGTTGAAAAAGAACTCCAAAACATATTAAATCAATTAATTGAAATTCGCCATCAAAAAGCAAAAAATATTCAACTAGAGAATTATCGCGATTATATGTTCAAAAAATACGAGCGTTTTGATTATTCAGCGAAAGATTGCTATGAACTAGCTGAATCCATACGTAAGTATGTTGTGCCTCTTAAAGATAAAATATTGCTAGAGAAAAAAGATAAACTGCAAATTGATACGCTTCGCCCGTGGGATGTATCAGCTGTAACTCCAGATCAAAAAGTACTTAAACCTATTGCAAATGAAAATGATTTAATTGAAAAGAGCACTCATATCTTTAATAAACTAGATGTTGAATTTTCAGCACTTTTAAACCGAATGTATAAACACAATTGTCTTGATTTAACAAGCCGCAAAGGAAAAGCAGCTGGTGGCTTTTGTGAGTACTTACCAGCTTCACAATTATCTTATATTTTTATGAACTTAAATTATACACAAGATGATATTGTCACTTTTATACATGAAATGGGTCATAGTATTCATAACGAACTCATAAAACCATTAAAATTACGACAGTATATAGAAATTCCAGCTGAAACAGCTGAGCTAGCCAGTATGACAATGGAGTTATTCTCGCTTAATTATTGGGATACCTTCTATACAGACAAAAAAGATTTAAAACAAGCAAAAATTAACTTCTTTAAAGATGTTATTTCATATTTACCTATTATGCTTATTGTCGATCAATTTCAACACTGGCTGTATGAAAATCCAAGTCATACTTCTGAAGAAAGAAATGAAAAATACTTACAACTTCAAAAACATTATCAGTCTAGCGTCATACATATTGATGGCTACGAAAACTGGATAGCAACGAGTTGGCTACCTGTACTCCATATTTTTGAAGTACCATTTTATTATATTGAATATGCGATTGCCCAACTTGGTGCATTACAAATGTATAAACAATATAAAGAGGATCCTAAGCAAGCGCTAGAAAATTATAAAAAGGCATTATCACTAGGAAGCTCGCAATCTATAAAAGAAGTGTATGATGCAGCCGGTATTCGTTTTGATTTTTCTGGTGAAACAATTAAAGAACTAATGCTATTTGTAGAAAAAGAATTAGAATTACTTGAGCAATTATAAGAAGAACGCTGCACCTATATTTTTGGTGTAGCTTTCTTCTTTATTTTATTAATCAGCTCTATGTACTGAGTATCTCCATATCCGATTGTTGGAAAAAGATAAAACAACTTTATTAATAATTCACGAGTTGATAAATCTTTATTTTTAGAGATGAATTTCATTACTGCATTATCTTCTGTTAACATTTCTAAAAATAAGTCTATAGCCTGATACATTACAGGTGGTACCTTATGAGAGGTCTTTTTATGGTTTACTAATACTTCATTGTATATAGAAGAATAATTCCCCAATTCAAGTTCAATTTGATTTACTTTAAATTCATCCTCTCTAAAGCTATTTAAGTATACCTTCCCTTCATAAGCAGACTGTTCAAGATGAGAAAGTATGGTAAGTAGGTTCATTTGGCAAAACATATCTTCACCAAACCATAGAACAATACATTTATACTTTTTCGTAAAAAGGTTTTCTAACGGATCTATAACCTTTTTTATATAACTTTCTACTGAACTGTTATGTCCTTTCGCTCTTGTTTTAATAAACTCTTCATTAAAAACTTGAGTAGTAGCCGAGTTCACACACATTGCCTCATTAAATGGGGCATAATCAGAATCACCCATTAGCTTTTCGTTTTTAAATTCTTCATACATAACTTGACCATTTAATATGTTAAGTACCTCTTTATCAAATAGCTCACTCTTCCTATCTCGTAACTGTTCAACCTCTATTTTTCTAGAAATATTCATTTTAAACGCCCCTTCTTTATTTAAATTTAGTTTAACAAATGATTGAATAGGCATTTTGTTAAGTTGGTATTCTCTTGGATTCATTCCAAAAACATTTTTAAAACTTCTACTATAAGCCTCTTGGGAAGAGTAATCGTAATCCAATGCGACCTCAATTATCTTCCTACCATTCTTTAAATCTTCCGTAGATAAATACAACCTTCTAAGAAGAATATAACGTCTAATACTGAAACCCGTTACTTGATGAAATTTAAAAGAGCAATAATAAGGAGAATACCCCATGTAACGAGATAATTCATCTAATGAAAATCTCTTTTTTAAATTGCTCTCAATCCAATTAATCATCTGCTGTATATGTTCATTCATTTCCTTCACTCCTTATTTAAAAGTATAGGAGAAGTGCGTTTCTTTCTTTTGATATTTCTTGTGTTTTATAACATGAGCCTTTCTCTAAAGTCTTTATAATCTATATATAAGTATTAATTTTATATTTTTTCATCTATCTTATTTTGTCATACCTTCTATTCATTTTTCAATTTAGCGTTAATGAGTATGTTGGCAACACCTTACTAATTATTAAAGGTCAATTTACATCATATTTCATTTTAAAGGATTTCAAAAATTAAAAAATTAAGGTTTGGAAAGGACGTTTCAATGAACAAGCTAGAAAAAGAAATACTTCAATTCATAAATGAACAGTATCCGTTGAATTTTATTAACATTAAGCCAATAACAAATGAGATGTATGAATGTCTTACAGAACAAGGTACATACTTCAGTAGAATTACAAACTACAAAACATATGAAGAACAGATAGAAGAAGTTATATATACGAATTTTTTATATCAAAATGGTTTAGGTGTTCCACCAATAATCCCTTCATTACAAGGGAATTTTGTAGAAAAATTCACATTAGACAAGGAGATTTTTGCTGTATTATATAAAGCTGCTCCTGGTATACATTTACCAAGGTCTGAATGGAATTCTAATATATTTAAAAAACTTGGTAAACAAATTGGAAAATTACATCGTATATCTAAAAGCTTTGAAAAGATTAAACCAGTAAAACATATAAACGATTGGTATGAAAATGAAGAATATAATTTCCTTAAATATATCCCTAAAGAAGAAAATACAATAAGAGAAATTGCATCTGACGTTTTAACTTCCATAAAAGAGCTACCAAAATCCCCTTCAAATTACGGCTTAATACACGGAGATTTATGGTTAGAAAACATTTTAGTCGAAAATAATTCAAACTTAACAATGATAGATTTTCAAGACTGCGAAAAACATTTTTACATATTCGATTTAGCCGTTCCTATTTATAGTGCGATAGAATATTCATTTGCTGGAAATGGGAATATCGTTGACTATGAGTATTCTATTACAAAAGCACTATTTGAAGGCTACCAAGAGGAAAATGAGCTACCAAAAGAGATGAAAGACAAGTTTCCGTTATTTATTAAATTAAAGGAGATTTTTGAATATAGCTTAATGCATATGTATTGGGATAAAGAAGAATTAACGGAGGAACAAGTACGGATTATGAACCTTTATAGGATGAAGATCGAAAATAATAATACCTATATCAATATTTAAGAATGCTGTTGTTTAACTGCAAGGAAACTTTGGTTAAACAACAGCATTTATTAATTAGCTGACAACCTTTTTTATGACTTATAAATACTGATTCAATAATCTTCTCAAATACACTTCATTTTGCGGTGATACTTTTTCAGAAAATCTAGCTGCAATAATAATAGGGCCCATTGAAAAACTTCATCTCTTGATATGCCGGTACGACTGCAATATATATGTAAATACATCTCAGCTAATTCTACCGAAGATTGTGAGTACAACAAGTATGTTCGAAATACATCTGCGCGAATATCACCTGAACTAGCATCTACCCAATCTATAACTTTCACTTTCTCTTCCTTATTCAAAATCAAATTAAATGGATGAAAATCTCCATGACATAGCCTAAAATCAAATGTAATAAAATCTAATTTTTGTAATATATCCTTCTTTTTGCGTTCATCCAATTTATGCACAGATTTAATTTGACGCTCTAACCTCTCCCTCATTAACTCCATTTCATCTGTATTCACATGTATAGCATGGATCTTTTTTTGCTCATTAACACAAAGGCTGATATAACGCTCTGCCTCATTTAAATTATTAAGCAGAAGATCACCAATGTTGTCCCCTTTTACATGTTCCAAAATAATTGCCTGTCTATTTTGTATCTTTTTCACTTCAAATACGTTTGGAACTGGCAACCCGCATGAATACGCATATTTTTGTTTTTTTGCTTCATTCATAGACTCTGTATCTGGGAGGTAATCTTTAAATAATTTTACAACCTTATCATCAGTTAAATAAATTTCTGCTGTATTCCCTTTTGCAATTGGATTACCTAAAACCACTTTATTTCCCCCCTTAACATAAATTAGAATAACTCCTTATACTTCTCTTTAAATTCACTATAATCCTAGCTAAAACCTTCTTCACGAATATACAAAAAACTTACCGCTTTCCATCCTTAAATAGAAAGCGGTAAGTTTAATTGTTTAGGAATATCCGAATGAAACTCTGATGTATGCACAATTGAAAATGTATATCCTTGCTCAATAAATGATACTTCATTACGTTTACATTCAAATGATACACTATTTTTCTTAAAATTATTTTGGATTCGCTGTAAAAATGCGACGTCTGGTGTTCCGAAAGAAACGTATACTTTCGGTGATAGAGCTTTCATCGCGATTGGAATCCAAGGTCGCTGCCACCAAGTCGCGACGATATATGCAGTGCCACCTATAACAAAGTTAAAAATATCCCCATCTTCCATCGTTTTCATATTTAGATTTGATTTTAACCATTCCGTAAAAACAGGTACACTTTTAACAGGAAGACCAATTTCCCTTACGTATAAAATGTTTAAAGGTGAGTGTGGTACTAATACATCCTCTTTAACATAACTATGTGCGATAATTTCGAGTAGATTTCCATCTCCGTCTTTAAAGTATAAATTGAATAGACCATTCTCTTCACCAATTACATTTCCATTTTGCCATTTTACAATGAGTAATCCAGAGTCCTTTAACCATTTTGCTGTTTCATGGAATTTTGAATATGGGATTTCAAAAGCAAAATGTGCAGGTGCGATTGGTTCATACACTTCTTGAAAACTAATTGTTGTATAAGGTGTTACTTCAAATTGAATGAAGGATGCTGTTTCTTTTTTTATTGGAAAAGATAATATGTCCTTATAAACTTGTTTTACCCCTTCTATGGAAACCGTTTGTAGTTTTATATCTGATATATGTGTAATCACTTTACATTCCCCCTCATTTCTTATTATCTATTCGTATTGTATTACACTTATAAATAGATAAAATCAAACGGAAGGATGGATTTTTCATATAGAAACTACAACTTTAGTATGAATATGTTAGCTCCAATTATTTTTTATTTCCGCTATAACAATTTCTGGTTTATCCCAGTGCAACATGTGTGTAGTATCAGGAATTACTTTTACTATACTGTCCGTTTTCTCTTTAAAAACATTTGCTGTCTTATCTCTATAATCCGCCCAAACTTGTGGGACTGTAGCTCGAAGTAATACAATATTAGCCGGTAGCTTCTCATATATATCTATTGTTTCATCTTTATGCATACCTCTTATTATATTACTAGCTGTATTTCCCCTGGCATGCCACCATACTTTATTATCCATTTCGATCCCTAGATCCTTTACAGCAACTTCTAACAATGAAGACCACCTAGTATAAGCTGCTTTTTCACTTTTGAAAAATTCGTCCCAATTATTAAAAACGTATTCATCAAAGTCCTTTTCATAATAAGCAATTTCTTCTTCCAACGTTTCTTCTTTAAGCCTTTTTGTTTGATATCCACCATCAATAAGAATACTTCCTTGTACTTTTTCTGGATGATTTAACAAATAAAATAACGCTACAAAACTTCCCCATGAATGTGATAGAAAATAGAAGTATTCGATTCTCAATTCATTTATTATTTCATTTAACCAATTTGCTAAATTGTGCATCTCATAATCTTCTGTTCTTTCAAATGGGGGTGTTTTACCATGTCCAGGTGCATCAACGGAGATAAATCTATACTCTTCTTTTAATTCCTCAGCAATTTCTATAAAACTTAAACTCGTACTACCTAATCCATGTAAACAAAAGATAACGGGCTTCTCATTATTCCCCCATTCAGTAATATGTACATTTATTTTTTCATTGCTAATATAGTAACGTTTCAAAACATTTATCCTCCATATTTTGATTTTTTAATTTAAACTTTATTTATTTCTATTATTTTCAAGTATTTCCTGTATTCTTTTCCACACAAAAAGCTGCTTTTCTTTAAATGAAAAGCAGCTTTTACACTAAAATACATTATAATTTAACAGCAATAATCATAAATCTTTTTGAATTAGTACGAATCCCTTTTTCAGAACTATACGTATCAATGAACTTTTGTAAAATAGTAAAATCCTCTTCCTGTTCTCCGAATCTAGGAATAATAGGGGTATGTTTTAATAAGAAAATGAGATCTTCAGACCTACTGTAATAATCGGTAACATCATATTCACGTACTTGCACGAGATCAAATCCTGCACTAATAAGTTCATTCATATACTTTTCTTTTAAAGTACCATCCCGTTCACCTAAGCATTGTCCTCTACCAAATGCTTCTTTCAGGTTTAATTTATCATTCTCACTTACTTGTTGTGTTAAGAAAAAGGCACCCTTTTTCATTACTTTCGCTAACTCAGATGCCAGAAACGGGGCATGACAACTTGAAGCAATATCAAAATGTGCATGTGGAAATGTTAAAGCTTCAGAACCCATTTGAAGAAACTCAACATTTTGTACACCTGATTTTTTCAAGTTAGAATGTGCCGTTGCAATCATGCCGTTAGAATTATCAATTCCAATCAACAATTTAGCTGATGATGCTATGTTAAGTACATTTTCTCCTCCGCCTGTACCAACATCAAGTAAAATATGTGATGGTTTACACCTTTCTTTTACCTCACTATAAAAGTCCCATGTATCTCCTACAGTTTCACATTTTATTTTGCTAAAATCCCATCCATTTAATCTTCCTACTTTATCATAGAAGCTTTTATACTCTAATTCGTTCATCTTATTACTTCCCCTTTGTAAAAATAAATTAAATATGTATAATAACCTACGACACTCCTTAATTATATATTATAAAATACAAATTATTAAAACAATATTTCCCTTCACACCACAATAAGTTTACATAACATTTTTATGGTTTATCTTTATCTATATATTCTAAATGCCCTCTTCCCCAACTACACATACTATCCAAAACAGTACTGACTGTTTTTCCATGTTCAGTTAAGCTATATTCTACTTTAGGTGGTATTTCTTGATAAATTTCGCGTTTTATTAGTTGATCTTGCTCTAATTCACGTAATTGCTTCGCTAACGTCCCTTGAGATATATCTGGTATCAATCGCTTTAATTCACCAAAACGTTTCATTCCATCTGTTAGCAAAATAAACAAAATGAGTGACTTCCATTTCCCACCGATTATTTGTAATGTTGCTATTACCCCTTTTAACTTCGGTTCTTGTAAATCCATTTTTCTCACCTCTCCTCAGATATCATAAAGGGAAACTTTAATCAGTGGGGGTTTTGTTCATCCCACACTGATTATTAGTTGAACCAATCGAGCTTTTACGGGCAATTGATCTCTTACCTAACTTCCTTGCATTTTCCTAACTTTGAGGTGAGAGTTTTACTGCCCGTTAATGCGGGATAAACCATATTTAGAAATTTTTCCTATTACTTATCCGCATGTATAGCGATTAGTACGAAATTTGCGACTATGTACATATAAAGTGCGTACTTTTCACTTGCTCCCTTTTAGCGAATAATAAAAGCATAGCACAGTTAGTTATATTCTAAATTTTTTATTAAAGGAGTGGCTAAAATATGTCTATTACTACATTAAAAAATAGCCGTATTGTTATCATTGGCGGGAGTTCTGGTATTGGATTAGCAACAGCAACACAAGCAATTAAACAAGGTGCACATGTTATTATTGCCGGACGCTCGGAAGAAAAATTAAAAGTTGCTCGAGAAGTAATAAATAACAATCATCTTCAAACTTATATATTGGATAATCAAAATAAAGAGCAATTACAAAATTTTTTCAAGACAGTTGGGAACTTTGATCATTTATTCACACCGGGAGCCTCTTATACACTTGGACCAATTACCTCTACAGAGGAAATTGCTGAAAGTAGCTTCATCGGAAAGTTTTGGCCTCAATATTATGCCGTAAAATATGCAATTCCTTTTCTTTCAAACTCTGGATCGATTGTGTTAATGTCTGGTGCATTTAGTCAAAGACCACTTAAAGGCGCACCTGCTTATGGAGCTTGCAATGGTGCTATTGAAAGTTTAGGGAAGGCTTTAGCTGTGGAATTAGCTCCTATTAGAGTTAATGTGGTTTCTCCTGGAACAATACAAAAAGAAAATGAACAAAACGAAAATAGACTAGCTGCTTATGAATCTTATAAATCTCTTTCTCTTGTAAAAAGGCCTGGCCATAATAATGAAATTGCACATACTGTTCTATATTTAATGCAAAATAGTTTTACTACGGGTAATGTATTATTTCCTGATGGAGGGTACACATATCATTAATTATTAAAAATTTAATGCCTCCTTGTATTAACTAGTATTAAGGAGGCTATTATTAACTAAAAAAGGGATATATTAATGTAGGATCTTCTTTCAAAAGTTCTGCTAACCACAATAATTGCGGAAAAGGTCATAAGATTAACTCTTTATCCAGCAACCCCTTTTGTTCTCGAATCATTCCGCCTCCTCGCATAAAAACCGCCCTAATTTCTATTCCCTACAATTTTATATAAAATCAATATTATAAAGTAGGATTCAACAACTTCTTACAGAATTCTATATTTAATACATATTGGACGGATTATTTTCAAATTCCTCTATAAAAAAGGGAGGTCATACAATTGTGAAATTTGTACAAGAACGAAGATTAACTGTCAAGACAACTTTTTCAAAAGAATACAAGATTTTTATTTTTGGTTTACTCATTTCACGAATCGGGGATTCACTATATACTTTTGCAATGCCTTGGATTGCCTATCAATTAACTGGTTCAGCTGTAATTATGAGTTCTTTATTTGCTGTTAACGTATTGCCAATCGTTTTATTTGGCCCTTTAGTTGGTGTACTAGTTGATCGATATGATCGAAAAAAGTTACTTTGGATGGCGGATATTATCAATATTATTTTAGTAAGTCTCGTACCAATTCTACATGCATTACATCTATTAGAAGTCTGGCATTTATACGTAATTACTTTTATCTTAGCAGTTATGTCCATGCTTTTTGATGTAACAACAGTTACAGTCATTCCACACATCGCAGGTGCATCATTAACGAAGGCTAATTCTTTATATCAAATGGTTAATCAATTGGCTAGTTTGTTTGGTCCAATCATAGCTGGGCTTTTCATATCTTTTATTGGCGGCTTTCAAGTACTTTGGATTAATGTTCTTTCATTTATTGCTACATTAATTGCTGTGATTATATTACCTTCTATGAAAAACTTAAATAAAAAGAATACTGATAAAAAAACATTGCAAAATGTACTAAATGATTTGTTTGATGGATTTAAATGGCTCAAAAATGATCGGTTAAATATAGCTTTGTCACTTCAAGCTATGGTAGGTAACTTTGGAGCAAGTGCTGTTTTAGGTGTACTTATGTATTATTTATTATCGACATTAAATCTTACCTCCGCACAAAGTGGTTATAATTATACTTTAATAGGAATAGGTGGGCTTTTAGGAAGCTTAATTGCCGTTCCTTTAGAAAAGAAATTTCGACGTGGTATACTTATTCCTTTACTCCTATTTTTTGGAGCGCTTGGATTAACATTTGCTTTATGGAGTACATATTGGCTTGCTCCCGGAATTGCTTTCGGTATCGCGATGACATGTAATATCACATGGAATACGATTGTTACATCAATTCGGCAGGAAACTGTTCCATCCAATTTGCAAGGACGTGTTTTAGGTTTTTCTCGTGTACTTACACGATTATCTATGCCATTGGGGGCATTAGTAGGTGGAATTATTTCAGCCTACAATCCTGTATTTATATTTGCTTTAGCTGCTTTTACTAAAATAATTGAAGTCTTTATTGCCTTATGTAGTCCGATACGAAAACTGTAAAGAGGAAAAATTATATATTTTGAGATATTAATAAAATAAAAAAAGGCATAAAACATGCCTTTTTTTATTACTTATTTGTTTATTGGATAACAAACTTCTGTAACCCACTTATTAGGATCCGCTTCCATCGCTGGGCTCACATGATAAATATTAAACATCGGGCCTGCTAATTTATAACCCTCTGTCTCAATCCATTTTGCCGCAGCCTCATTTACAGCTGTCATCTGTTCATAACTTCCATTAACTGTTATAGAAGCTACATTAGTCGATTCCATATTTTTAAATGTAACGTCTTTTGTATTTTCGTGCTTACCTAGAATACTTAGCTGTATTTCTATATCTACATCATTTTCTTTGTATTCACGATCATGGAAAACCGCAATACTATAACTCGGTTGGGCAATACTAATATTTTTCATTTGAATTTCTTGCATTAATACACTCCATAAATCACCTTCGCAATTATACGATGGAATAATCTTTCTAACACTAGCTACAGTTCTTTCTGGAATTTCTTTTATTGAAACATGATAATTCATCTCAACAACATCCTCTCTCATCGTTTTCATTGAGTCTTCGAGGAGACGTAATTGTTTTTGGAGGTTATTCATGTCTTCTTTAATTTGAGCACTACGATTTAAAAATTGCTCTTTTATGGTATCTATATTATCGCATTCTATTATTTCTTTGATGGTAGCAATATTAAACCCCATAGCTTTTAACGTTTGAATTTGATTTACTTTTTTTAATTGGTCTGCTGAATAAAATCGATATCCACTCTGCTCATCGACTTTTACTGGTTGTAGTAATTCCACTTTATCGTAGTGTCTCAACATTCGTATACTAATGGAAGAGAGTTTTGAAAAATCCCCTATTTTAAACATGATTTCCTCCTATAAGTTACATCTACTTTGAAGCTCAACTTTATCTTAAACAATGACATTGTGTGAGGGTCAACTATTTTTAACGATTTAAATAACAATTTAACATGTTATATTTATATAATTAAAAACCTATATTCCTGTTTTTATGACTACTGCAATTGACAATCATCACTAGTTATTTTTCTCAAGACATTCATAAACCGCCATCATATCTCGTTTATCCAACTCACGTATGCGATTAAAAATTGGTATTTGTCCAACAGCTTCTGTTAATAAGCTTTCATTCACAACATCACTTACTTTTCCAGTTAACCACGTTTGTACATCCACGCCCTCAACAACTTCTTTTAACCCTTCGTCATTAATACCACTTGCATTACAAGTTACACATGGAATTGTTAGTTTAAAGACACCATCATGTAGATTATCTTCGGTTATCACTTTCTTACCTTTACAAAATGGACATGGATTACTCTTTTTAATTTTATTAATTTGGGTAACTAATTTTTTGTATCCAAACGCTTCGTATACATACGTAAGTTTTTTATATTTACCATTTGTGAAATATTTATTTATAATGTTTTCTCTCGTTTCATAAACATTAGGGAAATCACAAACAGTTACTTGATTATTAACACTAATGGATTCGATATTTCCTTTTATTTCACCCCAGAATGGTAAAACATTTTGTAACACCATTTCATAGTTTGAAAAGCTTGCTTGTTCTAATTCAAACATTTTCAATGCAACTTGTGCTTTTCTTGGCAATAAAGAAACATCTTCTGTCAATACCATATCGCCACCAACAATAGACTTCAATTTAACAAGTGCCGGTAAATCACCAACTGTTTTCAATACTTCATTAATAGGCTGATTGATTATTTCACGAATATCTACGTTACCAAATTTAAGTGGTTTATGATGATTTAAAACCGTCCCCTCACAAATTGGACATTTCATCATTTTTTTTGAACTCTTAATTTCTTCTTTAATAGGTGCTTTTGAAATAACAATATATCCACCAATAATTGTATTAAACCCTACCCATGTTCTGCGTGTCTTTCCTTTTTTATCATAAAATGATTTTTCAAAATACCCGTACCAAAACGTATGCTTTTCTTCTTCTGACATATCATTATAGCTCTTTGACAAATCGTGACCAAGCTCATTTTTTATTTCGTCGAATAGAAATTCTATTTTTTCATGCTGATAAAATTTTAATACCTTCATGATTTCTGGATCGAATAGCCCATCCCAAAATGGAACACTTTTATCTTGAATGGCAATATCTTTATCAAAAACTTCAATTTGAAGACGTCCAGAACAAGATGGACAATGATTGTCCTGTGAATAGAAATCAAAACTTCTCGTATCTTTATTAATTGGATGAGCAGCTACAATATGATTAATTAATCCACCAATCTCATATAAGAAGCTAAATTGACTATATAAATGTCTTTCAAGATCAATAGCAATAACAGGTGCGATTGTATCAGATTCATATTCACCATAAATTAACCTAGCCATTGATGATAAACTTTTTAAAATACCGCCCTTATAAACGTTTTCGGCATTTTTAAAATAGTTAATATGATTCCCTTCTAAATAGTGAACTCCTTTTTTCTGCTTAAGCATTGAAGAGATGTTTATTTTCTCTGTGCTATTCACATTACTTTTTTGACGATAGTAATCCTCATGATTAACAACATCCAAATGCTCTACAGATTCATTCTGCCTTTTTCCAAAATCAACTATATAATCAGAGCTTTCTAACATGTAACGATTATGCTCAATCATAATGATTGAAACTGATTCATCTTGCAGAATACCTCTAATACTATCGATAAATTGATTTAAAATATTTTGTGATAAACCTTTTGAAGGCTCATCAAAAATGAATAATGTATGTGGATTTCTAGTGTTTGCAAATAATTCTGAAACTAAATGAACACATTGAAATTCACCTGTCGATAATGTTTGTGTTTTTCTCTCTAATGTTAAATAGCCAAGCCCTAATTTAATTAGTAGGCTCAAACGTTTATAAGCGATATCTTCATTTGGAAGTTCATCAATAATATCCTCAATCGAGCGCTCAAAAATATCATCAATGTCTTCACTATACTTTGTCAGTTTCTTTTTAATATCTAGGAAAGTTGCTACAGTTGATCGACTTGTAATCGATTGATTTCGGTCTTGTCCTACCATAACTAATTTATCTTTTGGATATCGTTTCAAAAAATCTGTAGCTAGGCATTCATTGACAAGTGTAGATTTCCCACATCCCGATTCTCCTGTAACTGTTACAAGCCTGTTTTTAGGAATTTGAAACTCAGCCATTTGGATATTACGGCAATATAAATCATAGAATGTATAATATTCTGTTGGCATTTCTTTATTTCGATCCCACAGTATTGACTTTGGTCTTGGTGATTCTTCCACAATTTTGCCACCATATTTTCCGCTACCAGGTCCAAAGAACAATTGCTCATCAGTTGTATCTAGTACTGTATCTGAATGATCAATAAGCCAAATTTGATTTTTACGCCCTAGTCGTTTAATTTCTTCTAAAATTTGTAATAAAGTTTCATGATCAAGTCCAACTGAAATCTCATCAATAATAATTACAGCATTTTCACTTACTGCCATGAATTCAGCCAAATAAAGTCGTGTTAACTCTCCACCTGACAACGTACCCATAATTTGATTTAATGTTAAATAACCAATGTTCATATTAATAATATTTTGCAGTATATGCTGTTTTTCTTCACTAATATTTAATTCTTTTGCTAGTGAAAGAATAGATTCAATACTTAAATCATTAATATTTGAGATTGAATGTGGCTTGTCCAACAAATCAATTTCATATTGTTCAATTTCTTCACTATAACGTTTTCCCTTACATTTTTTACACTCAACATTTTTTGTAGTACCACGGCCTTTACAACCAGTACACCAGCCTAATTGATTATTAAATGAAAAGACCTCTGGAGAAAGATTAAAAACTTCAGCAAGTTTTTCCCGAATCTCTGTAAAAACACCAGTATGAGTACCAATCGTTGAACGCGGATTAGACGAAATCGATGATTTTCCTAGAAAAAGTACTAAAGGCATTTCTTCCATCTTAATGGCACTAAAATTTGTTTCCATAATGTTAGGAAATAAATATTGATATTCAGCCTTTGGTAATAAAGAAACTAATCGTTTTTTTGACTCTTCACCAATTGTTTGGCAAAAAGTTGTTTTACCCGATCCAGATAACCCAGCAATTCCAAACGATTTATTAAACGGTATAGTTGCATCTAATTTATTTATGTTATTAGCAATTAATTGATTTACTTTCATATTAACCTCTATTCTTATTTATTCACAAAAGCATTTTTACAATATAATAATTACATAATGAATATTACCTATTATGCAATTATCCTCTCACTTCATGAATCTTATCCTTGTATATTTCAAACCACTGTTGCCATTCATCTTTAGAAAATTCTTTCTCTTCTCCTTCTAAAACGTAAGAAAAAAGATTTAAACAAATATGCCAACCAGCTATATCTCTCGGTGTATGATCTGTTAATTCATGAATGTACTCTTTTAGGAATAAAAGAGTACCATTTTCCTCTTTATGTATTTCAAATCGGACACGGTCTTTATCCCAAGTAAATTCAAGTACTGAGTTTAATTGACACTCTAAAATATCAATGTTTATGAATGAACCGTCCATCATGTCGAACTTTATTATTCCACCCGTATTAAGGCTCTCAATCTGTAAATTGGACATCCATTTTTTCAGCTTACTGTTTTCTGTTAATACAGACCAAACTTCTTCTGCCGTATATGGAAATTGGCGTTCAAATTTTACAATATATCCATCAGTTAGTTTCCTAATTTCAGCTATCATTTTGATTGCCTCCTTATATAGAATATATGTTCTCATTCCATTTTACACGAATATAAATATAAAATAAATATTTATGTCAACGAAGTGTTAATTTAAAGTGAATGGTGCTGAGAAAAACTTAAATATTTTCTAAATCGAGTTATATAATATTGAAAATTAAATATAGATTTACGTACAAATAAAAAAGCCGCATTTGCGACTTATGAAATCATAGGATTAACTCCTTTTTTTGTTGAATGATTAGCGCTTAATCGCATCGACAATTAGCGATGGAAAACCAAGTTTATCGCCTTTATTTCTAGAATCATACCTTTTCGAACGGAAAATAACACCGTCGTTTGCATCCCATTCGTTGTAATAAAACCGACCATTTTCATCACAATATTCAAGTAAAACTACCTCGAATCCAGCAGTTTCAAACATTTTCGTTAATGTTGTATAATTATGAACGATTTTATGACTTGCTGCTGGATGATCTTTCGGACCGGGGCCCCCTATTTGAACTATATTTTGATATGCCTCATCCTGAAAGAATGCATCAGGGACTCCGCACCGAATATGACCAGATGGTTTTAAAAATTCATAACAAATTTCAGCTGCTCTTACACCTTCTTCAAAAGTAAGGTGTTCCCATACATGCTCAGCTAAAATAGCTGAAATAGAGTTGTATTCAAATCTTTTTTCCCACGTAGCTTTATCTAGTAAGTTAAGTTCATCTTCTTGCGTTTGAATCCAACCTGGATTATTATTAAACACTCCAGCTCCGACAACTACTTTAATTTCGTCTTGTTTTATCGCCACCATGTTCACCTCTTAAATATTTTAATTCATTAATATATTCTATGTTTACTATTATCCTTCCTCCTTCAACAAATTTAGTAACATGAGTCCAGTACAATACCGAACTCATGTCCTAAAAACTCTCTAACGCAACGATCTGTCTAACTCTATAAAATTAGTTCATAATATACGATTTTTCTTACAGAAATATAGCACAGCAAACATTAGCATAATACCAATTACGTAAAAAATTGTTGTTCCGCTCCCACCAGTATTAGGAATTACCCAATTATTCTTCGTATTTTTCACTGTTATTTTTTGTGTCTTTACTGCTTCTGTAATTTCTATTTCTATTGGATCTCTAAGTAACGTGTATCCGTTCGGTGCTTTCATTTCTTTAATCGTATACTTTCCAATTGCTAATTGGTTGGAAATTACCTTTCCTTTTTCATCCGTTATTAATCTACTAACTTCTTTCCCTTCTTTATCTAACACTTGAAATACAGCGCCTTTTAGCTTTAATTCACTATCCTTATCATCAACTTTTTCAATTTCAAATTGCCCAGTCGGATCTGGCAATTTCTTATTTCCTATTTTAATTTCTACTACTGTATCTTTTTCTATTTTTACAGCTATTTTATCTTTTAATAATTCATAACCTTTAGGCGCTTCTATTTCCACTACGATATAGTTTCCTATTGGTAAGTCTTTTGATATTACTTCTCCTTCTTCATTTGTTACTAGTTCTCCAACTATTTTTCCTTTTGAATCTTCAATTTTAAACTTTGCTCCTGCTAGCTTTTTATTTTTATCACTTATGTCTACTTTCACAAGCTTCATTTTCCCCATTGGATCTGGCAATTTCTTATTTCCTATTTTAATTTCTACTACTGCATCTTTTTCTAATTTTACAGTTATTTTTTCTTTTAATAATTCGTAACCTTTAGGTGCTTCTACTTCCACTAAGGTATAGTTTCCTATTGGTAAGTCTTTTGATATCGCTTCTCCTTCTTCATTTGTTACTAGTTCTCCAACTATTTTTCCTTTTGGATCTTCTATATGAAACTTTGCCCCTGCTAGCTTTTTATTTTTATCACTTATGTCTACTTTCACTAACTTCATTTTTCCCATTGGATCTGGCAATTTCTTATTTCCTATTTTAATTTCTACTACTGCATCTTTTTCTATTTTTACAGTTATTTTTTCTTTTAATAATTCGTAACCTTTAGGTGCTTCTACTTCCACTAAGGTATAGTTTCCTATTGGTAAGTCCTTTGATATCATTTCTCCTTTTTCATCTGTTATTAACTCTCCAACTACTTTTCCTTTTGAATCTTCTATATGAAACTTTGCTCCCACCAATTTTTTATTATCATTATTACTATCAACTTTTTTTATTTTTACTTTTCCAGTACTAGGCTTGTTCCAATGTTGCCAGTTAAATTTAAAATTGTGAAATTCAAATCCACCAGTTTGTTGTACCGCGCCGACAAATGCTTGTCCATTAATCGAGCCGCCTTTTGTTTCTAATACAGCATTTGGGGCAAACACACTCCCAACGACACCATATCCCTCTGTTGTAATTTTTTTCGCATTTGGAAAAACCCAAATCACTTTCCCGTATAGCTCAGTAAACGGGGAATTAGGAGAATATGGTTGTGATGTAGGAACTATATCTGTAGCCCTTCCAATATTGTTCGTGTCATATAGAATAGACCCATTTTTAAATGTAACCTCTGTTACATCCGAATACATAACAATAAAATCTTTGTCCTTAGCATTTGGTAAAAATACATCTCTTATATCTAAATTAATTTCCCCTGTCAATTCTGATGAAACATAAATATTAGGATTGTTTATATCTTTTCCGATTCCATGACTCATATTTGGAATTGGGGTATTTGTTTTATATTGACCTGCATTTTTACTGACTTGGTTCACTATATTGCGAAATTCATTAAATTTCGCGTCAATTTCTAGTTTTTCTTTATAAACGATACGATCATAAGAGGATTGTATGATGCGATCTGGATCACTCTCTTTTGTCATTACTACTATTCCGTTTTGAATGATAAAAGATTCTTCTCTTGATTTCTTAAATTTTCCAGACAATAACAAGGACGGATATCCCTCATCAACCCATTTTTCACCTACTATATTAGATGTTCCCGCTGCAGCACCTACAATTGTATACCCCGATGCATCCATATCACCTTGAACTGCAATTGCTCCTTCAATGTCGCCACCTATTGCTTTATGGTTACCAAAGACAACAGCATTATAGCGCGATATATCACCTAGACCTTCTAAGTTTGTCGTGGATCCATATACTTCTTTTGGTACATATATGACAAAACTTACACTTAACATTAACAAAACAATAAAATGAATACTTACCAGCTTTAATCGTAGCCTCAATTCCTTTGTTCCCACCTTTACCGTATTTTTCCTATAGTCGCATAAAATGACATATTCACCAATGAGGATTTACTTCATCCTTTCTATACTTTCTATACTTTCTTTACTTATCTCT
Source organism: Bacillus cereus group sp. BceL220 (assembly GCF_051776965.1). Taxonomy (NCBI): domain Bacteria; kingdom Bacillati; phylum Bacillota; class Bacilli; order Caryophanales; family Bacillaceae; genus Bacillus; species Bacillus cereus group sp. BceL220. Next base: position 60,402 of record NZ_JBPWBC010000006.1, on the reverse strand, counting down.
GAATTTCCGGTCCCACTTCCCATTAATGCAGGATAAATAAATATATTCTATCGAGTTAACCTTTTCTTATAAATTACGACTAGAAACACACATAACAATAGGATTGGAACTATTACAGTCCACTTATTAAATATAAATATCTCTGTACTCACTTTTTGTTTTTCTTTCTCGTTTAACTCCACACGCACACCTCGAACTAGCAACCTATTGGTGTTTACTCCATAAGGCGTACACGTAATTAAAGTTGTATAGTCTTTATTTTCTACAATTTGTAGATCGTCCGTTTCGTGTGGTAACACTACTTTAATTTGATCTACTTTATAAGCAAGAACTTTGTCTAAAGAATGAATATAAAAAAGATCTCCTTCACTCAACTTATCTAAATCTGTAAATAATTTTGCTGATGGTAAACCACGATGCCCTGTTAAAATAGTGTGCGTATTTTCTCCACCTATCGGGAGCGAAGAAAAATCTAAATGACCTATCCCGCGGCTCAATACTTCCTCAGATGTCCCTTGATAGATTGGCAGTTTTATATTGATTTTCGATATTTCAATATACCCCATTACATCTCCTAAATTTAACGCATCAGCATATGCTCGATGATTACTTTTTTTTTCAGAAAATGGATCAGTAAATGTTTTCGTGGAAGTGTGAACTTGTTTATTATATTCGGCTGCTTCTTTTTCCCTACGTTCGACTTCTTTCTTTTGTAATGCTTTGATATTCTTATCGTAAGAGCTAATCTCAGAATAATGTGCACGAGTCGCCAACCAATTACTAATAGTAGGATATAAAAAAACACCTAATCCAAATAAAAAAATACCTCCCAAAACAAGATTTCGTTTCATATTTCCACCTCTGTATATGCTTAAATATCGAAAAGAGGGAAGCATTTTGCTTCTCCCCTTTTCCCATAGTTACATGTTCCTAAAATCTTAATTATTAGCAGACTTTTTTCTAAAGAAAACAAATGCCGCTGTAACCATTAACGTAAGACCTATTACAGTAAAAAGAGTCGTTCCTATGCCACCCGTTACCGGAAGAACCCATCCACTTTTATTATTTTCAATCGTTAATTTAACCGTTTGATTATTTTCGCTAATCTTTACATCAATGGGATCTTTTAATAATTGATAAGAAGCTTTTGTACCATCTTCTTTTGTATATGTTGGAGCTTTCGTTTCGAAAATTTGATAGTCTCCATATGGAATGTTAGACCATTTAATAACACCATTTTCATCTGATACACCTGTTACTTCTTTTCCTGCTACAACAACTATTTTTCCATTTTTATCTTTAAGTACAAACTCTGCACCTTTTAATTTATTCTTATTAGCACCATCAATTTTTGTTAACTCAATTATTCCAGTTGTTGGAACAACAACTACAGGTTTAGATTCCTTTTCTCCAATTACATCATTTTTATTTGTAAAATCAATTTTTGCTGTATTTAAAATTTCCGAACCAGATGGTACTCCTTCTTTTACTTGAGATTTAATTTGCAAATGAAATTCTTTTTTACCATCTAATTTTGTGAAATCTTTTACTGTAGCTGTTACCTTTTGACCTTCTATAGCTACCTCTACAATGCTTGCATTTACTTCTGCTCCATCAATTTTCACGATTGGCTTTCCTTGAATCACTAAACGATTATCCAAAGTATCTGTTACCACATATTTTTTGTATTCCTTAATGTCTTCTGGAATTAATGTTTTAATATCATAATTATAATTAGTTAACGGATTGATTGGTAACGCTTCCGATTTTCCGTTAATCTTTTTATCAATTGTTGGTTCTTCATAGTTTTTCACTTCTAATTTAACTACTGTACCAGAAGTAATAGTTCCATCTTCATTAATTGTTCCGGCGTTCTTAACAAAAAACTCACGTTTAGTTGGATCTATTACATAGCCTTTCGGAGCTTTTGTTTCTTGGAAATAGTATTCTCCATACACCAATCCTTGCACGTGAATATGACCATTAGCATCTGTTACTAACTCTTTTTTCACTTCTGTACCGTCTTTTTTAAATAAAGAGAATACTGCACCTGCTAATGCTTTTTCATTTACACCAGTTTTTATTAAATCAACTGCACCACGTTTAACCTCATTTTTAGGATACATGTGAACATCATAGTTTAGCACCTTACCCTCTTTATTCGTTAATGGGATATCCACTGTATACGTATTGGGATTTAGATTAACATGTGGAGGTCCTGCCACTTCTTTCACCTCATAACGTCCTAGCGGAAGATCTTTTAATACAGCTTGTCCGTTATCATCTGTTACTACTTGATTTGGAGTGGCTCCCATTACAGGTTTCACGTCTTCTTTTACGATTTTCCCATCGTTTGAAATTTTTTCAAAAGAAGCAACCCTTTTTACTTCAAACGTTACACCTTTTAATGGTTTCGCATCTTTTGGCACCTCTTGATTTGCAGAACCGTCACCTTCTAGTCCCTGCGCTCCATCTTTTTCTTGTTCATACTTATGAATCGTTAAAGTACCTTTAGATGGTGAATCCGCCTTTACTAATACACTAGACCATGTAGAAAATGTTAAGAAAAACACTAAAAGCACACTAAATATTTTTTTCATTTCTCTTATCCCCTTTACTACTTCTATCATTTTAAAAATCTCTTTATTACTATTACCTTCTTAAAAGCAATAGTGTGCCAAGTATCAGATTTAAACGAATAACATAAAACATAGTCGTCCAACAATCCATTGTTTACAATCACTTATTCACTTTTCTTATCTTCTATTATTACGTTGTCTCTCCACATGATATATGTAATTTTCTCCCCTAAATTACACTTATATCCCTATTTCAAGAATCATTACATTTGTTACATAATAGCTTTCACTACTAATTTCGACTAGTCACTTACTGTCAATCTATTAATTTCTCACTTCCTATCCCTATTTAAAATCCAATCTTAATCATTATTAATACATATAAGTAATAACCAACAAATAAGTGTGACGATTCATATTTTACGCTACTGTCCAAAACTATTACCTGTATATTCGAATAATATGTGCTATTCATGTTAAATTATGGTATTATTCTTAGAAGTTTATAACTTTTATTTATATTTTTTATTAATAAAGGTTTTCCGTTTCTACTTATGAAAAAAGGAATATATGTTTATTTAACTATTACGCATAACTGTAAGGAGGAAGAATATGACTAAAAAGCTCAGTCTAGTTGAGATAGAGTACATTTGCAATATGTTTTTCCAATCTTTTGAAATTCCAGTTTGTTTTTTAGATTGTAACAAAAATATTCTTTTAGAATTCACATCAAAAAATGATTCACACTCGTTGTATACATCAAAAATAGAACAGTTACATGTGCTTTTTCAGAGAAATGATACATATAATTCCCCCATCTTCAGAACTCACGAACATCTAGGGCACTTTATTTTAATTCACATAAAGAGCGATTATATGGTGAACGGTACTGTTATTATTGGGCCCTTGGCACATGTAAATTTTTCTACAAGTAAAGCGGATAGTAAACTTAATTTTATTCCAAATTATAAAAGAACAAGAGACCATTATTTTTCATTGTCAGTCAAAGATCAAAATTTCTTTGTAAATATAGCAATATTGTTCTATAACATTCTCTATAAAAAAAATTCAGATGTAAGCACATTTTCAAATAACAGTGACTCACTTCATATAAGTCATAGCAGAATCTTAAACGAAGATGTATATATTTCAATGCAAAAAGACGAATCCATTTATCATAATTTATATATAGAGCAGCAACTACTTGGTTCTATAGAAAACGGGGATAAAGAAACCGTGCTCAAATATTATTACGAATTCCAACAAGAGACTCTTTCATCTTTATCTTCATTCCATCAATTAAGACGTCATAAAAACATTTGTATTTCATCCATCACGCTCGCTACTAGATATGCGATAAAAGGGGGACTTCCATCTGGGATTGCTTACAAAATTTATGATTTACATATTCAAAGAACAGAAGATTTAAAAGACAAAGAATCTGTTTGGGATTTATTAAAAAATGCTTTTTGTATCTTTGCAGACCGTGTAAAGGCACAAAAAACACAGCAACATTCACAGACTATCGCTATTTGCAAAAACTACATTTATAAAAACATTTACAATCCAATATCTGTTAAACAACTTGCTAAATTTGCAAATGTGAATTCAGATTATTTATCTATATTATTTAAAAAAGAAGTCGGTATTTCATTAATTGAGTACATTCAACGTGAACGAATCGAAGAAGCAAAGAAATTATTAACTTTCACCACCTATCCCTTATCAGACATATGCGCTTCGCTTAATTTTAGCGATCAAAGTTATTTCACTAAAATTTTTAAAAAATTCACCCATGAAACACCTGGTAAATACCGAAAATCTCATGTTGTCATTTAGAGTGACACTTCCATTAAAACAAAGTGTTTTCAGTAACTTATCAATGGCAAATTAGAAGTACTCCTATATTCATGAGCTATAGGATTTATGCTATTTTCAAATCAAAAAACACGTTACTATTCTCATTAAAATAAAAGAATAGTAACGTGTTTTATATGTAATATAGTTCTGTAGACAGAATAGTATCCAACTGCAAATTTTTATAAAAGCCAAATGTACCGCTTAACTATTAAAATCTTAATAAGTAAAAAATCCATATTTCGTTTTATTTACTTTCTACTTTATTTCTTTTGAATACTCAACTCTTTTCTTCAAACGAATAATCCCTACTATTATTTTTGTATCTTTCTAAATTTGCGAATCAAAGTGAGTACTGTACCTGCAATAATCATCAATATGCCGATTGCTGCACTGTTAGTTGTACTTACACCCGTCTTTGGCAGCTCCTTATATGTATATTCTTTTTTATCGGTATTACTGTTATTTGAGATATTATTGTTATTTGTCTTATTAGCAAGACCATTAGGTTTGCTAGTTTCTTTATCTTTCACTAATACTTTTTGTATTGTATTTACCTCATTACCCACGGAATCTCTTACACTATATATTATTTCATAAGTACCAGCTTTAGTTGTATCTATAGTTCCTTCATACGCTACTTTAGAAGTAAGGTCACCGTCTTCTTTGTCAGTAGCTGATACTCCTACCAACGGATCAAATTGATCACCCTCAGTAATTGAAGTTGTAGCAGGTACTTTTAGTATTGGTTTATCATTTTTAACTTCTTCTCTAACTTTGACCGTTACAGTTTGCTTCGCCGTTACTTCATGACCTTTAGAATCTGTAACCGTGTACGTTAATATGTAAGTACCGGCTTTAGATGTATCTACTTCACCATCAACTTTGATTTTAGAAGTGAGATCACCGTCTTCTTTATCGATAGCTAATACTTCTGCCATTGGAACAAATGAATCTCCTACATGAATTGTCGCTCCAACAGGCACTGTTAATTTAGGTTCTAAATCTGATGTTTCTCCATTTTTCTCTACAATTACAGTCTGTCTAGCCGTTGTATTTCTCCCTTGGGAATCAACGACCAAGTATTCCACAATGTATGTACCTGGTTTTGAAGTATCTACATCGCCTTTATGCTTTACTTTATTTGTTAAATCACCATCTTCTTTATCAACAGCTTTTACATTTCTCATTGGATCAAACGTATCACCTACACGTAGTGTAATGGTAATCGGTACAGTTAACTCTGGAGCTTGGTTTTCTACTGTTTTTTCGTTTTCTTTCACTGTTCCTGTAATTTTTGCCGCATCAAAAGCATTTTGGATTGCTTGAACTTCAATTGAGTTCGTTCCATATTTATTAGTTGCAACTGTAAGGCATGCCAATCTCAATTCAGAGAAATCAGAAGTCATGTTTAATTCATCAGTATTTGCATAATAGAAAATATCAAACATTTTATCTTCACCAATACCATTTACATTTACGCCGTTATGAGTACCACCTTGTGCAATTAAATACGCAACTTTATTAATAATACTTGAGTTAAAATGAACGCCTCCATAATCCTCTCCATTTAAATCATTATATTTACTATAATCATCAGGATACGGTAGTCCTTCTGAAAAATTAATTGCAGTTGGATTTTTCATATTACGAAAAATCGATCCCGTTTGTTCTCCTATTGTCCAGTTAAATTCTCCATTATTTATGTATTTCTCTATAGCCGTTCCCATAATATCAGATAATGCCTCGTTAATCGCCCCAGATTCTCCTGAAAATTCAAGGTTAGATTCGCTAGATGTAACCGCATGTGTAAATTCATGACCCGCTATGTCGAACGCTTTTACCATTGGATCTCCATATAAAAGCATACTAATGTTATTAATATTAGTACTAAATGCATTCTCCCAATTTTCAGGATCATTTGTTCCTCCGGAATCCCATGCATGTACCACTGAAACTACTTTTTTCCCTTTATTATCAAAACTATTACGTTTATATTTTTCTTTATAAAAATCATATACCTTTGTTGCTAAGAAATGAGCGCTTACCGCCTTTGGATCATTAAATGTCGTTGAAGCGCTAGTTGTTAGTATACCAGGATAATAACTTTCTTCATTTGTAATATCTCTATACTTTACATCATATGTCTCAATTCCTTGTCCTCTTGTGTAATCAGCAAGCGCATAATTCCCACTGGTCTGTTTAGAAATACCAAATGTACGAGTTACGCCTAAATCATCTTTTCCTGTTCCAGTTAATGATGTGAAATTGCTAGTTTTATTTTCCTTAACGGATTGAACATACTCTTCACTTATTTTCAAACTTGATTCTTGTACCATATCTTTTAACATTTCACCATTACTAGCATTCACTAAATAAGTTCCAGATACATAATTTGGTGTTGTAGCAGCAAATGTAACTTGATATGCATTGCTAGCCTGCCCATGATTTTCATCAACAAAAATAACCGTCTTAACTTCTGGTTCAGAAATAAATTTAGTGTCATTTCCGTACCTTTTATAAATATATTGTTTCGCTTCTTCTTTTGATAAATTAATAGGTTTCTTTAAATCTTCTTGTGTTAAATTTTGTGCGCTAGCTCCTGAAATGCTTTTAATAATACCTTTTTTATCTACGTGAGCAGTCAACTGGTGGCCATACACTTCTTTTCCTTCATATATTTGTTGCATGCGCACCAGTGTAGTTCCATCATAAGAACCACGTTTTTGAAGAACCTTGTAATCTACTCCTGTTTCTGCACTAACTTGTTTTGGAGACAAAGCATGCTCCGTATTTTCCTTAAGTGCATCCTTCACTACATTCTCTGGCGTTTTTTTTGATGGTTGTGTAAGATCACCTGTACGGAACGAATCCTCTTGAATTTCAACTTGCATTTGACCAGGTTCCTCTGCATGACCTACTCCATATGGTGTTACACTTGTTAAAACGAATCCTGTTGTTAATGCAACTATAGCTATTTCTTTTTTATTTCCCATGATATTTACCTCGTATAAATTTCTATTATTTATATGAAACTGCTAAAATGTATACAATCTATTCCTAACATAAAAAGATGACTTTTGTAATCTACAAAAGCCACCTCTTCAATATGTAATATCCCTAAAATGTTTTTAATACATAATTTCTATACAAAAAGAAAAAAGCATTCATTAACGAGCATTTTGCAATACTTTTATTAGGTCATTTATATTTTCAACTTTCTGCTGAAACTGATCAAGTCTGCTATGTAGCGATGAAGGATTTTTATCTTCAGTTGAAATAACTTGTTTTAATTCGTTTTCTAATTTATCATACATATCAAAGAAATTATCAAATTCTACACTTACAAGCTCTTCATTTTCGCGATAGAATCTTTTTGCTTCTATATAAGTCATATATGATTTATTTAAAAATCCTAATGAAATTAAATATTTAGAAGTGTTTTCTTGATAAATAGCAATATCACATGCCATTTTAATATCAGAATAAGTCTTTTGAACGAGACAATGCAATTCAAAAATCTTAAACTTTAATCCATTATTCATTTCATCCCCTCCCATCGTATCTATTCTACATAAAATTAGAATATTATACAAAGAAAATTATTAGTATGAAATTGACAATTAAAAAAATAACTTAAGGATAAACAAACTCCCTCGCATTATAAATTATAGTTACGGAGCATTTACCAACATAACAGCAAAATAAAAAGCAAAAAGAATAAATCTTTCCGCTCTTAGAGTAATAAATACATTTCATATTGTGCTAAAGAATTCTTTTCAAATCTACATTTCTTTAAAAAACCCTCCAGTAAATTATTGTTAGGAAACCCAATTGATAAACTTGATAAATGTAATTCTTCTCTTGCTACTTCTAATAATTTCATCCCAACACCAATATTTCTATAATCTTTGTCTACGAAAATAAAACTAATTTTACCTTGTTCATTTACACATAGAGAGCCTTTTAAGTCATTAGTGACATATGCAACATAAAATACATTATTTGTTTTTTCGATATAATCAACATCATTTTGCCAATTTATATGGAAGTTTAACCATTTCTGAATTTCATCTTTAAAAGTTGGAAATTCTAATTGTTTTACTTCAATATCCTTACAATCTTTATTCATTATTTTAGTCAAATCATTTAAATTATAATAAGAAAGATCGTACACTTTTTCATAGCCCAACTTATTATAAAAATGAATCGCTCGGTCGTTTCCTACAATGACTTCGAGAAAAAGTTGCTTACATCCATGTTGAATCGCCTCTTCTTTATGCAGTTCAAATAATTTTTGACTGACACCAATACCGCGGTAATTAGGATGAACCGCTAATGTTCCACAGCGCATAGTCTTTATACTTTCATAATCCTTTATACCACCTAATATTACGCCAACTGATTTGTCACCGTCTAAAGCAAGAAAAGAATGTTCTAGCAAATTACCTTCTGGTCCCAAAAAACGGTGTATAAAATCACCTTTTGAAACTTCCATCTTAATAATATAATCGGAAAATCCATCTTTAAAAGCTTCATATACTAAATCAATATTTACTTCACTACATCTTTTATATTGAATCATATAAAATTGCCCTCCAATTGCTTGTATTAACCGCAACATGTACCCATATAATATATTCCATCTATTATAAATTTCAGCTCTTAATTTGAAATGAACGGACATTTCCCTACATATAACCCACTATTAATTTGTTTTATAACAAACTATCTATTATTTACTACATTAATCTCATAAACACGCAAAAAAGCAATTAAATGCTCACATGCTCTTTCGCATGCTAGCATTTTAAAGATTTTTTGTTCTTCTTTCGTTTTATCATTTGCTTGATCTGAAGCAGCTTTTAAACATAGAAATGGTTTTTTATTTATTTGGCATACATAGGCGAAAGCTGCTACTTCTTGATCAACTGCCAATGCTCCATATACGGTATGGAGTAAATATCTCATTTCTGAACTACGAATACGTTGATCTCCGGATAAAAATGTACCGAAATGTATTGGATCATATGATCGTATTTTTTTTATTCTTCTTACAAGTGATTTTGTTGTTTCAATAGGTGCTGTTCTACCGTTATATAAATTAAAAACATCTTCCCCTGAGCCAGCTGCAGTAACATCGTGTTGTATTGCGTTTAGTGCCACTACAATATGACCGTTTTTCACCTTGTTTGATAAACTTCCGCATATTCCTGTCATAAACAACTCATCTGGCTGAAACTCACTAATTAACAATTGTACACAACTAGCGCAGCTTACTTTACCAACACCAGTAACAACTGATATAATTTCCAGCTCATTAATAGTATGAAAATGAAATTCCCAAGCTGCTCTTTTTTCAACACGTTCACTCGGATAATGTTGATGCAAATACGTCAGTTCTGGTTCCCATGCAGATACTATTGCAATACGTTTCATTACACGCTTCACTTCCCCTATTGTCATTTAAATAAGTTATCTATACTTTCTCGTTCATAATCTGGAATCCATTCTTTGTATTTCTTATATAAATCTCGTATTATTTCTTTATTCTTCGCAATTACTTCACATCCTCTATCATCACACATAAACATGACAATATCTTTCGTTGCATTTATGAGAAATACATCTGGATAAGAAATTTCTTTTTTTCGTCCAAATCGAGGATACAGAGCAGAGAAATCCTCGTGATTAGCAGCTTGTATAAGCAATTCATACTTAATATCTTCCGCAAGACATTTTAAAGAAAAATGATATGTACAATATAAATCTGCTTCTTCATCTTCAAATAGAAACGGTAACGTTTCTTGTCTTATATGAAATCTTAAATCTCTTTTCTTAATATATTTATTGTATACATTTATTTTCTGTGGAGTTTTTATGTTTTCCTTTTTAAATCTATAAACATTTGTCACTACAAACACTACATCTTCTTTTGAAAATATGTCTTCAAATAAGAATTTATTATATGTATATAGTTGAGAAAAGTATTCCATATTTAAATCGTTGGTTCCTTCTACAATTTGATATTTATCTTTTCCGAAATCAAAATGTAAATGATTTCCCCACTGAGAATATAAGTAGGGTCCTAATGTAACTCCTGGAAATGTTTGATTCATATATTCTTTTAATTGCATTTCCTTGTCCTTTCTACTGTAAAATTCCTTTTAAATCCCAGTATGCTTCTTCTAGCCACGGATGTATAACTTTCAATGTATCTTTCCTTTCCCACAAATATGAAATATATACAAAAGCTGCTTTTTCCAAAGATTTTTCCAATCCTTTTTTTATTTCTATTAAATATGGTGGTGTCCCGTTTTGATCCCATTCTATTTTATCTGCAACAAATAATACTAAATCCATCTTCGTTGCATGTTTACGCAACGTTGTATGGCAACAAATTGCATTTAAAATTTCTTCATCTTCTACTTTAAATATTTCTTTTGCGATTACTCTCGATAATTTTTGATGAATAATCATAGGAATTTTTCTTTCTGTTTCCACTATTTCTACCCCAAATTCTTCAGCAACTGCAATCCGCTCCTCGTTCGGAAAAATGCCACTAATATCATGTAAATATCCTGCAATTGCTGCTTTTTCTTTATCTACGTGAAACTTTTCTGCAATCTTTTTTGCCTCATTTGCCACACGAATTGAATGTTTATATGTAAACTCTTTATTATATTTTAGTAGAAAAGCTTTAATATCATTGTCTATTTTTCCAGTTGGAGTAAATAAATATATATCATTACATAACATAGAAAATCCCCCTTATAACTAACTTCCATTATAATGTAGAATCTAAATATCCTTGTTATTTTATATTCGTTATTAATCTTTTTACTCCTTTTTAATACGTTACATGAAATTTTATACAGAATCATCGCTACAAGTACATAAATGTTTGATATTATAGTAATGTTGATGATTTGTAAGGAAAGGAACTACACAATGAATAAAAATATATTAATTATTGATGATGATAAAGAAATTGTTGAATTACTTGCTGTTTATTTGCGAAATGAAGGCTATAACATTTATAAAGCTTATGATGGCGATGAAGCATTGCAAAAGGTTTCTACATATGAAGTTGATCTTATGATTTTGGATATTATGATGCCAAAACGAAACGGATTAGAAGTTTGTCAGGAAGTGCGTGAAAATAATACTGTACCAATTCTAATGCTTAGTGCAAAAGCAGAAGATATGGATAAAATATTAGGCCTTATGACAGGTGCCGATGATTATATGATCAAACCATTCAATCCATTAGAATTAGTAGCTAGAGTGAAAGCTTTATTACGAAGATCCTCTTTCCAAAATGCTACTTCGCAAAAGAATGAAGATGGTATTATTCGTATTCGCTCTGTTGAAATACACAAACATAATCATACAGTTAAAGTAAATGGAGAGTATATTAAACTAACCTCTATTGAATTCGATATTTTATATTTACTTGCGAGTAATACAGGAAGAGTATTTAGTTCAGAAGAAATTTTCGAACGCGTTTGGAATGAAGATGGTTATGGTTCAAATAAGACGGTAATGGTCCATATTAGCAACTTACGAGATAAACTTGAAACAGTAATGAATGGAGAAAAATTGATTCATACTGTTTGGGGAGTTGGCTATAAAATTGAGAAATGAAGCATTTGATATATTAAAAGATATTCCTAAATGGAAACTTATTTTTTGGCTTTTATTAGCTATCACACTCACTCCTATTACTGAACTAATTATTTATCGCCTCGTTACGAGTGTAATTGAGAGTTCACTTACTCTAACTGAACTCGGTAAAGAATTCATTCGAATTTTTGGTTATGAAAAGTATAAAGGGATTAAAGAGTCTTTATGGATGATGATTGTATCTTATTTGTTTTTATTTTCTATTTTTTCATCCTATCTTTACATTTTTTATCGTCACGAGAAAAAACTTTATTATGAAACTTGTATAAAAAAAATGATAGAAGAAATTCGTTATATTGCAAATGGAAACTTCAATCATAAAGTTTCTATTGTAAATCATAATTATCTAGAAGAATTAGCAATCGGGGTCAATGAAATTGTTGAACAATTAAAAGTCTCCATTGATGAAGAAAGACAAGCGGAACAAGCAAAAAGTGAACTTATTACAAATGTATCACATGACTTACGCACCCCCCTTACTTCTATAGTTGGATACGTAAATTTAATCCATCATGATAATTATAGAGATGAAGTGGAATTGCGATACTATATTCAAGTCATTTACGATAAAGTAACTCGTCTTAATGCATTAATGAATGACTTGTTCGAATATACACGTGTTCAAAATAAAGAATTAAGCTTGTATTCTGTTCCTATTGATATTGTAGAGTTACTTGGACAATTAACTGTTCAATTCCGCATACAGGTTCAAGAAGCTAATATAGAATGTCGGCCTTCTTTCCCGTCTCAAAAGCTTATGGTATTAGCTGATGGTGACAAATTAGTGCGTGTGTTTGAAAATCTTATTATAAACGCTATCGCTTATGGAAGCGAAGGTCGCTATATTGACCTTACTGCTTATGAAAGCAATAATATGATTACAATTGATATAACAAATTACGGACAACCTATTCCTAGTACGGATTTACCTCATATTTTTGAACGTTTTTACCGCGTTGAGAAATCTCGCTCTACAAACACTGGTGGATCTGGACTTGGATTAGCAATTGCAAAAAGTATAGTCGAGTTGCATAAAGGAACAATTGAAGTATATAGTGATGACGAAAAAACAACATTCACTGTAAAACTACTTCCATACAAATGTTAATATTACAAATAAAAAGTTCAATTTCTTATCATATAAGAAATTGAACTTTTTCTATTATTTCCCTAAATTTAATAATCCTTTATAATTCTTTAGAAATTCTTTACCTTTTCTTTCTTCCTAATTAAGCATTCCTTTTTACAATACTATTATTGCTGTCATAATAGGAGGATCACTTATGCAATTCTTAAAAAAATTCGCTATTTTATTATTATCTTTTTTCATTACTGCACTTATCGTTTTATATTTTTATCTTTATGTAAATGGTCCGATTATTCAAGCTAAATCAGCTATTTTAATAAATGCTAATTCAGGTGAAATTGTTTATAAAAAAAATGAAGAAACCCCAGTACAATCAGCTACTTTATCTAAATTAATGACGGAATATATCGTATTGGAACAACTAAATGATAGAAAAATACAGTTAGATGACTTCGTACAAATAAGTAACGAAGTTTTCCGAGTAGAAACAAGCCCTATACAAGTAACATCGAATGATAAAACAACGGTTCGTGATTTACTTCATGCATTGCTACTGGCAGGGAATAATCGTTCTGCACTCGCTCTAGCAGAACACATTGCTGGAACTGAAGATAACTTTACAATATTAATGAATAAAAAAGCAAAAGAACTACAGTTATTACAACCATCTCCATTTCTAAACTCTACTGGAATTAATCATGATACAAATAAACAATCAACTACAACAGCAATAGACGCAGCTAAACTAGCTGCACGCTTAGTAAAAGATTTTCCAGATGTATTGAATATTACGAAACTAACCTCTTACCAATTTACCTTCAAAGATTCCCAGGTTTTCAATACGAATAAAATGATATATTCCCTTAATGAAAACATTAAACTTCAAGGTGTTGATGGCTTACAAACTAGTTTTTCAACTAACGGTAATTATAGTTTTGTCAGTACAGCAAAACTAGGAGATACTAGACTAATTTCAGTAATATTAGATGCAGATGAAGAAAACATCTCATTTATTGAAACAAAAAAGTTGCTACAGTATGGTTTTGATCCTTCCTCGTACTCTGCACTCCAAGCTTTTAAAGACACCCTTACATCTTGGACAATATTGCTTCAGTTTAAAAACTTAATTATACAAACTATAATGATTTTCTTAATCATTACCACCTTAATGTTTTTACATATACGTCAGAAAAAATCCGAAGATTTCAATTAAGAAATCTTCTTATATATAAAAACCGACTTGCGCTTGAGATGCAAGTCGGTTTTTAATTCTATCATCCTCGTCCAATCAAATTTGCTGAAACTGGTTGCAAGTTTAACTCCCTCGCCCATATAGATAGCTGACCAATATGATGGATTTCATGTACGATTACATGTCTTAAAACCTATGTTTTTTGAGGCATACATCCATCTCTGTTTCCTTTCGTTGTATTCGTTTGTTTAGTTTAAATGGGTTAATCTATTAATTCTATTAAATCCAACAATTTAACTATTACACTTTAAAGTTCTATTCATATACTATAGTAGATTACTAGAAAGGAGGTTTAACTATGGATAGTTGCGTTGTATTTGTAAACGGACAACCTTTTTTAGTTCTTTCAGTAGCTGGTATTGAAATTGCTAGATTAGAGATTTCCCTTCAAGTAGCATTAGCTCTAAGAGTGCTTGGGATACCAATCTGTGATTAATTACCAAATTAATAAGAAAAGAGGGCATTAGCCCTCTTTTTTTATTTTCTTCTCACCTTTTCTTAACAACAAATAAAATTTAAATTTTATTTGTTATATTGTAATGAAAATCCGAAAAATCAACCCATTTTATTCAATAAAAAAGAGCACCACCCATACCTCATTATCCGTTTCTATAATATTCAAGTTTGATTAATAATAAAATTAAAGTATATGAACGTTACATGAAACACTTGTTAAGATAGCTCTCCTTCACACTATTTATTTCGCTGACGCTATATTATCAAAGCACACAATGATTAACTTTTTATACGGCTTATTTTAAGTATGCTTGCCAATACTTTTACTTGTATGTTCTATACACTCATTCTCTACGGTATACTGATACCAACTTATATTTTTTGATGAGGGCCCATTTCCCTATATCCCTCTTTATTCCCATGTACTTTTTTTCTCAAATCCAAGCTAAATAATCTATATTGTTATCTTTTAAAATCAGCTCACTATCTGATTATATTAATAACCTATCACCTGGTAAAATCCTATTACCTAATTTATCTTCAATTGAATGGTCCATCATTTATACTTACGGATTGGCTTTCCCGTATCTATTGTGCATGGATATTGGATTTTCTAGCATCTAGCTCATTTCTTTAAAAATGTCGGATTTTTCGTCTATTATTAAATGAATAATGTTTGGAAGGGGATATAATATGACAGAAATTAAAGTAGGGCTTACACAATTTTTAGACTTCACACTGAAAGGTAGTACAGCTAAAACAACCTTTATAAAAAATCTAAGATCCCAACCTGAATATCAACCAGCTTTTGATTACTGGAAACAATTACGAGAAACTGTTATTAAATTTCATCAAAACAGACTACCTTTTGAATATTTCGAAACATTAGTACAAACGGTTGATCAGAAAAAAAAACAAAACTACATTGATGTCATAAAGCAATACAAAAAATTCATTAAAAATAAAGACATCTCTTGGTTTGATCCAGGTAAATCACATTGGAAATCAGATGATTTAATCGTCCGTTCATCACCTGAACTTGGCTTATTCATTAATAATGAGCCACATCTTATCAAACTGTTTTTCAAAGGAAAAAAAGAGCGAATTGATAAGTACAACATTAACTCGACACTTACACTATTAAATGAATCAACATTTTCAAATGAACGAAACGATGTGAATTATACGGTACTTAACATCCAAAAGAACAGAATGTATACGAATAACTCTATTAATAATAATCATTTAGTAGCGCTTAAATCAGAAGCTAACCAGTTTTGCTATATATGGAATAATCTATAAAGGTTACTATTCATCCCTTTTAATACCTTGTTGATGCATACTTTAGTTACAATTTTTACAGATTCATTCAGTTTCGTTTAATTAGGGCTCACCCTCTTATTCCTCAGAAACAATGCAGGTGGGCCTTTTTCAAAAATGGTTTCTTTGTCAGTTTTAACATACTAGCTCTCCCCCGAAACAGCTGCAATTGAGATTATTTTTGTTTTATTATCCACTATACCCACCAAGCCCTTTTGTTAACATAATATAATTATAAATTACTATTGTTGCTACTTCTTCCATTCATATTCTAACATACTCATTTCCCATAAATTCCAATACGTTTCTCCTACTCTTTTTGACTCTCTTAATAAGCCTTCTTTTACAAACCCTATTTTTTCGTAACATGAAATGGCCGATATATTAAAATCATACACACCAAGAGTTACTCTATGTAGTTTTAATTCGTCAAAAGCAATATGAAGTACTGCTTTCATCATATGTTTTCCTATAGAACGTCCTCTCATCTTCGTATTACCAACTAATACTTTTCCAATTCTAGCGGACTTATTAATATTATCTATTTGCCCAAGCGAAATATGACCAATAACGTCTGAAGTCTCTTCATCTACCACTTTGAAAGCGAGTGTATTTGCACTTTCTATATACTTCTCTAATTGCTGTTCGTCTAAAGGGAATGTGAATGCATTTCCTGACCATTGTATTAGAAATTCTTCAGAATTAATCCAATTTATTAATTGTTTAAAATCAGATTTTTTAAAGGTTTTTAGTTTAATCACTTCCATGCTCCTTTCGTACATCATACTTTATAACCTCAAACTTATTTCTATATAAAGAATATATTCTCCTTTTATATGAAATTAAAATAAAGCCATTCATGTGAATGGCTTTACAAAAAAGCAGCATAATTATGCTTTGTTTGCTACATCAATACCATTAAAATCAAAGTCAGCAGTAACCGTTGTAACAGGTGGGAAAATTGCTTCAATTTTACAAATGGAAATAATTACTCCAACCGATCCAGGAATAGCCGCAAGCCTAACTACATCACAACTTACAGACGAAACAGTACCTACATAAATACGTCCCTCTGTATTAATTTGAACTGTTCGATTAATTAATTTCTTAAGTTCATCTCTAATTCCTTGTACACAAGAATTATCACATTTCTCATGCTGTTCTTTTTTACACTCTTCGAATACTTCCCAACAATCATCTTGTTTACATGTACACTTCTTTTTACAATTATTAAATCGAGAACCCAATACCTCACCCCCTAATCCTTTCTATTAGTAAAGTATGTCCACTAGCTTAAAAGGGTACGAGGCAAACACATAAAAAGAAAAAAACAAACAATTGTACCAAACCTTCTTTTCATTATTCATTATAAAAACAGACTTCTCCTAATTAAAATCTTGTTTAATGAGCGGCCGTGAATTTAGTCCTACTCCATTTAATGTTTAGACACCACTTTCTAAAACAAATCTTTTTCTTTTAATAAGATGCCCCTTAAAAACACACTAGATTTTCCCATTAACTCACATATACATAGACTTTATTTGTGGATTTCCCATTTTTCATTGTGAAATATACATTTAAAAAAGCGTACTCGAAAATAAGATATTATATGTAATCAGAACGCTTTCTTCAACAAATGTTTATTGGAAAACACCATAACTAGTAGTAGTTCTCTCCACTATCTCTTAAAAATTAGCATAGTTTGTATGAACTCTATATCGAGTAGAAAACACTCTATCATATAAAGATAAAATAGTAGGTTAATAAACAAGCCATTTTTTTTATTAAAACATAGAATAATATGAACACTATTGAAAGGAGGTAGAAATGAATGTCTTGGAAAAATGATTGCTGGAGTTCTCAGAAAAAGCATTGTTGTGATGATTGGTGGAAATCTAAAGAAAAGCATCATTGTGATGATGATTGGAGTTCTCAGAAAAAGCATTGTAATGATGATTGGTGGAAATCTGAAGAAAAGTGTCATCGTGATGATGATTGGAGTTTTAAACGAAATAAGTGTCGTTGTAAATGTTTCTTTATTTGTTGCCATTGTAAAAGAAAAAATTGGTAATATTTTTAATGTCAACGTAAAGAAAAAAATATGTCTTTTGGAATCAATCGGGCTTTTCCGGAAAGTTGATCCCTCACCTACTTCCTTGCTTTCGCTGAATTTTTAGGTGGGGGCATTACTGCCCGGCAAATAGCGAGATAAATACTAGGATGTAATATATAAAAAGCTGACTGAGTATAGTCAGCTTTTTATCAATGAATACGTAAAGGTTTAAACCGGCATATAAGTAGTCGCGCTTTGTCATCACCTTGTTGTTGTAAATTAGTATTTCTCCATTGAATAGACATTCCATAATATCGTATTTTGATTAAAACTAAAAAACATACTTAACACCAATAGTAGAATTTTTCTTCTTCATCAAATTCACTTTTTTTCTTTTTATTAACATAAAAAAGGAGCTCTGTTTATATAGAGCTCCTTTCTAATTTTATAATTTACTAGACTGTAACCCCTGAATAAACGGTACTACTTCAGGATTTACAAGTGACGACAAATCACCTAATTCTTTTCCTAAATAAGCTGCTTTAATAACACGGCGCATTACTTTAGAATTACGTGTTTTCGGTAAATCCTCTACAACGTGGATGTCTTTAGGACACAACGCTTTGCCAATATGTGAGTTTACTAAACTCATTAATTCTTTCTTTAAATCTTCTGTAAATATTACCCCTTCTCGTAATACAGCAAAGCAATGACAAACTTCACCTTTCACTTCGTCAGGTACACCAATTGCAGCAGCTTCGATTACATCGTTATGTTTCACAAGAATAGATTCATATTCAGCAGGTCCAATACGTTTACCTGCAATATTTAACGTATCGTCTGAACGCCCTGTGATGATATATTGTTCACCATCGTAAATGACCCAGTCACCGTGGACCCATTTATTTTCAAAACGTGACCAATATGTGTTCACGTAACGTTCATCATCTTCCCAGAAGCTTTTCGTCATACCTACCCAAGGTTTCTCTAAGCATAATTCTCCGACTTCATCTCGAATTGGTTTACCTTGATCATCCAGTACGACAGCTGCCATTCCTGGTAAAGATGCGTTAAAACTAATTGGTGCGATTGGTTTAATAAGAACATTACCGAAAATCCCACCAGAGATTTCAGTTCCACCTGAGTAGTTACAGATTGGAACATTTCCTTTACCAACTGTTTCAAACAGCCACATCCATGGATCAGGATTCCAAGGTTCTCCTGTTGATGCGAATACTTCCAAACTCTTTAAAGAATGTTTATTGACATACTCATCACCTTTTGCCATTAATGCTCGGATTAACGTTGGCGAAATACCTAGATGAGTAATTTCATATTTATCAACTGTCTCCCATAACCGGTCTGCTTCTGGGAAGTCTGGAACACCTTCGTACATAACCATCGTTGCTCCATTAATGAGTGAACCGAATAATAAAAATGGCCCCATCATCCAACCCATATCAGTTACCCATAATACACGATCACCTTGTTTAATATTCATTCCAAATCCTGCATCAAAAGCTGCTTTCAAAGGAAATCCTGCATGCGTGTGTACTGTTCCTTTCGGCTTACCAGTCGTTCCTGATGTATAAATGAGCATTAATGGATCATCACTTTGCATTTCCTCGGCATGTATGAATGGTTTTTCTTTTTCTAGCGTACTCCACGAAAAGTCATAGTTATGTGGTGTAAAATCATTTCCTGCATGACGAACGATAACAACTTTTTCAACAGTTGGGCAATGTTCACAAGCTTTATCTACTTCATCTTTTAAAGAAACAATTTTACCGCGGCGTGAAAATCCATCTGCAGTAATAATCATTTTTGAACCCGCCGCTTGCACACGTGTCATAACTGCATCAGACGCAAAGCCTGAGAATATTGGTGAAATAATTGCTCCAATTTTCATTACAGCTAGCATCGCAACAACTGTTTCTGGAATCATCGGCATATAAATTGTTACACGGTCACCTTTTTCAATACCCGCGTGTTTCAAACCATTGGCAACACGGCTTACCCAGTTATCAAGCTCTTCATATGTAAATGATTTTGAAGTTCCATTTTCTCCTTCGTACTGAAGTGCTGGCTGTATTCTTGTCTCTTCATCCGCAAGCCAGCGGGATAAAGCTGATTCTACAACGTTACATGTTCCGCCATTATACCACTGTGCAAACGGTGTACCATTTTCTAAATCTAACACCTCTGTATAAGGTTTCATCCATTGATAGCCAACTGCTTTTTCTGCCTCTCCCCAAAGCCAAGCTGTTTCTTCAATAGATTTATTATAAAAAGTTTCATAGTCTTCATATCCCAATGATTTCATCCAACTATATAAACGTGTTTTTTCCTTGTACTCTTCTGTTGGAAACCAAACTGCTTGTTTCAATGTTTTCCCCTCCTTAACTTTTTGAGCAAGAAAGCCCTAAATAGGGCTTTTAAACTGGATATACAGGATGTTTACGATCCGTGAATACTTGATATTTACTCATATACATTTCGAAACGTCCTTTTAACTCTTCACGTAAATTGTTTGGATGAACAATACCATCAATCACCATCTCTGATGCTAAGTGGTATATATCAATATCTTTCTTATACTCTTCACGTTTTTCAGCAATAAAGCTAGCACGCTCTTCTTCTGGTAAAGCTGCAATTTTATTTGCATATACAGCATTGACCGCAGCTTCTGGACCCATTACCGCAATAGAGGCTGTCGGTAATGCCAGGCAGCAATCTGGTTCAAATGCTGGACCTGCCATCGCATATAAACCAGCACCATATGCTTTACGAACAACGATAGAAATCTTCGGTACAGTTGCTTCACTCATTGCAGAAATCATTTTTGCACCGTGGCGAATAATACCAGCACGCTCTACTTTTGTACCGATCATAAATCCTGGTACATCCGCAAGGAATAATAATGGAATATGATATGCGTCGCATAAATTAATAAACTTAGCAGCTTTATCAGCTGAATCATGGAATAATACGCCGCCCTTCATACGCGGCTGATTTGCAATAATACCAACTGGCTTACCATCAATACGTGCTAAGCCTGTAATTAGCTCTTGAGCAAATAATTTTTTTACTTCATAGAATGAACCTTCATCAATAACTCTATTAATGAGATCTTTCATATTGAAAGGAGCATTTTGATTTTCTGGAATGATTTGTTCTAACGTTTTATCGAATTGTTTCGGTTCTTGAGGTGTAACCAATGGAGTCTTTTCTAAGTAGTTATTTGGAAAATATGAAATGTATTGTCTTGCTTGTGTAATCGCATCTTCTTCTGTCTTACATAAAACATCTCCGCATCCTGATACAGAGCAATGCATACGAGCTCCGCCCATTTCTTCTAAAGTTACCTTCTCACCGATAACCATCTCAGCCATACGAGGAGATCCTAAATACATAGATGCATTTCCTTCTACCATCATTACAACGTCGCAAAAGGCTGGAATATAGGCACCACCAGCTGCAGAAGGTCCAAATAATAAGCATACTTGAGGAACTTTACCTGATAATTTCACTTGATTATAGAAGATTCTCCCTGCACCACGGCGCCCTGGGAACATTTCTACTTGATCTGTAATACGTGCTCCAGCAGAGTCGACTAAATAAAATAACGGAACACGTAGTTTTTCAGCTGTTTCTTGAATACGTAAAATCTTTTCAACTGTGCGTGATCCCCACGATCCAGCTTTTACAGTAGAATCATTGGCCATTACACACGCAGTACGACCATGTATTTTACCCGTTGCCGTTACAACGCCGTCCGCAGGTAAGCCTGTTTGTTCACAGTTAGCAAATAATGCATCTTCTACATATTCGCCATTATCAAATAGAAGCGCTAAACGATCTCGAACAAATAATTTTCCTTTTGCTTTATTTTGTTCATGATATTTTGGTGCGCCGCCTTGTTTAATCGTTTCAACTCGTTCTTCAAATGTATTTGATTGTTGTTTTTGATCTAACATATTTACTCCCCCTTATACGTTGGTGTGCGTTTTTCCTTGAATGCTTGTAATCCTTCTAGTCTATCTTTCGTATGGATTACACCTTCATACGCTTGTTTTTCCATTTGTAATCCGGTATGTAAATCAACTTGAATACCGTTTGAAATCGCTTTTTTTGCTAATCGAACAGCAATAGGTCCATTACTAGCAATTTTCTCTGCTATTTCAATCGCTTTCTCTTCAAGTAAATTAGCTGGTACAACAAATTCTACTAAACCATATTCTTTTGCTTCTTGCGCTGAAATACGTCTACCTGTATAAATTAATTCTTTCGCTCTACCAACTCCAATTAATCTCGGTAAGCGCTGTGTACCACCTGCTCCTGGTATAATTGCAAGTGTCGTTTCAGTAAGACCAAGACTTGTACATTCAGCAGCAATTCTAAAATCACAAGCTAAACTTAATTCCGTACCACCACCAAGTGCGATTCCATTTATAGCAGCAATAACTGGCTGTGGTAATTGTTCAACCATCTCCATAGTAGTGCGAATCATACTAACAGCATGGCGAACTTGTTCTTCATTCATATTGGCACGCTCTTTTAAATCTGCACCAGCACAAAATGCTTTTTCACCAGCACCAGTCAAAATAACTACACGCACGTTTGAATCTTCACTTATTTGAGTTAATATAGTTTGTAATTCATCTAATAATGCTAAAGATAATGAGTTTGCTTGTCTTTCACGATATAACGAAATCTTTACAACGTGAGGTGTTACATAATCAACTGAAATGTTTTGTAATTGTAGCATCTTCTCACCTACTTATCGTTTTATGTTGAAGCGCTCTATACACATGACTCGGTAATTGGATATTTAATTTACTTTGAATAAATTGACTTGCTCTCAATAACTTCTCTTCATCAATATTCGTTTGGACTCCTAACTTATGGAGCATATGTACTAGGTCATCAGTAGCAACATTACCTGATGCTCCTGGTGCATAAGGGCAGCCCCCGAGTCCACCACAAGAACTATCAAACGTTTTAATACCGTATTCTAATGATTTAACTACATTCGCTAGAGCCATTCCATACGTATTATGAAAATGCATGGCAAACTGCGAAGCATCATACTTCTTTAATAGATGTTCTAATACTTGTTCTACTTGTAATGGATTCGCTACACCGATTGTATCCCCAAGAGAAACTTCATAAATGCCGTATGAAAATAGTTGATTACATAATTCGTCAACTGCTGTGACACTTATATCCCCTTCATAAGGACATCCAAATACAGTTGAAACATAGCCTCTTACTTTTTTACCTTCAAATGTTGCCTGCTTTGTTATATCTTCTATTACAGCTAATGCTTCTTTAATTGATTTATTAATATTACTTTTATTATGAGATTCACTTGCTGATAAAAAAACATTCACCTCATCTACATTTTGCAAAAAAGCTCGTTCCAAACCATTTTGATTTGGAACAAGCGCAGCATATGTAACATTAGGATCCCTTTTCAGCTCAGAAAACACATCATTTGCATCCGCTAATGCTGGGACCCATTTTGGGTGAACGAATGAGGAAACTTCAACATACGACAATCCTGCTTCTGTAAGTAGTTGAATCCATTTTACTTTATCTTTTGTGCCAACAATTTTTTTTTCGTTCTGTAAGCCATCACGTGGTCCTACTTCTTTAATGACAGCAAAATTAGGTAGTTTCAATTCGCTTCCCCCTATATCTCCCTATTCAATTTCTAGTAATACATCTCCTTCATTTACAAAATCGCCTTCTTGCACATTAATTTTCATAACCGTGCCAGCTTCTTCTGAAATGATTGGAATTTCCATTTTCATAGATTCTAAAATGACGACATCCTGCTCTTCCTCTACTGTATCTCCTACTCCTACAACAATCTTCCAAACGTTTCCTGCCATCGATGCGTATACTTTCGTCATCATTTTTTCCCCCTTAATATTGTTAAATCTTATTTCTTAACGAGTTGTTTCGTTACAAAACCCGTTGTATAAATACCACTTTTAAACACATCATCTTCTAAAACTTGCAGTAGCATTGGTGTGTTCGTTTTAATACCTTCTACTTTTAATTCTTCTAGAGCATCATGTAATTTCAAAATTGCTTCCTCACGAGTCTCGCCATGTGCAATAACTTTTGCAATCATTGGATCATAGAAAGGTGTAATCGTTACATGATTTTCTAAGAAGTGATCAATCCGTACATTTGACGGTAATGTTAAATCTGTAATTTTCCCAGGTGATGGGAAGAATGTTTTCGGATCCTCTGCATAAATACGAGCTTCAATGGCATGACCACTACGTTTTACATCATCCTGAGTAAATGATAGTTTCTCTCCACTTGCGATAAGGAGTTGCTGTTCTACAAGGTCTAATCCCGTAATTTCTTCTGTCACTGGATGCTCTACTTGTAATCTCGTATTCATCTCTAAGAAATAGAAGTTCTTCTGATCATCTACAAGAAACTCAACTGTACCTGCATTTGTATAGCCAAGTGCTTTGGCAGCTTGTACAGCAACTTCTCCCATCGCCTTTCGTGTACCTTCATCTAAAAATGGTGAAGGTGCTTCTTCGATTACTTTTTGATTTCGGCGCTGTACCGAACATTCACGCTCCCATAAATACACTGTGTTACCATGTGTATCTGCTAAAAGCTGAATTTCAATATGATGCGCATCTGCTATATATCGCTCTAAATACATTTCTCCGTTACCAAAGAAGTTTTGCGCTCTTGTTTTATTACTTTCAAACGCTTTGGTGAGCGTTTGCTCAGTTTCCATCAACTGCATACCAATGCCTCCGCCGCCTGCGGATGCCTTAAGCATTAAGGGATAACCAATTTGTTTTGCAATTTCAATTGCTTCTTCAGCAGTTTCAATATTTGTAGTAATACCTGGGACTACTGGGACATCTGCTGCTTGCATTGCGATACGTGATTCGATTTTACTTCCCATCTTCGTAATGATTTCTTCTGAAGGACCGATAAATACGATTCCTTCTTCTTTGCAACGAACCGGAAAAGACGGATTCTCTGATAATAAACCATAACCCGGATGAATCGCTTCTGCATTTGTCTTCTTAGCTATTTCAATAATTTTTTCAAGGTTTAAATAACTTTCTTGAACACGCGGTCCACCTACTAAGTAAGCTTCATTTGCCATCTTCACATGAAGGGCATTTTCATCTGCTTCAGAATAAATAGCAACAGTGCGTATGCCAAGTTTTTGACAAGTTTTCATAATACGAACAGCAATTTCCCCGCGATTCGCAATTAATATTTTTTGAAACATAGTGATTCCTCCCTTTTATCTACATCCTAAATGTCTAGCAATTACGAGACGTTGAATTTCAGAAGTTCCTTCACCAATTTCTAATAGTTTCGCATCACGAATATGTCGTTCAACTTCATATTCACGCATATAACCATATCCACCATGAATCTGTACTGCTTGATTCGCAATACGGCTTGCTGCTTCCGATGCAAATAGTTTTGCCATTGCCGCTTCTTTGCCGAAAGGCTTATCGTTATCTTTTAACCAAGCTGCTTTATGTACTAAATTGCGTGCTAGCTCTACTTCAGTCGCCATATCAGCTAATTTAAATTGAATCGCTTGGAAATTAGAGATTGACTTTCCAAATTGTTGACGTTCTTTCGCATATTGTAATGCACGTTCAAAGGCTGATTGCGCAATACCAACTGCCAATGCAGCGATTGAAATACGCCCTCCATCAAGTGTATATAAAAATTGTTTAAAGCCTTTATTTACATCACCAAGAATATTTTCTTTCGGTACACGAACACCATCAAGTACGATTTCACAAGTATTAGAAGCGCGAACACCCATCTTATCGTAAGGACTTGAAATCGTTAATCCTTCACTCGTAGTAGGCACGATAAATGCAGAAATACGTTTTCTACCATTCTCTTCAATACCGTTGACAGCGGTTACAATAATTGTATTTGCATACTCTGCGTTTGTAATCCAACACTTCTCACCACTGATTACATACTCATCACCATCTAATACCGCTTTCGTTTGAGTACCACCTGCATCTGATCCAGCATTCGGCTCCGTTAATCCGAAGGCACCTAATGTTTTACCTGACGCCATTGGAACTAAATACTTTTGTTTTTGTTCTTCTGTACCGAAATAATAAATTGGAGAAGCACCTAATGAAATTGTTGCAGCATAGCTTAAACCGGTGCCACCACAAGCGCGACCAATTTCTTCAACTGCTAACGCATACGATACCGTATCGCCACCTGAACCTCCATACTCTTCTGGGAATGGGATGCCTAATAATCCTAGTTCGCCCATTTTTTGAAATGTTTCATATGGAAACTCTGCAGTTTTGTCATAATATACAGCTTTCGGTGCGATTTCCTTTTCAGCAAAGTCACGTACCATTTCTTTAATCATTTGTTTTTCGCGAGTTAGAGTAAATTCCATTCCGCTACACATCCCTTATCGAATATTGAGTTTCGACAGCGTGCGAGTTTCTACTACAAACATAACAACTTAAAAGACAAGAATATTAGTTAGACAATTGCTACAATTCTGTCATAACTTAATTTTAAAACAGATTCTGTACTAATGCACAAAAAAAATCCTACATTGTTCTACAACAACATAGGAGGTTTTGTGTCGAATTATGTAATTTATTGTTTAATAATCTCTACCTTTTCCGGAATCAGAAATTTCTACTAATGCTTCAGGGTATGGTTCGAAATATGTTTGTCTTAATAAATACTTTTCATCAAATCGAATAGCCCATGATTTTAAAATTGTAAGTAAACTACTAAGTGGTATTTTCTTTTCTGCATACTTTTGTAACAGTTCTATAAAATGATCTTTTTCTTGTTTTTTTAACTTTGTTTTAAAATATCCAAAAATGTGCTCGCATACATTTACATTCGATGTATAACGGGGCGCACGCATAAATAATTCATATAAAGTCTTCTCATAGTTTTCAAATACCACTTCAATCTTTTCATTTTTTTGATTTGCAATTATACGCCCTAATTCCTTTTGTTTCACCTGATTATATGCCATAAATAAATATTTATTGTCCGACTGAAACGATACAAGGTCTTTTATATTTTTACTATGTTTAATCATTTTGTAATATGCGATTGTAAATAGCCTTGTAAAGAAATGCTCTCTAATAATAAAATTCGACAATCTGCCTTCCTCTTCAATAGGAAGATGCGAAAATTTTTTTACTACTGCTCCGCCAAATAAGCCCGATCCTTTTCCCTTTGCTGGCGCTTTTTCAAAACCAGAATAAATTTTCACATCACGCGTACCACAACTTGGTGAACGATTCTTTAAAATAAAACCATCCACATCCGGTATCGTTTGTAAAAAGTCATTTGAAAACTGCTCCATTTTTTCAGTTACATCTTCTCGTGTCGACGGTTGCACAAGTCTATTCTCACCATTTTCTTCTACAATTCGTATCGTTTCACGAGGAGTCCCCAATCCAATCTCGACTTCTGGACAAACAGGTATAAATGTAACAAATGGCTGCAAATTTCGTATTGTTACATCTGGAATCATCTCTCCATTATAACGACAAGCATCAAATTCTAAACATTTACTTACGACGATTGTTGGTTTTGCAAATTGTCGCATCTTATTA
Organism: Bacillus cereus group sp. BceL220; assembly: GCF_051776965.1. Lineage (NCBI taxonomy): Bacteria > Bacillati > Bacillota > Bacilli > Caryophanales > Bacillaceae > Bacillus > Bacillus cereus group sp. BceL220. Next base: position 32,474 of record NZ_JBPWBC010000006.1, on the reverse strand, counting down.
CCTCCTTAGTGCTAGCCCGTATAATATAAATTGTACTAAGATTAACATTTTAAGCAAAGTTTGATTCATTTATTTTTATGAGAAATATATATCCAATGATATATTAACAATCATTCAACTCTATTTTCTATAAATGTGCGCCTTATTAATGAGGGTTTAGATATTGTGAAATGAATAATACACACTTGCTTCGGAGAAATTAATGATTAAGAAAGGAGGGATTGTTATGAAAAAGAAATTATCATCTATTTTAAGTGTTTTAGCACTATCTATTATGTTTTTAGGTACATCTACGCAAGCTGAATACGATGGAAATAATATGAATAGAGTTAATAACACTGATATTTCAACTCGAGTAAATGACAATAACTTAGACAGAGTTAATAATGATGTAAGAACTCGAAATGTAAATACAACAAATGATTTAAATGATAATCGTGATAAAAATAATAATTGGGCTTGGCTTGGTTTATTAGGACTAGCAGGATTATTAGGTCTTAGAAGAAGAGACAAAGAAACACGCTGATTTAGAATGTTTTTAGTAAACAAGTACTTATTTATCAAAAATATATAATGAAAATAAATCGCCTTTTTAAAGGCGATTTATTTTTACTTAAAAGTAATGTATGTCATTCACACTTCAACGATTAAAATCGTGGAGTTAATCCATACAATATAAATTGAATCGTATTTTCAATTTCCGCTTCATCATTCCATTTTTCTTCAGGCAATAATAAAAATCGTGTTAATAATAAACCTAATACAGCTGATAAAGTAAGACGTAGTACGGAAGATGGTGGTATCTCAATAATTTCCCCTTCTTCTTGAAATTTCACAATCAACTTTTTGAAATGTGAAAACAGTTCTGTTTCTACTAATTGCTGTATTTCATTTTTCAGTTCTGGTTGGAATGGCACCTCTTGAATTAATATTTTTATCATAGGAAAGTGTTTTTGAGCAAATTTAAACCTATTATGAATTACAACCCTTAAAAGTCTTTCATATGATTCATACTCCGATTTAAATATTTCTTTTGCAAAGGTTTGTACGAAAAATGGTGCAGCGAACTTAGTTAAAGTTGGCATTACGACCGCTAGTAATAAATCTTTTTTCGTCTTATAGTAGCGGAAGATTGTTCCTTCCGCTACACCAGCCCGTTTTGCAATTTCACTTGTTGAAGTTGAAGCGTATCCTTTTTCTCCAAACATATCAACAGCCGCCTCTAATATTCGCATTTGACGTACATTTCTTTTATCCGTATTAGTTGCAGCTATTAATTCCTCCAGCCAATCCTTCTGCATTTATAAAGCTCCTTTTTGTCATTATTATATTTTGCGATGTTTCTTTAAAGCAAATACATTTCCTACTGCAAATAATAGTGAAAAAAGTAATAATACAGTAAGATCTAATGCAATCTCTGTAAACCCTTGATTCCGAATCATCACTTGTCTCATTGCGTCAGCGCCGTATGTGAGTGGAAATACTTTCCCTAACATTTGTAGCCACTTATTCATAGATTCCATTGGAAACAATCCAGAAAAGAAGATTTGTGGCACAATAACAAGCGGTATAAATTGAATCATTTGAAATTCATTATTTGCGTATGCCGATAAAAACGTACCTAATGTTAGTGCAGTTAAAGAGAGCATACATGTAATAAGTAACGTTAGCCATATGGAGCCAGCTACGTATAAATCTAAAATATAAACGGAAAAACTTACGATAATAATGGATTGTATAAAGGCAAAGATTCCAAAACCAATAATATAACCTGCGACTATTTCCCATCTTCTTACTGGGGTGGATAATAACCTTTCTAGCGTACCACTTAAACGTTCTCTTACGAAAGATACACCTGATAATATAAATACAAAGAAAAATGTAAAGAAACCAATTAATACAGGACCAAGCCCATCAAACATCGTAAAGTCTTTAGAGCCATGTAAATAATTTACTTCAGGTTTCATAATCGATACATCATTCTTCTCTGTGCTTTTTTGCAATACTTGAAGTACAGCACGATTTTTTGACGAATCACTACCTTCCAACAGAAGTTTCATTTTTCCATTCTCTATTCGAAGTATTGCATCTACCTTTTGTTTTTCTAACTCAGAAATCGCGTTTTCTTTACTGTATTCATAAATTGACGCTTCTTGATTTTTCATCACTTTTACTATTTGAGCGGGCATATCAACAACAGCAATTTGCGGTATATAGTCTTTTTGTGTAAACACTAGCGATAATAGCCAAAGTAATAACATTGGTGCCCCAAACATCATCGCTAACGAACGCTTATCTCGAAAAAATTGGCGAATAATACGAATGATTACACCAGTAACTCTCATGATGACACCACCTCTTCCAACAAAAAGACATCTTCAATCCGTCCAGATGACACGCGTTTTTTCAATTCTTCAGTTGTTCCAACCGCAACTAGTTTCCCTTCTCTAATTAACCCTAGACGCTCACAAAATTCAGCTTCATCCATAATGTGCGTCGTTACAATAATCGTTGTGCCTTTCTTTTTAAGATCATAAAATTTTTCCCAAATCGTTTTTCTAAGAAGCGGATCTATCCCCACTGTAGGCTCATCTAAAATTAATATTTCTGGTTCATGGAGGAGTGCTATTGCTAATGATAAGCGTTTTTTCATTCCACCTGAAAATTGTTGTACTTGCTTTTTCATATACTGTGACAATTGTACAAGTTCAAAAACCTCTGCAATTCTTGTCTTTTTACTTTTTCCCTTTAATCCATACATCGTTGCTATAAAATCTGCATTTTCATATGCTGACAATTCTTCATATAATGCATCCGCCTGGGCCATATAACCAATTCGTTTCATTTCATTTAAATTAGGCATATTAGTATTATTAACAAGCACTTCACCTTTCGTTGCCTCATTAATACCTGCAATCATTTTAATGAGCGTTGTTTTCCCCGATCCAGAAGGTCCAACAAAACCAAAAATCTCTGCTTTTTCAACTTGCAATGAAAGATTGTGTAACACTTCTTTTTTTCCAAAACTTTTTGATACAGTCCGTAAAATAATTGAAGGTTGTTGCACGTTTCATCCTCCTTTTCCAATAAAAATGAGTGAGTACTCACTTTTATTTTACTCTTGCTTAATTATATGTCAAACTTCGTTGATTAGTATGTATGTTCAATCACCGATATTAAACAATGAAACAGAGTCGACATTAGCATTTCATTTCCTAAAGTCGACTCTGTTTCATTTAAACTATAAATTTCACTTTACGTTTTTAAATTCATATACTTCCGAATTCTAGCAACGTCTAAAGAATATTCGATAACTAATTGCTGTAACGGTAAAATAACTGTGTCAGGATATAAATGTGCATATTGTAATGTTTCTGCATATTTTTCTAACCTTTTTTCTAAATACTTTATTATTTGATCAGGATGACTTACTAATAAACATTTACAATAATAATGGATTTGTTCCTCAATCGCCGTGTATTCTTCAATTTCATATTCTTTATGCATGTGTACACCCCTTTAAGTTTTTTATATGAATTACTTATCACAATTTTCACTCGACAAATTTTAAGTTTTTTGATTATTTACACTATAACAAACACTGAGGGTCAAATTTTGTTACTTTATGTAACGTAGAAAATTTTTAACAAAATTGTAATGTTTACTCCTGCAAAATACAGAAAGCCCCTTTACTCATTTTTGTATAAAAAAAATCGTACAGCTTAATTTAGCTGCACGACTACAATTTCTGGCCTATTCAAAATCCTTTGCGGAATGATACTATTTCCTAATCCTCTACTCACTACCATTGATGTATTTTGTTCTACATATAAACCCGCTGTATATTTAGGTAAAACACCTTGATTTGGCGCAACTAATCCTCCGATAAATGGCAATCTAACTTGCCCTCCATGAGCATGTCCCGATAAAACCAAATCCAACCTCTCATTCGTATATTCCTTTATAAATTCAGGCCGATGGGATAATAATACATTATATTTATCTGGCTGCATTTCAATTTTCGCTTTTTTAATTTCATCTATTATAATATTTCCTTCATCACGGTTTCCAGTAACAAACTCTGGATCATCAATACCTAGCAAGTTTATTTCTTGCTCACCCTTTCGAATGCCTACATGTTCATTCCTTAAAACATTGACATCATATTTCTTCAACTCTTTTTCTAAATTGTTATACTTTCCAGACCATTGTTCATGGTTTCCTGTCACAAAATATACAGGATATTTCTTTACAATTTCTCGTATTAATTGCATACTAACTTCTGCATCGTATGATTTACTGTCAATTAAATCACCCGTAATCGCAATAATATCTGGGTCTATACTTTTTATTTTTTGAATTAACACATCTTGATTATCGCCAAATTTTTTATTGTGTAAGTCTGAAATTTGTAGAATTTTATACCCTTTAAAAGAGGATGGTATTTTACTAGAGGTTATTTTAACCTCAGTTATACTTATTAAATTGTTCTGTAAATATAAAAAGATTGTAAAACCTACTAATATACAAATAATCATTACAATTCTATTAATCTTCTTTTTCATATTTTCTCCTTTACATTCTCATCAAACACTTCTATATGCTAACTGAATTATATTATACTTTCTTAAAATTTATTTAAATTAATAAAATAATACAGTACATGAAATTTCATATGAGATATGTCATATATATTCGTTATATTTTTACTTTTACCTTTTTAATAATAAGAATACAAAAACGACTCTTATCACACGAAAAGAGTCGTTTTCTAACTTTATACTTTTAATACTTTCATGTTAAAAATGCGAAAACTAAAATACTATTACCTAAGAGCCTTAACTATAACTTTAGTTGCCTCTGCAATGAGTTGATTATCATAGGTTGCCTCTTTCTCATCTTTACTAGATAAAATTGCGATGATAATTGGTGCTCTATTCGGAGGCCAAACGATAGCAATATCATTTCTTGTCCCGTAACTGCCAGCACCTGATTTATCTCCAACTACCCAGTCAGTTGGTACGCCTGCACGAATAAGTTTGTCCCCTGTAGCATTTCCTTTCATCCACTCTGTAAGAATTTTACGTTTTTCAGCTGGAAGTGCATTTCCGACCGTAAAAGCTTTAAGATTCGTAGCAATTGCTTTCGCTGTACTAGTGTCACGAATGTCTCCTGGAATAGCTTCGTTTAATTCTGTTTCAAAGCGATCAGACATAGTAACCCGATCCCCCATCTTTCTAAGCGCTTTTTCATATCCTTTAGGTCCGCCTATTTTATTAAATAAAATGTTCCCTGCAGTATTATCACTTGAACGAACAGCAGCCTCAGCAATTTCTCCTAGTTTCATTCCAGTATCTACATGTTTCTCTGTAACAGGTGAATAATCCACTAAGTCTTCTTTCGTAAATGTGATTACTTCATTTAATGTATCAATTGAGTTTTGCTGTAGTAATACTCCTGCTGCTAAAGCCTTGTAGGTTGATGCGAAGGCAAATCTTTCGTTAGATCGATAAGAAATTGTTTGATTTGTACCAGTATCAATCGCATATACACCTACTCGAGCATCAAATTTTTTCTCAAGTTGAGAGAACTCTTTATGCGTCGCCTGATTTTTATGTTTCACTTGTCCAGTCTTTTCTTTCGCTTCAACTTGCAGTGCCCCTCCTGTAAAAGCTTCTAGGCTTGTAATACTTAAACCTAATATACCAACGCATATTCCTATTTTTAGCATCCTCTTATTTTTCAAAATCATCATTCCTTCCAAATTTTTAGCACCTTTTTATACGTACACATAATAGACAATCACCGAACCAAATTTGTTCCATAAACTAAAAAAATTATAGCTAGTATGAGAGTTATTAACAAAATAAGAGATAGTAGCTACGACGCCTCTATCTCCTATTTCATATTTCATTTTTTTACTTATAAATGGCTTTATATGAACAGGTTCTTTCCCTGAGAAAAGTACTCTAATTTTGCTTAGAACTACCTGTACTAGTAGCTTCACCATGTATACGTTGCTGTTTTAAATCAAAGTATACATCTAATACTTCCTTTCCGATTATAGAATTAATTCCATTTTTATCATCATGAAGCCATGGAACTACTACGGAAAATGCTACTTCTGGATTATCATATGGAGCATATCCAACTAACGTTAAGTTGTAACATTCCATACGTTCTCCTTTTGCATTTCTACCAATCGGGTCATCTCCACCATATACAGTTTGGGCTGTTCCTGTCTTTCCTGCTGGTTTATATGGCGCGTTTTTGAAATATTTCACGCCAGTTCCATCACCTTCTTGGAATACCCATCTAAACCCTTCTTTTATCCGATCAATATGTTCTTTCTTCATATCAATTCGATTTAATACGACAGGCTCTATGGAACGTATAACTTTGCCAACCTCTTCTTTTATTGATTGTTCTCGTATTTCTTGTACAATTTGAGGTTGCATTCTATAACCACCATTCGCAATCGTTGAAATATATTGTGCTAATTGCAACGGCGTATACGTATCATACTGACCGATAGAAAAATCTAGTAAAAACCCAGGTTGACTATCTACTTTTCTCGTTTGTCCAATTATTTCATTCGGTAAATCAATACCTGTTGGGACACCTAAACCAAATTGCTTGAAATAATAGCGCATCGTATCAAATGCTCCTTGTTTAATATCCAATGAGCCATTTGGTACGTAATTAACTCCCGCAATTTTTAAAGCTGTCTGGAACATGTATACATTCGAAGATACTTGTAAAGCCCGTAAATCATTAATATTACCAAATCCGGATACATTCCACGATTTCTTAGCTTGTGTACCTTTAAATTTCATCGGCGCGTCATAAAATTGATCTCCTGGATGTATTGCGCCTGTCTCATATCCAGTTAATAAAGTAGCACCTTTTACAGCTGACCCTAGCTCATACGAAGTTGTCATGTTTCCTAATGCCAAATCCTCAACCTCTATTTTCCCTTCTTTTTCTACAATCTTTTTGCCTGCCATTGATAAAATTTGTCCGTTATTTGGATTCGTCATGACAACAAAAGCTCGATCGAGCAGTGGCTCTGAACTCTTAAAAGCTCTCAAGTTTTTCTCTATACTTTCTTCCACTTTCTTTTGTAATTCCATATCAATCGTTAATGTTAAACTATTACCACTTTTTCCTTTAGAGATTATTTCTGTGCTAACAATGTTTCCTGATTTATCAGTAATATTTTTCACTTCTTCTTTTGTGCCGTGTAATACATCTTCATATCGTTGTTCAATATAACTTTTTCCAACACGATCATTACGGTTATATCCACGTACTAAATAAGAATCTAAATTTTCTTTCGGTAATCCTTCTTCACTACTCGTAATATTTCCTAATACAGAACGAAATAAATTACCGTTTACATAATTACGTTCCCAATCAACCGTTGCATCTACTCCTGGAAAATTCGCAAGATTTTCGCTTATCCGCGCATACTCTTCATCTGTTACATCTTTTTTAATGATTTGTGGTGTTAGTTGATAACCTGAACTCATTTTACTTTTAATAGCTAACACCTTTAAATCTTGTGCTGTTAATTCTGCTAATTCTATCTCTGTAACACGACCTCGTCTTAAGTCTTCTATTTTTTTATCTAACTCTTTTCCCTCTATACCCTTTTCTTTAAACTTTTCTATATCTTGCTTAGTAATCTTTGTCTCCGCACGTTTCGAATTCAACTGCATCCAAAAATCTTTTTTATCGATATCTGTTAATTTATTTATATCTTGTTCAGGCATTTCAAGTACTTTCGCCAAGTCTTTTGCTGTTTTTAAAATATCTTCACTCGTAATTCCCTTCACCCTTGTATACGTAATTGTGCGAAGAGATTTATTATTAACAACTGTTTTCCCTTCTCGATCTAAAATTTGTCCACGTGGAACTGGAATACTAGTTATTGCATTTTGACTACTTTCCACTTGGTTCTTATAAGCCTCTCCCTCAACGATTTGTACCTTTCCTAGCTGCATAATAATAGCTGAAAATAGTACAAATATGCAAAGGAACATTATATTTAATCGAATAGATATATATGTCTTCTGCTTCTTGCCTTTTTGTTCTTTCATAAATCCTCCATTTAATCCTTTCAGAAATTGCTACAAATACTAAAAGCATTCCTTATATATTAGATACCGATAATCGGTTATAAATATCGCCTCAATTTTTTGCTTAATCCTTGTAAGCAACCATTCCTTTTCGTTTAGCTACGGAATTAATAACTCTCCCTTCCTGTTTTCTCTCTATTTTTTTGCCACTTGCATGAGAAGTGCTAAACTGTATAATGACTCTTATTAAACTTACATATAAACTTGCTAGTAAATTTTCATGCTAATTATTCCTTTCTTCATGCTGTAATACTTAATAGACAACCTAAACAATAAAGTTGTTCCACATTTACAAAAAAAATAATTAAATATAAGATGAAATAGGCTACATAAGGGAGGGTTATATGTTACATATAAAAAGATGGAGATTTTTTGCGGTTTTTTCTATCGTAGGTTTGATTTTACTAATTTTATTAAAAATCAACTTCATTTCAATTACTATCGCAACTTCTTCAGCTGAAAGAGGAAAGATTTTTGATCAAAATGGTGTAATACTAGCTACAAATAAGAAAATTAAGTCTCTATATTGCACTTCTAATGACGAAAAGCTATCGAAACAAGATACATCAAACACATTAGCTTTTTTTAATCAATTTTCAAGCGAGTTTCAACATGATATTTCTACAGAGAACATAAAATCTCAATTACAACAATCTTGTAAAAAGCAGACTATGAATGATATACCGTTATACTCTGATATAACTGAGAATGAACTTGCATTCATAAACAAAAACAAACCCAATAATGTAATAATTAAAGATGAATGGATTCGATATTATCCTAAACACGAAATTGGTTCACAAGTAATTGGGTATGTAGAAAATGACCTTAATTCAAAGCATAAGGCTGTTGGAAAAAGCGGGATTGAGCTGCAATATGAAAATGATTTAAAAGGAAAACCAGGTAAAACTCTTATTTTTAAATTGAATAATAAAAAATTCTTATGGAATATTCAAAAAGTACAAAAAGGTAAAGATGTACGGCTAGCTTTAGACTCTGAGTTGCAGCAAAAGGCAGAAGAAGCATTAAGATCTCAAATTAAGAAAACACCTGATGCTAAAGCTGGTTATGCTGTAGTAAGCGATGCAAAAACTGGCGCGATTTTAACTATGGTCAACTCGGCAGTTTTTGATCCAAATATATTAAATACACATGTATCTTCTAGAAAAGAAAATATTAAATCTCTTTCGCAAAATAAAGCGATTCAAAAATTAAAGTATGGTGAATCTTATGTAAATATGGCTTCTACTATAAAACCACTTACTATTTTAATTGGATTAAACGAAAAACTTTTTCAACCCGAAGATACTTATTTAGATAAAGGTACTTTTCAGTATGATAATCAAAATAACATTACGAATGCACCTGGAACACCAACAGGTGAGATTACACCGAGGCAGGCTATCATTAATTCATCTAACACATTTATGACAGCAAAAGTAGCTCTGCCCCTATTCAACCAAAATAATGGGAATATAGAAAAAGTGGCACATATATGGACAGATTATTTAATGCAATTCGGCCTACGTTCTAAAACCGGGATTGATTTACCCTTTGAAGAAGACGGACAATATGAATTCCATCCATCTAATAAGTTTGAAAATGGGATTTCTGCTTTATTAAATGCCTCTTGGGGAGGAAATGAAGTGCATACCCCTCTTCAACTCGCTCAATATGCAGCAACTTTGGCAAGTAAAGGTGATAAATATAAACCTCAAACTGTAAGTGCAATTATTAGTCCGGACGGTAAGGAAACAAAAAAGTTTAAACCAATTTTAGAAAGTTCAAATCGTTACCCGATGAACTTTTGGAGTGTCGTGCAAGGTGGAATGAGTCAAAATATAGAGGAAATTAAAAAGTTGCCCTTTGACGTCGCAGGTAAAACAGGTATTACAGGTTTTCCGAATGAGCAAGAAAGAATGATAAATCATTCTCTTTTCATTGCTTATGCTCCTACTGAAGATCCACAAATTGCCATTTCTGTCGTTATTCCTGGTAGTAATTCAGAAAAAAACATTGCCGCTCTCGTTACATCAGAAGTTTTAAAGTCTTGGAATATACTTCAAAAGAAGGATAAAGATAAAGAGGAAGGTTCATTAAAGTGAACCTTCCTCTTTTACCATATAGATTCTATATTCGTTATTTCCCATATACCTTCATGATTCTTTTCGAACATGAAAGAATATTTAATATCAGTTAAAACATACTTTTTTTGTACATATCCAGTAGTATCACCGTTAATAGTCGATATTTTTATATATCCATCATTTTGCACTTTTTCCGGGATCCAAGCTTTTACCATTTCATTAGATACTTCATATAAAACTTTTGATTCTCGTTTTGGTTCAGCTAAAATTTTCGTTTTGTTTCCAGTAACAGTTGCATATATAAAGTGTTCTTGCTTTGATTGATTACTTTCTGTCATTCCACTTGGCACTTTGTAAACTTTCTTCTTATCATTTACAAATTCTCCCCCCATTGCAAGGGCGACTTGCAACTCATGAAAAATATCTTCATCAAACTTCAATTCATCCTTCTTATAACTCTTCCCTTTAAATAGAACTTCATCATTTAATGCTCTATACAAATCATTTTCACTTTTTGAATTTGTGCTTTGATATAAATCATTCATAAATTGTTTTAATGATGGATCTTGAGCAGATTCATCTTTTGTTTTAGGCTTAATTTGAGTACTACTTTCTACCGGTGATTTATTATCATCAGGCCAAGGTTGTTGAACAATAAAAAATAACATTGTACAAACCAAAACAACTACAATAGGTAATGCTTTTTTACGAAATGGTCTTTTATGTTTTACAAAATCCACTTCATTATTTTCATATATAGACTGCTTTATTTTAGAAATAAATTCTTCTTCATCTTTACGATTCTCCATTGGCCCTTTTTTTATTTTTCTATACCAGTCAGGATTTTGTTTATTGTTCATCACTACTACCCTCCCCTATTAATTTTGAAACCTTACTTCTCGCTCTACTTAATCTCGATTTTACAGTTCCAATGGATACTCCTAATGTTTCAGCCATTTCTTCATAAGATAATTCATATTTTGCGTCCAATATAATTATTTCACGGTGCTTTTTAGGTAGTTCTAATACAACCTTCCACACATCATTCATTTCTTCTTGCTTAAAAAATTCTTGTTCTGCTGACAGGGATTGCTTATCGTCACTAAAAAATCCTATTAAAGATATCTTTTTAAAATAGGAGGATTTCAAATAGTTTATTGCCGTATTTCTTGTGATTTTTAATATCCACGTTTTAATAGATGACTCCTTTCGAAATGAATTCCAATTTTTAAACACCTTTATAAATACATCTTGCGTGATATCATCTGATAAGTGTGGATCTTTCGTAATAATAAATGAATAATTCCATACATCTTGCCAATAGTCTTTTATAACATAGTCCAGCTCATCATGATTACACTTTTCAATAAACGTCTGTTCCATTTCCACACCTCAAACTTATTTGAATAAACATAAAAACTGCCCTCACTTTTATTATGGTTTCAATATATAGACAAGATACAAGTTTCATTTGTTCCATTGTTTATCTTTTTTCAAGCAGAATAATACTACTAAAAAACAAGTAAAGCATACAATGATAAAATTCCACTCATGAAAATCTGTTTTTTTGAATTTAACGTAACACTCCACTTGTCCATTTCAATTTGCTATACTCTTCTATTTACCATTAGCAATGCCAACTTTTCAGAAATAAAAATTAAGATAAGGTATTAACTTTCTAGAGTCGCAGCAAAAAAGCATTCTCGATTAGAAAGAATGCTTTTTTGAAATTTAATTGTTCTATATTTTCCCCAATTTATATCTTTGAGTTAAGCAAACATGTAATAAATTTAGTCAAAAAATTCACCTTATAATTAAGTATTATTTCTGAAATACATGTTTTACTTTTTCACCTGGAACATTACTTCCTCCTCTTCCTTTTACATCTTCAATCATCATTGTAACAATCATGTCTGGCGCATTTGCATCGAAAGCTGCGAACCATCCCAGTTCTTTTCCGTCTGCTTCTTTCGACTCTTTCAGTTCTGCTGTACCAGTTTTACCAGCAAGCGTTACACCATCAACCTTTGCAATTCTCCCTGCACCATCAGGGTCATTAATGACTTTGATTAATGCACTCTTTAATATCTCTTGATTCTTTTTAGAAACCACATTTTCTTTCCAATTCCCTGCTACTTTTGCTTCTTTTAAAAGATGTGGCGACGGAATATTCCCTTCATTCACAATCGGTGCATATGTTAATGCTAAATGAAGTGGCGTCATTAATACTTGTCCTTGTCCATAGCCCGTGTCTGCTAGTTGAATATCGTTTTTTATCCCATCTTTTGCAATGATTGAAATAGGAAATTCGTATTCGATTGGTAATTTTTCATGAAATCCGTACTTTTTAAATTCCTTTACATACTGATCTTTTCCCATTTTCAAAGCTTGTTGAGCAAAATAAATATTATCAGAGTACTTCATTGCCTTATCAAAATCAATTGGACTTGCATCCTTTACACGCGTTACATAGTAATTTCCCCAAGATGAATCTTTTGTCCACTTCAATCCTTGAATTTTAAATTCTTCCTTCGGATTTATTGTGTTTGTTTCCAAACCAATTGCACCTGTGATCGTTTTAAATACGGAACCTGGTACAAATGCTTGTGTAAAGCGATTCGTCATTGGTAGTTTCGAGTCGTTACTCCATGCTTCTCGTTGGGCTTTCGATGCTCCTCTAACTATTATATTTGGATTATAAGCAGGGCTACTTATAAGTGCGATTGTTTCACCTGTTTTAGGATTGACCGCTGCACTAGACCCTGCTTCAGTTTTCATCTCATTAAAGATTTTTTCTTGAATTGCAGCATCAATTGTTAACGTAACATTTTCTCCTTCTTTTGCTTCTTTTTTTGCTACGTTTTTAATCTCTTTCCCCTTCTCATCTTCTATAAATACGCGTCCACCCTTTTCACCACGCAATTTATTTTCTAACACTTTCTCTAAACCGGTCTTACCTACTAAATCATCTGCTTGATAACCTTGTTTTTGAAGTGATTTTAACTCCTCCGCATTCACCTTTCCTATATATCCAGTTAAGTGTGCCGCTGCTTCACCTAATGGATACGTACGAATATTTACTGGGCGAGATGAAACTCCTTCTAATTCAATATAATCATTCTGTCTGGTTCCCTCTTTTAAAATACCAATTGGTACAAAGGAGTCTGGTTTTATCCATTTTGCTGTGAGCTTTTGTTCGACCTCTTCTATAGACATATCAAGTAATTGTGCTACTATTTCTTTCGTTTGCACTGCTGTTTCGCCTAGTTTCTCTGGAATAATTCCAACCTCAGTCGCTTTACCATTCGTTACAAGCCCTTTTCCATTTCGATCATATATTTCTCCGCGTTTTCCTTGCTCTATTTGCATACGTACTTTGTAATCTTTTTTCATACCTGGGAAGATGAAGTCTGGTGTCCAATCTGTTTTCCAAGACTCTTTATCTTTCACAAGTTTTGCTTCATGGATGAATGAAACTGGTCCTACATCCGTATCCATCTTAACTTCAAAAAGAAAAAGCTCTTTATCTTTCGTATTCTCTCCTTTCATTTTAACTTTTAAATTTTTAGCTCCAATCCCCTCATAGATTTTTTGATATTTTTCTGTGAATTCTTTTTTAGAAATCGATTTTTTTGCATGATCTGATAAATGATCATACATATTTGCAAAATTTCTATCATTCCATAAATTGATATATTCTTCAAATGCTTGTTTTGGCGGTTCGTTTTTATTACATCCTACCAACAAAACTGCGAAACAAACGAAAAGCAGCATCCATAATTTTTTCAATTCAATCTTCTCCCTTATTTAAAAATGATGATTCCTTTCTTAATTTATTTAATAGAAAATGTTTTAACGCTTAATAGACAGTGTAAGTAATGACATTGTTCCATATTTTAAAAAAATAGACCTAATTGGAATTCATCAGAAATTAATAGATACAAAAAAACGCCATACTTTCTGTAAATTTCTACAAAAAGAATAGCGTTTTCTTATTTTATCTTTCTATATATGCTATACCGTGAGCTCCTTGATTTACAGAAGGATCTGCATTTCGATCTCCTGGATCAACTTCAATGGTATGAACATTCTTGTAATTAACTAAATCTAATACACTTATTGTCCCTGATCTAAGGTTAGAAACAAATCCAACCGTTCCGTCCGTAGAAGAACGCATTGTAATTGGGAGTAAATCTACTTCTATTGTACCTAACACATTTAACGATTCTCCATCAAGAACAGAAACATACCCTGGTGCTGGAGAAAACATATTTCTTGTTCTCTCTCCATTCTTATTCTGAAAACGCGTATGTCCTACCAATACTTTCCCATCATTCGTTACATGAACCGGAGTAATTAAATCTGAAAATGATTTTGTCTTTATAATTTTATCGGTTTCTGTATTAATGATGCTAAGTGTAGGTTGCTCCTCTTTGTAGTCTCCAAGTAAACATGGTGAAGGGATGTAAACTCGATTACCTTTAGGAGAAATAGCTAGTTCTTCACTACCATTGGGCATAGATACTTTTCCAATTAACTCCTTATCATGTGTATCTAAAACCGATATAAAGGGCGCCTCTTTATTAGAGGAATATCCTTTTGTACCATCTGGAGTCGTAACAAACCAATGTGGACCTGCTGCTTCTGTATAGATTCTATCTAGCACTTTTCTCGTGTTAGGATTAATAATTAAAATTCCTCCTTCACCAGATTCAACACTTACATACAATAAGTCTTTTTTTTCATTATAAACTAAACCATGTGGTGCAAATTCCGGCGAGATATCAATGATATCAATTACTTTAAATTGATCAATATCGATAACTAAAATTTCATGGCTTTTTTCCGGATTATTTCTATAAAAACCTGAGCGATAAGTAATACTTACATATAACAATTGACGCTTAGAATCGAAACATAATTCATGAGGTTCTGTAACTGGAGAATCTATAACCCCTATTCTTTCAAAATTTTTCGCATTGAAGAAATGGATTTGATTACCGCTGGAGCTAACGACCGCCAATATAGGATTATTTTCTTTAGAAATATTCATTAATTAAACCCTCCTTGTTATTTGTTCCAAATTTCTTAAGTTCCATAGAAATCAGCATATTTAAGTAATTTGTATTATTACTAAGACAAATTATAAACAATTTTCACCTCCTTTCATTTAAATTAGTTTAACTTATAATAAGCTAGACTAACTTTTATTCCGTAAAAATAAGTTGAATTTAATAATCCAACGTATTTATCTACCTTCTCCAACTTTAGCTTTTATACTTACATGTATTTTATTTAATAACCTTCCAATACTTTACTCCTCAATTAATGATGCACAAAAAGCACAGAAAGTAAGTAATTAGCGAAATACCATTTCTTTGTCTCGTGCATTATCAGATACTCATAACATAAGTAAATCAAGCTTAGCTGCCATTGAATCAGTTTCCTTTGCTGCCGTTTTTTTAAATTCATTCTGCGTACAGCTCTATTCTTTGGGGAATCGTTCTATAGATTGACAAATTTGCTTCAGATTCTTGTTTTTTATTGAACTATTCCTGTGTTGAAAAACTAATTATAATTAGTTAGCTTAACTAACTATAATTATAAATACATTCACATTTTATCGCAAGAGTTTTAAGAATCTTCGAATAAATGAATAGAGAGATAGAATTATTTTCATCCTAAGATACATAATCTTAAGTTGATAGTGATGCATAACGAGAATTTCGTACGTTAAGAAAAAAACTTGCTACATATGTATGTAGTAAAGTTTTTTTATTGTTTACTTCTCGCTCCACAATCAGCTTTTTTAACTAACACTTTAATTGTTTTAACAGCCTTTTGTTTAATTCCCACAAAGCCGTTTTGTTACTATTTCATTTCAAGAAATCTCTTAATCTAATTTAATAAACAACAATTTCAGTTGGTAGCGGGTTTGTAAATCAGGAAATTGAGACGTAGTCTACCATTACTTCTTTTGGAATCATACTCCCTCCTGTTCTTAATACAATATCCCTGTAAAAGCAGGCTCTACGTATTCTCCTAAATTATCAAAATCAACAATATCTAACACAACATCATGGAGCTTGCTCGCGACTTTGACATTGCCATTCACTACATAAATCGCAATTCGTTTTTCTTCCATCTGTTTCATCCTTTCTACACCCTAGTTTTACAAAATAAGAAGTCATCAAAACTTATATTTATTACTTTCTGTTATCTCCTCACTACTGTTCTATGCATTATGTATGTAAATTTTAATTGCCTACTAAAAAATAACGTATTTACAGGATGTATGAAAATTATACAAAAAGTAATAATTCATCGTTTACCCAACAATAGATAATATGGATAAAGAAAAAATACTAGAGAATATCACAGTGTAGTAGTCTCAAGTATCTTTTCATAGTATTTTAACGGCTATGCAATACGAAGGGATAAAAAAAGACCTCTTACGGAAAGATAAGAGGTCATCAAGAAGATAAAAATGTTGTATTTGAAACACGCGAGTTTCTAATTCATATCATAACACAATATATTTATATATTCAATATATACATAAAACAAGGGGTATATGTTCAAAAAACACACGGAATATTAATTTGGAACAGTATGTTTTATTCTTTTAACCTATTTCTTCTACAATGCCGTAATTGTAACAATGGATGGTCTCCTCTATATACTGATGAGCAATTGTAGCAAGTTTTTCTAAATTCTCTTCCGTTACCTCATGAGTAAACAGAACAAAATTACTGTCGGATTCGGAGTCTGTTGAAATGGAACCATCGATCCGTTATGAAATGTTGAGCTTGCATCTCCTAGATTCCATGTAAATATTCGCTAATTCCAATCCCCTTTCGTGTCTATTTTATGTTTAATATAGTCTCGTACCGTATAAACGGGAAATGTTGTTAATTTGAAAAGAGAGCGGAATAAAATTTCTTTATCGCCTCTGTTCTTTCTTCTGTATGATAGAAAAAACGGAGAAAGATGGAATTTTATCTATCCTCATCACTTGTTAGAAAATTCTAATTTGATTAAATTAAAAGAAAATGATATATTGATTTTAGAATAATAATCCAATTAATGGATGACAACCTGATACCTGTAAGTGGACTATGACAATGTCAGATAAACGGGAGGAATTTAATATGAAAAAATTATGTTCATTTGCTTTAATCGGTGCCTTAACCTTTTCGGGTTTTATCGTTTTAGACAGTACGCTACCTGATAAAGCGCGCGCTGAAGTAAATACGATTAAGCAAGCTTCAGCTGTTGTGGATGATTGGCCATGGCAGACGTATTTCTTATTGCATCACAACGTGGACTATCTACAAGAATTAGCCCCTGGTACGTTAAAACAAGGTGATACGTTTGATACGACGGTATATATAGGCGGAAAAGATGTAGGTGTTGTAAAGATTTATCGATTGAACGGAGAAGGTAAATTGCAACGCTACAAAACCATTTCTGCAGGTGAGGCTGGACACCACTACTATTCTAGGTTCAAAACACCAATTACAACGGTTTACACACCAAGTACATATGTGGCAGTACTAAAAGTAGATAATTCATATTATTATGGTGGCTCCTTCCAAATTACAAAGTAAAACATATAGGTATATTTGTCTGAAACGCACTGGGTTACGGTGCGTTTTTGTTATCTAACGAATAAATGATCATGCGGGAAGTCAAAGCATATTATCGAAACGGAGCTGAATGTGATGAAAATTGTAACAGTTAATGCGGATGCAACAGTCCATGTTGGTATTTTAAAAGGGATGACAGGATGTGTTACTAGTTATGATGCGGATACTGGGATGGCCGAAATCTAATTGGATCCATTTACAACGGTTATAATTAGGTCTGTATTTCTAACGCAATAAGGTTTGTATAGGACTCTTTAGAAAATTAATATTTGATTTTTATAGTGACTCAATACATTATATGATTAAAACTGAGTTACATATTTTAAAATCATCAACAGGAGAATCTGCAAATTTACGGGTTCTTATTTAAAACATAATGCCAGAAAAGCTGAGGTGAATAAAGTGCAAATTTTAAAATCTTTAAAACGTGACGTATACATTTTTCTTCCATTGTCTATTTATTTTTCCTCCATTTTTATTTCATTCTATATTATAGAGAATACATTCAACTTGCTAAGTTTTTTACCAGCACTTGGAACCCTGTATGTCTGGGTAACTAGTGTGATAGACATTAAAAATAAAAACTACAAAATAAAATAAAAAAGCATCTGAACTAGATGCTTTGCTCTTAATGTTATAGAATATTGACGCCCATGACCATACAGCTACCAAAAACAATACATACCAAACCTAAAAATATTAAAAAATCTGGCAGATCAAAATGTTCGAGTAACGCGCCTATTAATAATAAAAAGGGATATACTAGAATTTCAATCCAGGTTACGCCCCCTGCTTTCTTTATTTCTCGGTAAGATACAACGCTGACAAGTAAAACGCCTACTACAATCAACCCTATCCCTAACATCATCCATTCATCCTTTTGAAAATTTAGTATTTCACTTTCATATACTGCTCTTTTACGAGCACCAATAATTCCCTCAATTTCTTCTCTACAGGATGTTCTTGATTTTCAGATACTTCTCTCCCGTATGATGAAAAGCTTTGTGAGCAAGCACTAGTTGTAACTTCCAATTTCGCGTATGAGAATGTATGCTCATTTTCTTTACCAATGTTTTCAGTAGTGCTTCCATTTGAACCAACGCGTATACAGCTTTCATCAAGTTTGGTGCGCTTACCTTCCTTGTTAACCGTGTAATACGTGTCATTGACATCCCCATATTTCATATCGGCTGTAGATGTAACTGCGGTCCCGTCTGCAGAAAAAGTGACGACACGAAATCCATCTTCTTCTGGCAACAACTCAGCTCCTGGAACATTATATAGTACCAATAGGTCTCCTTCGTATGCTTCTGGAATGAGATAAATGGTATCTGTAGTGTCTTGTCCGAATCGGATACAACCGCTTAAAAGAATCATAATAAAGATCCCACAATACATTATAACTTTTCTCATAGAGTCTCTCCCGTTATGTGTAAGAATGGTATAGTATGTATTATATAATGCAATATATTTCCTTGGATAGAATAAGTTTCTAGTTTGAAGACGATTTTACTATTGTTATATAAAATATTTATGTCAGTGGATGATTAGCACGAAGAGAAATGGAGTGAATTGATGAGCAGACGTTTTGCATTAACATATGAAAATAAGATTTTGAGAAAGATAATGATTACCGTAAGCATTATCATACTCGTTTTCATTGCAACAGGGTGTGATTCTGTCCAAAATGATGCAAAGGATGTAACGGAGATTCCGCTAAACAGCAAATTAGAATCCCTTATTTCAGAAAGTATCATTGCCTGGAATCAAGACAAATTAAATTATACAGAAAAACAATTTGAGACGCATGTAATCTATGGAACTGAAATGAAGGATGAAAAAATGTATGTCTACCTTCATTCCCTCATGCAAGGATACAACCGCGAAACACAGACAGTTTCTCAAGCAGGACATTTACTTCCAGTCCGTGTGACGGTCACAAAAAATGGGGATGATTACATCATTGAAGATTACCGTGAACCAGGAGATGGTGCTGAAAATGAACCTACTTTGCGCAACATGTTCCCGAAAAAGTATGCGGATCAAGCACTCACTATCTCAAATGAAACGATTCAATCATTAGAATCTCGTATGCAAGAATATGTTTCTAAGTGGCTGGAAGATACAAGTAATAAAAGACAAGATAGATAACAAATAAAATATTCATAATCGAATATTTTACAAAAAAAGGAGAGATATAATCTCTCCTTTTTCTACTTTATACCTAGCATTATTTGTTATATCTACCAAGTTGCTGTTCTGCTATAGCAACGAGACGTTTTGTGATTTCTCCACCTACAGAGCCGTTCGCTCTTGCAGTTGAATCCGCGCCTAATTGTACGCCGAATTCTTGTGCAATTTCATATTTCATTTGATCCAGTGCACTTTCTGCACCTGCAACCACTAAAGAGTTGTTACGATTGTTTGCCATCATATATCACCTCCTGTACGTTTAATATCCTACGAAACAAAGAAAATATTATTGGTAAATAAAACCATTTATAGTTTGTTCTTTTATCCACTATTTTACTTTTCCGTAACGATTTCAGCAGAATAACAGTATGAGTTTCGTTTATTCGCATTAATATACAGAATGGAAAATATGTTTACGAAGAGTTATATTTTTTATAAACATTTATTGATGTAGATGTATTGCAAGTTCTTCTAAAATATTGACAGATAATATGCCACGTGTTAAATTCAAAACATTTAAATATTAAGGAGATGAGTGACTGATGTCAGTTAATAAGATAGAAGAATATTGGTATATGTACGCTAAAGAAAATGGGTTAAACATGAGTGTTCCAGATTCGTGGATGTTTGGAGATGGTTCCAAAGAAATGGGAGATAAATTAGGAAGTTTAGTAGTTAAAGGAATCAAAACAGGAACATGCGCTGCACATTGTGTTTATGAGCTTGAAGGGGAAGAAATTCAAAAAGTTGGTCAGTACGATATTGTATTGGATGGAGACAATAATCCATTAGCAATTATAAAATATACAAAGATCGATTTACTAAAAATGAATGAAGTAACAAGTAATTTTGCAAGATCTGAGGGTGAAGGCGATTTAAGCTATGATTATTGGTATAGTGAGCACGTTAAATTTTTCACTTGGGAATTAAGTCGGTATGGACTTAATTTTACTCCAGACTTAATGCTAGTTTGTCAAACGTTTAAGGTAATGGATGTTTATAAAGATTAAACATGAATAAAAATCAAACATGTTTATTTTATATTATGTTTTTAAGCATTTCGTCATGTAAAAAAACAAAATCCCCTTCAGGAAAGCTGCTAAGCTAGCGTAAGGTGCTAAATTCCCTCAAAGTATCTCAAAAGCTGGATAATCATTTAATATTTCTGTACTCTCCAACTTACAACAAAACACATCGCAAAATATTTTTACGATGTGTTTTAAAAGGGAAATCATCATCAAGTTTTTCACCCATATTTTTATAAGGAGTTTTACCATTGAGGATAAACGCCTTCATTTCAAAACAGTTCTTTTCATTTGTATACGATATGTCTCACACATATAGTATACAAATTATTACACTTACTTTTCTTCACCGCTTGCTTGCATGGAATTAAAAGTCCAATTTAATTTCAACGCATCTCCTTGAAATACATTTTGTTCTTCAACGTTATCTACGAATGTAAACATTACATAAAATGTATCATCATCACCTGGAGCAAGTCCATTTCCTTCTCGATCTACAATACCGTTCTTTACAAGATTAGGAATATTTCCATTTTGCGTAGCTACCTTTAATTCAGATAATGTAGTAGACCAAATTGGAACCTCATTTTTATCCAAGTTCCACAAGAAATCAACACGGATATGATCACCAAAATCAGCATTTCCATTATCCCCTTTCGCATCGATTACACTGTAATCTGTCAGGAGTTTCACATCTCCTATTGCTAAGGTTCCTTTGTTTACTAATTGAAAACCACGTTCCATTTCATCACCTGGTTTCAGATTGTCCACATTAATAACAACTTCTGGATTCACACTCAAATCTAAAGTACCCGCCGCAAACGTGTTTTGTGATACTTCCTTATCACTAAAATATGCATATGTTCCCCCGCCAATTAAGGATAAGCCAAGCACTGCAGTTACAACACCCATACCAAGTTTTTTCTTCATACCCATTTCACAAGTCCCCCTATTGTTAAAGTTTAAACTACAAACCTTATTTCCATCCCACAAACAACAATAATAATTAAGCAACTTCCTTGTCCCATAATGAAAGCAAACTTACTTTAAACTAGTTACTTCATGTACCCAAACGACTATGACTCTTAAAATGACCGGTATTGTTACCTTAAATCATTACCGGTCATTTGTTAACCAATCCATTTCATTTAATATCCATTGTCTGATGCCTTTATTTACTCTAGAAGTTTGCCCACTTATTTTTTTGGTTCTAAGCCAATAGAGCGTAAGATTTTATCTAATGTCACTGGACCTACATTTTCTTTCGGTTTCTGATTTTCTTTAGCATCTGGACTCTTTTTCAAGAAGTTTTTCTCAATAAAACGAATATCTGTTTCATCTACAACACCATCTTGATTTATATCTCCATCTTTTACAGATACTTTTCCTTTTCCATACGATAAAGCTGCTATTCTAGCATCTTGAATGTCTACCATTTTATCTCCATTTACATCACCTGCAAGGTTATCTTCCATGTCAACTCTAAAGTTTTGTCCCACTAATTCACCGTCTTGCACCTTCCCTATTTTTGTTGTTAATTTACTATTTAAATGACCTGGCATTTCTACGAAAATATCATATTCTTTATCGCTTACTGGGACACTATGAATTTCAAATTGCCCGTTATCACCAATCGTTCCTGTATATTTCTTTCCATCCTTGCCAACTGCGTACACTTTTGCTCCTAGTTTTGTATAGTCTTTCTTACCTAAATACCCCTCTTCATTCAAGAAAGCTTCCGGGCCAATATACCCTGTAATCGTTGAATGTTTCGAAACAATAGCAAAAGATTTATCTTTAAACGCAGGAATCTCAATACCTTCTGATGCAACAGCTTTTGTATAAGAGAACTTCTCTACTCCAAATGCAGTTAAATCATTAAAGTATTCATCGTTCGTCATCTCGAATGTAACATCTAAAAATGGTGTATCTCCATCTAATCCTTTAAATTCTTTTCCTTCTAATGATGCCCCAACTTTCACCTTGTTTTCCCAAGCTCCTTCTTCACTTATCTTCGGATCTTCTAATTTAAGGTTCAGTCCATGTTGTTTTACATATTCCGTAAGTGCTGGATTTGGTTTCACATCTGTAAATTTAAAGAGCTGCTTGTAATAAGGAATTTCAAATGTACCTGACATAAGCTGTTTTACATTATTAAGATTCAAAGTTAATGTAATTTTCTCTCCTAATTTGATTTTATCTTTGTCATAACTTGGAACAGCGTATTCTGTCCCTTCCTTTACAAAGACGTAATCTTTATATCCAGTTGCCATATTCCCTGCAGTTGCAAGATCATATCCAAATAATTTTAAATTTAACGGCTCGTTTATTTCCTCTGGAAGTACTCCAAATTTAAAATCACCATTTGCTTGAATTGTATTCAGCCAACCTGATGGAAAGGCTGAGTTTTGATAATATACAATTTGGTTCGCTTTTTGATCATACTGCAAGCCTTTTGCCTTCAATGCATCTACTGTAGAATCATAAATATTACCATGCACCCATAATGCACGTTGGCCGTCTTCTTCTTTAAACATAGAATCATTGACTTCATGTATACCAGGTTGTACATCCTTAAATTTCATTTCCGGTATAACATTATCAATGATAATGCTATCGCCTTTTGTATACGATTTTCCTTCTTTATCATATCCAACGAAGTTCAATTCGTAATCTCCATCAGGCAACATAACAGGTTTATCCCCAATTGGATGAGCTGGATCTCCTGTGAATGGAAGTACATACCCTCCCATACCAGAAAACATCATATATTCAATATTCGGTGTTAGACTACTTGCATTAAGTGTACCAACGACTCCTAATGCCTTTCCTGTCTTTCGGTCCTTCACAACTGCATCAATAGTTTCAAGAGGACTATTTAGTTTAAATGTCAAAGGCGAACTTGGTCTCTCCATAAACGGATGGAATTTAGATGCATCTGTTGCCATTGCATCTCTCAGTAAATCTACAGACGCAATCCCTTTTTCTGTGAATTTAACTGCAAATGGTACTTGATATACTTCTTTTTCATTGTTTTTATTTGAAATATGAATATAGCCCTCATATCTACCAAATTCAGCGTTTTCTGGAATGATAATTTCAGGGCTAATTTCCTCTGATGTACTAGGAGCTACTTTAATAGAATCTGGTACATTTAGCTTCACACCATACTTCGCTGCATCTTGCACACCTACACTTGTAGATGAAAACTCTACTTCTAATTTAAACTCTTTTCCATCAGTTTTACTGCTGTTCTTAATTAAGACTTTTCGACTATCTTTAATAGGCCCATTTTCAATTTGATTTTTATACCCAAACGCAATAGAACCTGTTTTTTCTTCAATTTCTACTTCTTCATCATCTACAACGTTTGATGTTTTATCGATAACCTCGATAGATGTATCTGCATGAACTGCACGATATGCATCAATTCGTCCAGAGCCCACCTCAAATACAGAACGCTCTTCTTTTAGGTCAACTGCGGTATTCATAAGTGCTTCTTTTACTTCAAATGGACTATAGTTTGGATGTTCTTGTAAAATAAGTGCCGCTACCCCTGCAGTATGAGGAGTTGCCATAGATGTACCTGACATACGTCCATACGCTACCGGATAATTTTCTCCATCTTTTGAATCATTAATATATTCAGGAACAGTTGAGAAAATAGACACACCTGGTGCTACAATATCTGGCTTAATATCATCTGTTTTAGTTGCAGGACCACGGGAGCTGAAATCAGCCAAGTGATCTCCCTCTGTTTTTATATTACTAAGTTCTCCAAATGCTAACGACACATCTCCTTGTACAGCTTTTGCTTGCAATTTCTCACCATCTACTTTTGTTAAGCGGAACGATGGAATAGATGAAGTACTTTCCCCAAGATAACTTGTAATTTCCCCATCTACATTGTTGTATACAATTACCGCCTTTGCGCCTGCTTCCTTAGCATTTTTAATTTTTTCATCAAATGTAATCTCACCACGTTGGATAAGAGCTAACTTCCCTTTTACATCTTTCCCTGTAAAATCACCTGATTTCCCAAGCCCTGCATATACAACCGATAAGGATTGTCCTTTCAAATCTTCAATCTTATCAGTAAAGCTTTTTCCAAGTAGCATCATCTTATCTACATGTACATCACCTGCATCGGCGGAAAACGTTGGAATATTCACTGCAGCGTCACTGGCTCCAACTGTAATTGGAAGTGCTGCTGCACTAGGTGATCCTATAGTACCTTCTTCCGGACCACTATTACCAGCTGCTACTACTGTAACAACACCTGCTAACATCGCATTGTTCACTGCAACAGAAGTAGGATATAAAGGATCATTAATAGACGCTCCTAGTGATAAATTGATAACATCCATATCGTCTTTCACTGCTTTATCAATCGCAGCAAGAATACCGCTTGTTTGTCCACTTCCATATGGACCTAATACGCGATATGAATATAAGTCTACATCTGGAGCAACGCCCTTCACTGCATAATCCACACTATTCTGTTTGTCTGCAGCAATTGTCCCAGCTACATGCGTACCGTGGGATGTATAATATGCACTTCCCTCATAAATCTCAGGATATCCTCCAGAATTTTGCCAATCCTTATACGTTGTCTCCATTGGATCAGCATCATTATTAACAAAGTCCCATCCTTTTATTGAGTTCGGATCTATTTTAGTTGGATCTTCACCTTGTTTTGCACGATACCCTTTATATGCATCTTTCAAATCCGGGTGGTTGTAATCAATACCTGTGTCTAGTACACCTACCTTAATTCCTTTTCCTGTTATTTTTTCATCATGTAGCTTGTCTACACCAATTTGTGGTACACTATCTGCCATTTTTGGTTCAACAGCAGTCTTAGCTGTTTCTTTCGGCAAATCAATTTTAACCTCATGATCTTCCCATACGCGCTTAACGATACCGGTACGAACTAAGTCTTCGATTATATTTGCTGGTAAAGAAATCGCTACACCATTAAAAGCATTCTTATATTCTCTTGTTATCTTTGCAGATTTTACATTTGTCCCTTTCTCTTTATTCTTTTGAAGCTGTTCAAGCTCTGCTTTAAATCCTTTATGTGATGCCTCTACCTTTTGTTCCGCATTTGAAAGAGCTACTTTTTTCCCTTTAGCCGCTTGTTTTAATACCTCTATTTTGCTAGGCGCTTGCTTAAATTCTATAATCACATTCACATTATTAGGACTTGTTGTATTGATACCTGGCGAAATAACAAAACCTGGTTTTGTATCTAACGTTTTTAAGGCATTACGTTGTTCCTTTGTAAGACCTTTTAAGATAGCATTTGCATCATCAATTCCAGTTAAAGTAGATGTATTTACCTCTTCCGCTAATACGTTATATGGAATTCCTTGAGACAATAACATTCCAACTGTTAACGTTCCAATAAGAATCTTTCCAAATTTCCCTCGTTTCATATTACATCTCCCCATTATTAATATTATTTTTTGAAACAAATTGATTCTTAAATTCCCATGTAGCATTGGAAACTCTATTAATCTTAATCTTTTGTATCATGAAAGATTTCCAACACTACTACCATCCCCATACCTCACATAGCTAACCACTCACTTTACTCTTTCTATAAGAGCCCTCCGTCATTTATTTCCAACAAAAGATTTTCACAAAATGAATTATTAACAAGATTAAAATGTAATTCTATTTTTATTATTCCACATTTTGATTATTCTGAAAATTGAACAAAAGGAGTATCTTTTCTCTAAGGATTCTATGCCTACATAGTACAAAAGAACTACCTTGTCCTTTATTCTTTGTAATACAGAATAAAGCGACACGATAGTTCTTTGATAGATTTCTTATTTAATCTAGCGGAACTAATTGATTTCGGACTGCATAAATCACTGCTTGCGATCGACTTTTCACATTTAGCTTTTTAAAAATTTTATTGATGTGAATTTTAACTGTTTTATCACTAATATATAAAACTTCAGCAATTTCTTTATTACTAAGTCCTTTTACTAGTTCAAAGAGAATTTCCTTTTCACGTTCCGTCAGTTCATTTTCATTTGATTCTACTTTCATTTTTTGCTGATGATATGTAATTAATTTTTTAGTCATACGCGGATGAATGACTGAATCGCCTCGATATAACATTCGAATTGCTGCTACTACCTGATCTGATGATGAATCCTTCAATAAATAACCATCAGCACCGGCCTGGAGTGCATCCATTAAATACTCATCATGTTCATACATTGTAAACACAAGTACACGGCAACTCGGATATTTTTTTTTCACTAACTCTGTAGCTTCAATCCCATTTTTCCCTGGAAGATTAATATCCATCAAAATACAATCTGGTCGGCATTCTTCTACTTTTCCCAATACTCCATCCCCAGAGCTAGCTTCTCCAACCACTTTCATATCAGATTCATCCTCTAGTATGCTCCGAATTGCATCCCGTAAAAAAGCATGATCATCTACTACTAATATTTTAATCATTTTACGCACCCCTTGTTTGTGAATCTGGAATTAACAGTGTAATTTCTGTCCCTTTTCCTACAGAACTATCAATCTGTAAAGTAGCCCCTAATTGGTCAGCTTGTTCATTCATATGTAATATACCATAATGTGGCTCATTCTTCGTTTTAACCATAGACTCAAATAGTGAAAAGCCAACTCCATTATCCTTAATCC
Source organism: Bacillus cereus group sp. BceL220 (assembly GCF_051776965.1). Classification (NCBI taxonomy): domain Bacteria; kingdom Bacillati; phylum Bacillota; class Bacilli; order Caryophanales; family Bacillaceae; genus Bacillus; species Bacillus cereus group sp. BceL220. Next base: position 4,701 of record NZ_JBPWBC010000006.1, on the reverse strand, counting down.
TTAAAAGCACGTGTTCACTTTGATAGCTGAGTAAAACATCAGCCTTTTTTGCCTGTGCATGTTTTACAATGTTTTGCAAACTTTCTTGTAATGTATCAAATATAACTCTTTCTTTTGAAAAACTAAGCGCACGTGCATGACCTCTTTCATGATATGTAATGTCTAGTTCATATTCTTGTCTTAAAGATTTTATTTTACTTGCTATCGCCTGCTTAAGTCCCAATTGTTGTGTCGGATATGGTTTTAAAGCATAAATAGAATAGCGAACTTCTCCTAGGCTTCCTCTTAAATCTTTTATGCTTTTCTCTACTACTTGCTGCATATCTTTTGGTTTATCACGGTATTTTTTCTGCGCGGATTCTAGTTGGAATATCACCCCGGCTAATGTTTGCGCAATACCATCGTGAATTTCTCGAGCAATTCTATTTCTTTCTTCTAAAATCATTCTTTTTTCCTGTTCAGAAATTAATATCCTTGTTTTAACTACGTTAGCTAATTGGTTAGAAAATGTAGCTAACGACTGTACATCTTCTGGAAAGAAGCCTGCATTTCTACTTTTCCCTGCAACAAACATTCCGACTAGTTCATCATTAACAATAAGAGGAAAATATACAAGTGAGCGTATGACACTTTCAAATATTTCATCTCCAGGAGCCGTACCAATTTTCCAATCATTAAATACAAGGTTTTTAGAAAGTCCCTCAAACGCATCGTAATTTTCTAAATGATCAGAAATATCAAGACGAACTTTCCCATCTTTTAATAGAATATTCCAGTTTCCATCATCTTTTGTCCATATTACATATGCTTGTATGCCAAAAAAACCTTTAAGTGCTTGTTTAATATGCTTCAAGTTTCCTCCGGTTAATCCTCGACTAATTTCGGTCGTAATAAGAAATAACTCATATAATCGTTCTTTCTCCATCCTTATCCGTACAGAAAAAGAACTAATAACGGAAGTTGCTACAAGTGGAAAAAAGAAAAACAGTACTGTAACTTCGTTTACTTCCACACTATATGTACTAATTAGTACATGCATCAGTGCCGCATAAGAGAAACCAAAAGTTTCGCAAAGAAATACCGTAATAGTTTTTTTATACCATTGGTAAATTGAATATGGCTGCGGAAGAAGTATCATTAACAAATCGTAAAAACGATTGTTGAAAAAACAAAAAAACACGCAAAATAATAACAAAGATATTAAATTCTCATACAGAACTGACATACCTATCTTATTAATTATTAAGGACATACATTTGTCTGAAAACCATTTGGCAAAGATCAAACTAAGTGCATGTTGAGTACTATTAAATAACATTCTTTGTATCGGTGAACGACGATGCATGTGAATAATTAGCGTGACAAGTACAATAGCAACAATAGTTATATGGATTCCAAACTGCCAACTCATAGCGTAAATTATCGGAAAGGTAAGCGAACTAGTTCCTCTCCAAAATCTTACAGGAAAATACTCTGCAATCCCCATAAAAAGTAACAACAATATTAGTATTGTTAGATGAGAAGGGATTTTAATTTCAAGTAAAGATATAGTTATAGTAACCAAACCAAGAAAAGAAATAAAATAAAGATAAAAACTAGCAATCTTTTCTCTCATAAAGATAGAATTTACATCTTTCAAAACAACCCCTTCTTTCCTTATAAAAACTTCATTTTCTCTATTATCCAACAAAAAACCGGCACTGGCAAAATGGAAGGACATCCACTAGCCAATCACCGGCTGTGTACTACACCTAAAAAGGCAAGACACAATACTAGTATATATCAGTTTGTGAAGTTTACCCATTAGTCAAATGGTGTAATTGTACATACTTTTAGACTTAGGTCTACTAGTACAAAAGATGTATACGCAATTTAAATTTTGATTCACTAAAAAAATTCTAAGAAAAATAGGAAGGCAATCGTAGTAAATACTTATCTATATTAATTTCATCTAAATCTTTAGGTTATGTATGTGTCAAATACTCCCCATCTAATATTTGCAAATAACCCATGAGATAATCTCCTTATATACTATATATGAAGTTTATCACTTAATATTTATTGAAGAAAAAGCGATGCATACAATAATCAAATCTAATTAACATATTATTTGATTATCGGTAGCGAGATTAAAGAGACTCCCTACTCTCAGGAAGGAACCTCCAATTCATATTATTCCCCCTATTTCTATGTTTCTTATTTGATTCTAATTAACTAACTGATTAGGGTTATTGCAAATCAAAATAATAAAACCACATCTCCAATTATTAGATAACTATCTAATACATTGGAGGTGCGGTTCACTTAGATCATTGATGTTTCAGCTATTCTCTTTATTTGAAAATTACATCTACCATACTAATTTAATATTATATTCCTGAAGCCAACTATTAACTTGAAGTAAATAATCTATTATACCTCGTGCATCATTACCTGAAATTACTTCGTCTTTTCCTTCTGCAATAGCACGAACTCTTTCTACATTAATTAATGGCAAAATAGGTGATTCAGGATTGTTCAACACATGTAACATCCAATCACTAATACCTTGTACATAAGAGGCATCCTTTGTGCTTGGATATGCACTTTTTTTGCGATAACGCACATCTTCTGGAAGTACATTTTCAAAAGCTCGACGTAAAATACCTTTTTCAATATTGTCTATGCTTTTCATTTCGAATGGAACATTCCATAAGTATTCTACAAGCCGGTAATCGCAAAATGGAACTCGTACTTCAAAGCCATTCATCATACTTGTGCGATCTTTTCGTTCTAGCATAAATGGCAAGAAACGTGTAATAAACATGTAAGACATTTGACGTTGCTTCATTTGCAGATCACTTTCACCTTCTAAAAAAGGAACCTCAGCAACCGCATCTCCAAATTTTTGTTTTTGATATTTTTCAGGGCTAATCTTCGCTTTAAAATCCTCTGATAGAATTTCTGTGCTATACCATAAATTAACACTCCAAGGGAATATCTCTGCATCTAGAAACTTCTCTTGATGGAACCATGGATATCCTGAGAATACTTCATCTGCGGATTCGCCTGAAAGTGCAACTGTTGCATCTTTTTTCATTTCCTTAAATAACAAATAAAGAGACGTTTCTAGTTCTCCAACTCCAGGTAGATCACGCGCTCGCATTGGAGTTAATAAATACTCTATTAAACTATCTGATCCTACCTCTATAGAATGATGCTTTGTTCCTACATATTCAGCCACACGTTTCACCCAAGGCTCATCACGATCAAAACGAAGGAAGTCTTGCTCAAAATCTTTTTCATCATTGATGAAGTTCAGGGAATATGTATGAAGACGTTCCCCTTTATTCCCAAATTCGTTTCCTGCTAAACCTGTTAAACCACTGGAATCTAAACCTCCGGAAAGCATAGATACCACTGGTTTATCAGCAATTAACTGACGTTTAACCGTATCTTGTAAAATGGAGCGGATTGTCTCGACTGTTGTATTAATATCATCTACATGTTTTTTACTTTCAAGTTTCCAATACTGTGTCGTAGTCGAGCCATTAGAGGTAAACGTCATATAATGGCCAGCACGCACTTCATGTATATCCTTGAAAATAGCATGACCAGGAGTACGTGTTGGTCCAAGACAAAATATTTCAGAAAGTCCTTCTTTATTTACCTCAGCATCTACAAGTGGATGCGAAAGTAAAACTTTTAACTCTGAACCAAAGAGAATTGCGCTTCCCCTTTGAGCGAAAAATAACGGCTTCACGCCTAGATGGTCACGACCAAGCATCAATTTCCCAAATCTTTCATCCCAAATACCAAAAGCAAAAATCCCATTTAAGTGTTGAACACAATCTTCTTGCCATTCTAAGTAAGCGTGTAGTAATACCTCTGTATCCGATTTGGTCTGAAATTCATGACCTTTCTCCTCAAGTTCTTTACGTAATTCTTGATAGTTATAAATTTCTCCATTGAACGTAAGGCCAATCGTATCATTTCCATCTTTATACAGCATAGGTTGAAGGCCACCTTCAGGATCAATGACGATGAGACGTCGATGACCTAATGCCGCTCGTTTTGAAAACCAATGCCCCTCTGCATCTGGTCCTCGGTGAATGATAGCATCTGTCATTTTTTTTAACGTTTCTTGTTCATGAGACAGGTCTTTAGACCAGTCTATCCACCCTGCAATTCCACACATAGTGTCTACCTTCTCTCAAATAGTATAGAAACCGACTAAAATCAAATATCAGTCGGTTTTCCGTAAAAAAATCCGACTAAAAACATCTTTTAGTCATGTTTATATAATAAAATGAATTGAATAAAAAATCAAATAATTCAATCAAGAAAGAAATCACTTTCCCCTTCACTTGAATTCTCATCGTCCGATTAAAAAATTATTACCTCAAACTTTCAACTTTATCCCTAGGTTATAAAGTTGCATTCTATTATAGTTATATACTAGAAATAAGAATGGTGTATGTTATTCTATAAGAAGCAAATAGAGGACTTTCTATTAGGAGTTACAAAATTAAAAATGAACTGATACAGAATGTAAAAACTGAAAACTCGCTAAATATTTCAAGGATAGGGTGTAGACAATGATCAAATTAAAAAAAGAAAATAAAAAAATGAAAATCATTCAATCTGCCACAATACTGTTCTCTACGCGTGGTGTCCGTAACACAACGGTTGATGAAATTGCAAAGACAGCTAAAGTTGGTA
>NZ_JBPWBC010000005.1:0-374530 GCF_051776965.1 Bacillus cereus group sp. BceL220 | reverse complement strand
GTTCAAATAACGTAGAACGATTTGTATTTTTTCATCAGCTGTAAATTTAGCCATAGAAAAACTGCACCTCCAATTGTTAGACTGTGTCTAACAATTGGGGTGCAGTTCAAAAAGAATTGCTCTTTTTGTGCTTATAAGTTGTGAATATTGAAAAAGATGTGTTAATTTTTCATTATGAAGAGAAAAAGGAGTGATTTTCATGAATGAGATAATACATAAGATAGAGCAACACGTTTCAGTTCGTAAATATAAAGAAGAATCAATTCCGAAAGATGTAGTAGAAAAAATGGTGCACGCTGCACAGCATGCGGCTTCATCACATTTTGTACAGGCGTATTCTGTCATATATGTAACAAATCAGGAATTAAAGGCTAAATTAGCAGAGTTATCCGGAAATCGCCATGTGAAAGACTGCGCAGCATTCTTTGTTTGTTGTGCAGATTTAAAACGACTTGAAATTGCATGTGAAAAACATGGTACAGAGATAAAGCATGAAGGGGTGGAAGACTTTATCGTTGCGACGGTAGATGCTTCACTTTTTGCGCAAAACTTAGCGTTAGCAGCAGAGTCATTAGGATACGGTATTTGTTATATTGGTGGTATTCGTAATAATCCGAGAGAAGTGAGCGAATTGCTTCATTTACCAGATAAAGTATATCCTGTATTCGGAATGACAGTCGGTGTACCAGATGAAGAACATGGAGTTAAACCACGCTTACCGGTAGCAGCGGTTCTTCATGAAAATGGATATGATGAAAAGAAATATGATGAATTATTAAATGAATATGATGAAACGATGAACTCGTATTACAAAGAAAGATCATCAAACAAGAAAAGCGTAACATGGACGGAATCAATGAGTTCGTTTATGTCTAAAGAAAAAAGAATGCATATGAAAGAGTTTTTAAGTGAAAAAGGATTAAATAAGAAGTGAGTAAAGAGGCAAACCTGTGATGCGGGTTTGCCTTTTTTGAAAGGAGAAATACCTAAGATCAGAAAGTTGTCTATTCTTTCTGATCTTAGGTATTTCGTTTGTTATCATATATATAGAAATAAAAGTTAATAAATTTTTACAAAAGTGATAGAAAATGAGAATGAAATACCAATAGTAAGTAAAGGCAGCTGCTAAAGGGGAACTGAGGAAGGAAGATGCATATGATTTTCGATTCTGAAGAGGATTTAATTATAGCTATGAAAAAACATGATCAAGATGCTTTGAAAGAAGTGATTGATCAATATGGAAAATTAATTTTGTACATTAGTCATAAATCATTAAGTACCCCTACTGAAAAACAATATGTGGATGATTGTTATAACGATGTATTTACTGTTATTTGGTTTAATATCGACCAATTTGATACAGAAAAGGGAAACTTAAAATCTTGGATGATTGGTATTACTAAATTGAAGGCATTGGAATATAAAAAGAAAGTATATAAAGAGAATAAAATCGATAAGGACGTAGAAATAGATACAAGTGTCCATGATAGGTATGAAATAGAACAAGAAGAAGAGATTATGAAAATTGTTCAAGATTTAAATAAGAAAGATCGATATATCTTTTTAAAGAGGTATATTGATGGGTATTCCATTGACGATATTGCAAAAGAATTAAAAGTAACGGCAGATTATATATACAATCGAATTTCTCGTGGGAAGAAAAAACTTCAAAAACTGTGGAAAGGGAGTGTGTAATATGGATAAAAGATTATTATCGATGTTAAATGAGCTCCAATATTCAGAGGAAGAAATTACACGTTTAGAGAAAGAAGCAAATGAGTCTATCAATATAGATAAGTATTATGTGAAAAACGGGGAGTTATTGAAGAAATTAACGGTGCAAATGTTGGAAAAATCAGTTCGGAAAGAGTTGCAAGAAGGAGAGGAAATACAATGTGAAATATTAGTGGAAGAAGGAAGTCTTGTAAATTCTAAAGTTATACCTAATATATTAACCACAGGTGCTACATTTTATTATTACATTGTTTTAACTAATACAAGGTTACAAATTATAGCGTTAGATTGTTATTTTAAAAAGTTAAATGAATACAGTGTATTAGTAAACTCAATTCAAGCAGTTTCGCAACATAAAAAAATGAAAAATGTATATGGAATTAAAATAAATAACAATTATATACAATTAGGAAGTAAAGAGTATAATCAAGAATTAACAGTTTTAATTGGAAGGCTAAAACAATGTGGAGTGAAAGAAGAGAGATATAAAGATTTCGAAAAAAGTTGGATGATTTTTTTCAATGTGTTTGTAATAGCGATAGCTGGGCTTCTAGTTTTAAAATATTTAATGTGAAAATAAAAAGCGGCATAATAGCCGCTTTTTATCGTTTGGTTAGTATTTTATTTATGATTTTGTATTTTGAAAAACTTACTTATAATAAATGCAAACTTTCAATAAGAAGATACATACCCGTGCAACTTAAAAGGATGCACGTAAATATTTTGAAAATTCGTTTATTAAGCCGTTTGAAAATAATTTGCCCTATATACAAACCTAGAAATACGATTGGAATAGCGTAAAAACTTGATTCCCAAATTGTTTTGTTTGTGTCAGTAAAGAGTATTTGAGTTAGTAGGCTAATGAAATATATAAATAGATAAAAAGCTAAAGTAGTTGCTCTCAATTTCTCTTTTTTCGTATCAGTTCCTGTAAAGTAAAGTAACAGGGGTGGTCCTGGCATACCGATACTTGTCGTTAAAAGACCGGATAATCCGCCCACTAAGAAATCTCTAGATTTTGTTGATTTAATCTTAAAGTTGCATATTAGCATCAACGTTAATAGTAAAAGCAGGATGCTAATTGCTAATTTAAAAGTGTTGATGTTAATGGAAGTGAAAATGAAAATGCCAAAAGGAACACCAACTATACTTCCGAAAATTAATCTTTTCAGTAGTATAAAATCAATATCTATTCTTATTTTCCAAATGAGTGATATGGAAATAATTAATGATAAAATGATATTTATTTGTATAGCTTCTTGTGGTAGAAATAACATGAGTAAGAAAGGTGTTGCCATAATAGAAAAGCCAAAACCTGTACTTGTTTGTAAAATAGAAGCTACTAATATAATACATATGAAAATGAATATAATTTCCAAAATAGCCCCCCTACATAATCAAATTTAATAAATATTTTAACATAAAGTGAAACTTTAATCAGTGGGAGGCTTACTGCACGGCAAATAGCCGCTTTTTATGTTGCATTTAATATTCTAATGATGATCCTGTAGTTTTAAAGTATTTTTCTCGTGAAGGAGTCATTACCCGGATTGCTAATAAACAGGAAAGGAAAAGAATGAGTAACGAGCTACTTATTACAGTAAATTGAACGGAAAGAAATTGTGCGGATGCCCCAATTGCTAAAACGAAAAAGATTTGGATGAAATTTTTTATGGAATCAAACACGCTATCGATACGTCCTATCATATATATAGGGATGTTATTTTGATAAAATGTTATAAAGCCAGTACCAGCAAATGATGAAGAAATACCAAGTAAAATGAAACCACCTGCTGCGACTATAAATGAATTTGAAAAGGCGAAAATTACATAGCCTATTGCTGTGAAAATCATACCTAATCCGATACAATGTTGAATTGGTAATCGTTTGGCAAAGAGAGAGACGAGAAATGAACCGGAAACGTAAGCAGCGCCAGTTATACTAACAAGCATACTGTATTCTATATCGGTTAAAAACAGTACTTGCCTCGTAAAAACAACTTCTTGTGAATCGAGTGCCATAGAAACAAGCATAGTCGCTTGAAATAAAACGAATATGAGAATAATGTACGTTTCTGTTCGAGCGAACGAAAAAACTTGTTTCCAATCACTTCGTAATGTTTGTACAAAAGTATTTGCAACTTCTTCGTTTTGCTTTGTTTGTAATGTAATGTTTGGCAAGAAGTAAATGAGAATGGTAGAAAGTAGAAATGAAAGTGAGTTGCAGTAAATAACAAAGGCTGCTGAGTACGTGGTGAGAAGTATTCCAGCAAGAGCTGGACCGATAATAAAAGCCCCGTTTGTACATAGGCTATTCCATGCATTAAATTGAGCGCGCTCTTCAGCTCGTATGAGCATTGTTTTATAAGTAAATGAAGCTGGATCGAAAAATGATGTAGCGATGCGAGTTAAAAAGATGAACATATAAATGGCCCAAATAGAATCAAATAATGGAATACAGCCAATGAGAGCTGCTCGAATTATATCTGTGATGAGCATAATGGACCGTTTGTTTAATCGATCTACTATACTACCAGACCATATTTTTGTAACAACAGTGGCGATTGGACCAACAATCCATAATCCTGCTACAGCAGCAGGTGAGTTTGTGCTATTTAACACCATTAAGTTTAGAGCGATGAGATACATAAAATCACCTAAACGAGAAATTCCTGTTCCCGACAATAATAATAATTTATTTTTCATGAATAAATGGTCCTTTCTTTCATTGTTTTTTAATCCTGCAGGAAATAGCGTATTCCTCTTCAGAGTTTGATTGACGAGCGGTTTTGTTTTCCCAGCGTAATAAAACTTGTGTAATCTCCCAAGTAAGCTGTTGTAATTCCTCTGGAGTTAAAAATAAATGAGATACAATATGACTACCTGTATTCGTTCCTTCTGTGCCGCTTTCTTCAATATAGAAATGAGCAGCTTTTGCTTTATAATATTTTTCAATAATCCCTCGTTTTTCCTTCGTTTCTACTAATTCAAGCAACCCTCCATCATATAAAATTTGAACGTGATAATGTACGCTTCCAGCAGATTTATTTAGTTTAGTAGCAACTTGTTTTGCAGTAAGTGCTTCATCTTTTAAAAGGTGAAGAATTTGAATGCGAGTTGCATTGGAAATGAGCTTCTGCTGCTCAGCTGAAATAGTAAGTCTATCGTCAAACATTATGGCACCCCTTTTCTTATAATCTAAATTTATTGTACATTCTAAAAAATTAGAACGTAAGGAAAATAAATCGTCTTTTTCCTCTGTATTTCGACATAAATAAAAATAGCATGTTTATAAACATGCTATTAAGTAGAAGGAGATTCTTCATTAAATTCCCCGCGATAAAATAAAAACAGCCATATAAAACTTACAAAAATACAACATATAGCTAATAAACTACCAATCATTTGAGGAGAAAGAATTTCTAACAGCCCTCCTGTAAAAAACATCGATAACTGAATAAGAGATCCGTAAATAGAATAATGGAATGAAAAAACTTTACCTATCATATTTTCGTGTGTGTAAGTTTGAAGTAATGTCGTATCAAGTGGAACGATGATTCCTCCTGCTATACGCATACAGAATAAAGTAATGATACCGATAATAAGTTGATCGGATAGAATGAATCCGAGAAAGAAAATTCCTTGTAATAAGTAGGACCAACCGAATACTTTTTTCATTTTTTCTTTATTATGGGATATATAAAGATTAACGAGAAGGCTTCCTATCATAAGCCCAGCCCCTTGAACCGTATATAAAATCCCAATGTTCGTATGGAAAATTTTTTCGGCATAGATCGTTAGAAGTAGTTGATAAGCGCCTCCAATAATCCCCCATGAAATGCCGACAAGAATTAATGTTAAAATGATTTTTGTTTGTAATATGTATGTATAACCACCTTTTATATCAGTGAAAAATGCTTTGTTCTTGTTACAAGTATCATGAGCAGGAATACTCATATTATAAATAAAATAGGCTGAAAGAAAGTATGATAGGCTATTTACTAAAAAAGCGAACTCAATATGTAAAGATTGTGCAATTACTCCGCCCAAAGAAGCCCCCATAATAGACATAAAACCATTAATTGTACTAGAAAGAGAGTTAGCAGTTACGAAATGATTTTGGTGTACAATATTTTTTAGGGTTGCTTGTTTAGCCGGTTCAAATAAACAAGCAAGTACAGATAAACATATATTAGCAATGAAAATAATCTCAATTTTATAGCCTGCGAGTAAGTATGTAAGGACTAGAATTCCCCGTGTAATATCGGTAAAAATCATAATATTCTTTTTAGAGAAACGATCTACAATTCCGCCTATGAATGGACTAAGAAGAAGCTGTGGTAAACTTTTACTTATAAAAGTAAGTGCGATCATAAACGGCGATTCCGTTATACTGTAGACAAATGTTAATAAAGCTACCGTATGGAACCAATCCCCAAGTACACTTAATGTTTGCCCATAAAATAGTTTATTGAAGTTTTTATTTGTTTTAAGAAGTGTGGAATAAGAAACCGACATAAATAGATTACTCCTTATGTAATGACGATGTTTGAATTTGTTCTTTCCACTCACTTAAATACACTTTTTCCGCTGTAGGAAGTCCAACAGGTAATTGTGCAATCAATTCTAAACTATTTCCATCAGGGTCGTTAAAGTATACGGCTGCATGTGCTAATTCCGGAAAAACAATCGGTTCAATTGGTTCCATTCCAAAGTCTTTTCGTGCTGAAATTCCTTTTTGATTTAGCCAATGAATCGCATTTTCTAAATCATGTAAACTTACTTGAAAGGCGATATGTCGTAAAGAGGGGTGATAATTCACTTTGTATTCTGTGCCTTCCCAAAGGCCGAGCCAACTCTCATTTTCTTTAATCCAAAAGAAAGCAATATTATCTCCTCGTTTATATAATTTTAGCCCTAGTGATTCATAAAAAGGTATTGATACTTTTAAGTTGCGGACAGGTAAATGCGCTTCGTAAAGACCTCTAATCATTGTAATCCCCCTTAGTAAAAATGTTTCTTATTCCATAGTAAACAATATGTTGCTAGTTGAAATCGCAAATAAGAGGGATATAAATTCATACGAAAGTATGAAAAAAACAGCTCAAATATGAGCTGTTTTTCTATAGTTTTTAGTTCATTTGTCAAGGATAGGATATATTAATATCCGTATCCGCCGCCACCCCAACAGCTACATCCGATGATGATTAGAAGGATGAATAGTACGATAAGCAAAGCAAATCCACCGCCGAAACCAGCGCAACTTCCACCATAACTCATATGTTTTCCTCCTTTTTAGTAAGTTAATCTATATGGTTCATGGACTACTATATACAGTATGTTTTTTGTATAGAAAACGAGCCAGTCTCATTTATAATTAGACAAATGCCTGTAGATTCATTAGGATTGTATGTTAGTGATTTGTAAATAAACCTTTACATGATTCGTAATTTAGGCATAGAAAAATAAAAAATTGTAAAAAAAACCATTTTTTTATTTTTTTATGAGAGAATATGTACTATAATTTTACAAGTAATATTATGGGAAAAGGGAGTTTTAGTATAGAGATGGAGATGGGACAATTACAAAATAAAATAGAAAACAAAAAGAAAGAATTAATTCAACTTGTTGCGAGACACGGATTGGATCATGATAAAGTTTTGTTATTTAGTCGTGATTTAGATATACTAATTAATAAGTTTATGAATATAAAAGACAAAGTGCATAAATAAAAAATTTATAGTTTTTTATATTAAGATGTTTCACAGAAAGGAGAGGACAGTAATTGGAACATTTACAGGAAGAATTGTATAAACAAATAAAAGAAGAAAAAGGTACAGTTACAATTTTCTTAAAGAGTGGCGTTAGAATAGTAGGAGAAGTTGTTGGAGTAGATAAATTTACAGTTTTAATTTTAGTGGATGGAAAACAACAGCTTATTTATAAGCAGGCTATATCAACAATAATGAAATAAGACACTCTTGTTGAGTGTCTTATTTCATTATTGCTTGCATGCCTCAACATCAATGCCGGCAGCAATTAACTTCTTTTCTCCATCTTGTTCAATAATTTTTTGTAATTTAGATAGGAAAGAATCAAAGTTTGTATGCTTTGCTACTTGGAATGTCATTTTATGTTCAATTGGTAGCCACGTATCAATATCAGCTTCGTTATGCTGGATTTTCACCTCAAGTTTATCGAGTGCATTAGCAACTTTTGCTTCGTACGTTTCTTTTGCTTCAAACTCCATCCATAAGTCATATAATTCCTCACCGAGAGAACCTGTTAACGTTTGTTTAATATTTAAAATAGCTTCTAGTTCATTTTTTTGTTTTTGTAGCTGTAATTCGTGACTATTCATCGTATCAAATGCAGGGATATCACCAGCTTCGGCTTCGACTAGGTCGTGAATAATAACCATTTTAAGTAATTTCTCAATATTTACTTTTTGATCCAAATAAGGTTCAACTAAAATGGCCATTAGAGACATACGCCATGTATGTTCGGCAACACTTTCTTGACGCCCGTTGGAAAGCCAGCTATGTCGCATTTCATATTTTAGTTTTTCTGCTAATGCAATGACTTGTAAAATGTTGTGTTCCATCGTGAGCCTCCTCATGTTTTTATACCATAATTCTAATATAGAAATGAAATGTGTCAATTTCATGAGTATATTGCGATAAACAGATGATAAGCGTATAATACATGTTATATGTGAAAACGTATTATTAAAATAAAAAAATGTTATATGAAAATGGAAAGGAAAGGGCAGAAATATGGGAGAAAAAAATCAAGTATTAGCTAGACCACAAAGAAGAAAAAGGAAGTTTGATATTTCTAGCCCAGTGGGCATTATAGTAGGTTTCATCATAGTGATAGCGGCGATTATGCTTGGCGGCGGTGGAATAAAAGCTTTCAAAAACTTTTTAGATATTTCATCTATTTTAATTGTCATAGGGGGAACAACAGCGACAATTGTTGTGGCATATCGATTTGGAGAAATAAAAAAATATACGAAAAGTATTTTCACTGTTTTACATAGAAGAGAAGAAGATTTAGAACAGTTAACGAATTTGTTTGTTGATTTTTCGAAAAAGTCTAAAAAGAACGGCTTGCTTTCTTTAGAGGTTGATGGAGAGCAAGTAGACAATCCTTTTATTCAAAAAGGAATTCGATTAATGTTAAGCGGTTACGATGAAGATGAATTAAAAGAAGTGTTATTGAAAGATATTGAAACGGAAGTGTATGAGTTAAGAAAAGGAGCGGCATTATTAGATAAAATTGGTGATTTTGCTCCAGCTTGGGGAATGATTGGTACGTTAATCGGTCTTATCATTATGCTCCAAAACTTACAAGATACATCGCAAATTGGTACAGGGATGGCAGTTGCGATGTTAACGACATTATATGGGTCTGTACTTGCGAATATGATTGCAATCCCTCTGTCGGAAAAAGTATACCGTGGTATTGAAGATTTATATACAGAGAAGAAGTTTGTAATAGAAGCAATTTCAGAATTGTATCGCGGACAAATCCCTTCTAAATTAAAGTTGAAACTGGATACATACGTATACGAAACAAAGGTAAAAAAGGTAAAAGGAGCAGCCTAATATTTCAAGGAGTGGTATGATGAGTAAAGGACCGCAAAAGGGATCCCCTCGTTGGATGACGACTTTTACAGATTTAACGATGTTATTATTAACTTTCTTCGTATTACTAGTTGCTACATCAAAGCAAGATGCAGTAAAATTGTCAAAGATGCTTGAAAAGTTTAGTGATACGGGGCAAGTAGATGCAAAAGTAATGGAAAATACAATACCAGATATTTCACATGAAAAAAATGATGAAAAAATGATCTCAAAAAAGAGAATGGATGAATTATATAAGAAGTTGAAAGCGTATGTAGATAATAACGGTATTAGTCAAGTGAATGTATATCGAGAGGATACAGGGGTAAGCGTCGTTATAGTAGATAATTTAATATTTGATACAGGCGATGCGAACGTTAAGCCCGAAGCGAAAGGGATAATAAGTCAATTAGTTGGATTTTTTCAATCCGTACCTAACCCAATTGTTGTAGAGGGACATACAGATAGTAGACCTATTCATAACGAGAAATTCCCTTCTAATTGGGAGTTATCTTCAGCACGAGCGGCAAATATGATTCACCATTTAATTGAAGTGTATAATGTGGATGATAAAAGGCTAGCTGCAGTAGGATATGCAGACACAAAGCCAATTGTACCAAATGATTCACCGCAAAACTGGGAAAAAAACCGTCGCGTTGTTATTTATATAAAAGAGTAGTATATTATTATTTTAATAATAAAATAATAAAAATACGAAAATTCTTTTAAAAAAATATTAAATTTTATCATTTTATTTTGTATAATGAGTGAGAATGATAAGGTGAAATATTAAGATATATTTATACATAGAAGGAGAGAATTAAAAAGAATGGCACATAAAATTTTAGTAGTAGACGATGCGATGTTTATGCGAACGATGATTAAAAACTTATTAAAAAGTAATGCTGAATTTGAAGTTATCGGCGAAGCAGAGAATGGGGTAGAAGCAATTCAAAAGTATAAAGAACTTCAACCTGATATTGTAACATTAGATATTACTATGCCAGAAATGGACGGGCTTGAAGCATTAAAAGAAATTATTAAAATTGATTCAAGTGCAAAGGTTGTTATTTGTTCTGCAATGGGACAACAAGGTATGGTATTAGATGCAATTAAGGGCGGGGCAAAAGACTTTATTGTAAAGCCATTCCAAGCGGATCGTGTAATTGAAGCTTTAACAAAAGTAGCAAATAGTTAATATAGAAGGGGTGCCACAAGGAATCAAAACAGTGATAGCGGATCGACGTGTGGCCCCCTTTTTTCTCATTGTAAAACACTAAATTGTTATACATAAATGAAATGTTTGTTAGACAGGTAGGGGATAAAAATGCAAACAGATCTATTAAATATATTTTTCGAAGAGTCAGAAGAACATTTACAGTCGCTAAATGAAAATGTGCTAGTGTTAGAACAAAATCCTGCTGATATGGATGTTGTAGGAGAAATATTCCGATCCGCTCATACATTCAAAGGTATGTCTGCGAGCATGGAATTTACGGAAATGGCTGATTTAACGCATAAGATGGAAAATGTGTTAGATGAAATTCGTCATGGAAATATAGTTGTAAATGCGGATATTATTGATGTGATTTTTGAGTGCATTGATAATTTGGAGAAGATGGTTGCAGATGTGCAACAAGGTGGAATGGGCAATATTGATGTAGCCTCAACTAAACAGAAATTAGAAGCATTATTGAACGGTAATGTAGAAACTCCTACGGAACATATAGAGCAAAATCATATAGACACCGATGATGGAGTTTCGCATGAAGTGCATATAACAGTTGAACAGCAAGCGATTTTAAAAGCAGTACGTGCCATTATGTGTATTGAAGCATTGCAAAATGTAGGGAATATACAAAAAACAGCTCCGAGTATTGAAGAAATTGAAGCAGATGCTTTCGGATTTGAATTTACAGTATTTATGGATACGGATTGTAGTATAGAAGAGTTGAAACAAGTAGTACTTCATGTTTCTGAAATTGAGAAAGTGGAAGTAAAGCAAGGAGAACCTATATCGAAGGAAGTAGCTTCTAAAAAAGTCGTGACACAAGAAGTTGTGCAAGTAGAAGAAAAGCTACAACCTGCTGTGGTTACGCAAGTAAAATCACCGATAGAGGCAACGAATCAACCTTCAAGTACTATGCCAGCTAAAAGTACTACAAAAACGAAAAATGCTAAAGTGGAGAATCGTTCAATTCGTGTTCAATTAGAGAAAATCGAAAGATTAATGAATATGTTTGAAGAAAGTGTAATTGAACGTGGGCGCATTGATGAATTGGCTCAAATAATTCAAAACAAGGAGCTAATTGAACATTTAAATCGATTAGGCGATATTTCAAAAGATATTCAAAATGTACTATTAAATATGCGTATGGTGCCGATTGAAACTGTGTTCAATCGTTTCCCGCGTATGGTACGTATGTTAGCGAAAGATTTAGGGAAAAAAATCGATTTACAAATTACAGGTGAAGATACTGAAGTAGATAAAATTGTTATTGATGAAATCGGCGATCCGCTCGTTCATTTAATTCGAAATGCAATCGATCACGGTGTTGAAACTGTTGAAAAACGACGTGATGCAGGTAAAAATGAGACAGGTACGATTAAATTAGAAGCCTTTCATAGTGGAAATCATGTCGTTATTCAAATTACGGATGATGGAAACGGTATTAATAAAGGGAAAGTATTAGAAAAAGCGATTAAAAATGGCGTTGTAACTGAAGCGGATGCGAATAGATTAACAGATCGTGAAGTGTTTGATCTTATTTTCCAACCGGGATTTAGTACAGCTGAAGTTGTATCAGATCTTTCTGGACGCGGTGTCGGATTAGATGTTGTAAAACATACGATTCATAGTTTAGGTGGACATTTAATTATTGATTCTGAGGAAGGAAAGGGAAGTACATTTAGAATTGAACTTCCATTAACGTTATCTATTATTCAATCTATGCTTGTTCAAACGAATGATAAGCGTTATGCTTTACCTCTTGGAAATATCGTTGAAGCAATTCGAATTAAGAGAGAAGACATCCAATCCTTACAAGGAAAAGATGTGTTAAATTATCGTAATCAAATTATTGAAGTGAAACATTTAAGTACTGTATTTGGTGAAAAAACAGTAGATGAGGCGTTTGCGTCATATGATGGTCAAATGGTTCCTGTGTTAATTGTTCGTAATACACATCGCAGCTATGGACTTATTGTAAACACAATTATCGGTCAAAGAGAAATAGTCTTAAAGTCATTAGGTGACTTCTTTGCAGAGAGTTCTAACTATTTCTCTGGTGCGACGATTCTCGGTGATGGACGAGTGGTCCTCATTTTAAACCCAGAAGGTTTATAATAGGAATGAAGGAAAGCTCCCCACTTGTATACAATTGGGGAGCTTTTTGGCTAATCGTTACTAATCTAATAATGGGAATACATACATATTAACGTTTTATATAATAAGTTTGCTAAAATCAAATGAGAGTTTATATTATTTGATAGAAAAACAGAAATGAGGAGGCAGGGAAAATGCCTGAGCAACACACAAAAGGGGATACGAGCACGATTGTGCTAGAAAAAGAAAATGAGCATTTAACGCCTCAAGAATGCGATATTCTTGGCGAAATTGCAAATATATCATTTGGTTCAGCTTCGACTGTATTATCAACGATTTTAAATAGGCAAGTAAGCATTACTGCTCCTCGCATAGAGTTGGTAGATTTATATGATTCAAGAGATGTCGAAGTTCCACATGTTGTATTAAACATTCATTTTACAAAAGGATTAGATATGGAAAATCTTCTTGTTCTTAAACAAGATGTTGCATTGTCCATTGCTGATTTAATGATGATGGGAACAGGTGAAGTGGAGGATGGAAAAGAACTTGGTGAATTAGAACTAAGTGCTGTACAAGAAGCGATGAATCAAATGATGGGATTCGCAGCTACATCTATGTCTGAATTCTTCCAAGATACAGTAGATATGTCTCCGCCGACGATTAATGTTGTAAAGTTATCAGAAGAAATGGAGAAAATCTCTGAAATCGATGGGAATCATACGATTGTTAAAGTGTCGTTTGATTTAAAGATAGATAATCTTGTAAACTCTAAACTTGTACAAATTGTTTCAGTTGAGCATGCGAAACAAATGGTAAATAAATTAATGCAATTATCTGGTGGAGTAGAAGAAAAAGACGAGCCAGCAGAAGTAGTGGAAACTGAGATTGTAGAAGAAGTTGAAAAAGAGCATTTAACACAAGAAGAGAAAGATGTGCTTGGTGAAATTGCAAATATTTCAATTGGTTCCGCTTCAACAGTATTGTCAACGCTTTTAAATCAGCCAGTTACAATTAGTACACCAAATGTGGAAGCAATCAATGTTCGTCATTATGATGGAGTACCAGTGCCATTTGTTATTTTAAATGTTGACTTTGTTGAAGGGCTAAAGAATGAGAATGTATTCGTATTTACGAAAGATGTCGCCTTAACAATGGTAGATTTAATGATGATGGGAACAGGGGAAGTTGATCCGGAAAAAGAGCTTACTGAATTAGAACTGAGCGGTATTAAAGAAATTATGAACCAAATGATGGGTCACGCTGCTACGGCGATGTCAGAAATGTTCCAAGAAAAAATGGACATGACGCCGCCAAATGTTAAATTTGTAACGTTAAAAGAAGAAATGGAGTATTTGGGAGAGTCAATGGAAGTGGACGAACTCGTTCAAATTACGTTCAATCTTGAAATTGGTGATCTGCTTCAATCGAAAATGTATCAAATTTTGCCAATTTCTGAAGCGAAAGAAATGGTAAGGCGACTTCTGTATCCAATGGTGGAAGAAGAAGAGATTGCCACAGAAGAAATTGAAGAAGAAAAAATTGTAGAACCAGTTGTGCAACCTATTGAATTTAAAGAAGTAAAACAAATGGAACCAGTATATATGGACACGTCCATTCTACAAAATGTAGAAATGAACGTGAAATTTGTATTTGGAAGTACAGTGAAAACGATTCAAGATATATTAAGTTTACAAGAAAATGAAGCAGTTGTACTAGATGAGGATATTGATGAACCAATTCGTATTTATGTAAATGATGTATTAGTGGCGTATGGTGAACTTGTAAATGTAGATGGATTTTTCGGAGTAAAAGTGACGAAATCACTATAAGGCATTGAAATAGGAGTTTGAACTAGTAGATGAAAAACGTAAAGTTTTTTCTAATGAGTTGGCTATGCATACATGTGTGCTTGTTCTTCCCCTTGCAAAGTCAGGCTGAGGAACAAATTGAGCCAGATCAAAAAATAAGTGAAGTGAATGTACAAGAAGAAAATAAGGAATCTCAAGAACCGCCAGAGCAAGTGGAAACGAAACAAGATGAAGAGAAACAAAAAGAAGAGAAACAAAAAGAAGCAGAACAACAAGAAGTAGCAAATAAACAATTGAGTGAAAGAAAGATAGAAACAGAACAGGGAATTATTACAGTAAATAAGCTGGAGCTTAAAGTTGGCGAAGAGGTGCGAATTGCTGTAGAACCGAATGGGAAAAACATTCAAAGTATGAAAGGTATATTGCAGTTACAAAAAAATGGCGAGCAATATGCGCAAGAAAGAATGTTATCTTTTGAGTATGATGAAGAAACGAAGAGCTGGGTTGCTAACTATAAAGCAGGGGATTTTGATTTGCAAGGTGATTGGAATCTTCAGCTCGTTCAAAGTTACAAAGAGAATGAGAAAGAAGAGCTCATAAAAAATGAAGTGAAAGTCCCGCTCATTCGTATTAAAAATGAAACGCCAACTATAGATAAAGAATTGCCAAAGTTACAGAAAGTTACTATTGATGAAGTAAAAGAGAACTTAGTTGAACGAAAACAGGGAGATTCTATACATATACGAGTAAAAGCGTCAGATATAGAATCGGTTGTAAAAGAAGTGCGCGTTACATTAAAAGGGAAAGAAAATAAAGAGCTTTCCTTTTTATTAGACTACAACAAGCATGATATGGATTGGCAAAAAGTATTTGAAATAACAGAAGCATTGCCGGCTGGGCCATACGAATTACTTGTAGAGATAATAGATGCAGCAGGTAATAAACTTGTTGAGGAAAGTGAATATACCATTTCTGTTTTGGTGCCAAAAAACGAAGATGATAAAAAGATAGAAGAGAAAGAAAAAGAAGAAAAATTAGATAATAAACTAGAAAATGAATTAGAAGATAAGAAAGAAAATGAGAAACAAGAAGATTCGAAAGTCAAAAACCCGCTTCCAGAAGAAAATTTGCCAGTTGTTCAAATTCCGAAGCAAGATGAGATAGTAAATAAGTTTATAAAAGAACCGTTGAAAGAGAAAGAGGAATTTACTTACGTTATAAAAGAGCCGTTCGAAGACAACAAGGAAGTACATAAGGGGAAGAACCAAAAAGAGAAAAATAACAAACAAGTTGCCTCTAAAAAGAAAGAACAAAAAGAAGAACCGAAAGACAAGAAAGAAGAAAAAGGTGAACAGGGAGTGCAAGCTTCTGATGTGTTTACTATCATGTCAGGTTTATTCGTACTGTTTTTAGTTTTAAAGAGTAATAAAGAATGGGGCTAATTATTTCATAGTAGTGGAGGCGCTTAAATGGAGATTAAACGTACGACAATTGAAGATAAGGCGTTACAACCATTAAAACAGCCTGCAGCTATTTCGGAGCATGAAATCCAGAAAGAACGAAAGCGTAGCAATTTAGTGTTTACTGGACAGTCTAAAATTATTTCGAAAAATAATGAAATAGGTATTTTACTTGCAAGTTTAAGTGATGGAAAGATTATGAAGGAAATGCTTTCTAAAGAGATGGATACAGTGTTACAACTTTTTAAAAAGCTACATACGTTATCCGGAGAAGGTAAGCAAACAGAAAAAATATTTGAACAAGTAATTAGAAGCCTACAAGGGCTTGTTAAGCAGGCGCATATAAAAGAACTTCCTTTGTTAGATGGAACGTATGATTTCGCTGAAGTACAACTATCATTTGGTAGAAAAGTACATATTCCGTTACTAGATGTGAGTGCACTTATCTCTAGAGTGGAAAGTGATTCTTCAGAAGGAAATATAAATTTGATGGTAACGGTTATTACTGCTTATATAACGAAACTGTCTAACGAAACAATTTTAATTAGCGTTACAGACCGTATTGCTAAAGATCGGGATGTAAGTGTATGGAGAGCGCTTGCGGAAATGAACATGACACAATTGTCACAGGCGTTGAAACATACGGTGCAAGAACATAAATGGTCTATGACGTTTCTTTTTCTCTTTATATGGATTGTCGGTATTATTTTAATTCGAGTTATATAAAAAGGTCGTCACTCCATTGTGACGACCTCTTTTATATTTTTTCGTAGAAGAATGTATCAAATCGCTGAAGATTATAACGTTCGGGTGTTAAAATTTGTTCCGTACTACCAACAAATAGTACACCGCCTTTTCGTAAAGAACGACTAAATTTTTCATAAAGTTTTACTCTTGCTTCTTCTGTAAAATAAATCATTACGTTACGACAAATAATCAAATCATAATTTGTATCGAACGACTGCATTAAAAGGTCGTGCTGTTTGAACGTAACGTTTTGTTTAATGTTTTGATGCAATGAATATATATCATTCTCTTTTGTGAAATGACGTTCTTTCAAATCATTAGGTAATTCCTTCAGAGAACGTTCTGTATATTGACCGCGTTTTGCGGTTTCTAAAATATGAAAATCAAGATCTGTTGCTTGAATTTCAAAACGAAATGGAGCTAGATGCTTTGATAAAATTAAAGAGAGTGTGTACGGTTCTTCACCAGCAGCGCAAGCGGCACTCCATACCTTTAATTTTCCGCTATTTTGTTCGAGTAATTTTGGTAGTGCTTTCGACTCTAAAGTTTGCCAGCGTTCTTTATTTCTAAAAAACTCTGAAACGTTAATTGTAATATAGTCAATAAAATTTAAAAATAAATTTTGATCAGCGCGTAATTTGTTTAAAAAATTAGTGTAGTTTTCGAAGCCTTTTCTCGAAATGAAAGCATCGATTCTACGGCGCATTCTATCTTGTTTATAAGAAGCGATATCCATATTGAATTGTTGTTTAAAACTCGCGATAAAATGATCATAATCTTGTTCAATTATCATATTTACAATGGGCACAATAATGATATTGTGCCTCCCCCTTTACATCATACGAATT
The DNA here is from genome assembly GCF_051776965.1 of Bacillus cereus group sp. BceL220. Taxonomy (NCBI): domain Bacteria; kingdom Bacillati; phylum Bacillota; class Bacilli; order Caryophanales; family Bacillaceae; genus Bacillus; species Bacillus cereus group sp. BceL220. Next base: position 356,977 of record NZ_JBPWBC010000005.1, on the reverse strand, counting down.
TTTTGTTCAAAGCTTTTTTTCATTTGCTTTTCATGTAATCCTGGTAAATCATAAATGACAGCATCAATACCTGCTTCTTTTGCAACATCGACAGGGATGACAGATGTATGTTTGTCCCCATTATAAAAACAGAGAACTAAATCAGTGTCTTCAATAATTTGTTTAACAAAAAACATATAATCTGATCGGTAAATGGAGTCAGAAGGATGATCGAAAGCAACATATTCGGCTCCGTGTTTTTTTAAGTAATCAACGACTTCTTGAAATTCATCTGTTATTGCTTGCAATGGTTGCAGCGTGTAAAGGCATAAATTTTGAGCGAGTCTTTCATTCTCAACGAAAAAACGAAGAACCTCATTTTCAATAGATTTATAACATAATATGTAAATTTTATGTTTGTGAGCATAGTCAGTTAAAAATTTTTTAATTTCTTCTTGATCTAATGCTGTTAATTGATTTGAACCACAAAGGAAAATATTCATAGAATTGTGCCACCTCATGCTAAATTGTAACATATCTTTTATAAAAAATAACTGCAAAATATTACTGTTCAGAGTATAATTATAAATAACTGGATTTTACGATTAAGTTTAGGAAGAAATAAAAAAATAAATAGGTGATATATATGCTACGTTCTATCTCGCATAATCCAATTTTATCGCATATACCGCCTGCTACTCAAATGCCGAAAGAAGCAAATGTCAGGACAGGACTTGCATTTTCGGATAATTTGCATGCAGATCCGAAAAAAGATAAATTAATAGAACAAATGGAAGCGTTTGTCGATAATATTGGAGAAATTAAAGAGAAAATTGAAATGGAATTAACGCTTGATAATGTAATGGAATACAAAAATACAGTAAAATCATTTTTGAATTTTTACGTTGATAATGTATTGCAGTATAAAGATGTCATGTCTCGTCACCCACGTTACGGATATTCACAGAAAATGACGATTGTGAAACAGGCAGAAATGGGATTGAATGAATTAGAAGATGTGATGAATTTAATTAATACGAAAACAGGACATTTAGAAATGTTAAATCAAATTGGAGAAATCCATGGTTTAATTGTGAATTTAGTCTTGTAAAAGGAAGGAAGCTATATGTACATACAATTATATGAAAAACTCGTTATTATTCAAAAAGCGTATGAAAATATTCAAGCGCTTGGAGAGCAAATATATGAGAATTTAAAAAATAAAAATGTAAATGCAGTTCAAAAGTTGCAAGTAGAGCAATTGCAGTACATTGATGGTTTAAAAGGGTTATCAAGCTCATTTGAAGAAATGGTTGTTCAGTTCTGTAAAGAACAAGGAGTTGAATCGTTTCGTGTAAGTGCGTTATTTTCGTATTTTTCTCAAGAAGAAATTAAAAAAATGGAAGAATTACAAAAAAACGTAACTGAATTAGAAGAGAATGTAAAAATGATTCTTTTGAAAAATCAATATTACTTAAACGTACTATTAAAAACTACAGAAAGTATTGTGGATTCTGTTTCTGAATATAACTTAGAGCGAAACAATAATTCGCAAATCTTTATGAACGAACTATTGTAAAGGAGAAGTGAAGCTTTATGAGATTATCTGATTATAATACACCGCTATCGGGTATGTTAGCGGCTCAAATGGGGTTACAAACAACGAAACAAAACTTGTCTAACATTCATACACCGGGTTATGTGCGTCAAATGGTGAATTACGGATCTGTTGGAGCAAGCAATGGTCATACGCCAGAACAGAGAATTGGTTACGGTGTACAAACGCTAGGTGTTGACCGTATTACTGATGAGGTAAAGACGAAGCAGTTTAATGATCAATTATCTCAGCTCTCTTACTATAACTATATGAATTCGACTTTATCACGTGTAGAGTCTATGGTTGGAACGACAGGAAAGAATTCATTATCTAGTTTAATGGACGGTTTCTTTAATGCCTTTCGTGAAGTGGCAAAAAATCCAGAACAACCAAACTACTACGATACATTAATTTCTGAAACTGGGAAGTTCACAAGTCAAGTAAATCGTCTTGCGAAAAACTTAGATACAGTGGAAGCGCAGACGGCAGAAGATATTGAAGCGCATGTTAATGAATTTAATCGTCTTGCTGCTAGTTTAGCAGAAGCGAATCATAAAATTGGACAAGCGGGTACACAAGTGCCGAATCAACTTTTAGACGAACGAGATCGCATCGTTACAGAGATGTCTAAGTATGCAAACATCGAAGTATCTTATGAATCTATGAATCCTAATATCGCGAGTGTTAGAATGAATGGTATTTTAACAGTAAATGGACAAGATACATATCCACTTCAATTAAATAAAGAAAAAGACCCAATGTCAGTTGAAATTTACGGTTCAGAAATCTCTGTAACTAGCGGAGCGATAAAATCAGCGATTGATACGAAAGCGAAGATTGTTGATTATAAAAAAAATCTTGAAGACTTAATGAGTTCAGTGAAAAATCAAGTGAATACAGTGATGGGAAAAGATTTCTTCGTTGGAGATTATGCGAAGGATATGAAGTTAAATCCAGAATTCCAAAAAGATATTTCGAAAATGAAAATATCTGCTGAAACAGCAAATAAACTAGCAGCAATTACAGATGGAAATTATAAAGAAGGTCTTTCTTATAAAGCAGCATTAGACCAATTTATAGTTCGTGTTGCATCTGATAAAAGTGCAGTAAATGGTTATCAAAAAATTCATGGGGATTTATTAGAGGGGATTCAGCAAGAAAAAATGGGTGTTGAAGGCGTTAATATGGAAGAGGAAATGGTTAATTTAATGGCCTTCCAAAAATATTTCGTGGCGAACTCTAAAGCTATTACTACGATGAATGAAGTGTTTGATAGTCTATTTTCGATTATTCGATAGGTGATAGTAATTGATTGAAAATATATAAGGAGGAGATAGAAATGAGAGTATCTACATTTCAAAATGCAAACTGGGCAAAGAATCAGTTAATGGATTTGAACGTGCAACAGCAATATCATCGAAATCAAGTAACTTCAGGGAAGAAAAACCTTCTTATGAGTGAAGATCCACTTGCGGCAAGTAAGTCATTTGCGATTCAACATTCATTGGCGAATATGGAGCAAATGCAAAAAGATATAGCGGATTCGAAAAATGTATTAACACAAACTGAAAATACTTTACAAGGTGTTTTGAAATCTTTAACAAGAGCAGATCAATTAACAGTACAAGCATTAAGTGAGCAAAATGGTGAAAAAGAATTGAAAGCCATCGGTGCAGAGATTGATCAAATTTTAAAACAAGTTGTATATTTAGCAAATACGAAAGAGCAAGGTCGTTATATTTTCGGTGGTGATAGTGCGGAGAAGCAACCATTTACAGAAGATGGTACATACCAAGGTGGAAAAGATGATGTGAATTGGCAATTAAATGACGGTTATGAATTAAAAGCGTTTCGTAACGGAGAAGCATTATTATCTCCGGTTATAAAAACGTTAAAACAGATGAGCGAAGCGATGCAAAAAGGTGATCAAAAAGCGTTACAACCGTTATTAGGAGAAAACAAGAAAAACTTAGATGGCATCATTAACCGTACAACTGAAGTTGGTTCAACAATGAACACAATGGAAACATTTAAAACAATTTTAAGCGAGCAAAATTTAGCGCTTCAAGAAAATCGTAAAGAAATTGAAGATGTCGATTTAGCGGTAGCAATTTCTGACTTAGCGTATATAAATGCGACGTATGAAGCGACGCTTAAAGCAGTTAGTACGATGAGTAAAACGAGTATTTTAGACTACATGTAATCTATAAGGAGTGAGAACAATGGCAGGAACAACGATGACAGGTATTGGTGGTAGACAACAAATTTGGAACCTCGGAAATAATATGATCGATACTTCTAACCTAGTGGAATTAGAGATGCAAGCGTTAGATATGAGGAAAACACCGTATACTACTGAGAAGCAAAAACTTACGCAAGATAAACAAGTATATGCAAGTTTAAAGACACAATTTAATCCTTTTACTCAAGTGTTTAAAGATTTAGCAGCTTTTAAAGGGAATGAGAAAAAAGTAACGACAACACAAGACGGCTACATTAATGTGAAAGCTGATGGTGGGGCGATTGCAGGAACTTTTAATATGACTATTACACAGCTTGCGCAGCGTCATCAAATAGCTTCAAATGACATTAAAGATATAAATGCGCAGCTTCCTAAGGATGAAACATTAAAACTAGGCGATAAAGAATTAAAAGTAACAACTGATATGACATATAAAGATTTAATTAATAAGATTAATGATGGAGATTATGGTGTATCAGCTTATACACTTGGGAATAAAATTTTCATGACCTCGAAAAAAGAGGGGACAGATGGACAGATTAAGTTTGAGGCGAACACATCTACACTATTTCAAGATATTGGTTTAGCTAATGCGGATGGCACAGCGCTTAATACAATCAATGAAGCACAAAATGCTAAATATAGTATTAATGGTATTGAAGCTGAAAGTTTTACTAATACAATTGAGGCTCTTCCGGGTGTGAAAATTGAATTGTTAAAAGTAACTGAGCCGAAAGTAGAAGGGACACCAGATGCCGGTACAACAACAGATCCCAAAACAAAAGGTATAGACCTAAAATTTACAGTAAATGACTCAAACGTAACAGATGCATCGAATGTTATTAAAAAAATGGTAGCAGAGTATAATAAAGCAGTTTCTACAGTTGACCTTTTTGCTGGGAAAGATGGAGTTTTCCAAGGTCAAGCTATTATGCAAAGTGTACGTCAAGCGATGAACAATGTCGTAACATTTTCTCAAGATGGTAATTATTTATTCACATTCGGTATTCAATTAAAGCAAGATGGAACGATGGAAGTTAATGATGAAAAATTAACACAAGCACTAAAAGAAAAACCTGATGCAGCGAAGCAATTTTTCTTTAGTTCTAACGGTTTAGGAAAAATGATGGAAGAACCACTTGATAAAATATTCGGTGATAAAGGTGTAGTTGGAGAACGTGTAAAAAATATTGATTCACGTGTAAGTGATTTAGATAAAAAGATTCAAGATATTGAAAAGCAAAATTTAGACAAACAAAATGAAATTGTGAAGAAGTATCAAAAGCTAGAGAGTACATTAGCAGCGCTTGATAGCCAACTAAAAACAATTAAAGCAATGACAAAACAAAAAAGTGATGATTAATGAAAGTTGAGGAAGTGATCGTATGCAAGCATGGCAACGTTATATGCAAAATGATATTATGACGAGTAATCCAATTAAAAATACAATTTTTATTTATGAAAGATGTATTGTAGAGTTTCGTAATTTAGAAGAACTTTTACATACTTTTAACTTACAAGAAGGGGACGCACTTCTTGAAAAGTTAGAACGTATTTTTGAAGAATTAAAGCTTCAATTAAATCCTGAAATTACGAAAGATTTATATGATAGTTTATATGGCTTATACGATTGGATTAGCATTCAAATTCAAACAATGAAAGTAACACGTGAAGCAAAAGACATGGATGCGATTGTGAAAGTGTTACAAGATTTAATAGATGGTTACCGCGGAGCACTTGAAAATGAACAATGATATTTATCGGACGTTTGTCGGCTGTTTTAATGAAATCGGTGAATTGCAAGTGTCAGATGGAGAGTTTGCTGAGAAGAGTGAAATGTTAAATCGCTGGATGATGACATTGGATGAGGAAACACGTACGCAAGTTGCAGCAGAAGTAAGCCCATTCATTATTAAGGCAGCTCAGCATATTCGAGATAAGCAAAAGATTTTGGAAGAAATGATTATGACAAATGATGGGCGAATGAAGGCTAATTCATTTTACGGTAAATATTAATAAAAACGTTTGGAAACAGATTCCCCTTTTAAAAGGGGGTCTATTCCTTCGTTTAAATAAAGAACTCCGCTGATTGAGGTTTCATTTTATGACTGTGATGAAAAAATAATAGTAATCTAAATAATAGAAAAATGGATTTTAGTTTATAGTTCATATATTGAAATGTTGTATAGATTACTGTGTGTATACAGTTATTTGCATTCTTTTTTATATTTTTGTATTTTTCTAAAGACAACAATGGAAAAATGGAATAAAATATGTAAGGGTACATAATAGTAAATATTTTAATAAATGCATATGAGAAAATAAATAATGAAGTGAAACTTCTATCAGTGGATCATTACGTTAGAAAAGAAAGGGTGTGGAATATGCCAGATTTAGTGAGTGATGTAAGCCATTATATGAATTATTTAGTGACGAAACGAAATACTGTTTCTAGTAATATTGCAAATGCAAATACACCTGGCTATAAAGCACAAGATGTAACATTTGCTGAGCAGATGAATAAAAGTAGTGCATTATATAAAAACAATGCGGCTGATTTAAAGAGCAATCCAGATTTATATCAAACGAATGAAATGCACTTGCCGACAGTAAATACGAAAAATACATATGCAAAGATTCAAACAAAATCAATGCAAACGAATAAAGACGGAAATAGTGTGGATGTAACGACAGAAATGCTAGATTTAATGAAAACAAATCAGTTATACGGTATTTCAGTTAACGCAATTAATACACAATATGCAATTAACCAAGCGGCACGCGGACGTTAAAAGTAGAAGGAGAGACAACGGATGTTTCAGGCAATTAATGCAAGTGGCTCAGGGCTAACGACAGCGAGAAAGTGGATGGAAGTTACTTCTAACAATATTGTAAATGCAAATACGACGGCGGCTCCGGGGGCAGATTTATATGAGCGTCGTAGTGTGGTGCTAGAATCAAACAATAGTTTTGCAAGTATGCTAGATGGGGCTCCTACTAACGGAGTAAAGATAAAAAGTATTGAAGCAGACAAAACGGAAAATTTAGTGTATGATCCGACGCATCCGCACGCAAATGAAGAAGGATATGTACGTTATCCAAATATTGATGTAACTGCTGAAATGACGAATGTTATGGTTGCTCAAAAAATGTATGAAGCAAATACGAGTGTATTAAATGCAAATAAAAAAATGCTTGATAAAGATTTAGAAATCGGCCGAGGATAAGGGGGAAGATAGTAATATGAAAATCCAACCAATGTTACATACACAACCATTTGGAGCAATTCAGTCAATTGGTGCACCGAAAACTTCTCAAACATCTGTAGTTGAGGGGAAAAAGTTTATTGATTTATTGGAAGATATGAATCAAACGCAAAACAATGCGCAAACAGCAGTATATGATTTACTAACTAAAGGGGTAGGAGAAACACATGACGTTTTAATTCAGCAAAAGAAAGCTGAGTCTCAAATGAAAACAGCTGCTCTCGTACGTGATAATCTTATTGAAAATTATAAGTCACTAATTAATATGCAAATTTAGGAAAGTGGACGGGTGTGTTTAAATGGAAAAGATGAAAAATGTTATCAAATCGTTAAAAACGTGGCATAAGTTAGTAATTGGTGCTGCGCTTTTAGCGATTGTAACAGGAGCACTTTTATACTTCACCTTGCCAGATAAATATGTTGTTGTATATCAAAATTTAAATGATACAGATAAACAAGAGATTACAGCAGAATTATCGAAGTTAGGTGTCGATTATCAATTAGCGGCCGATGGTTCGATTCGTGTGCAAAAGAATGATGCTCCATGGGTTCGAAAAGAAATGAATGGGATGGGCTTACCGTTTAATTCTAAAAGCGGTGAGGAAATTTTATTAGAAAGCTCGCTCGGTTCAAGTGAGCAAGATAAAAAAATGAAGCAAATTGTCGGTACGAAGAAGCAATTGGAGCAAGATATTGTAAGAAACTTTGCGACAGTTGAAACGGCAAATGTTCAAATTACATTGCCTGAAAAAGAGACAATTTTTGATGAAGAAAAAGCAAAAGGAACAGCGGCGATTACGGTTGGAGTGAAGCGTGGCCAATTGTTAACAGCTGATCAAGTTGCAGGTATACAGCAAATGATTAGTGCAGCAGTTCCTGGTGTGAAGGCAGAAGAAGTAAGTGTTATTGATAGTAAAAAAGGTGTTATCTCAAAAGGAGCAGATGAAGCACATTCTAGTAGTTCCTCTTCTTATGAGAAAGAAGTAGAGATGCAGCACCAACTTGAAGGTAAATTAAAACAAGATATTGATGCAACGTTAATGACGATGTTTAAACCGAATGAATATAAAGTGAATACGAAAGTATCTGTAAACTACGATGAAGTTACACGTCAGTCAGAAAAGTATGGTGATAAAGGTGTACTTCGTAGTAAACAAGAGCAAGAGGAAAGTTCTACTGCGCAAGAAGGGGCAGATACGAAGCAAGGTGCTGGTATTACAGCGAACGGTGAAGTGCCAAACTACGGTACGAACAATAATCAAAATGGTAAAGTTGTCTATGATAATAAAAATGGTAACAAAATTGAAAACTATGAAATAGATAAAACAGTTGAAACAATTAAGAAACACCCAGAATTAACGAAAACAAATGTTGTTGTATGGGTAGATAATGATACGCTAGTAAAACGTAGAATGGATATGACAACTTTTAAAGAAGCAATCGGAACAGCGGCAGGACTTCAAGCTGATCCGAACGGTAACTTTATAAATGGTCAAGTTAACGTTGTAACTGTTCAGTTCGATCAGCCGAAAGTCGAAAAAGAGAAAGAGCCAGAAAAAAGTGGCATGAACTGGTGGTTATTCGGTGGAATTACAGCTGGCTTATTAGCGATCGGAGGTCTAGTATGGTTCTTATTAGCAAGACGTAAGAGAAAGAAAGAAGAAGAAGAGGAATATGAAGAATACTTAGCAGAAGATGAAATTGCTGCAAGTAATGAAAGTATCTTGGAAATTCCTGAAGAAAAAATAGTGCCAGAGCCAAAACCTGAACCAGAAGAACCGAAAGAACCAACGTTAGATGAACAAGTGCAGGATGCTACGAAAGAACATGTAGAAGGAACTGCAAAAGTAATTAAAAAATGGTTAAACGGACAGTAAGGGAGGAACAACGATGTTAGATGAAATCTCCTCCAAAGAAAAAGCTGCCATCCTTATTCGTACATTAGAAGAAGGGGTGGCAGCAAAAGTCATTGAATATATGACAGCTGAGGAAAAAGAAGTATTACTTCGTGAAATCGCAAAGTTTCGTGTATACAAACCAGAAACGTTAGAAAATGTACTAGGAGAGTTCTTATATGAACTAAATGTAAAAGAATTGAACTTAGTCACTCCAGATAAAGAATACATTCGTCGCATATTTAAAAACATGCCAGAAGACGAACTGGAAAAATTATTGGAAGATCTTTGGTATAACAAAGATAATCCATTTGAATTCTTAAATTCACTTACAGATTTAGAACCACTTCTTACAGTGCTTAATGATGAGTCACCACAAACAATTGCAATTATCGCTTCTTATATTAAACCGCAACTTGCGTCTCAATTAATTGAGAGATTGCCAGATCATAAACGAGTAGAGACGGTAATGGGTATTGCGAAGTTAGAACAAGTTGATGGTGAATTAATTAATCAAATTGGTGAGTTGTTAAAATCGAAATTAAATAATATGGCATTCAGTGCAATTAATAAAACTGATGGCTTGAAAACAATCGTAAACATTTTAAATAATGTTTCACGTGGTGTTGAAAAAACAGTCTTCCAAAAGCTGGATGAAGTCGATTATGAGTTATCTGAGAAAATTAAAGAAAATATGTTTGTCTTTGAAGACTTACTTGGTCTTGAAGATCTTGCGCTTCGCCGTGTATTAGAAGAAATTACAGATAACGGTGTTCTTGCGAAAGCACTTAAAATTGCAAAAGAAGAAATTAAAGAGAAATTATTTACATGTATGTCTTCAAACCGTAAAGAGATGATTCTAGAAGAATTAGATGGCTTAGGACCGCTTAAGATGACGGATGCTGAAAAAGCGCAGCAAACGATTACTGGTACAGTGAAAAAGCTAGAGAAAGAAGGAAGAATTATCGTTCAAAGAGGTGAAGAGGATGTCCTTATTTAAAAACAGAATTCCGAAGAATTCTGTTTCTTTTTCTGAAGAAACGTATGAATTACAATTTCCAAAACCAGCTTCAGTCCAAATAGAAGAGGAAGAATTACAAACTGATCATGCAGAGCTTCGCGCCCAGCAAGAGTCATTACATATGGAAATGAATCAGCTAAGGCAAGAGAAGCAAATGCTAGAACGAGAGCGGCAGCAGTTATTACAAGATAAAGAACAATTTCAAATGCATATTCATGAACAAATGGAACAGATGGAAGCAGCGCGTGTGCAGTTTCAAAAAGAACAACAAGAAACAGCATATGAATGGACAGAGTTATTATGGGATCAATCTTTTCATCTAGCAGAAAAAATCGTGAATCAAGCGGTAGATTCACGATTGCTTGATGTGTTACCTATTTTAACTGGCATCGTGCAAACATTGCCAACTTCGTTTGAAAAATTAATCATTACAGTACATCCAGAAACGTTTGAACGTATTCAAGAAGAGAAGGAAAATACGAAAGAATATTGGTTACTACAATTAGTAGAATGGAAATATGATTTCTCCCTGCAGTTTGGTGAATTTGTTCTGGAAGAAGAGAAAGAGTTCTTTGAATTTAAATTTGCACCTATATTTGCGAAACTTCGTCAGAAATGGGAAGAAGAGAAGCTATTTGAGGAGCAAAATGTATGAGCCGTCTGTTAATGAATGAGAACGAAAAATGGAATAAGTTCATTGAAACACCACTGTATACGAAAGTAGGCAAAGTTCATAGTGTACAAGAACAGTTTTTCGTAGCAAAAGGGCCGAAAGCGAAGATTGGAGATGTTTGCTTCGTTGGAGAACATAACGTCTTATGTGAAGTGATTGCTATTGAAAAAGAAAATAATATGCTACTTCCATTTGAACAGACAGAAAAAGTATGTTATGGAGATTCAGTGACATTAGTTTCAGAAGATGTTGTTGTACCACGTGGTAATCACTTGCTCGGAAAAGTGTTAAGTGCAAATGGTGAAGTGTTAAATGAGGAAGCTGAAAACATTCCATTACAGAAAATTAAACTAGATGCACCGCCTATACATGCATTTGAACGTGAAGAGATTACCGATGTATTTGAAACAGGAATAAAATCAATTGATTCTATGCTAACAATTGGTATCGGTCAAAAGATTGGTATTTTTGCTGGGTCAGGTGTTGGTAAATCTACTTTACTTGGAATGATAGCAAAAAACGCAAAAGCTGATATAAACGTTATTAGTTTAGTAGGAGAACGTGGCCGGGAAGTAAAAGACTTTATTCGAAAAGAGTTAGGCGAGGAAGGTATGCAAAAAAGCGTCGTTGTTGTAGCGACGTCAGATGAAAGTCATCTTATGCAACTTCGTGCAGCGAAACTCGCAACGTCTATTGCTGAATACTTCCGTGATCAAGGCAATAATGTATTACTTATGATGGACTCTGTTACTCGTTTTGCCGATGCACGAAGAAGTGTTGATATTGCTGTTAAAGAGTTACCGATTGGTGGTAAAACACTGTTAATGGAAAGTTATATGAAGAAGTTGTTAGAGCGGTCTGGGAAAACACAAAAGGGATCTATAACAGGTATTTATACGGTGCTTGTTGATGGGGATGATTTAAATGGTCCTGTACCAGATTTAGCACGTGGTATTTTAGATGGACATATTGTATTAAAGCGTGAGCTTGCAACGCTTAGTCATTATCCTGCAATTTCAGTATTAGATTCAGTAAGTAGGATTATGGAAGAAATCGTGTCGCCACATCATTGGCAACTTGCAAATGAAATGAGGAAAATTTTATCAATTTATAAAGAAAATGAATTGTATTTTAAGTTAGGAACGATTCAAGAAAATGAAGAAAATGCTTATATTTTTGAATGTAAAAATAAAGTAGAAGGTATAAATACATTTTTAAAGCAAGGTCGATCGGATAGTTTCCAATTTGATGATATCGTTCAAGCGATACACCATATAGTATAAGGCCTCTGCCCAAGAGGTCTTATTTTTTTGTTTTTTAATATTTCACAGATTTTTTTGGAAAAAAACTATATAATAGAAAAAGAGAACGTTATAATAGGAAGGGGCTATGAAAACAGGTGGATAAACAGCAGTACGACACAATAAAATTGCAAATAAATCAAGAAAAAGAACATATTTTAAAAGAAGTGTATGAATTAACAGCTGAAAAAAGAAAAATAGAACAAAAAAAAGAATATGATTTATATGTTGTGAAATCACGTAGTAAAGTCGTACAAACTGGGCAACGTATTATGGCGGGCATGCTTTCTTCACATACGTTTTCACCTGAAAGAATAGAAGAATGGAATCGAAAAATTAAAAAAACGGAAGGTTTTATTCAAAAAAATGAAAGCCTTTTAGAGCAAGTAAAAGAAAAAGAACGTGTCATTGATGAGATGTATCAAGAAAATTGCAAAAAGCTTGCGAAAGCACAAGAAAAGCTGGAAGAAAAAATGCTTCTGGATTTGAAAATGTGTATGAATGGATGAGGTGAATGTAGTGATACAGTCTGTATTACCGGTGCAACAAAGTTTACCTCCGCAAAAAGAAAAAGGGCTAGAAGTACAATCAAAAAATGAAGATTCTTCATTCGATCGTACGATGAGAATGGAAAATAAAAAACAGCCGCAAACGGAGAAAACGAAACGAGAAGAAGCACCAACAGAAGAGAAAAAAGATTATATTCTTTCTAAAAAATCGGTAACGAAAGAAGAGCCTATTGTAAAGAAAGAAGAAAAAAAAGAGACAGAACAGTTGTTATTAGCTGTATCTGAGCAAATGGTTGCAATTGAGCAATTACATGTGCAGCCGGAATTGTTATATCAATACATACAAAAAATACAAGAGCTATATAAAGAATATGGCAATATTAAACTTAATGAATTACCTGCAGCTGAATTACAACAATTACAAGAACTTCTTTCAAATATGAATATTAAAAATGCTATATGTTTAGAAGATACAATGCAAATAGTATTAGACAAAATGAAGATGCCAGAGCAAACGATGCAAGCGTTGAAGGTTGTAGAAACAGAAACTTGTAATATTGCAAAGAAACAAGAAGAGTTTAAAGATGTAGAACTTCCAAAACTTGAGAGCGATGATGCAGTAGAGTTGCCAGAAGTTGATACATTAAACGATTCGAGCTCTGCAGGTGCAGAGTTATTAAATAAAACGACGAGTACCGAACAAGTAGGGAAATCAAATAGTGGTGCTGAGAAAGTTTCGTTACCTGACTTAGGAAAGAAAATGGAAGCGCAAGTAGAAGCGCTGCAAAAATTTGTAGTGAAACAAGAACGTGTTTTATTTCAGTTGAACCCAGAAAAACTTGGTACATTAACAGTGTTTATGAAAAAACACGGAGATCAAATTGATGTTCACGTAGAAATGGAAAAACACGATGCGAAAAAACGTGTTGAAATCATTTTTGATGAATTGAAATTAAAATTAAAAGAAAAAGAAATCAATATTCAAATTAGCTATTCAGATAAAGATGAAAATCGAAAAGAACAGCGAGAACAAGAGCAAAGGCAAAAACAGAAATTAGCAAATACAAATCATGAAAAACAACAATCAACAGAATTTGCGGGATTATTGGAGGAATAAAGAGTGCCAACAGTTGGATTAAATACAACGAGTACAAATCATATTCCGTTACAAGCAGGAGCGCAAAAAAGTAATGTACCTGTTAATGGTGTACAATCGCCAGTGCAACAAAGTAATGGAGTTTCGGCAGGAGCGCAAAAGACTCCTGGGGTAATGGGGAAAGATGATTTCTTAAAATTGTTTTTATCAAGTTTCCAACATCAAGATCCATTTAATGCGATGGATATGAATCAAATGATGAATCAGACAGCACAGTTATCTCTTATGGAACAAGTACAGAATATGACGAAAGCAGTAGATAAGCTGCAATCAACGATGTATTCAACAGCACTTGATGGTGGAATGAAGTTTTTAGGTAAATACGTAAGAGGTGTTGACGGCGACGGAAACAAAGTAACCGGTCAAGTAGAAACGGTTCGCCTTGCGGAAAATAACGATGTACAGCTCGTTATTAACAATAAGGTTGTATCTCTTCGTTTCGTTGAGAGAGTGTCTGATAAACCGATTGGGGAAACGAATCCAGAAGACGCAAAGAAAGACGATCAAAAAGTAACTGAAGAAGTAAAAACTACAAATTCATAAGGAGTGTCCATACGTTATGATTAAAGCGTTATATACAAGTATTACAGGGATGAATGCAACACAAAATGCATTAAGTGTAACTTCAAATAATATTGCCAATGCACAAACAGTAGGTTATAAAAAACAAAAAGCAATGTTTGATGATTTACTATATAACAATTCGATTGGTGCAAAAGGTGACGGTAAATATGCAGGAACGAATCCGAAAAGTATTGGTAACGGTGTGAAAATGAGTGGTACGGTTACGGATTATAGTGATGGTACAATTACGTTAACAGGTGGCAAAACACAAGCCGCAATGGAAGGTAATGGTTTCTTCGTTGTAGGTGATTCAAAAGGCGGAAATATGGAATTTACTCGTAAAGGTACGTTTGGGATATCTTCAGATTACTATATTACGAATACTGAAGGTCAATACGTATTTGCATACCCTGCAAATGAGGCAACTGGTGAAGTTGATTTATCTGGAATTCCAGGACCGTTGCAAATTCCAATGGGAACAGCAATTGGTGGTATTCGAACATCGAAAGGGACAATTAAAGGGAATATTCCAACTGGTGAAAAACAAATTACACAAGATTTACCTGTATATGATAATGCGGGAAATACATGGACAATGCGTGTCGAGTTTAAACAAACGAGCGAACATAATTATACATATAAAGTACAAATGCGTAATGACTCGAAAAAAGAAACAGAGTTTAAGGATGTTCAAGGTGCAGGTGGTAATATGACATTTGATGCTGTTGGAAATCCAAATCCGAAAGAGCAAGGGGCCAATATTCCATTTGATGGCGGCTCTATAAAATTAGACTTAAGTCATTTAACAAACCATCCAACAGATAAAACATTATCAGTAACAGACGTAGATGGTAGAGCAGCAGCGACGGTTAAAGATTGTTTCATTGCTGACGGTGGATATGTGATGGTAAAATATTCTGATGGAAGTATGAAATCTGCAGGTCAATTAGCTGTTGCGATGTTCCCGAACGAAGGCGGACTAATGAAAACAGGTAATGGTAACTATACAGCGACGAATACAACAGGTATTTTAGCTCTTGGTGCATCTGGTCAAAACGGTGCGGGTAAAGTACGTGGTGGTGCACAAGAAGGTGCAAACGTAGATTTATCTGTAGAGTTCGTTGACTTAATGTTATACCAACGCGGATTCCAAGGAAATGCGAAAGTAATTAAAGTTTCAGATGAAGTATTAAATGAAGTTGTAAACTTAATTCGATAATATATCGTAATGAAAAAATGTAATGGAGTAGAAAGGGTTTTTTATTCGTATGACAAGACAAGAGCGAATTTTACAATTGCCTTTTTTCGAAAATAAACGTGAACTTGCCGAGCAAGTATTAAAAATAGAACGAGAAGAGCATGTATATTTACCAGATCAATTTGAAATTAAGCAAGTGCCTCCGTATTCATTTGGTGAAAAACAAGCAATCATTGGCCGTATCCATGAGTTTTATTTCATAAGTGTTGGTAGCGATAGCGTTTGGAAGTATCAACTGTTTAAGGATGAGATGAAGTGTCGTGAGTTTTTTGTTATGTTGCCTGATATTACGGATCAGCAGATAGCGTTTTGGTTTAATAACATAGAGTTATTGAAAAGTTCTTAAAAAAGATCTTAAAAGCTCTTTTTAGGGTTGACGAGAGGACCCAGCGTTGTTTTGGAGCGGTTAGTGCCTAATAGGGACTCGACTGGTGTGTAAGGACAGAGGTATGAAGAGTTACTAGGGTAGTATAAGAAGAGGTAAGCAAGATAAACAGTTATGATCCAGAAGAGCTCCTAGTTGTAAGAATAGAGCTATGGAGGCGTACTGAGATAGTTGGAGATGAGATAATCATCTCATAGTAGGCCAGTGCCTTCTGGATAGTATGTGATGATAGATTTTTATAAAAGGAGAGGTGAGGAGGATGGCGCAAAATAAGTATCGCGTTACATTCATTTCGCCGAGTGAGATTGAGCAGCGGACTGTAATGGCGGCGAATAGTTTGCCAGATTTAATTCGTAAAGTAGAAAGTATTATTGCAGATCCAAACGGTTATTTTGTAAATGATAAAAAAAATAATTGTTATTTTAAAGTGATTAAAGAAAATGTTACGTTTATTCAATATGAGTTACTATTTTCGGATAAGGAAATTCATATTGAAAAATTAAAACATATAGCACCGGTGGTATTAAAACGATTATTCGAAAAAATAAATGACCCGGAATTATATGCACTTGCGCTACTTGATGTTGATATAGCAACGAAAGAATATGTGCTAGCCGAAATGAATTCTGAGTTGAGAATAAGAGTAGAGACCGAGCTTTCGAAAAAATGGGAAGCAATGCCGACGGAAGTTGTAGGAGCACAAGAAGTGTTATTAGAGGCACTTGCTTCGTTTATACAAGATTAATTGTTTTTTTATAAAATGAATCGTTCGACTATCTATATTTTTTATATAGGTAGTTGACTTTTTCGCTTTTATAAAGCTTAATAATTAGATATACGGAATTAATGGAAGGGGAGCGACACCTTTATGTCACAAGCACAAAGTATTTTATTAGAAAGCGGAACAAATGAATTAGAGATTGTTACGTACACTGTTGGTGAAAACCTATTTAGTATTAATGTAATGAAAGTACGTGAAATCATTAATCCATTCCCTGTTACAACTGTGCCAGAATCTCATCATGCAGTTGAAGGTGTTGTTCAAGTACGTGGTGAAATTTTACCTGTTATTAACTTGGCAATGGCTCTTAATTTAAAGTCAACAAAGCCACTTGATCAAACGAAATTTATCATCTCAGAATTAAACCAAATGAAAGTTATTTTCCGCGTTGATGAAGTGCATCGTATTCAACGTATTTCGTGGGAACAAATTGATGAACCAGCTTCATTATCTATGGGACTAGAAGAAACGACATCTGGTATTGTAAAACTAGATGGCAAAATCATCTTACTATTAGATTATGAAAAAATTGTATGTGAAATTAGCGGCACTGGTTATGACAATAAATCAATTGCAGGGTTAGAACAAAAAACAGATCGAGCTGAAAAAGTAATTTATATTGCAGAAGATTCAGCGATGCTTCGCCAAATATTAGAAGAAACATTATCATCAGCTGGATATACAAAAATGAACTTCTTCAGCAATGGTGCAGAAGCGTTAGCGCAAATTGAAAAATTAGCGAAAGAGCAAGGCGAAAAAATGTTTGAACATATTCACCTGCTAATTACGGATATTGAAATGCCAAAAATGGATGGACATCATTTAACAAAAGTAGTTAAGGATAGTGAAGTAATGAATCGTTTACCAGTCATTATTTTCTCTTCATTAATTACAAATGAATTATTCCATAAAGGTGAAGCTGTAGGAGCAAATGCTCAAGTAAGTAAGCCAGATATTCAAGAGCTAATTGGTTTAGTTGATAAGTTAGTGCTTTAAAAGCTTCTATCTAGCCAGAATAGAAGCTCTAGCTAAGTGTTGAGCGGTCAGTGCTTAATAGAGCCCGCGATGTTGAGACCAGAGATATGGAGTGGTTATAGGTAAGTAGAAGAGCTGGTGTATAACATTTTTCTATTTAGTAGGAATAGGGGAAACTACTTATGTAAGTAAGTTTTCAGTGATTAATAGAGTCTCATGCGATGTGAGTTCAGAGTTATGAAGTAGTTTTAGGTAAGAAGAAGTGAGACTTCGATTGAGGATTTGAAGATTGGATTTATAACTCTATTCTGTTAGAGAGAGGAAGGAATTAGCCATATGTAGCATTGGCTAATTCCTTTTTGGTATTCTATACTCTAACCTGGCAGAAAAATGAAAGGTTTCTGAGATGTTTGGCGCTGTATGTATGAAAAAATCTTCAAATAAAGATTTTTGATTCGAAAATATAAGCAAACGTATTTTCGAGGGTTATTTTAGTAACATTTCGTGGTAACGCAAATTTTTTCGGTGAAAAAATATTCAAAATACCATATAATATAATTAAATGTAATTAATATGCAATTTTACATATTAATAAAAAAACATTTTCCAAATTTTTATACTTTCTATACATTTTTGTATGTTAATTATTTGACAGATAATTTCGAACTGTTATAATATGGATATGTAAAAATTGCTATTTTCTTAAAAGACATGGGAGTCAGATGAGAATTGTGAAAGGATGAGGGGGAGTGGCACAGATTATGTATCACCACACAGCAATTAATGTATTAGGTCTTTTACAAAACATGTCAAATAATAAAATGAACGATATGCAACTAGAGGTGGAATTTAAAAAAATAGAAAAAGAATTCCAAGTAAAGTATGAAGAATTAGTTGATTTACATAATAGAATGGTATTATTTCAAATAGATATAGAAAAAAATGGCGGGATGCAAGCATATGAAAAATCAGCAATTACATGGTTGAAGTCTGAACTAGAGCTACTGTATGAAGTGTATCAATTTTGTCAACGTCACGGTTTAAACATTTTAAATATTTCAAAATACGTAAGTAAAAATGAACTAAATCTTTTTCCAAAAACAGAAAGTCAATTGCAAAATACGTATTATAAATTGAAAAAACGTGAAATACCGTTTGAAAATATTGAAAAACAAAAACCAGGACGAAAGCGAAAATATATACCAGTAAAAGAGACAATTGTTGCAAGAAAACAAGAAAACGAGTACGAATTAAAAGAAGAAATCCAACATAAAGAGGATGAAAAAAATCTTGTAACAGTTATATCTGGTATCGTTGATAACTTTGAAACAATTAATCAGTGTAGTGAAAGAAAAGAAGACGAACTACATCAGTTTATGGAAGGTATTTATAAGCTTTCTAGCATGGCAGCAGGGCGTTCTAGAGAAGCAAAGAATACACGTAGCCTAGAAGGTGAATTGCGGTCGTTACAACTAGAAAATGAAAGGTTAAAACGAGAGAAAGAAGAGCTTGTACAAGATATTAAAGGCATGACGCAGCTTTTAATTCATTTCATTACAAGTTCTGATATCGATCAAATTCGTAAATTACCAACTTTCGTACAAGATTGTAAAATGGAATTACATAAACTAGGGCTATATAATGCACAAGACGGTAAAATGAAAATTATGGTTGATCGTAGCGGACAAGTTATGACCGTAACACAGTAATAAAATTTGGGTACAAAATAAAAGGGAGATACATAGTTTATATGTATTTCCCTTTTATTTTGTATGGAATCGTTTCAAAGAAGGAAGATAATTTTTTAAGATTGTAGTAACTTGGAAACCATTTGCGGTATTTGATTTGCTTGTGAAACCATACTAAGCGCAACTTCAGTTAATAATTTGAACTTTAAAAAATCACTTATCTTCTGTGCCATGTCTGCATCTTCAACTTGAGATGCAGTATCTGTTAACGCCATACTTTGGCTATTTAAATTTTCAATATTGAATTGTAAACGATTTATCATAGAGCCAAGGTCAGCACGATGAAGTGATACATTTTGTAAAGCCTCTTCAATTTTAAGAATCGCCGCTCTTGCTTCTTGTTCTGTTGAAATCTTGATGTCATGTTGTGTAGGGGAAGGGGGAATAAGTTTCGTCATATTTATTGTATGACCGATATCGTCTAATGTAACTGGGCGGTTTTGACCGTCAAATACGGATAAATCATTAAACTCCGTCGTCTCGTCAATATAGCCAATTTGTTCTGTTAAAGACTGAAACTCTTTATTTAGTGGATCACGGTTTGCATTTGAATTTGTCCCGTTTGCGGATTGAATGGCTAAATCACGCATGTGCTGCAAAATAAATATTCGTAACAGTTTGAAGGGCAGCTTCTGCCGTACGTAGCATCGATATCGCATCCTCATTATTTCGAATGGTTACGCGCATACCACTCGCTCTCGCATGCATACGAGTTACAATCGCAACATTTGCAGGATTATCAAAAGCGTTATTTAACTTCTTACCAGTAGCCGAATGCTCCATCGCAACATTCATACGTTTCTCATTCTCATAAAACGACTGTCTAGCATTCATACTCGAAATATTCGTACTAATACGCATAATAGACACTCCTTATAGATTGATATAGTTAGTGTTCTAAAGCTAATAAATAAAAAATAAACCTCTCCGCAAGCAGAGAGGTTTATTCAGGAAACTAACTCAAATGGCTTATTGTAATAATTTAGAAACCATTTGTGGTGTTTGGTTTGCTTGAGAAAGCATGCTGATTCCAGCTTCGTTCAAGATTTTGAACTTAGTCATTTCAGACATTTCTTTCGCCATGTCAGCGTCTTCGATTTGAGAAGCAGAAGCTGCCATAGAGTTTTCTTGGCTCTTAAGGTTGTTTACATTGAAGTCAAGACGGTTTAATGTAGCACCTAGAGTAGCACGGTTATCAGCAACTGTTGTAAGAGCAGCATCAAGTTGTCCAACTGCATTTAGAGCTGATGGTTTTGCAGTATCTAATTTTGCAGTATCTTTAATTGCATCAAAAGCATTTACAATATCAGTGTATCCTTTTGCTGCTGTTGTTGGATCTGTTGCTGCTGTTGCAAAGCCAGTTGCTGCTGTTGTAACTTTAGTTGCATCTGCACTATCAAATCCTGCTGCTTTAAATGCAGCTCCAAATGCAGCTACAGCTGCCTTTTGATCAGTAAGGTTAGCTGCTTTAGCATAGTCAGCTTTAAATTTGTCAAAAGCTTCAATAGATTTTTTTGCATCATCTGTTAAAGCAGTTTCGATTGATAAGTCTGCGATACCTAAATCTGTAAGGCTCGCACCCTCTAATTTAATTCCAATCTGTTGAGCTGTTGCATCAGAGTCAAGAGTTTGGATTTTAATTTCTTGTGTAGACTTTAATAGGTTTTTGTCGTTAAATTGAGTATTGTCAGCAATGTAAGTGATTTGCTCTTTTAATGCAGCAAACTCCTTGTTTAAAGCAACTTGGTTTTTTGTAGTATTTGTACCAGTTGCAGATTGGTTTGCAAGGTCACGCATACGAAGTAAGATGTTAGATACAGAGTTTAAAGCTGAATCTGCAGTACGGATTAAAGACATACCATCTTGTGTGTTACGGGCAGCAACGTTTAAGCCGCCTTCACGAGCTTTCATACGAGTTGCGATTGCAAGACCTGCTGCATCGTCAGCTGCGCTATTGATACGTTTACCGCTTGATAAACGATCCATAGAGTTACTCATTTTTGCTTGGTTTTGGCGCATGTACTCTTGAGTACGCATGCTGTTAATGTTTGTATTAATTCTCATGTTAAGAAACCCCCATTTTTTTATATTGACTTTTCTGCAAATTGAAAAACGGTAATATGCGAAAAAATCAATTTCGAGATTTATTGTAATCCCTGTCATAGCGGGTGTCAACTAAAAATTCGAATTAATAAATATAAAAAAATAACAGTTTAACAATATATTCATTTTTTTATTACATAATTATTAAAAGGATTATTGCAAACTTTAAAAAAAAACTCTAATATTAGATTATCTTTGTTTACCGAAAAGGTGATTTTATGATAGTTGGAAATATAGTAAAAGAAGTGCTTGCATATAAAAAAGGACAAATTCAGCAAAAGCTAAGTAGTCCACAAGCATTTGTTAGTAGTCGTTTTCAAGAGAAGTTGCAGAGTGAAACTGCGAAGGAGACGAAAGGAACTACGCAGCCGGCAAAAGTAGAGGATATGAGTCAGCCGGTACAATCTACGAAAATAGAAGCGGTTGTTAATAAACCGGCAGAAACTATTAATAAAGTAGAGGAAGCGAGTAAACCTGAAGAAAAGGTTGAAACGAAGAAAGCAGATGAAGTGCAAGTTGCGCAAAAAGAGTTTGAACGACGTTTCCCAGAAACGAAAAATGAGGCTGTTGATACGTGGGAATTAACGAAGAAGTATAATATTCAAAAAATACGTTCTTCCAATGAAGGGAAGTATGAGGATATTATTGATCGTGTAAGTCGTACATACGGAATTCCAAAAACGTTAATTCAAAAAATGATTGAAGTAGAGTCTAATTTTAATCCGAAAACGGTGTCACATGCCGGTGCGATGGGACTTATGCAGCTTATGCCAGCGAATGTGAAGGAGATGGGTGTGAAGAATCCCTTTTCACCAGCTGAAAGTATTGAAGGTGGCGTGAAAGAGTTAAGCGGTTATTTAAAGAAAAATAATGGCGACTTAGTATTGGCGCTTGCTTCTTATAATGCTGGTCCTGGGAATGTGAGAAAGTACGGAGGCGTTCCGCCATTTAAAGAAACGCAAGGAT
Source organism: Bacillus cereus group sp. BceL220 (assembly GCF_051776965.1). Lineage (NCBI taxonomy): Bacteria > Bacillati > Bacillota > Bacilli > Caryophanales > Bacillaceae > Bacillus > Bacillus cereus group sp. BceL220. The sequence goes on along the minus strand of NZ_JBPWBC010000005.1, from coordinate 334,558 downwards.
ATATTAAAAAAATATTAAATATCGACGTTTCAAAATAGGGAGTTTCATATATAGAGAGAACATGAAATTTTCGTGAACATGATATGGGAGTTGGCTAGATTTGAAATTACAAGATGATATTCCGTTAACAATTTATTTTGAAATCGGAAATACGAAAAAGAAAATTGAAGATCTGCTTCATATTACGAAAGGTACATTGTATCGTCTTGAAAATTCAACGAAAAATACGGTGCGTCTTATGCTTGAGAATGAAGAGATTGGAACCGGAAAGATTTTGACGAAGAATGGGAAGATGTACGTTGAAATCGTTGAATTGAAAAGGTAGGGAAGGGGATTGTCATGAGTGGCGAAAAATTAAGCCAAGAGCAAATTGATGCCCTGCTGAAGGCGGTAAATGAAGGCGAGGAAATGCCAGCTTTCGCACAAGAAGCAGGAAAGCAAGAGAAATTTCAAGAGTATGATTTTAATAGACCAGAGAAGTTCGGTGTTGAGCATTTACGTAGTTTGCAAGCGATTGCTTCTACGTTTGGAAAACAGACGTCACAGACGTTATCAGCGCGTATGCGTATTCCAATTGAACTAGAGCCTTCAACAGTTGAGCAAGTTCCATTTACGAGTGAGTATGTGGAGAAAATGCCGAAAGATTATTATTTATATTGCGTGATTGATCTCGGTTTACCAGAGCTTGGAGAAATTGTTATTGAGATTGATTTAGCATTCGTTATTTATATTCATGAATGTTGGCTTGGCGGAGATAGTAAGCGTAACTTTACGATGCGCAGACCGTTAACAGCATTTGAGTTTTTAACGCTTGATAATATATTTTTGCTTCTTTGTAAAAATTTAGAGCAATCATTTGAAAGTGTTGTTGCGATTGAACCAAAATTTGTAACGACGGAAACAGATCCGAATGCATTAAAGATTACGACAGCGAGCGATATAATTTCATTACTTAACGTAAATATGAAAACAGATTTCTGGAATACGACGGTGCGTATCGGGATTCCGTTCTTATCTGTTGAAGAAATTATGGATAAGTTAACGTCTGAAAATATTGTCGAACATTCTTCAGACAAACGTAGGAAGTATACGTCTGAAGTGGAAGTGAAAGTAAATCAAGTGTACAAACCTGTTCACGTTGCGATTGGTGAGCAGAAAATGACAATGAGTGAGATTGAACAAATTGAAGAAGGCGATATTATTCCGCTTCATACGAAAGTTTCGGATGAATTACTTGGTTATGTAGATGGAAAGCATAAATTTAATTGTTTTATTGGAAAAGATGGAACGCGTAAGGCGCTCCTATTTAAAAGTTTTGTAGAGTAGGAGGATCCATATGAAGCATGAAGTATCTCCTGTGTCATTAATGGGATTAGAAGATTTTGCAGGAAAGCGAAATGAAGCAGGCAAAGCACATATCGATACTGTTTCAGATATTTCGATTGAACTTGGTGTAAAGCTTGGAAAGTCATCTATTACGCTTGGTGATGTAAAGCAGTTAAAAGTTGGCGATGTTCTTGAAGTAGAGAAAAACTTAGGACATAAAGTAGATGTGTATTTAAGTAATATGAAAGTCGGCATCGGTGAAGCAATCGTAATGGACGAGAAATTCGGTATTATCATTTCTGAAATTGAAGCTGACAAGAAACAAGCGGCGCTTATGAAAGCGCAAAGTCAAATGCAAGATAAAGAGTAGAGGAGGAGTCATATGTCGTATATGACGACCTTATTTCAAGTCGTTTTACTGTTTGGTGCGCTCGGTTACGGTGCATATTATATGACGAAAAAGACGCGCAAACAGCAGTTTTTTAAGCAGGGTGAAAATGGCCATATTCAAGTAAAAGACGGCGTGTATTTAAATCATCAAACGAGTGCCTTTTTATTTGAAGTGGACGGAAAGCAAGTGTTCACTGTTATTAGTAATAACGGTGTGCAGTCTGTGCAATTAACCGGAACAGGAAATCAGTTTCAACAAGCACTAGAAGACGCGGTGAAGACTGAAACGAAAAAAGTAGAGGATCCATCATGAGAATAAAGAAACAGTTATCATTATTAGCCGTTATTTTCGTATTTTCTATCGTTTTTTCAATTATTTTTGTAAATCCAGCGTATGCGGCCCCGAACGGTTTTATTAATTTCGAAAATGGAAAAGAGTTTACGAGTAATTCAAGTGTACAACTATTTGCGCTCGTTACCCTTTTATCATTATCTTCTTCTATCGTTCTATTATTTACACATTTTACTTATTTTATGATCGTTCTTGGGATTACACGTCAAGGACTTGGGGTAATGAATTTACCACCAAACCAAGTGCTTGTTGGACTTGCATTATTTTTATCACTCTTTACGATGCAGCCTGTACTCGGGCAACTGAAGAGCGATGTGTGGGATCCGATGACGAAAGAGAAAATAACAGTAAGCCAAGCTGCGGAAACGACAGCTCCTATTATGAAAGAATATATGTCAAAGCATACGTATAAGCATGATTTGAAAATGATGCTGAAAGTACGCGGAGAAGAGTTACCGAAAGATTTGAAAGATCTTTCCTTATTTACACTCGTACCATCCTTTACGTTAACGCAAATTCAAAAAGGTTTACTAACAGGGATGTTCATTTATTTAGCGTTTGTATTTATAGATTTGATTATTAGTACACTTTTAATGTACCTCGGGATGATGATGGTACCGCCGATGATTTTAAGTTTACCGTTTAAAATACTTGTTTTCGTATATTTAGGTGGATATACAAAAATCGTCGATATTATGTTTAAGACGGTCGCCTGAAGCGTTTGATGCTATGTGATAGGAGTCATATAAATGAATACGTCACCAATTATAGATATTTTCCAAACCTTTTTTTATAAAGGGGTTATGATTTTAATGCCGATTGCCGTTGTAAGTCTGATTGTCGTTATTATTATCGCGGTTATTATGGCGATGATGCAAATTCAAGAGCAAACGCTGACGTTTTTACCGAAAATGGCGAGTATTGTGCTCGTTATTATCATTTTAGGTCCGTGGATGTTCCAAGAGTTAACGATGCTTATTTTAGATTTATTTGATAAAATCCCATCGCTATTGCGTTCGTACTAAGATAGGTGAACTGAAATGAATATGGAATTATGGGCGGCGACGTTTTTTGCGTTTTGTCGCATTACTTCATTTTTATATTTTTTACCGTTTTTCTCAGGCCGATCCATTCCAGCGATGGCAAAGGTTACATTTGGACTTGCTCTTTCAATTACAGTGGCCGATCAAGTGGATGTCTCTCACATCAAGACAGTTTGGGACGTTGCAGCTTATGCAGCAACGCAAATTGTAATTGGTTTATCACTTTCAAAAATTGTAGAGATGCTGTGGAACATTCCGAAAATGGCAGGGCATATTTTAGACTTTGATATCGGTTTATCACAAGCAAGTTTGTTTGATGTAAATGCGGGCTCACAGTCTACTTTACTATCAACCATTTTTGATATATTTTTTCTCATTATTTTTATTTCACTTGGCGGCATTAACTATTTCGTTGCCACGATTTTAAAGTCGTTTCAATATACAGAGGCGATTTCAAAATTGTTGACGACTAGTTTTTTAGATAGTCTACTCGCAACGTTATTATTTGCGATCACATCAGCGGTTGAAATTGCTCTGCCGCTTATGGGAAGTTTATTCATCATTAACTTTGTTCTTATTTTAATTGCAAAAAATGCTCCACAATTAAACGTTTTTATGAATGCATACGTAATTAAAATTACATGTGGTATTTTGTTTATTGCGATGAGTGTACCGATGCTCGGTTATGTGTTTAAAAATATGACGGATGTATTACTTGAAGAGTATACGAAACTATTTAACTTTTTCTTAACGAAGTAGGGGGACGCGCATGGCAAAGGATAATAAAACAGAAAAGGCCACCCCGCAGAAGCGTAAAAAATCGCGTGAAGAAGGGAATATTGCCCGAAGTAAAGATTTAAATAATTTATTTTCCATTCTCGTATTAGCAGTTGTCGTTTACTTTTTCGGAGATTGGCTAGGGTTTGAGATTGCGAATTCCGTAGCGGTGCTGTTTGATCAAATTGGAAAAAATACAGATTCAACCGAGTATTTTTATTTAATGGGGATTTTATTACTGAAAGTATCGGCTCCGATATTAATACTCGTATATGCTTTTCATTTATTCAATTATATGATTCAAGTCGGCTTCCTATTTTCTTCTAAAGTCATTAAACCGAAAGCGTCACGTATTAATCCGAAAAACTATTTTACGAGATTGTTTAGTCGTAAAAGTTTAGTAGATATTTTGAAATCACTGTTTTATATGGGATTAATCGGTTACGTTTCGTACGTTCTCTTTAAAAAGAATTTAGAGAAAATCGTCAGTATGATTGGATTTAACTGGACAGCGTCACTTACTGAAATTATTAGCCAAATTAAATTTATCTTTTTAGCCATTTTAATTATTTTAATCGTTCTTTCTATTATTGATTTCATTTATCAAAAATGGGAGTACGAACAAGATATTAAGATGAAAAAAGAAGAAGTAAAAAGGGAGCATAAAGATAATGAAGGGGACCCGCAAGTAAAGGGGAAACGAAAAAACTTTATGCATGCGATCTTGCAAGGGACAATCGCGAAGAAGATGGATGGTGCAACGTTTATTGTGAACAACCCGACGCATATTTCAGTGGTGCTTCGGTACAATAAACAAGTTGATGCGGCGCCTATTGTCGTTGCAAAAGGGGAAGATGAGCTCGCATTATATATACGAACGCTTGCCCGTGAACATGAAATACCAATGGTGGAAAACCGTCCGCTTGCTCGTTCTTTATATTATCAAGTCGAGGAAGATGAGACAATTCCTGAAGATTTATACGTAGCTGTAATTGAAGTTATGCGCTATTTAATTCAGACGAATGAACTTGAAGTATAATAGCGCGTTTGGAGGAGATCTCTTTGTTTAAGATAGATTCTGCAAGAACCTATTTTTCTATCTTTTTAGCAGCGTCATTCGTTGTGGCGCTCTTAATTCCACTTCCACCATTTATACTTGATATCGTTATCGTTTTTCTGCTAAGTATGTCAGTACTTATTTATATGCGAGCGACAAGTATTAACGAGTGGGATGAATTAAAGTCATTTCCGACGATGTTGTTATTAATCGGGATTTTCCGCGTATCGATTAACGTTTCGACGACGCGAGCGATTTTAACAGACGGAAATGCCGGTCATGTTATTGAAGAGTTTGGCCAGTTCGTAATTGGCGGGAACTTATTAATTGGTATCGTTATTTTTATAGTTTTAATCATATTCCAGTTTATCGTTGCAAACGGTGCATCTCGTACAGCTGAAGTAGCAGCTCATTTTACACTTGATTCTTTACCAGGGAAACAAATGTCTATCGATGCTGATTTAAACCAGCGTATTATTTCAGAAAAAGATGCACAGGCAAAACGTAAAAAATTAAATATGGAAACAGAGTTTTACGGAGCGATGGATGGTGCCGGGAAGTTCATTAAAGGGGACGTTATTTTCGGGATTGTCATTTTATTCGTAAACATTATTTTCGGTTTAATTGTCGGCATGATGCAGCAAAGAATGAGCTTTGCAGATGCAGCTCTTCATTATACACAGTTAACTGTCGGTGACGGAATCGTAAACCAAATCGGTTCATTAATGCTTGCAATTTCAACAGGTATTATCGTAACGCGTGTATTTGACGGCTCACCGGATACAGTAACAGAAGGTATCTTTAAAGAGTTATTAGCGCATGAAGTCGTTGTATATGCACTAGGTGGTTTATTTATTGCAATGGGTATTTTTACTCCGCTACCGTTTTTACCATTCGCACTCGTTGGTGGAACGATTATCTTCTTAGGCATTCGTAATAAAAATCGAATAAAGAAAGAAAAAGAAGACGAGCTTCAAAAAGAATTAGAAATGATTCAAGGTGAAGATGAGCAACTGCAACAAGTGGAAGATTCATTCGGAGTATTTACGGATAAATATCCGATTATTGTAGAACTCGGTTTAGATTTAGCAGCACTTGTAAAGCAGAAAATTAACGGGGAAACAGCTCGTGATAAAGTTGTTCTTATGCGGAAGTCGATTATTACTGACCTCGGTATTAACGTTCCTGGAATTAACTTTAAAGATAATACGAGCTTTAGACCACGCGGACGTTACATTATTCGAATTAAAGGTGCGAAGGCGGCTGAAGGTGTTTTAAAATCAGGTTATTTATTAGCACTGAAAACGCCAAACGTAATGGCTGATTTAGATGCAGAGCCAGCGAAAGATCCAATTTTCGGTGAAGATGGATATTGGATTTTAGAGCATATGGTGCAAGATGCACAAATGAAAGGCTATCAAGTGTTAGAGCCACTTAGCATATTAATTACACATTTAGATGTTGTCGTAAGGCGTAATCTGCATGAATTAATTCAGCGCCAACATGTAAAAGACTTAATTAACTCGCTTGAAAATGATAATGGCGTTCTATTAGAAGAGATTAAGAAGAAAGAAATTGATTTATCACTCGTTCAAAATGTTATTAAACAACTTCTAAAAGAAGGTATTTCTATTCGTGATTTACCAACAATTATTGAAGGTATTATTGACGGAAAAGAAGTGTATCAAAATCACGTTGATGGTGTGACATCATTTGTTCGTGAATGTATTTCAAAAGTTATTTGTGAAAATGCGAAAAATCCGGACGGAAAAATTTATGCAGCGCTCTTCTCTGATTCAATTGAGTTAGATGCGGATGTTGTGAATAATTCATATCAAGGTTACTTGTTAAACTGGGATTTAGATTTAGAAACACGTGTCGTTGAGCAAGTGCAGCGCGTCTTTAAGCAAGCACGTTTAATGGGAAGAGAACCAGTGTTATTAACACGTAGAAAAGATTTTAGATTTGCAATTGTAAGACTGCTAGAACGTTATCAAGTAGAAGCACAAGTACTTTGTATTAGCGAATTAGCACCAGAAATTGTTGTGGATCAAATTGCCTATATTGAATAGTAGGGGGTGAAGTAATGGAAAGTACAGAAAAGAAAGAAGCGTTAATGCGAATAAAAGCAGCTTCGAAAAATGAATTGTATCGAAAGTTATTTGACCAATATGGTACAGATTATTATTACGTTGTCGATGAAAGTGTAAAACGAAATATACCGTTTTTTTGGAAAAAGGATTATGAAATGTTAGTTGCTTTTCCAGAAGAAAAACAGGAAGAAGTGAATGAAGGTACAGCTCAATTTCATGAACAGTTAATGGATGTCGTGAATGATCCTTCAGAACAAATTGTGAAGGCGAATGGAATTCAATCAGTACTGCACAATTTAGAAAACGTAACGACTTCTATGTCATACGCGGCAATGCAAACAGGAAATAGTGAAGAATGGGCAAGAAAAAAAGAAAAACTATTAAAGCTGTTTGAAAAAGGAATTGTCGTGGTGAAACAGACGAAAGAAACGGAAGTACCGAAAAAGAAAAAAGTTGTGAAACAAGTCGTTCCGGTAAAGAAAGAAGAAGTAGTTCCAAAGAAAGAAAGTCAAGAATCTGTACCGTTTATTATTCAAAAGGTAATTCGGATGCTAGAACAAAACGATGTGGAACAATATTTCATTTATGCATATGCTGAAAAGTTAAAAATAAAGTTTGAAAATGCAACGATGATTACGGAAGAAGAAGTTATTAGGTACATATTGGAAGATATGAAATCTCATTTCAATACGGAAAACGTCTTTGAAAAAGAAGTACAAACAATTGCATTAATCGGTCCAACTGGTGTTGGTAAAACGACGACGCTTGCGAAAATGGCATGGCAATTTCACGGTAAGAACAAAACAGTTGGTTTTATAACGACAGATCATTCGCGCATAGGGACAGTGCAGCAATTGCAAGATAACGTAAAGACAATTGGATCGGAAGTAATTGCTGTGCGTGATGAAGCTGCCATGACAAGAGCGCTTACGTATTTTAAAGAAGAAGCGCGCGTCGATTATATTTTAATTGATACAGCCGGAAAAAATTATCGTACGACAGAAACAGTGGAAGAAATGATTGAAACGATGGGACAAGTAGAACCAGATTATATTTGTTTAACGTTATCAGCTTCGATGAAAAGTAAAGATATGATTGAAATCATTACAAACTTTAAAGATATTCATATAGATGGTATTGTGTTTACAAAATTTGATGAAACAGCAAGTAGTGGTGAATTGTTGAAAATTCCAGCAGTATCATCAGCTCCTATTGTATTAATGACAGACGGCCAAGACATAAGGAAAAATATACATATCGCTACAGCTGAACATTTAGCGAAACAAATGTTACAAACATCGTAGAAAAGAGGTGAAGAATAAGGCGCTTGCCTTATTCAAACGAATATGAACGGTCTTTATATAGGTTCTATGGGTATGATGAACTACATGCAGCGAATTAATGTTCATTCGAATAACGTTGCAAATGCTCAAACGACAGGATTTAAAGCAGAAAATATGACGTCTAAAGTATTTGATGTACAAGACACATATCGCCGCGGAGATGGGGCGGTAACAAATATCGGTTCGGTCGATTATGCTGTAGTACCAGCTGCAACACATGTGAATTTAGTACAAGGAAATATACAAATGACAAATAGCGCTACAGATTTCTTTTTAGATGACGGCGCAGCCGGCACAACATCATTTTTCATTACTTCTAAAAATGATGAAACGTTTTTAACGAGAGATGGTAGTTTCACATTAAATAGTGATCGTTATTTACAAACATCTTCAGGTGCTTTCGTAATGGGAGAGAATAATGAGCGTATTCGTATTCCGGAAGGAGCAAAGGTTGCTGTACAAGCAGACGGTACATTATATGATGAAGTAACACAAAATAATATTGCTCGTTTGCAAACAAAAACAGTAGATGCAGAAACGAATGCTCGTCTCGTGCAACGTGAAAATAAAAGCTTTACACTAGCAGAAGGAAACATTGCTAATTTACCGAACGGAACAGGAATAGTAAAAAATCATATGCTAGAAAATTCAAATGTAGATATGACGAAAGAGATGGCCGATCTTATGACGGATCAAAAGATGATTCAAGCATCACAGCGCGTTATGACGTCATTTGATAAAATTTATGAAAAAGAAGCGAATGAAATATTGAGATAAAGGACTTCCAAAAGTGGGAGTCTTTTTTGTTATTGCTTTTATTACAGTTACATCATAAGATGATAATGATTATCAATATCATTTTACCTATTTTCATAAGAATAGAATTTCATAATGACAGCAACATTTGTTTAACTAAGTGAATTAAAAACAAGGGGATGGTGTATATATGTCTACAAAGAATCAACTTTGCATTGGATTATGTTTAATTTCTAGAAAGAAAGAACAAGAGAATGAGTTTAATTCCGGAATTGATGAACAAGTAGAGTTGGCACTACAGGCAGAAAAGGCTAAGTTAGATTTTGTTTTTAAAGCCGATTATTTAGTGGCGCACCCAGATTTAATTGCTCGTAATAAAGGGAATGTCATTTTAGACCCGACGTTACTGTTTACTGCTATTGCTTATGCGACAGAAAAAATTGGAGTCGTTACGACCGCTTCAACTTCGTTTTATCCACCATATATATTAGCAAGGCAATTACAATCGTTACACTGGATTAGTAACGGCCGAGTAGGGTGGAATATTGTTACATCCATTGACGGTGCTGAAAACTTTGGTGAGGAAGGGGTGCCATCATCTGAGGAACGATACGCGAAAGCGGCAGAATGTACAGAGTTAGTAAGAAAACTTTGGAGGAGTCACCCTAATGAAGTATTGAAAGTAGATAATCCTGATGTTATTAGAGAGATGGTAAAGCCTATTGAGCATAATGGTGAGTACTTTAAGGTAAAAGGTCCACTGAATATCCCACAGCATATATCAGGAGAAATGCCATTATTTCAAGCCGGTGCTTCAGAGTCTGGTCGGAATTTTGCTGCTTCTGTTGCTGATGCAATTTTTGCTGCAACGCCAGATGTAGAGTCAGGTATTGAACTTCGTCAAGATTTAAGAAGAAGAGCAGAACAGCATGGCCGCAAGCAAGATGCTATACGTGTATTACCTGGATTATATTTCTTTATAGGTGATACATATGAAGAAGCGTTAGAAATGCATAGGCAAGCTCATCAACATCTCACAAAAGAGAAGAGATATACGTTACTTGAAATGGTTCTCGGATTAGATGCGAGAGGGATTCCGCTAGAAAGTAAAATTACGGAAGAGATGCTGCCAAGTCGGGATCAAACTGTTCGTAGTAAAACTCATGCCGAGTTATTACGGAACTTCATTATTAAAAATGAACCAACAGTTGAACAAATACTAGAACGACCAGAAGTTGTTGGATCGGCTCATTGGGTTGCAGTTGGTACACCAAAAGACGTTGCGAAGCAAATTATGGATAGGTTTGAGGCAGGGGCGTTAGATGGATTTATTGCCATTCCAGGAGGACCTCCAAAGTCACTAGATCTATTCTTTAGTGAAGTCATCCCTTTATTTGTGAAGGCGGGTGTATTTAGGGAAGAGTATACAGGTTGTACTTTACGGGAGCATTTGGCGGGGAACATATTAAATACTTTACAGTTAAAATAAATAATAGTATGTAGAAAAAAGCCTTATTGTAAAAGGCTTTTTTTATTTGAAATTAAAAATTCTGAAATATAAGTTGACTGTATGAATGTTATTTTTTATATTAGTAGGTATAACTATAACTACTAAAGGGGTGCGAGTATGACAAAGGCATTATATTTAGAAGATGCATACAAAACGAGTTGCGAAACAGAAGTGATAAAAGTAGAAGGGAATAAAGTATTTCTAAAAGAAACAGTTTTTTATCCAACTGGTGGAGGACAGGAATGTGATACGGGTGTCATTGTACAAGAGGGGCTTGTATTTGAGGTTGAAAAAGTAAAGAAGGAGCAGGGAGAAATAGTTCACTATATAAAAGATGAAGCTCAAGTAAAATTAGGTCCAGTTAAATTAGAGATGAATTGGGAAAGACGTCATAATTTAATGCGTCATCACTCGTTACTGCATCTTATCGGAGCTGTTGTTTATGAAAAGTATGGAGCACTATGCACCGGAAACCAAATTTATCCTGATAAAGCACGTATCGATTTTAATGAGTTACAAGAGTTATCGAGCGTGGAAGTAGAAGAAATTGTTGAGGAAGTGAATAAACTTATTGAGCAAAATAAAGAAATTTCCACTCGCTATATGAGCCGCGAAGAAGCAGAAAATGCTGTAGGAATGATTAAAACAGCAATAAATCTCCTGCCAACTACTATCCAAGAAATCCGCATTGTTACAATTGAAAATTTAGACGAACAAGCTTGTGGAGGCACACATGTGAAAAATACGAGTGAAATAGGAACACTTGTTATTGATAAAGTAAAAAGTAAAGGGAAGCAAAATCGTCGTTTTGAAGTAAGGGCGATTTAGATTGTGAGGGGTTACCGATGGATGAAATTATAAAGGAATTACAAAAGTTAGGATTTTCCCAGTATGAATGTAAAGCGTATATTGGATTGTTAAAACACTCCCCAGTAACAGGCTATGAAGTGAGTAAACAAACAGGAGTACCTCGTTCTATGATTTACGAGGTACTCGGTAAGTTAATGGATAAAGGAGCGGTGCATATTGTACCTTCTGAACCAGTTAAATATGTACCAGTACCAGCTACCGAATTAATGAATCGAATGCGAAAAGACTTTGAAAAATCCTTTGAATTTTTAGATGAGAAACTAAATTGTTTAGAACAAGAGCGACAAATAGATGTAATTTCGCATATTCGCTCAAATGATCGTGTTTTAAAAGAAATATGCAATATAATTAATAGGGCAAAGGAAGAATTATGGATTTCTGTATGGGAAGATCAAGTGCATGAAATTGAGCCATACATTCATCAAAAGAAAGAGGAAGGCGTACATATATTTTCAATCTTATTTGGAGCTCCAGAAACAAAAATAGGAGCGACGTTTCATCATAATTATATGACGCCCCACGTTGTTGAAAAGAGAATGGGTGGTCATTTAACTGTTATTGCTCGTGATGGAGAGGAAGTATTAATTGCGAACTTCTCAAATGATAGCACTTCATGGGCCGTTACAACGTATGACCCAGCGCTAGTTCTCGTTGCGACAGAGTATGTGCGGCACGATATTATGGTTGAAGAAATCACAAAGGAATTTGGAGCTGATAAGTTAGATACGTTATGGCGTGAAAATATAGATTTAGTTCATGTCGTAACAGGAAAACGAACTTTAGAAGGAATGGAGGATGATAAGGATGAGTAAAGCTGAGGCACATGTAGCTTTGCAGAGCGATGATACATTTCAGCAAGGAGTAAAAGATTGTTTACCAACTGTATTTGGTTATTTGAGCATCGGTATAGCAGCTGGTGTAATTGCAAAAACAGCAGGTTTTTCTATCATTGAAATTGCATTTATGTCCACTTTAATTTATGCAGGTTCTGCCCAATTTATATTAGCTGGTATGTATGCAGCCGGTGCTCCTGCTTCCGCAATTATTTTTACTGTATTTTTTGTTAATTTACGCCATTTATTAATGAGTGCTGCCCTCGCACCGTACTTTACGAAACTACCTCTATTAAAAAATGTCATTATCGGTTCTCAAATTACAGATGAAACTTTCGGCGTTGCAATGCAGCATGCAGCGCAAAAAGGATATTTAGGTGAAAGATGGATGATTGGGCTTAATGTAACAGCGTATTTAAATTGGATACTTGCTACTATTATTGGTGGGCTATTTGGTGAGTGGATACCAGATCCACATACATACGGGATGGATTATGCATTACCAGCGATGTTTATCGGATTATTTGTTCTTCAGCTCATAAGTAGTAAACCAAAACTAGTAATTCATTTAAGTGTTGCAATTGTAGCGATTATTATCGCATACGTTTCACACCTATTTATGCCAGATAGTATAGCGGTTATTATCGCAACATTACTAGCTGCGACGATTGGAGTGGTGATTGAAAGATGGAAATGAGATTAGATGTATTATTACTTTTACTAGCAGCAGGAGCTGTTACACTCGTGCCACGTATTTTACCTCTACTCGTGTTTAGCAAACTACAAATTCCTGACTGGGGTTTAAAATGGTTAAATTACATACCAATTGCGATATTAGCAGCGCTTTTAGCACAAGTTTTATTTATGCATGAGACGATACAGTGGGATTATCTTATTGCAGCAATTCCAACATTTCTTGTAGCGATATATACTCGTAGTTTATTAGGTACAGTATTAACGGGAGTGGTTGTGATTATTTTGTTACGTTTCTTTTTCTAAAAAGGATTCAGCTCATATAATAGCGAAAAGTGTAATAACATGAAAAATATAGGGGTGGTGTTATGATACTTTTAACGATAGGAGCAATTTTGTTAACGTTGTTTATTTTCTTTATTATCGGTTTCGTTACGTTTATGATGTTTGTTGATAAGGCGACACCTCAAATATATTATACACCTTGTGAATCAGTGACAGTGAAAACTAAAGGTAAACATAGAAGGAAGAAAAGTTGAAAGTTGGCTTTTCTTCCTTCTTCTATTACATCCCCGAAAGAACTAACAACAACAGCCCAAATAGAAAACTAATAAAGGAAAGAAAACCAATACATATCGAGAACACACGATTATTTCTCCATTCGTGCCAAAAAGCGATAAATCCTAAAATACAAAGGAAAAACCAAATGGGCAGGAATATGAACTCGCTAACTTTCTCGGGGAGTAACGAATAAAAAGTTGTTACATATAAGATCCAATTTGTAAAAAATAAAATGCAAATGATAATAGATTGTAAGTAGGGGCGGTTGAAAAATATCCCTTTTTTTACGGTTTTAAAAATGATAGTTAGCGCTGAGATAAAGGCAATGAGTATGAAAACAAGTAAGAGTAATGTCAGCGTCATTTTGAGTCTCCTTTATAAGATTGTTCTTATCACGCATGGGCAGTAAGACCCACATCTTAAAACTCAACGTAAGAAAAGAGATTAGGTGGGGGATGAACACCCCCCACTGATTGAAGTTTCACTTTACAAGAAATGAATCTATTAAATGGTATGCTTGTTTTGTAGAGTGCCAGTTATATTTTTTAGTGTACGGATTTAGAAATCCATGTTCACCGTGTAGTTGTTTTATTTCTAATAAAGGATTATTTTGTTGCTGCAATGTTTGAATTAAAGAGGATACTGAAAAACTAGCTTCTTTTTCAGGAAATATAAGTAGTGTAGCGCATGTAGGCTTTATGTGAACATAGTCGCGTATACGAGAACCGTAACATCCGATAATAAAATCTATTTTCGGATTGTTACTACATAGCCATGAGACGGTAGCTCCAACGCTAAAGCCGATAAGACCAATATGTGTATAACTACTAGAAAGATGAGAAATGAATTCTTCAATTTGCTTTTTTCCATAATCAAATCCAATATGATTTACAAAATGTTCATATGCTTTTTCTTCATCACTATAATGAAATGCATGTTGCGATTGTAGAAGGTTAGGACAGAATACGTCTATATGAGATGAAGTAAAGTGGTTGGTAACGTGATGCATATGGTCGTTCACACCATATATTTCATGAACAATAACGAGAGCTACTTTTTTCTTCATAGTTATATTGTGCCTCTTTGAAACTTAAATTCTTTCTCAACAAGGCAGATACGCAGGTGGAAGTTTTCATACCATTGCTCACGACCTCTTTTTTTCGCTTCTTTATGTAAGGCGTTCTTTTTCCAATTTTCAATCGCATCAAGTGATTCCCAATAAGAAATTGTTATTCCGAGTCCAGAATTACCTCGTGCACTTTCTACACCTAAAAATCCATGTTGCTGTTTCGCAAGTTCCTCCATTGTTTCGGCAACGGTACTATAATCTTTCGTATCATTTGATAAATTAGAAGTGAATATAACTGCATAATAAGGTTTGTTTTTTTGTAAATCAGATTTCATTGTCTTTCCCCCTTAATATATAGTACGAATAATTGATTCATAGTTTGTATTTTAGCAGGTCAAAAAAAGAAAAGAAGTAGAAAATTCTTATTTTTTTCATCCCATGTAAAATAGAGGGGTAGAAGAAATTTATAGTAAATAATCTAAAGTAAGAAAAACGCCACTCCAAAAAATTGAAGTGGCGTTTCTTATATTTCCTCTAAACTATTAACTGGAACTGTTAATTCGCGTTTTGGATTTGTTACTTCATATATGCGGGCGGTTTCGTTGCTTTCGTCGACGTGTTGAATCATAACAGGCATGCCTTGGAAACTGACATTGGCTTCTTCAGATGACTCGGAAAGCTCTTTTGCACGTTGTATATTCATTTATATTCCTCCCATCATTATTATCTTTGCAAAAATAGAGGAATAATATACCATTTTGAGACGTTCTTAAAGTTTTTGTATTATTTGTAATGTTTCTTTAATAAATGCAGAGAAAATAGAATCCGGATAAGATTGTATAATTTGATTTGCTTTTGTTGCTTCTTCAAGAGCTCTTGTTTTATCATTTAGTCTGACGTAACAAAGTGCACGATATGCACCTGCTGTTGTAAGCCACGCTTGATCAAGTGGATGGTTCATATAATCCGGTATAATACCACGTTGCAATGCTTGTAAAGCTTCCTCGTAACGTTTTAATCCGTATAAAGCTTTTCCTTTTTCAAGATAATACAATCCGTCGTCTTGAAAAATTGGTTCATCTTTTAGTTTTTCTCGAAATTGTTCTAGATGTTCTAATGCAATTGTATATTCATTCGTAATTGTGTTGTAGTAGTAAGCCTTTAAAAGATCAACAATCGCAGCGGATAAAGTATCTTCTGTAAAGATGGCAAATTGCTCAGATTTTTTTATGTAATATAAATATTGTTCTTTATCAGCTGTAATGACTTTTTGGTAAGATAAAATACGGTAAAATTCGTCTGTTTTAAAATACACTTGATGCTTTTTTGAAAACGCGAGTGCCTCTAATATCGTTTTTTCACATTTTTCATAATCGCCACATGCTAGTAAAATGATGGCTTCATATAAACATAACTCGATATGTATAATGAGATCCATTTCTAAATGTTTCTCTTCATAATCATTTCTAATACTAGCTATAAGTTGTAAACATTCAGCATATTCTTTACGTGTGAATATCGCAAAAGATAATTTTAATTTTGTTTCTGTACTGTCGCGGTATAACTTATATTTTTCAAAAATAGAAACAGCTTTTTCTACGTAAGATTCAATGCTGTAATCTTTCATAATCGCCGCAGCAGTTATAAATTGTTTGTATAAACGAGCTGTATTTAAAGTAGAAGGTAGTTCTTTTTGAACAATCGGTAGTAGAGCTTCATATACTTCATCACATTTATTTTTCTTTATGAGTTGCTCCATTTTTGTAATGAGTTCTGCCATTTCTATATCATCTTCTTCTAATAAAAAGCTCGTTTCACATTCAAGTTTTTCCGCAATATATTGTAATGTTTTCATAGAAGGTGTAGCTTTTCCATTTTCAATTTGACTAAGCATACTTTTTGTCAGTTCCGAACCTGCCAGTGCTGTTTGCGTAAGCTTTTTATCTTTTCGTAATGCTTTAATTTTTTCACCGAGAGTTGCCATATTATTGCTCCTTTATATTTAAAAAGTTTAATTGTATTTAACTTTTTGTTGTGAAAATTGGAAAGTTGATTATATAATAAGTTTAACACAATTTAACTTTTAAGGGGAGAGAGTCAAAAATGGGAGATATAAGTATAGGAAAACATGATTCAAGAATGAAGATTGCAACTAGAAATATCATTTTAATGATGATTGGAAAAATGACGTCTTTATTAGGCGCAGGTATTTATACGTTCGCAATGGGGTTATATGTATTAAAGACTACTGGTTCAGGGATGGGTTTTGCAATTACGCTCGTTTGCGGATCACTTCCAAGGATGATCTGTGGCCCAATTGCTGGTGCTGTAGCAGACCGTGTGAATCGAAAATGGCTTGTCATTGGTACTGATTTATTAAGTAGTTTAACGATGCTTAGTATGTTTATTCTTGCTACTATATTTGGGCCATCACTTCTTTTTATTTATATTTCAGCAGCATTATTATCAATTTGTGCAAGTTTTTATTCTGTTGCATTAACTTCGTCTATTCCGAGTTTAGTAGATGAAGGACGTATTCAAAAAGCGAGTGCTTTAAATCAAACGGCGGCTTCTTTATCAAATATTTTAGGACCGATTATTGGCGGAGTTGTATATGGTTTCTTTTCAATTAAATCGTTTTTCCTATTGAATAGCATTACGTTCTTTTTAGCGGTTATTTTGCAATTATTTATCGTATTTGATTTATATAAAAAAGAAGTGGCTGAAAGTACAGAGCATTTCTTGACGAGTATAAAAGAAGGTTTTTTATATGTAAAAAGACAACGTGAAATATATGGTTTAATGAAAATAGCATTGTGGGTAAACTTTTTTGCGTGTGGTCTAACAGTTGCACTTCCGTACATTATCGTCCATACATTGCATTTATCTTCAAAGCAACTCGGTACTGTAGAGGGAATGTTAGCAGTCGGGATGCTAATGGGAGCGATTGCTTTATCAGTGCGTAAAGAAGTGAATAATCCGTTTCGTTCTATTTATACTGGACTGTTTTTGTTTGCAGGTTTAAGTTTATGTACAGTCTTTCCGTTGTTAGTTATCATTCCAAAAGTAGCAAGTTTTATTTACTATATTGCTTTTATGATGTTAACTGGTATAGCAATTATGATTGTAAACATTCCAATGCAAGTACATATGCAAAAAACGACAGATCCGAGCTACCTAGGGCGTGTGTTTGGCCTACTTGAAACAATTGCGACTGCAATCGCACCACTTGGTATGATTGTATATGGACTACTATTAGATATGTTGCCAACTAGCATTGTTATGATGACAATAGGCGGAGGGTTATTGTTAGTTGTATTAGTTGGAGTAAAGCAACATATGGCGAAAAAACAAGTAGATGTGTCCGCTTAAAAATAAGAAAATAATAAAAATTTGACTTATCATTATAAAAATGACTAAATTAGTATTTTAGTTTTTGAAACTCTTTTTCATGTATGTTAAAGTAAAGTGAGCTTGCAAAGAAAAGGAGACAACAGCATGAAAAAATTAAGTTTTGTTATGCTTTTTCTATTAGTCGTAATGGCTGGATGTAGCAATTATGACACATATATTGAAACAGGTATGCAATCATTGAAAGATGAAAAGTATAGTGATGCAACAATGTGGTTCGAAAAAGCAGAAAAAGAGAAATCAGGAAATGAAGCGAAATCATATAAAGAAGTTGCTGAGAAAATGGATCACGGAGCAACAGCATTAAAAGATGGTAAGTATTTAGAAGCGAAAGACATTGCAAATGAAGTGTTACAAAAGAAAAAAGATGCTGAACTTGAAAAAGCTGTAACATCAAATGCAGAGAATATGCTTCAAAAAGCAAAAGATGTGGAAGAGAAAGTAAATGAAAGAGTGGCAAAGCGTAGAAAAGTAGAAGAAGAAGGAATCGATAAAATTATTAAAGCTGTCGATAGTATAGATGAAGTGAAAGAAAAAGAGAAGAAAGTATCAGAAGCATTAGATAAGGCTGAAGAGGCGCAAGCAAAAATTGAGGCAAAGAAAAATAAATAGATTTATAGTTTGAAAGGCTGTCGTGCATAACGACAGCCTTTTAATTTTTTGTTGCAAATGAAGTGATGCTCTGTAGTAAAAAAGAAATGATTTTAGAATTCCATCTGTCCTCATGATGAATCGTATAAATGTTACGCTGAAATTCAAATTCAGGGATTGGTATATAGCATAGCTCATTTCGTTGTATTTCTTGCTCGATAGCAAGTTTAGAAATAAAGGCAATTCCATTACCATATTTTAAAATTTGTTTCATCGTTTCTAATGAGTCTAATTCAATTTCAGATTGGAATGTAATGTTGTGCGCCAACGTCCATTGTGTAAGTAAATCTCTCGTTGTAGATGGATTACGATGCAATAGTATGCGTTCCTTTTCGATATTTTGTAACGATACATTGTCTTTCTTTGAAAAATGATGTTCTTTGGAAAAGGCAAGAACAAGTGTATCGGGCATTATATTCGTTTGTTTTAAAAGTGGTTCATCAAATGGAGCAGCGGAAATTATCCCAAGATCGATTTCGTGATTTTGTAGCATCATTCGAATTTCAGGGGCTGTTTTCACTAGTAGCGTTATTTTTATATTGGGAAATTCACATTGAAATTGATGAACGACTTCTGGTAAAAGATAAGTCGCTGGTACATAACTAGCGCCGATTGTTATAGCACCTTTATGAAAATCTTTAAACTCTTGCGTGACACGTCTGGCTTCTTTCATAAGTGCATCTATTTTACAAGCATAATGGTGCAAAGCCTCACCAGCCTCTGTTAAGAAATACCTTCCAGAACGTAATTCGAATAGAGATACACCGAGTTCTTCTTCTAAGCTTTTTATATGAAATGTAATAGTTGGTTGTTTAACGCCAAGTTTTTCTGCAACGATTATAAGCTTTTTGTATTTCTTAATAAGTACTACAATTTCTAATTTTAAGAGATTCATTATGAATTGCCGCCTTTTTTATTTTAACTATAGAAAAAATCTATAGAAATAAATAGTTTATTAGAAGTTTTTTAATTTAATCTTTACAGTACATTAACATTCAGTATAAATCTTCCATATAGAATGAAAGCAGGTTAAGAATGAGGTGAGAGAGGTGAAGCAATGGATATTACAATTAGTGGATTAGAAAAGACATTTGGAAAAATACAGGCGTTAAAGCCGTTGCAGATTGTAATGAAACAAGGGGAATTTACTACACTTTTAGGACCTTCGGGGTGTGGGAAAACGACTTTACTTAGAATGATAGCAGGGCTTGAAGAACCGGATAAGGGAGAAATATATTTTGGAGACCAGTGCATGTATTCTGCTGCAAAAAAGATAAAGACATCTCCTCATGAACGGAATATCGGTATGGTATTTCAAGATTTTGCTTTATGGCCGCACATGACTGTTTTTGGAAATGTTGCATTTGGTTTAAGAGCTACAAAGCAAACGAATCAATTGCGAGAAAAAGTAGAAGATGCGATAAAGCGAGTTCGCCTGCAAGGTATGGAGAAAAGGTATCCACACGAACTTTCTGGTGGACAGCAACAACGTGTCGCATTCGCTAGAGCAATTGTAACAAAACCTCATTTTATTTTGTTTGATGAACCGCTAAGTGCACTCGATGCAATTTTGCGAGAAGAAATGAGAATAGAGCTTATGGATATCGTTCATTCCATTGGTTTAACTGCACTGTATGTCACTCACGACCAAACAGAAGCAATGTCAATGTCAGACCAAATTATTGTCATGAAACAAGGAGAAGTATTACAAAAAGGAACACCGGAAGATATTTATGTGAAACCGTCTCATGAATTTGTTGCCAAATTTGTTGGTAAGGCGAATTGGCTTGTAGAGGGTAAAAAAATGGTTCGTCCAGAGCATGTGAGCTGGACGAAAAATGAAGTGTGCGAAATGTATACAGGTGAAATTAAGCACGTTACATATGTAGGAGAACGGTATGAAATAAAAGTAAACATGGGGGCACTCGGAATATGGACAGCTTATCACAATAGTAAATTAAGCATCGGTAAACCAGTATCGTTATATGTGCCAAAAAAATGTATTCATCATATAGGGGGAGAATCATATGAAGAAATTCAGTTCGCTTAAGTCTTTATTTGTATGTACTTTATTATTTTCGGCTGTAGTAACAGGGTGTAGTTCAAAGACAGGCAATGCAGATGCAAAAAGTAAAAATACGACTGAAAAGAAAATTGTTGTATATAGTGCAGGGCCAAAAGGGTTAGCAGAAAAAATTCAAAAAGACTTTGAAAAGAAAACTGGTATAAAGGTGGAAATGTTTCAAGGGACAACTGGTAAAATTTTAGCGAGAATGGAAGCTGAAAAGAAAAATCCAGTCGTTGATGTAGTCGTACTTGCATCATTACCAGCGATGGAAGGATTAAAGAAAGAGGGTCAAACGTTAGCTTATAAAGAAGCGAAACAAGCTGATAAGCTGCGTTCTGAATGGTCAGATGATAAAGGACATTATTTCGGGTATAGTGCTTCAGCATTAGGGATTGTGTACAATACAAAAAATGTGAAGACAGCGCCTGAAGATTGGAGCGATATAACGAAAGGGGAATGGAAAGGAAAAGTGAATCTTCCAGATCCAGCACTTTCAGGTTCAGCTTTAGACTTTGTAACTGGATATGTGAAAAAGAATGGAAAAGATGGATGGAATTTATTTGAACAACTTAAGAAAAATGAAGTTACAGTAGCAGGAGCAAATCAGGAAGCGTTAGACCCAGTTGTAACAGGTGCGAAAGATATGGTAATTGCGGGTGTTGATTATATGACGTACAGCGCAAAAGCAAAGGGTGAACCTGTTGATATCGTATATCCAAAAAGCGGAACAGTTATTAGTCCACGCGCAGCGGGGATTATGAAGGATAGTAAAAATGTAGAAGGCGCAAAAGAGTTTATTGATTATTTATTATCCGATGATGTACAAAAACAAGTTTCTAAAGCGTATTTATTGCCTGGTAGAACAGATATAAAAGCTGAAAATAGACCAAATGTAGAAGAGATTCCAGTATTAAATATTGATTGGAAAACAGTTGAGAAAGAGCAAGATGAAATAGGAAAACAATTTAAGAAAGTATTTCAATAAGATGGTGATTCCATGGTAAATCGATTCGTATCAGTAAGACAAGTTGGAATGACGGTAGCGTTATTGCTTGTGGCGATGTTAATCGTCATTCCCCTTTTTCTTATTTTGTTTTCTAGTATATATGAAAATAGCAGTTGGAACTTTTTAAAGCCTTTTGAAGTGATGCAGAGTGGTGGATTAGCTGGGATTTTTCTGAATTCGCTGCTTCTAGGTGTACTCGTTGTAATAGGAGCTACAATATTTGCATTTCCATTGGCGTTTATTATGAGCAAAACAGATGTAGGAAAGTATAGTAAGTTAGATATTGTTTTTATGATTCCATTTATGACACCGCCGTATATTGGATCAATGGGCTGGATTTTGTTCATGCAACCTAACGGCTATTTTGAACAATTTTTTCCGATGCTAAAGACAGTTTCATCATCGTTTTTTAGTTTAGGAGGTATGGTCTTAATTATGAGTCTGCATTTATTCCCATTCCTTTATTTCATGCTGAAAAACACGTTACTTCAGATTGGGAGTAGTAAAGAAGAAGCTGCAGCAGTTCATGGCGGAAGTTTTTTCTATCGTTTAAGAAAAATAATATTGCCGTTATTAGTATCAAGTTATGTAATGGGTGCTTTACTCATTTTCGTAAAGACGATTGCTGAATTTGGAACACCGGCTACATTCGGACGTAGAATAGGATTCCACGTGTTAACATCAGAAATCCATAAATTTATTTCGAGTTGGCCAATTGATTTTAGTAGTGCAACAGCATTATCTTCTTTATTACTTAGTGCTTGTATGCTTATTTGGTATATGCAAAATGTATTGAATCGAAAGTATTCATATGCAATGGTTAGTGGAAAAGGTGTGAAATCTAAAAGATATACTTTGTCTATATTTACGCGCGTTGTAGCATGGATGTATGTAATTGGTTTATTAATAGTATCAATTGGAATTCCATACTTTTCTATACTTATTGCTTCTTTGTCAAAATTAAGAGGCGGCGGTTTACATGTAAATAACTTTACAACAAGCCATTATGAGGCATTGTTTACAATAGGATCTCCGGGATTAGAGGCTTTATGGAATAGTTTTCTTTTTTCACTCGTAACAGCGATTATCGCGGTAATGATTGGAGTCTTTTTGGCACTTATGATTCGAAAGGGGAAAAAAACCTCTGAAAAATGGCTTGATATGTGCGGTATGTTACCGAATATGGTACCAGGAATCGTTATGGTTGTAGGTCTTATTCTATTTTGGAATTCACCATATATGCCTATGTCAATTTACAATACACCAATCATGGTTATCGTAACGTATGTTGTTCTGTTTTTACCTTACACGGTGCAATATGTAAAATCATCACTCGGACAAATTGATGATTCTCTCATGCAGGCAGGAAGTGTTTTTTCTGGAAATTATATTTATATTTTTAGAAAAATAATAATGCCTCTTATTATCCCAGGCATTCTTGCTGGATGGGCGATGACATTTACAATTTCGATAAGAGAGTTAGTAGCATCGCTTCTCGTATTACCTCCATCAGTAGAAACGTCAGCAACGTTTATTTTTGCTCAATTTGAACAGGGTGAAGTATCTATAGGCATGGCGATGGCCGTTGTTTCTGTTGGACTTACAACAATGTGCTTATTACTGCTGCAACATATGGAGCAAAAACGAAAAGGGGTAGCATGATGAGGGTAGAAGTATGGGGAGGAGCTGGAGAGTACGGTCGCTCCTGCTATTTTGTAAAAAATAAAGAGACGAAAATAGTATTTGATTGTGGTATTAATCGATCTTATGAGGATAGTTATCCAAAAATAGAGAGAGAAGCTGTTCCATTTCTAGATGCGGTATTTTTATCACATATTCATGAAGATCATACGATGGGTTTACCTTTATTAGCGAAGTATGGCTATAAGAAAAAAATTTGGACGACTCGTTATACGAAGGAGCAACTGCCGTTATATTATGAAAAATGGAGAAACTATAATGTGATGCAAGGGTGGGATTTACCTTATAGCGACCAACACATAAAAGATTTAAATTATGTATGTATTGATGAGATTAGCAATCCAAATGAATGGGTACAAATTACTCCTACATTGCGGTTTCAATGGGGATATAGTGGGCATGTATTGGGAGCTGTTTGGTTTTTAGTTGATATGTATAATACATACGTATTTTATTCAGGCGACTATTCAGCAGAGTCTAATATACTACGAGCTAATTTACCTGAGAAATTGGGCCACAATATAAAAGTCGCAATTGTGGATGCCGCTTATCACACAGATGATGTTTCGCAAAATGAACGTGTAAACGAACTATGTGCAGAAATTGAACGAGTTATGCAAAATAAAGGAATAGCATTATTACCGCTGCCACAACTTGGTAGGGCGCAAGATATAGTATTGTATTTATATGAACGATATAAAGAATTTCCGCTTATAGTAGATAAAGAAATTTTGGCTGGATTTGAAGAGATGTTCGTATATAAAGATTGGATAAAAAATAATGAAGAATTTAAATGGATTATGGAGAGTTTAAAAAGAAACATAATAGTGATGGATAATGACATTAGTATGCAAAATAGTTACGGAATAGTTGTAATGAGTGATGCGAATATGCAAACGAAACGAGCACAGTTATGCTATGAACAGCTTCGGAATGAAAAACGTAATTCCGTTATTTTTACTGGGCATATTGCGAAAGGGAGTTTTGCAGAAAGAGTTATGAAAGAACCTGTAAGGAGTACATGTAGGGTGAAGCGAGTTCCGTATAAAGTTCACCAAAGTATAAGAGACGTTAAAGAGATGTTAAATACATTATTACCAGAACATACGGTGCTAGTACACGCTTTGAAAGAGGATACAGATCGATTACAACAAAAGCTAAGTACAGCAGGATATGAAAATGTATATTCACTTGCAATGGAACGTATAGAAGTCATTTAAAATACAAAGGGGATAGGTATATGAAAAAAGTATTTGTATTCGTAAGCATTTTCTTTTGTTGTTTCCTTTATAACGTTAAGGAAGGGTTTACTGCTAGTCCAATGAAACCTAGTTTTGAAGTGAAGTTATTATTAAAGCCAGAACAAGTATTAGGTTATAACAAAGAGATGAAGCAAGAGGTGCTAGAACATTTCCAGGCTGGTACAAAATATGAAAGAATACAAGTGCAATTTTTAGATACTGCGAATAAAAGTTTAAATGATGAAGGTTGGTTTGCTAGAATTCGAAAGAAAGAATTTAGTAAAGATTTTGAACTAACATATAAAAAAAGATATCCTATTCAAAATGGTGTAATTCAAGATGCACTAGAAGTAGCTAAAAAAGAAGGATTCGATAGTAATACGGATAGTTATGAGGCGGAAATAGATTGGGGATTTGAGAAGAAAACATTAAGCATTTCAAATAAGAAAAGCTACAGTGCTAAAGGATATGGGATACTTGATTTACCAAATGAACAAGCTGCTCAAAACATGTTAATAGAAAAATTACCAGGGAAAATGAACAAATGGTTGTATACAAATTGGGGAGAAGAGATGTTAAAGAATTCCCGTATTTACGGTCCTGTATTAATGAAGCGATATACAGGAGAGTTTGAAAACATAAAAGCAAATATTGAAATTTGGCCATTAAGTAATACTGGGAAATTAGAAGATGACTTCGTAATAGAAGTGTCATTTAAAACAAATGAAGAAAGTATTGCGACAAAACAAAGGGAATTATTAATGGCGGGTTTAGAGAAAAAAGGCTGGTTGTTACCGAAAGATAGTTTAAAGACAGAGCTTATTTTTCAGTAAATGAGAAAAAAGGAATCCATATTTCGTGGATTCCTTTTTCTAATATATGAGTATTAAGCTAAATCAGCTGACACGAACATATCACTATTTTGAAGATTTTTAGAGCGTAAACTATAAGCAACTACCTTCTTTTTATATTGTTTTACAACATCAACATGCTCTTCATGACTGTAAATATAAAATGTGAAATCTTTTTTACCACGTTTTGCATGGATAATTAAAGGAGTGCCTTCATTATGGGGTGGTGCATAATAGCGATCTAAAAATAAACCTTCGTTAAAATCATGAATAATTTTTGATTTCTGTTCGCCTTCTACGTTATTTCCGTGAATTGTAATAGTCACATTCTCTTCTTCAAGTTGTGGATGTGTTTCGTACTTGCTAATAATGGATTCAATAACAGTGTTAGGAAGGCTAGAAACGATAATTTTAAATGCTCCAAATACAACTAACATTACAATAAACCAAGTCGTCATAGTAATCATCCCCTTTATTCTATTTAATAATATAACTCATATGGTAATAGTACATATGGTGAAGTTTTGTATAATTTGTGAAAAATATGCCATTTTTACGAACGAAATGTTAGAAAAATCAATTTTGTTACAAAAAGTTGAAATTGAAGTATTTTGAAAGAAAAAGGTTTATAATAAAAATATAACTAATAACCACATTACTAATTATAAGGAAGTGTAACTATGAGTACTGTAGCAATCGTATATGGTATTATTCTTTCCACAATTATTGTTTTGTTTTTTGTTGGGGTTTCACGTTATATTCATAAATGGAAAGAAGGCGTTGCGAAATTAAATCACATTGAAGAAGAACTTAGTGATTTAATGTTACATCATGGTAAGTAAAATTTTTCAACTAAACAATGTGAAGAATATCACAAAACATGCTTTCCTAATGAAGGCATGTTTTTTTGTTGTTTAAAAAAAGAAGTGTTTTGTATAAATAATCTAATTATTACTTAAAAAGGGAAATTTATTTAGTATAATATATAATATGTTTATTTTAGGGGGAGTATCATGAGGGGATTAAAAGTTGTTGGAATTATAGCTGGAATTACTATAGTAGGCTGTATAGCTTTCTTTTCAGTGAAGGAATATGTCAATTCCAAAGAAGACTCTAATTATGTGCTAAATTACATAAAAGAACATAAGGATGATAAAACAACTTCTTTAATTGTTAAAAGAAATGGTGAAACATTGACATCAATAAATGAAAAAGAAAAACTACCGCTAGCAAGTATGTCGAAAATCGTTATAGCAATTGAATATGCTAAGCAAGTAGCTGAAGGGAAAATAAGAAAAGACGAGCAAATTTCATTGAAAGAATTAGAAAAATACTATGTGAAAAATACTGATGGTGGTGCACACCCTGCATGGATAGATGATGTAAAAGTTAAAGAGTTAGTGAAGGGTGGTCAAACTTCTTTAGAAGAAGTAGTGAAAGGAATGATCCATTATAGTTCGAATGCGAATGCATCATATTTATTGGACAAGCTTGGAGCAGCGCGGATAAATGAAAGTTTGAAAGAGTTAGGCTTAAATAGTCACGATGAATTTTATCCAACGTATACAGGGGCATTATATATGAGGGGCTATGTTGAAAAAGAACTGCATATTCCTCAAAATAAAGCATTGGACAAGCTACGTAATATGTCTAATGATGAATATGTTAAGCATGTATGGCAAATACATGAATGGATGAAAGACGAGAAAGAATGGACAAAACGCGAGATATCGTTAAAAGCCGATATGGACTTTCAGCGTATTTGGTCAGATCGGTTTATAGGTGCAAATGCGAAGGATTACATGAGTTTACTGGAAAAGATAAATAGCAGAAATTATTTTACACCACAAATGCAAGGTGAGATTGAGAATATATTTAAAGGAACCGTAGGAGAGGGTATGTTCGAATTTGCTGGACAGAAAGGTGGTTCTACGGCATTTGTATTAACAAATAGTTTCTATGGTACTGATAAAAAAGGGAATAAGATTGAGATTGTCTTTATGATGAACAATTTGAGTGAAAAAGCATTTGAAAAACTTCTAAGTAATATGGATTACTTTATTCGAGATATTGTCATAAGTGAGGAATTCAGAAATAAATTATAATGAAATAATTTTATTATGTAAACAAAAGGCGATTATGAAAAGCGCTCTTTTTTAATACAGGATTTTCCAATCATATTATTGAATATAGATTGAAAATAAGAAAGGAGGTTGAAAAATGACAACAATATATTTCGTTCGCCATGCCCATTCTACATATACAAAAGAAGAACGGGAACGACCTTTATCTGAAAAAGGGCACTGTGATGCAGAGAATGTAACGCATTTATTAAAAGATAAACATGTTGATGTTGTTATTTCTAGTCCGTACAAAAGAGCAATCCAAACTGTACAAGGAATTGCGAATACATATAAATTATCAATACAAACAGAAGAAGATTTGCGTGAAAGATTATTGAGCACAGAGCTGGTATCAAATTTTAATGATGCTATGCAGAATGTGTGGGAAGATTGGAGTTTTGCATACGAAGGCGGAGAATCGAATGATGTCGCACAAAGGCGTGCTGTAATATGTATGCAAAATATATTAAAACAATATGAAGGTAAGAAGATTGTAATAGGTACGCATGGAAATATTATGGTATTACTCATGAATTATTTTAATTCGAAATATGATCTTGAGTTTTGGAAAACACTTCATATGCCTGATGTGTATCAATTAAATTTTGATAAAAATCGTTTCATTTCTGCTGAAAGAATAGAGAAAACAGGTCATCGGTTAAATATTTTGTAAAAGTTTATCAAAAAAAGAGGAAAGAGAGAAGTTATTGTAGAAGTATGACTTTGTAACATAAAAAATATATGTTAAAGGAGGCTGTTTACATGTTTGAGAAAGAGAAAGAAGGGCTTATTGAAGTTCAAAACGTATATGAAATTGCACCAGAAGATGGAACAATTATTGGTATGGCAACGGAAGAAGAAATGGAAATTGCTGCTGAACTAGAGTTACAGTACTATGCCCATTCTCGTTTGTTAGAAGCAAATATTCAGTTAGACGGTTCCTCCTACAAAGAGTTACTTCAGGAGTTCCAGGAGTACGAAAGAAAATCAATGAGCTTTTGGCGAGCGATACATAAACGTTTAGCTGTGCCATGGGCGTGGGTACTACGTATTGATGTTGCGAATGGCCCTATATATGTAAGTAATGGGAGTTCATATTACGAAGAAATCGATGATGAAGAAGATTATGAATAGATAAGTAAGGAAGCAGCTTTAGTTGCTTCCTTTTTTGATTTGTAAGAAATGAATCGCTTCAATAATAACATCTGGTCGATCATTTTCTATACCGTGACTAGCATGTTCGGCAAGAATATATTGGTTATTAGTTGAGAGGTGTAATTGTTCGTGAATTAGTTCTTGCCACATTGCTTCAAGTTGTGTTGCTTCCTCTTTTGGCATGCCGCCATTAGTCAATTGAGTAATAGAATATTGAGGATCTCTACCGATAACGATTAATGGTATTTCTAATGTTTTACATAGCTCTTTTAGTGAGAGAGCACAGTTTTTCCACTCCGATAGTTCAGAAGCTGTCGCTTTATATAATGAAGACGAGGTAGAGAATTCAATTTGCTGTTTTGATTGATCGGTGAGCATAGGTTTTAGTTCATTATAAAGTGTGTCTACATCCATTTTGGAATATATATTATATTTTTGAAACCAAACATCATCAGAATCAGTTTGATCAGAAATTGGTAAATGAAGTTCATCTAAACGGTGTAAGTTCATCGAAGTAGAATCAACTAAAATAAGTGCTTGCAGCTTATCTTCATGTAACATCGCAAAATGTTGTGCACATAATCCTCCATAGGAATGACCGATTAGAATGAATGGATCTTGAATAGCTAGTTTGTTTAGTAACATATGTAGCTCTTTTGTAACTTGCCTTATTGTACGCGGCTGATTGCCTAAATCACTTTTTCCGTAACCTGGGCGATGGTATGAAACGACTGTAAAGTGCTCTGAAAGCTTTTCTATAATAGGAAACCAATCATAAAATGAGCAACTCATTCCAGTTTGAATGACTACAGTTTGTTTACCAATTCCTTTTATATGTACTTCTATATTTTGCCCCATTATTTCTACAAATTTATGAATGTTAATTCCTCCTAAGCTTGAAATAATTTTTGACAAGCAAAAACGATACACCAAACACCTATACCGAGTAGGACAGATGTACTAAGTGTAAATGAATTTTTCAAACCAATATAGACGATAAATAATAGTAGTGCTGATGCGGGGAATCCATATAATACCCCTAAAGCAAATTGACTCAATTCTTGTTTATTTCCGCCTTCGAATGAAATCCAAAATAGACTAAGTAAACTCACGAGAGGAAGGGCAGCAATAAAGCCACCTATCGTACTGTAGTGTTTAGCGACTTCAGTGATAACGCCGATAATAAGTGCCGAAACGATTACTTTAACGAGGAAATGCATATTTTGCCTCCTTCGCTAATAACGAAAATGCTTTTTCAATTAATTGTTGTTCTTCTTTTGATAACTGTGATTCTAATATTTTTATCTTTTCTTTATCTAGTAAAGTATGTTTTTCTAATCCTTCAATTCCTTCAATTGTTAATGTAAGGTTTACAACTCTTTCATCTTTTTTATTTCGCTCTTTAATGATGAAGCCCTTTTGAATAAGGCGCTTTATGTGTTCAGACGCTGTGTTATGAGAAAGACTAAGCTCAGTAGCGACTTTTCCAATTGTTATATCTTTCTCACGAGAAACGATTTGTAAAATACGAATTGCTTGGTGGGAAAGGTTGTCCTCGTATTCGTATCGTAAGTGATAATAAATGCTCTCCCAATGTTGATTAATGTTGTTCATAATAATAAATCCCCTTTTTTATATCGTATAGTAAGATATATTCGTTGTTTTAGAAATAAAATCCTTTTATTTGGATAAAAAATGTTGAAAAAGTTTATTTTTATTGAAATATAAGGTAATCTATGTGTAAAGGTATACATTTAGCAAGAGAGAGGATGATAGCTGTGAATACATTCAAATGGATTAGTCATGAACAGATGTATGTAGATGAAATACATGTTGAAAAATGTGGTCCTCTTTCAGTCGGCGTATATGGGGGGAATCAAGAGAGTGATGCATATGAACGAGGAGATGCGGTGCTAGCTTGGTGGGATCCTGAATTACAATTTGAATTTGTTATGATTTTTGATACACATCACAAAACAAAAAATATAGATTATATAATAGAAGCGATTTCGGAAAGAAAAGAAAAACTAAAAGAGTTATTCTCATATCCAATACATTTAGCTTTTCATCATACACATATGTACTTATTAGCGTTATTTACAGATGAGTTATTTATTAAAAAGTGTGATCAAGATGATGAGGAACTCGCTTGCTTAATTTGTTTACGAAAAGGCGAATTTTTATATTGGTTATCAGTTGGTGATTGTTTCGCGTATTTATTCTATTCTGAGAAAACGAAAAATGGAAAAGGACGATTAAATAAACGGAAAAATTACGAATATATTGGCAGGAAAAATATATTTGCAGCAAATACACCTTGCTTTACGTCAGGTGTAAGAGGATTAGAAAAAGGAATGAATCACATTGTAATGGCAACGGACGGTATTTTAGAGTGTGACAAACGAAGGTTTGATGATGATCAATCTTTAGTAGAAATATTACACGACGGAAATAGCTTGCAGATTGAGCCAGTATTAACAAATGTACTGCAGTGGAAAGGTAGAGACTGTGCCACGATTATTGGATGGTCTATTGATACTGATAATAAACAATGTGCTAATTAATATAAAAGGAGTTCAAGGTTTTTATCCTTGAACTCCTTTTTGTTAAGCAATATGGATGTGATATGTTTTTAACCATTCATTTACTTGTAGCATATACTCCATGGCACTTCTTGCCTCAAAATTGTTAATCTCTTTATTACTTTGATCAGCAATTGAAAGTAAGATGGAATGGTTAATAAGTGAGAAAATAGGATTGTTTTTATTGTTACACATATCAAGTGTTAAATTACGGATTGTTTGTAAGTAGTGTGGATCTTGTGAAGTTGGATAAGCGCTTTTTCTTCTATTGCGTACATCGTCAGGTAAAGCTGGTTGGAGTGCTCTACGTAAAATGCCTTTTTCAATATTATCAATACTTTTTATGTTGAAAGGAACATTCCATAAATATTCAACTAATCTATAATCGCAAAACGGTACACGAACTTCAAATCCAACAGCCATACTCATGCGATCTTTACGGTCAAGTAAGAAAGGAAGGAATCTTGTTAAAAATAAATAAAACATTTGACGTTGTTTCGCGGATTTTTTACTTTCGCCTTCAAGAGTAGGTACTTCAAGTATCGCTTCTTGGAATCGTGTATCAATATAGTCTTCTAGATTACATTGGTTACTTACTTCATTTAGTAGAAGAGGAGATGTATTTTTCCAATTTGTTAGCCAAGGAAACTTATCTACATATAGTAGTTCTTCTTGATGAAACCAAGGATATCCACCGAATACTTCATCAGCCGATTCGCCGGATAAAGCTACGGTCGCATCTTTTTTCATTTCGCAAAATAGTAAATATAGTGAAGTTTCCATTTCACCAGCACTCGGTAAATCTTTTGCATGAAGGGGAACGAATAAGTGATTTGCCAATTCTTCAGCATTCACAATAATATCATGATGCGCTGTCCCGACATGTTCAGAAACGCGTTTTACCCAAGGTGCGTCTAAACCAGTGCGAGCAAATGTCAGTTCGAAATCTTTTGCGCTATTTACAAAGTCAACAGAATACGTATGAAGTGTTTTATTTTCAGCAGCAAATTCTTTACCCGCAAGTGCAGTAATACCGCTAGAGTCTAATCCGCCTGATAACATACAAACGAGAGGAACATCGGCAATTAATTGTCTTTTTACTGTATCTTGTAAAATAGATAAAATATGCGAAGATGTATCTTCTATAGAGTCTGTATGGAACTTACTTTCTAAATTCCAATACTTCGTAACTACTTTTTTATGACGTGTAAATGTTATAGAATGTCCAGCACGTACTTCTTGAATATGTTTAAAGACGCCACATCCTGGAGTGCGAAATAAGCCTAATCCAAATATTTCATTTATTCCATCCGCATCAATTTCAGCAGGGACAGATGGATGTGCTAATAATGCTTTAATTTCAGAGCCGAAAATAATACTGCCATTTCTTTCTGTAAAAAAGAGTGGTTTTACACCTAAATGATCTCGTGCTAAAAACAATTGTTGCTTCTGATCATCCCATAGGGCAAAAGCGAAAATTCCGTTTAAATGTCGTACGCAGTCTTCTTTCCATTCTAAATAAGCATGTAGCAATACTTCTGTATCTGAATGGGTTTCAAATGCATGCCCACATTTTTGAAGCTGCTCTCTAAGTTCACGGAAATTATAAATTTCTCCATTATAAGTAAGAGCATACGTATAATCACCAGCACGAAATGTTTTTGGCTGCGTTCCTCCTTTAGGATCTATTACGATTAATCGGCGGTGTGCAAAAGCTGCGCGAGGTGAAAACCAAAATCCTTCAGCATCTGGACCACGATGCTGGATACTATTTGCCATCTTTTTTAAAATAACATGTTGATTTGAAAGGTCTTCCTTCCAATCTACCCAACCTGTAATTCCACACATACATATCTCATCTCCTAAATTAAAATAGTAGATTAACGAAATAAAATGTACACCAAGTTAAAAAATGACTATATAAATAGTGTACTACATGAATTAAATTCCAGACTTGAGAAAATTTTCTTTGAGCGCATAGTTATGTGAGACAATGGCTAAGGGAAAGTATTCCATTACATACAAAAAATAAAAAAGATGAGAGAAAAAATTTTCTCAGACGTTATATAGGGTGTAAAAGCTTTTACAAAACAATAAGGGGAATCGCTACATGAAATCAAATGAGAAAAATTTTATAAAAAGATTACAGCGGCAAAAAGAAGACGCGTTAGAATTTGTTGTCGATACATACTTACCACTCATAAAGGGGATCACGCATAAAGTTCTACTTCCAATTCAAAATGATGGACTCATAGAGGAATGTATAAACGATATATTTCTTTCTATTTGGAATAACGCAAATAAATTCCATGGAAAGCCGAGTGATTTTAAAAAGTGGATTGCAGCGATTGCGAAGTTTAAAGCAATTGATTATTACCGGAAATCGACTAAAAAAGTAGAAATCATTTCAGATGAGTTTCATATCAGTACAGAAAAATCAGCAGAAGACGAATTAATCGTTATGGAAGATAGGGAAGAATTATTGAAGCTCATTAATCAATTAGAAGCGCTAGATCGAAAGGTGTTCATTATGAAATATTTACTTGGTATGAAGACAGAGGAAATAGGTGACAAGTTAGGATTAACTCGGGCAGCAATTGATAATCGAGTGTACCGGGGGAAAAAGAAACTACAACAAAATGCTACGAATATTAGTTTTGGAGGTAGTGCAATATGAAGGACATTTATGAACTATTAAATGATATTGATATAGACGAAAAAGAACTAGAAGAAATTGAGGCTTCTGAAATTGAAAAGGAAAAAGTAAAACGAAATGTAAAACAATCGATACGTACGAAGAAAAAGATGAAAAGTTGGAAGAAGGGTGTCGTTGCTGCATCTATTTTAGTAGGATTATCGGTTGCAACTCTTGGTATCGGTTTTCCTACATATGCGGGGGGATTGCCAATTGTCGGTGACATATTCCGATTTTTAGATAATGGTAGAACAGGGTTATATGAAAATTATAAAGAGTTTTCGACTGAGTTGAATATGACGAGAGAGAGTAATGGAGTTAAGGTTACAATTAATGATGCTGTGTTCGATGGTAGAACAATCACAATTACTTATTCTATTGAGAGTGATAAAGATTTAGGTGAGAAACCGTTCCTATTTGGAAGTCCGCAAGTTAAGGGCTTTAATGGTGGGGGAGGTGGTTCGAGCGTTACAAAAGTTGGAGAGGGAAAATATGTAGGTATGATTACGATGAGTGGTCATAGTAATGAAAGGCTAGATGTTGCAAATGTTTGGTGGGATATAGAGGCAATTGAGTTGGATTATGAAGGTAATGTAATAAAGGGGAACTGGAATTTCGCACTTAGTTTAAAAGCAATGGATAGTAAGGAAGTAAAGGTTAATGGGGTTTCTGAAAATGAATTAATAAAAGTAAATATAAACAAAATGGAAGTAACCCCGATGTCCTTTATCGTTTTTTTCAATCAGGAAGAATCTAAGGCGTTAAGAAGTATATGGGATAGTGCGGATGTTGAGTTAGAAATAAAAGATGATTTAGGAAATCATTATACTGGTGAAGGAAATGGCGGAAGTAGTACAGTAGCAGAGCCACATAAAAGTAGTTGGAGTGCCACCTTCCAAAAACTAAACGAAAATGCAACAAAGCTTATCGTTACACCTCGCGTGCACTTGCGAGTACATACACCTGAAAATCATGGTGGAGTAGAGTATGTGAATGGGAAAGAGAAGAAAATAGAAGTGCCGAAAAAAGAAGCGAAGAGTAAAGATATTGTGTTAGATGATATTGTCATTGATTTAAAGAAATAAAAAAGAGACTGCCTAAAACCATTTAGGCAGTCTTTTTTTCGTTAAGAACTAGTAACGAGCAATGCATGCGGATGCTGCGTTTTATATTCATCTTTCCACGGAATATTTAGTTGTTCCCACGATTCGCCGCTATCATTGGATTGAAAGACGCCATTGTTATTTAACGTGTAAAACGTATGTGGTTCAGCCTTGTTTGTCGCAAACATCGAAATGACTGTACCGATTGCAGATGGTAGTCCTTGTTGTACTTGCTGGAACGGAGTATCTTTCGTTTTTCGATAAATATAAGATTCATAAGGGATACGGTGATGAGCCAGATCAGCACTCGGTGCAGCTGAAACGAGAATCGTATTGCAATCAGCTGGATCAATTGCCATGCTGTATAAATAATGATGTTCAAGTCCTTCACTACATGAGATCCAGCTGTTTCCATTGTTATAACTTTCAAGATAAGCACGATCAGGTCCGCCCATAAATCCGTCACCACATGATGCATAAAGACGATTTGGTGCTTCAGGGTGCATAAGTAATTGATGAGCATCGATAGGAGCACCGAATTTTTTATCAATCCATGTATGCCCTTTATCATTACTTTGAATAACAGCACCAGCTTCGATTGAAACGTGTATTGTATTAGGGTTGTTTGGATCAACTGTAATCCAGCGTACGTGATGGGTAAAAGGTCTAGGCGGGAAAGCCCACGTATAAGAAGATAATAATGATTTCATATTTTTAAGTTCAGTCCACGTTTCACCACCATTTTCAGAGCGAAATAAAGCGCTCGGTTCTGTGCCGACATAAATGACCCCATATCCGTTCACTTGTTCATTTGAGCTTATTGTTATGGAAGTGATAGAGGAGTGTAAAATACCATCTTCTTTAGGGAAATCAAAGTAACGATAAGAATCTCCAATTGGTCTCCATGAATCCCCGCTATCGTCACTTAACCATAGACCTCGTCCAAATGTTCCGCAATATACACGGTTTGGGTGGAACGGATCAACAGCGATACAGGTAGGTTGCATATTTTGTAAGTGGTAAGTCGTTTCATAGTTATCATATTGTTCTTTCACTACAACAAGTTCACGTTCCATACAGAGAAATAAACGTTTCATTTAAGTAACCTCCTTAAAATTCTTTCATTAGTAAACAATATGAAAATAAAAAAGAAGTAGTCTTGTTTTATTTGAGAAAAAGGGATTGTCTAAAAAATAGCGAAGTGTGTATACAGAGGAAGCGGGCGTTTACAATCAGTCGATTCGGGATAAAGATGGGGAGTTTGTTTCATACTAACATACAGATATTGTACTTAAAGGAGTATAAGTATGGGACATTCGCATGATCATGGTCATTCAAAAAATAAAAAGGCGTTACTAATTGCCTTCCTACTAACAACAAGTTTTATGATTGCAGAAGTTATTGGTGGATTTGTAACAAATAGCTTAGCACTACTATCTGACGCGGGGCATATGCTAAGTGATGCAGTATCTTTAGCTTTAAGTTTACTTGCGTTTAAGCTCGGAGAAAAAACAGCAACTACTGTGAAAACATATGGATATAAGCGAGTCGAAATGTTAGCAGCATTATGTAACGGTGTCGTTCTTATTGTCATTTCGGTATACATTTTTATTGAAGCAATCCGTCGTTTTAAAGAACCAGTTGAGATTGCTAGTAATGGGATGCTCATTATTGCAGTCCTTGGTCTGCTTATTAATATTTTATCAGCTTGGATATTAATGAGAGGCGGAGATGTGAAAGGTAATTTGAATTTAAGAAGTGCTTTCTTACACGTACTAGGCGATCTATTGGGTTCCGTCGGAGCGATTATTGCTGCGTTACTTATTAAATTTTTCGGATGGACTGCTGCAGATGCGATTGCTAGTATTCTTGTGTCTATTTTAGTCATTATTAGTGGATGGCGTGTAACACGTGATACGGTTCATATATTAATGGAAGGTGCACCACAGCACATAAATGTTGAAGAGGTAAAAAGTACGTTATTAAATATTCCGATTGTCAAAGAAGTTCATGATTTGCACATATGGTCTGTCACATCAGATTTTCAAGTATTAACATGTCATCTTATTATTAAAGGGAATGAAACGCAAAGTGTATTAAAAGAGGCTACGTATGTATTAAAGGAGAAATTTCATGTAAAACATGTCACCATTCAAGTAGAAATAGATGGTGAATTTCATCATGATGAGACAACTTGCAAAGTATGAAAGAAAAAGGATAAGAAAAAGTGTCATAACATTTTTTGCACGGCATACATATATATAATGTGGCCACAAATACTTTGCAAGGTAAATATTTCATGAAATTACTTTACTTATAAAGAGTCATCTTTTATAATCAAAAGTGGTAATTGATAAAGATTATCATTTTCAATGATCGTAGAAAGGAGTTTTTTAAAAGATGAGTAGTCAACTCCGTTTTGCTGTTGAAAATCGTAAGAGGCATTTAATTGATGAGTTAATTGGAGCAGGTGTGTTTAAGATTCGCGACCGACAATTATACGAGCTGTCTTTAGAGGAATTGGAAAAAGAGTACGAAGATATGGAAGATTATGCAAATATTCAGGCGTAGCTATATAGATTAGTAAAAGGAGAGCTGGTTACGATTTTGTGTAACCAGCTCTCTTTTTATTTCGTAGAAATTATTTTTTGTATTTCTTTCATGGGACGGAGCCAGTTTTGAGTCATTATTTGTTCCATTTGTTTTTCGTCCTGCTTCTGCAATGCTTGAATGATAGAGTGATGTTCTTCAATAGATTGACTTGCTGGAACAAAGTTTTGGAAAAACAAATATTCAAGACGTAAAACGTGAAGTTGCATATTTTCTAGAAAGGGTTCAATATATTGATTTTTAGCAATAGAAGAAATTGTATTGTGGAATTGTATATCTAATTCTAAAGCTTGTTTTGCGTTTTTTTTCTCTATAGAGTGCTGAAAATGATCATTTATTTCAGAAAGTAGTTGAATATCAACGTCTGTAATGTTTTGAAGAGCTTGCTTTCCTATAATAGAGTGAAGACCAGCCATCGTTTCATAAATGATAGATACGTCGTCTAACTTAATAGGAGCAATTTTCGTTTTTTGCCCTGGTACCATTTCCACTAATCCAGAAAGCTCTAATATTTGAAGTGCTTCCCTTACAGGTGTTCTGCTTACTCCTAGTGCCTCAGCCAATTCCCCATCATTAATTTTTTCATTGGGCTTCAGTACACCTTCAATAATCCAATTTTGTAGTTGATTTAAAACGAGTGATTTTGCTGAAATTCTTCCTGGTTTTTTATAATTTTGAGGGACAGGCATAGTGAATTCAATCCTTTCATTGTATATTTTCCTTTTTTGCATGAACAAGCTTTAATTTTTCTTTCCCTTCATCCGGCTTTTGGCTTAAGATGAGCACCATTACAATGACACAAAAAGCGCCTAATAACTGAAAAGATTGAAATGGCACGTGCAATATAAGTATAGAAGAAATAATAGCTGCGAGTGGTTCTGTGCAACCAAATAATGTTGTTTCTTTCGGAGTCAGGTATCTTATGCTGTCTAAGTATAAATAAAAGGCAATAAGTGTCCCGAAAATGACGACAAATGTGATGAGCGGTAGGGTACTTAGTTTTACATATTTCATAGTTGATAATAAAATGAATTCGTTTGTAGAAATAAAGTGTACAATCGTTACACCAATACCCCCAATAATCATGCCCCATCCAACGATAACGGAGGAAGACCATTTTTCTAACAATTCCTTTGAATATAAACTATAAAAAGCGAGAGATAATCCAGATAAAACACCCCAAATAATAGCTGGTGTAGAAACAGCCAAGTTATGAACAGACCCGTTTGTTAGTAAGAGAAAAGTGCCTACTAATGAAAGGGTAATTGAAATGAAATCAATTTTTGATGGACGAACGTTCCATTTGAAAAGTAAGTATACAGTGATGAATATAGGAGCTAAATATTGTAATAATGTTGCCACGGCAGCATTTCCTTCTTTAATTGAAGCGAAATACGTATACTGTACAGCAAGCATACCGAATAGACCAAACAAAATCATTTTAATAGCATCAGATTTTTGTTTCCAAATGCCAAATATCTCTTTTTTTCTCGTTCCGAATGAGGAAATAATGAGCAAAATAATTCCAGATATAAGTAAACGGATCGTAACTAACCATTCGGTTGAAACATTGTCATATTGAAAAAGTTGTTGTGCTACTGTACCAGACAAGCCCCATAAACAAGCACCGATTATGACCATTATAATTCCTTTTAATCGATTCGAATCCATATGATCTAAAATTCTCCTTTCTACAAATACAAATTGAATACAATATGCAATATATCACAGAATGACTTGTTAATAAACTGAAATTTCTCATTAAAAACTTTTTTATGTGCAGTAAAATATTGTAGAGGAGGGGAAGGAGATGTTAGCTGGATTTTTAGTTTGTTTATTTGTTGGGTTACTTATCATTTTTTTAGGGTATCAAATACATGTGAAAAAGAGGTTGTTTTTGCTAGCAGGATATCAAGAAGAAACGTTTGTTGGAGATAAAAATAAATTAGCGAAGCTTTCAGGAGCATTTTCTTATATAGTCGGAGTTGCTACTATAATATTACCGCTCGGCTTAGAAAAAATAGGTGATGTAGTTGGTATCGTATATGCTATATTAATTGTTTTAAGTACAGTTGTATTTATAATTAAAGCAAACCTATTAAATAAGAGTGCTATAAAATAAAAAGGCTTCATTCTACTGAAGCCTTTTATTAATTATTATGAAGTATAAGTAAAAGCCGGAATAGGATCAATAAATGTATTCCACTTTTGTTCCATTTCCTTTTCTGTTAATAGACAATCATCTAATGATTGTTCAATCACAGAACGATTCATATCAATACCGATAAATACGAGCTCAGTTATTCGATCTCCATATCGCTCGTCCCAGTTTTTTAATACTTCTGGTTCTTCTGCAATCATTTGATTTCTTTCAGTTTCAGGTAATGCGGCTATCCATTCACCGGCTCCTTGAATTGTAATAGAGGAACCTGCTTGAGATAGAAGCCCTATCATATTATTACGAGATGCGAGCCAGAAGAATCCTTTCGCTCTTACAACATCTAAAGGCCATTTTTCTAGCCAATTCATAAGGCGCTCGGGATGGAAAGGATATTTGCGACGGTAAACAAAGGAATTGATACCGTATTCTTCCGTTTCCGGTGTATGATGTTCACTATTTAATTCTTGTATCCAGCCGGCCGATTGACTAGCTTCTTCATAATTAAATAGATTTGTGTTTAAAATTTCTTGTAATGATACTTTGCTAAACGAAGCTTCAAGAATTTTTGCATTAGGATTTAATTTTTTTAGTAAATGATGAAGCTCTATCACATCTTCTTTTTCTAGCAAATCTATCTTATTAAGAATAATTACGTTTGCAAACTCAATTTGATCTATTAATAAATCAATAACTTCCCGGGTATCATTTTCATCGATTGTTTGTTTTCGGTCTAATAAACTTTCTCCGTCTGCAAAATCATCCCAAAATCTATTTGCATCTACAACTGTAACCATCGTATCGAGGCGGCAATTTTTCGTTAAATCAATGTTAAGAACTTCGTCTGTATAAGTAAACGTTTGAGCAACTGGAATAGGCTCACTTATGCCAGAAGATTCAATAATAATATAGTCAATATCACCATTTTCAACAAGACGATTCACTTCTATCATTAAATCTTCTCGTAGTGTACAACAAATACAGCCATTTTGAATTTCTACTAGTTTTTCCTCCGTACGTGAAAAACCACCCTTTTTTATAAGAGATGCATCAATGTTTACTTCGCTCATATCATTAACGATAACAGCTACTTTTAAGTTATTCTTATTAGTTAAAATATGATGTAGTAAGGTAGTTTTTCCAGATCCTAAAAAACCACTTAATACAGTGATAGGTACTTTTTTCATGAAATGATCTCTCCTTTAAATCGTAATCATTACGTTTTATAATAAATGATGGGAAAGGAAAAATCAATAATAAATCATAATGATTACGATTTAAGAATAGAAATAAACTATAAAATTTGTGCTGTAGTATGAAGCATTTGGACAAGCACATGCTTACATATAAATAAAATGGAGGCGAGAAGGTTGGTTTTTAATAGAGTTTCAAAAGAATTAGCAGGCATAGCTCTTATCACTATGTTTCTCTTTTTATTATTTTTTGTAGATTTTACAAGTCTAGTAAATTTGCACAAAAATATGCCGCAGGAATGGTTGAATGTGAATACGGTATTTTTAAGTATCATTTTTGAAGCAATACCTTTTATTTTATTAGGGGTAATTGTTTCTTCATTTATTCAAGTGTTTGTGACGGAAGATATGATTCAAAAAGTAATGCCGAAATCTCCAATTGTTGCAATGATTCCAGCAGTATTTGTGGGAGTTCTTTTTCCAATGTGTGAATGTGTCATTATACCAATTGTAAGAAGGCTCATTCAAAAGGGGTTACCACTTCATGTAGGCATTGTTATTTTACTGAGTGCACCCATTATGAATCCAGTCGTTTTTTTATCTACTGTATATGCGTTTCAAAAAAATGATTACGTTGTATATGCACGCTTTGGGATAACAATTCTAGTTGCTCTATTCATAGGTCTAATTGTGTATTATTGCTATCGCGAAAGAAATGTTTTAAAAGACGTAGAGGTTTCAGTTCAAACAAGCGAAAAAAAGAGTTGGAAAGATGTTATGAATCACACTGTAGATGAGTTTTTTGATACTGGTAAGTATTTATTGATTGGTGCTTTTTTAGCAAGTGTATTTCAAACGTTTTTTGATCGGAATGTACTGGATGCAGTAGCACATAACGAAGTAATTGCTCCCGTTATTATGATGGGGTTTGGTTATGTTTTATCAATTTGCTCTGCAGCCGATGCTTTTATAGCGGCGTCTTTTGGACATGTTTTCTCGATAAAGGCACTTCTCGCATTTCTTGTGTTTGGGCCTATGCTTGATATGAAAAATACGTTAATGCTATTTGCATATTTTCAAAAGAGATTTGTATTCTTTTTGATGGGAATTGTGATTGTATCTGTGTATACCATCGTGCAAATCATAATGTTATAGGAGGTGAGAAAGAATGGAGAAAGAGGAGCAGAAGGCATATCATCGCTATATTCGTGGCATTATTTTAATTGGTTTAGCAATGCTCTTATTTAAGCTACTTGTAACAGGGAATATTTATAATTTTATCGCTCCAAAAATGATCAAATTTACGTATATAGCTTTTGTAGTAATTTTAATTTTTGGTACTGTGCAAGTTTGGGGAGATGGAAGAGAGAAACAGCATGATTGTAATTGTTGTAAACATCATACAACATCAAAATCAGGGATAAAAAGTTTCTTTGTATATGTTTTATTTGTTGTTCCGATAGTTAGTGCTTTTCTCTTTGGAAGTGTAACAATTGATGGAAGTTTAGCAGGAAAAAGGGGTATGAATCAAAGTGTACAGGCGAGAAGTCTAGAAAGGAACGAAAAAGAGGGGGAACAGGTTAAGTTTGATGGGCGAGAAGTATCCGTTGATCCAGAAGAAACATCAAATTTATCAACGACTTATAAAACGGAAGAGCAAGTAGTAAAAAGTATGTTAGGACAGCGTAAACTACAAGTAAAGGATAAGGACTATGTTCAAACAATGAATGTAATTGGTCAAAATGTTAATTGGTTTAAAGGGAAAGAAATTACATTCTTAGGGTTTATATATAAGGATAAAGATGTGACGGGTAATAAAGCAGTAGTGGCTCGATATGGTATAACTTGTTGTATTGCGGATGCATCAGTCTGGGGGATGATTGTTACCGGGAAAAATATTGAAAAAACTCCAGAAGAAACATGGGTGAAAATAACAGGATTATTAGATGAAACGACATATAAAGGAACAGTCTTTCCACTTGTAAAAGTAAACAAAATCGAGAAAATTAATAAGCCAACTGACCCATATGTATATGATGCTTTACCTTAATAGAAAAGAATAAATTCTTCATATTTTCATGAAATAGAATCATAATCAAGGCGATAAAAAAATAAAGATAAGAGTAATTTGGTTTGTTAAAAATATGTGCAGAAGGAGTTATGCGATGAACTGGGTTACTCATAAACCATCATTTGAATTTGAAACATTTAGTCCTATTATTCGGTCACAATCTGCGTGGAGTGGACATTTAGATTTTGCATATGACTTAGTACGATTTGAAAAACCAGAAACTTTAGTTGAGTTAGGTACACATCTAGGTGCTTCTTTCTTCAGTTTTTGTCAAGGAGTAAAAGATGGAGGGTTATCGACTAAATGCTTTGCAGTAGATACTTGGGCTGGAGATGGGCATACAGGTCCATATGGAGAAGGGGTTTTTCAAATAGTAGAAAAAGTAGTGAGCGATAACTACCTTAATATAGGAAATTTAATTCGATCTACTTTTGATGATGCTGTAGACCGGTTTCAAGATGAAACGATAAATCTTTTGCATATTGATGGCTATCATACGTATGAAGCTGTTTCTCACGATTATAACACTTGGCTACCGAAAGTCGCGAAAAACGGTATTGTATTATTTCATGATATTGAAGTTAGAAGTGGTGATTTCGGCGTATATAAGTTTTGGGATGAGGTAAAAGCGAAGTACCCTCATTTTCAATTTGCGCATTCATATGGACTGGGAGTGTTATTTCCGAAGGGTTGTAGTGATAAGTTTGAGGAAATACTTAAAAATAAAGAAGAAATACAAAATATGTATAAATAAAGGTAGGGCATGCATCATTTTAATGATGTGTGCCTTATTTTTTATGTAGAAAATAATGGTGTGAATTAAAAAGTTAAGATAGTTGTAAAAAGTTTTGTTGCAGCAAATATTAAAAAAGTTAGTATGGGATTGTTCTTTGTAAATAAAGTGAAGCTTTAATACGTTCATGTCAATCCGGGATTTTACAGTAGTTAATTTCTTAACTAGGTGCTTTGCACTTACTGAATTTTGATACAAGGGTCTTATTGACCGAAAATATCGGGATAAATAAAAATACAACATTTTTTATATTTTTCATTGCGAAAAACGTAATCTACTTTTACAATAGAAAGGGTTGTGAATATATTATACTGGAAAAATAAATCGAAATAATATGAAAATTTTGTTTTGTCTTCGCTAATTGTATATTACATACATGTAAGACGACATACGTCATGTTATCGACTTGTAAG
The DNA here is from genome assembly GCF_051776965.1 of Bacillus cereus group sp. BceL220. Taxonomy (NCBI): domain Bacteria; kingdom Bacillati; phylum Bacillota; class Bacilli; order Caryophanales; family Bacillaceae; genus Bacillus; species Bacillus cereus group sp. BceL220. The sequence goes on along the minus strand of NZ_JBPWBC010000005.1, from coordinate 290,060 downwards.
GAGAGAAAAAAATGAAAAGTGTAAGATTACCATCGATGCTAGAAATCATAGTTCTTTTATTACTATTTCTTGCTGTTGTCTTTTCCTTCCAAACGATTTTTGATCTCCCAATTCAATTAGCGCTATTTATTTCATGGTTTTTAGTAATTGCGCTTGGATTAAGATTAGGATTTCGTTATCAAGAATTGCAAGATGCAATTACGAAAGGGATTTCTAACGGATTAGAAGCAATACTGATTTTAGTTGCAGTAGGTGCTTTAATTGGAACATGGATTGCTGGTGGGGTAGTACCAACATTAATCTATTATGGATTAGAATTTATTCACCCTAGCATATTCCTATTAGCAACATTAATTATTTGTTCTATAACTTCTATCGCAACAGGAACGTCTTGGGGAACAGTGGGAACAGCAGGTATTGCTATGATGGCGATTGGTGAAGGACTTGGTTTACCACTTCCGCTTGTTGCTGGTGCAGTTCTTTCAGGAGCTTATTTCGGCGACAAATTATCACCACTTTCTGATAGCACAGTTCTTGCAGCTTCTATGGCGAAAGTAGATGTTATTGCTCACGTTCGAGCTATGCTCGTATTAGATGTTCCGGCTTATATTATTACTAGTATTATGTTTACTGTAGCTGGTTGGATGTATGGCGGCGATAATGTAGATTTGAATCGAGTAGAATTTTTAAAAGAAGCTTTATTAAAGCAATTTGATATTAAAATATGGATGCTTGTTCCGGCGGTCATTGTTATCGTTCTATTAGCGATGAAGAAACCGTCTATGCCAACAATTGCAATGGGAGCTTTAATTGGTGCAATTTGGGCAACTCTTTTCCAAGGGATGAACTTTGGAGAGGCGATTGGAACAGCTTATAACGGATTCTCAATTCAATCTGGTGTTGAGTTTGTTGACAAGTTATTAAACCGTGGTGGAATTAACGGCATGCTTGGCTCAGTAGCCGTTATTATTTTCGGTTTAGGATTTGGTGGATTACTTGAAAAACTAGGTGTTTTAAAAGTAATCGTATCAAAATTCGAGAAGAAATTAAATTCTGCAGGTAATGTAACATTGTCTACATTAATCGTGGCATTCTTAGCTAATATATTTGGTTGTGCGATGTATGTATCACTAATTTTAACACCAAAAATTATGGAAGATAGCTATGATAAATTAAAAATAGACCGTCGTGTATTAGCGCGTAACTCAGAAGTAGGTGGAACATTAACTTCAGGTATGGTTCCATGGTCTGATAATGGTATTTTTATGGCTGGTATTTTAGGTGTAGCAACGTTCTCATACGTTCCGTTTATGTGGTTAAGCTTCGTATCGTTAATTTTAGCAGTTATTTACGGATATACAGGCAAATTCATCTGGTATGTAGATGATGCAGATAAAGGAAAGCAAGCATCATAAAATAAAAATCACCTTCTACAATATGTAGAAGGTGATTTTTATTTTTTAATAGCATTTGCTGAAGTTATTTCAATCTCATATTTAACAATTTTTTGTTGTATCTTTTTTAAGTTTTTTTCAGTGTCTTGAATGAGCTGTAAGACATTGGTCTCCTGTTGTTTCATTAATTCTAACCTTTGAAGGATGGTAGATTCTCCTTCCATAGACCAGTCGATAAATTGTTTTATTTTTTGAATTGGCATACCAGTGTTTTTTAAACACAAAATCATCTCTAAATATTTCAGTGCTTCTTCATCAAAAACTCGATCTCCTTTTTCGTTTCTTTGCAGAAAAGGAAACAGTCCTTGTTTATCGTAATAACGTATTTGAGAAATAGTTAAGTGTTGCATTTTGGCGACTTGCCCAATTGTATAATACATATCATTCATCCTTTTATTACCAAGGTATAATGCCATCTTTGTTAAATATTTTACCATTATAGTTTGTTTCACTTAATGCATATTTAATAATAATTTTAGCACTTTCAGTGGTTGTATGGCCACCGGGGGAATTTCCATTAAGATCCGTAGTTGTAAAACCAGGAGTTACTCCAAATACTTCTGGACCGTTAGTGGAAAATTCTTTACTAAAAGCTAATGTTAAAGCATTAATAGCTGTTTTGGAAGAATTATATCCTAGTGTATTAATTGGATGTGTTTCACCATTAGCAAACATTGTTAGTGAGGCCATGTCAGTTGTTACATTTATGATTTTACTGTTGCTGGATTTCTTTAATAATGGTAAAAAGGCTTGCATCATTTGGAAAGTTCCAAAAAAGTTAACTTCAAATCCTTGGCGTAAAGTTTCAATATTTAATTCACTAGGTAGCGTATTGAAGTCTAGCGCTATGCCTGCGTTATTAATTAATAAATGTAAGTGGTCAGTCGTTTCGTAAATTTTCTTTGTTGCTTCTTGAATGGATTGTGAATTTGAAATATCTACTTGAATATAGGAAACGTTTGAAACATTTAAAGATTCTACGGCTTGTTGTCCAAGTTGTTCATTACGAGCACCTAAAAATACGTGATAATCTTTTTCTGCTAATTGACGAACAAGTTCATATCCAATTCCTTTATTCGCACCTGTTATAAAAGCATATTTTTTCATATTGAATTCCTCCAGTAGTGTTATAGTAGGTTACAATGGAAAGGATACAGCCTAAACTTAAGTTTAGGTCAAGAGGAATTTTTTAAAATAAATATAGAATATCTATATATAAGAGTGAGAATTCTTATCATTTAAGAGAAAGTCTGTTATTATAAGAGATGTAGGTATTATATTTTCAAGGGGATGAAAACATGGAGTACAGAATTGAAAGAGATACATTAGGAGAAATAAAAGTTCCAGCTGATAAATTATGGGCAGCACAAACACAACGTAGTAAAGAAAACTTTCCAATTGGAACAGAGCAAATGCCGCTTGAAATTGTAAAAGCATTTGCAATTTTAAAGAAGAGTGCAGCGCTTAGCAATCAAAAATTAGGAAAGCTATCAAAAGAAAAAGCAGAAGCAATTGTAGAAGCTGCGGATGAAGTGATTGCAGGGAAATGGAATGAACATTTTCCGCTTGTCGTATGGCAAACAGGTAGTGGTACACAGTCAAACATGAATGTGAATGAAGTAATTGCAAATCGTGGGAATCAAATTTTGAAAGAGAAGGGATCTGACGTACACATTCATCCGAATGATGATGTGAACATGTCACAAAGTTCAAATGATACATTTCCAACGGCGCTTCATGTAGCTTGTGTAATCGCAGTAGAAAATCACGTATTACCAGCAATTACGAAATTAAAAGAAACTTTAGCAGAAAAAGTAACTGCATTTGAACATATTATAAAAATTGGTCGTACACATTTACAAGATGCAACGCCGTTAACTTTAGGGCAAGAAATTAGCGGATGGCACCGTATGCTTGAAAAAACAGAGCGTATGATTGCAGAGAGCAATACATATATGAAAGAGTTAGCAATTGGTGGAACTGCGGTTGGAACAGGTATTAATGCTCATCCTAAATTTGGTGAGATGGTATCAGAGGAAATTAGTCAATTTACAGGTAAACAATTTGTTTCTGCACCAAATAAGTTCCATGCATTAACGAGCCATGATGAAGTTGTATATACTCACGGTGCATTAAAAGCATTAGCTGCGGATCTAATGAAGATCGCTAACGATGTACGTTGGCTTGCAAGTGGTCCACGTAGTGGTCTTGGAGAAATTATTATTCCAGCAAATGAACCGGGAAGCTCTATTATGCCAGGTAAAGTAAATCCAACGCAAAGTGAAGCGTTAACGATGGTTGTAGCGCAAGTAATGGGGAATGATGCAACAATCGGATTTGCTGCGAGCCAAGGTAACTTTGAGTTAAATGTATTTAAACCTGTTATTGCTTATAACTTCTTACAATCAGCTCACTTATTAGCGGATGCAATTGTTTCGTTTAATGACAATTGTGCAGTTGGTATTGAAGCAGATGAAGAAGTAATTAATGAAAATGTGAATTGTTCACTAATGCTTGTAACAGCGCTAAACCCACATATCGGATATGAAAATGCAGCGAAAATTGCGAAGCATGCTCATAAAGAAGGATTAACTTTAAAAGAAGCAGCATTGCAATCTGGACTACTAACAGAAGAGCAATTTAATGAAATTGTAGATCCAAAGAAAATGATTGCTCCAAAAGAGTAATAGAAAAAGCCAGGGTTCTGAGTATAGAATCTTGGCTTTTTTGATGTTCATTTTTATGTTTCATCTACTTGCAATACTGCAAGCTTCAAAATATATTATTTGTTAGCGGGCGTATTCATTACTTTCATCTGTGGGCAGTTCTCTTTTAAGAGTGAAATGAATTTTTCTTCTTCTTGTGGTACGAAAGTGGTCACTGAGTCAAATAAATTATAATTAATTTCTAATTGTTGCCTCGTCCATTTTTTTGAACGAAGTTTTTTGCCAGAGTACTTAATATGGCGAATGTCTTTAAATGGGATTTCAGTACGAAGTATGAAACCGTGTTTTACAACAAGAGATGATTCCGTTACGTTGTAGTGAGAGAAATAGAATGAAGAAAGATTCACGATATTTAATAGCATCATGAGAGTGAAAAAAATAGAATTTTCATTTTGGAAGAATAACGAAACGAAAAAAATAATTATAAATAATGTAATGAAAATGACGTGGAATGGATTTTTTTTCGCTTTAAACTTCAAGTTAGTCACCTCGGTATACTTGTTCTTTAACTAAATTAAATCATAACATTGTGATAAAACGTGTGAATATGCATAATTGCATATTCACACGTTTTATTATTCATGTAAAATTTCTTGATGGGATAAATTCAAAAGAAGTTTTGTAATAGTGGAGTGGCATGAAGTGACTTACAAGAATAGAAAGATAGCGTTAGTCATAATTAGTTGTATGATGATTATGAGTAGTTGTGCTAATAAATTTGTTGAAGATAGAAATCGAAAGCATACATTTGTACAAGTAAGTAAGGTTTTAGTAGAGACTGTAAATAGAATATATAAAAAGTAAAGGATGTTTTCTTATACGAAAACATCTTTTTTGTAGTTAAAATTGAATACTGAAGTTTTGGAATGAGTGAATACCAGTTCCATATTCACTAATCGCATATGTATTCTGTGCAATTTGTTTAACGGTAAACTAAGGGTCTTGAAGAATATTTATGTTCTATTTCACATCCTATAAAATGAATTTGTATAAACATATTCGCTTTTCGTTGTATTAAACCCTTTTGTTAGATGTTTTTATAAAAGTTTATAAAATGGGTAAACGAAACATTGAAATGTTTGTTTGCGTTGTGATAAGATGATGAAGTGATAATAAACGTTATGCTGATTTGTTTAGTTTTAAATAAACATTTTAAAGGAGTGTTTAGTATGAGTGATATTTCAGAGAAGTTTTGGGATGCGTCAATAGAGGAATTAAAGAAAGGGTATGTGTTTGATGAAGAAAAAGAGGAGTACATTTGCTTAGCTTGTGGTGAAACATTTATTAAAGGTGTTATTTATCAAGATAATCAAATTTTGTATGAAGCAGAGAAGTTCGTCCAATTGCATATTCAAAATGAGCATACGTCTATGTTTGATTATTTGTTAAATATGGATAAGAAATTTACTGGTTTAACGGATTTACAAAAGAAAATGGTTCAGTTTTTCCATATGGGACTGAATGATAAAGAAATTGTAAAAGAAATGGATGGCGGAAGTACATCAACAATTCGTAATCATCGATTTACACTGCGAGAGAAAATGAAGCAAGCAAAAGTATTTTTAGCGCTAATGGAATTATCAGAAGAAAAATCAAAAGTACAAACGAAATTTGTGCCAATTCATAGAACAGCAACGATGGTGGATGATCGATACAATATTACGGAAGAAGAAAATAATGAAGTATTAAAAGCTCATTTTACAGAAGGGTTAGATGGACCTCTCTCTAAATTTCCGAAGAAACAAAAGCGTAAATTAATTATATTGCGCCATTTAGTGAAGAAGTTTGATAGTAATAAAAAGTATACTGAAAAAGAAGTAAATACAGTGATAGAAAATGTATACCCTGATTTTGTAACATTAAGAAGATATTTAATCGAATATGGATTTTTAGATCGAACAGCCGATGGAAGTCAATATTGGGTGAAGTTATAATTATACGAAAAGAAAATGAATAGAAGCACAGTATTATAACAACTATACAAAGAGATAGAGATTGAAAATAGATGTTTAATAAAAGGAGAAATGAAATTTGAAACCACCTGCAGATAACAATAAAGAAGGTGCGGAGTCACATAAGTTGGAAAGTGAGAGTAAACCGATTTGGAAATCGATGTCGATGTTTTTAGTACCGTTATTATTAAGTAATGTACTACAATCAGTTGGACAATTATTTGGTATGGTAGTAGTAGGAAGATGGCTTGGAGTTAATGATTTAGCGGCTATATCAGCATTCTTCCCATTATTTTTCTTGCTCGTTTCATTTGTAATTGGTATCGGTTCAGGAAGCTCTATTTTAATTGGTCAGGCGTTTGGTGCTAAAAACGAAGATCGTTTAAAAGCTATCGTTGGTACGACGTTGACGTTTACCTTTATTATTGGAGTTGTGTTGGCGATAATAGGCAGTATTTTTGCGATGGATATTATGCGTCTAATGGGAACGCCAGAAAATATTATTGAAATAAGTGTACATTATGCACGGATTTTATTTATATCGATGCCAGTATTATTTTTATATTTCGCATATACAACATTTATGAGAGGTACAGGAGATTCTAAAACGCCATTTTACTTTTTAATTGTAAGTACAGCGCTAAATATGATCTTATTACCGATTCTTATTTTTGGATGGTTAGGAGCTCCGAAATTAGATGTGTATGGAGCGGCCTATGCATCTGTTATATCTACAGTTATTACGTTTATTGTCATGCTTGTGTATTTAAAGAAGAAAAATCACCCATTACAACTAGATGGCACGGTTAGAAAATACCTTCGAATGGATGGGGAGTTATTAAAGCTATTGCTAAGGCTCGGTATACCAGCAAGTATAAATATGATATTAGTATCATTATCTGAGATTGCCGTAATCGCATTTGTAAATCGTTACGGTTCGGATGCAACAGCTGCTTACGGCGTTGTGAATCAAGTTGCAAGTTATGTACAAATGCCAGCAGTTAGCCTTGGTATTACAGTTTCCATTTTTGCGGCACAATCGATTGGTGCGAATCAATTTGATCGATTGCAGAAAGTTGTGAAGGCTGGAATTATTATGAACTACGTCATCGGTGGTTTGTTAATATCTCTTATTTACTTATTCTCAAGAGACATCTTATCACTATTTTTAACGAGTCAAACTACAATTGAAATTGCTCATAGCTTAGTTATGATTACGTTATGGAGTTATTTAATTTTCGGTCATGCACAAATTATTAGTGCGACAATGCGAGCGAGCGGTACAGTACTTTGGCCAACTGTTATTGGAGTTGTTTCAATTTGGCTTGTAGAAGTACCCGTAGCATATTATCTTTCTTACCATACAAGTCTTGGAATAGAAGGCATTTGGATCGGGTATCCAGCAGCATTTATTGTCAGCTTAATATTACAGTATGCATATTATAAGCTTTCATGGCAAAAGAAACGAATTACACGATTAGTTAGTTAAATAGAAAAATGTCCCTAAGTTATTAGACTTAGAGACATTTTTTCGTAAGTGCAGGTTTACAAATAGCTTTTTAAAGTGATATCAAAATGTTGTCTAATGAGTGTTTTATCACTCATATAAAACTCCCACGCTTTTTCCGGTTCACCGATAATCTCAAAGGATTCCTCTGTAATATATAAAGCGCAATTATCCTCGAGTGCAATTCCTTCTATATTCCCTTGATGATTTTGTAAAAAGGAATGGAAGGCGTTCATTCTGTTTAATTGATTATAATGTGGACAAAATCTTTTATTAACAATCCCCCATCCGTTACTCTCTATATAACCAGAACCTTCATAATCTGATCGGATACTAGACGTGAACCAACACATAGCACCAGCGCTATAACCAGCAATAAGTGTTCCTTGCTGCAGAGCCAATAATAATTTTTCATCGAGTCTATGTTCTTTCCATTGCGTAAGCATGTGAATATAGTTCCCGCCACCTAAATAAATTAAATCGGCTGAATGAATCATCTCGTCTATTTCATACTTTGAAGGTGAATCTGTTGTAGTACGTAAAATTTGTACTTCACAATGTAATTGTTTTTCAAACGTGTCTAAAAATAATTTTATATAGCTTTCATCATCATGACTAGCCGTTGGAATAAACAATATTTTTGGGTACTGTTTATTTGTTAATTCTATAAGGCGTTCATTAATAGGCAAGTGATTTGAATCTTGTAAATCACCGCCACCAATGACAGCTAATTTCATAGTAAAGCACCACCTAATCATTTTTGTTATATAAAAATTCGATAGAAGAGAGTTACATTCCTTCCGTAATGTAATCAATAATTAGAAAATATAGCTTAAGTATATCGGAATAGTAAAGAAACTACTGACTATATATACCAATGCATTAGAAACCATTCATTGATATATAATATTTCATACTAATGTTTCAAAATATGGAAAAAATATGTTTAAATAGATATAATGACGCATTCATTCATATTGAATTTATACTTATATTTTAAAAGGGTATCGGAAATAATAGCGATTTTCTAAAACAGTTTTTACTTTTAATAGGAAGTTGTATTACAATATGGTAAAATTATTTCAATATATTTATTTAATATGAAATACAAAGAAGGAGCGTGAAAAAAGTGGATTTTCGATTTGAATTTACAACGAAGCTGAAAGAATACTTAGACGATGAGAAGGATGAAAAAATAATAAAAGATGGACATAGAGATGTAATTTTTCACTATTTATATGCGTTAGAGACTGAAATTGGCGTTGTTAAAAATCCTAATTTTACTTTTTTTGCATCAGGAAGACGTTCACATATAGTGTTAGAAAACGTTGAATTTAAAACAGAAGTAAATGTAAAAAGTAATATAATTGAAATTACAAAAATCGTGGATAATGTAGCTATTCCATTAGATACTATCGTAGCGAAAGATCGGGAATTATTTGCCCTTGGGCGTAATGAGAAGTTTAGTGTACAAATATTAGAGCAGTACCTTTTTGATACATTTGGAGAAAAATTAGGTTTAAAATGAATGGAATAGCCTATGTATTTATAGGTAGTTAATTTTCGTATATATCATTTACGTTTGACCTTTCATTTAATTTATACTACAATTCGTAGTGTGAAAGGAGTTGTACAATGTTTACTCAAAACTATAAGTTAAATGAGCACGGGTTAAATCATTTCTTTGGACCGCTTGAAGCAAAAATTATGGAGATTGTTTGGTCTAGCGATGGTATTACGATTAAAGAAGTGCAGCAGAAATTAAGTGAAGAATCACCTGTGAATTTTAACACTGTTATGACAGTTATGAACAGGTTAGTAGAGAAATTACACTTAGAAAAACAGACTGTGAAAAGAAGTGGCATATATCGTGCTGTACAAACGAAAGAAGAATTCTTATCCAATCAAACGAAGAAAATGACACAGGAATTGATGGGGGAATTTGGAGATTTAGTTGTAAATCATATGTTAGATGAGTTAGAGCAGGCTGATCCGACTTTAATAAAAAAGTTAGAAGACAAATTGAGTCAGTTAAAAAAAGAGGATTAATGAAATGAAATGGCAAATGCGTAAAATCGTATTGTTAGCAGTAATTGTTAGTACCCTCTTTTTCAGCTTGTTACTGTATTACGTTACATATCCATTTCTGTTTCAAAATAAGATGTTCCTTCTTTCAAAATTTTGCTTGTTCCAGTTAGAAAAACATATGAAAGAATTATCGCTGATTCGTATAATAATCGCTGGATTATTATTACTTACTGTATTAATCGTGTGCAAAAGAATTTGGCGACAATTTTTCTATAGTAAAAAATTACAAAAAGTACTTATCCCTTTCATCCGAAAAGGAAAACAAATATATATATTGCCGACTACGGAAGTTGCGGCATTTACAATTGGGCTATTTCGTCCGAAAGTTGTCATGTCAGAAGGGATGCTTCAAACATTTTCAGATGAAGAAATGGATGCAATTATTTTCCATGAAGAATATCATCAAAAGAATTGGGATCCGCTAAAATTATTTTGTTTTACGCTATTAGCAGAAGGAATGATGTACATACCAATATTAAAAGGGTTGTTACAGCGATATCATACGTATCAGGAACTAGCTGCTGATAAATATGCGATGCAAAAAATGGAATCCTCACTTGAGTTAGGTAGCGCGTTATTAAAATTAATTAAAATAAAGACAATGGAAAATCGATGTGTTACAGCTTCATTTGCAAAAACAGCAATAAATTTACGAATCGAGCAAGTGTTAAATGAAAAGGTTGTTAAGCTTACTATTCCGTTACATACGAATTCGGTATATGTAACAGTAGGTTTATTCTGTATGTCGGTTGTACTTATTGTCGGAGAGTGCATATAGCCTCTTTTTTTTAGAATAAACACTACTCATTGTAGTGTTTCAGGGGGAATAAAATGAATGCAGCAGATTTAACAATTTGGCTTGTGGCTGGGGCGGGAGTATTGTCATTTATATCACCGTGCTCTTTACCGCTATATCCATCTTATTTATCTTATATTACAGGTGTGTCTATTCAAGATTTAAAAGAAAATCGTGGGATTATGCAAAAATCAGCGATTATACATACAGTATTTTTTATGATCGGATTTTCGGTTATATTTTACGCGTTAGGTTTATCGGTAAGTTGGATTGGAATAACATTTTCATCTAACCAAAAATTGATTCAACAAATTGGTGGGATTTTTATTGTTTTAATGGGGCTATTTATGACGGGCTTGTTTCAGCCTAAGTGGCTTATGGCAGAGAAAAAGGTGCAGTATAGAAGTAAATCGACTGGATTTATTCGCTCGATTTTAGTCGGTATGACATATGCAGCGGGTTGGACGCCATGTGTTGGACCGATATTTTCAGCTGTACTCATGCTTGGCGCGACGAATCCTGAAGGGGCACTTCTTTATATTACAGCGTATACTCTTGGGTTTGCGGTTCCATTTTTCGTGATGGCATTCTTTATTGGGAAGGTAAAATGGATTGTTACATATGCCAATGTCATGATGAAAATTGGCGGTGGAATGATGATTGTAACGGGTATTTTATTGTATACAAATCAAATGACGAAAATTACAGCATTCTTTATTCGACTATTCGGTGGATTTACAGGTTTTTAAAAATGAGGAGGAAGAAAAGTGAAGAAACTAATTGCTATTATACTAGTAGGTGCTCTCGTTTGGGCGGGGGTTAACTTTTATAATTCAAAGAAAGAAGAAAAGGAAAGAAAAGCAAAGCAAGCAGAGTTACAGGAGAAAGAAGTATTACCACAAGTCGGTTTTAAAGCACCTAGCATCACATTAAAAGGATTAGACGGAAAGTTGCAGTCGTTAAATGATGCTAAGGGAAAACCATATATTATTAATTTTTGGGCATCATGGTGTGGGCCGTGTGAAATGGAGGCACCTGATTTAGTTCATATGTATGATAAATATAAAAAGGATGTTGAAATTTTTGCGGTGAATGCAACTGTTAGTGACCCAGTACAAGAAGCAAGCGCATTTGCTAATCGCTATGGGTTTGAGTTTCCTGTTCTATTAGATATGGACGGAGTAGCTGGACTAGATTATAAAGTATTCTCTTTACCGACGACATTTTTTGTTAATAAAGATGGAATTATAGTAGATCATGTACGAGGTGTATTACCACCAGATCAATTAGAAAAGAAATTTAAGAAATTGATTGAGAATTAAAAGGAGATTTCGTGACGATGGAGTGGATCGTGAGGTTACAACCCATATCTCTTATAATTGGAAGTCTATTTGGATTTGTGTTGATGAAACGAAAGATGAGGCATCAAAATGTATCATATGAAAAAATGATGGATGCCGTAACAAATGCTTTTCTTATCATCGTATTTGTATGGAAGTTTGCACCATCAATTTTAAATCCTGTATGGGCCTTTGGGGCGCCAGTGCAAGCAATATTAGCTGTTGGAAGTATGCAACATATTGTAGTAGGATGCGTGATTGCGAGTGTATACATTGTTTGGAAAAGTAAAAAGGAGCAATTTTCGCTTCGTATTTTACTTGATGCATTGCCTTTGGGTCTGTGTGTGAGTATTATCTTTTATTTTCTATTACATCATGAAGTAGGTGCACAAACGACACTACCATGGGGAATGAAAATATATGAATCTAAACTTTTATATCACCCTATTTTCGTATATGAGATCAGCCTTGCTCTTTGTATAATGGGCTTGTTATGGATGAAAAATGAAAGGCTCGGAAATGGAAAGAATATAAGTGTTTTTCTAATTATTGAGGGGTTTGCTCATATTATTATTTCGCTTGTTAGTGAACAAAATTCGGTTCTGTTTGGTCTATCAGCAGAGCAAATAATGAGCTTTTGTATTATTAGTTTAGGGATTTTGTTGGTGTCGAAAAAATAAAAGATAGCCATGTACAGAGAGTATATGGCTATCTTTTATAAGCATATTTCTTCATCATATGCTAAATCATTATATTGTAGAAATCTAAAAACCCCTTTATTAGGGGTTTTTAGGTTTCTATAGGTCTGCATGTGTTTCTTGTTTATCTGTATCCCATTTTGGAAGTTGTTTTGCTTGTTGACTTTCAGTAAAATTATTAAATCCAAAAGCAAGTATGCATGTAAAGGTTAAAATAGCTAAACTAATCTTTTTCATTATCTTAGTGCCTCCTTAGTTAATAATTTTTGTTTTGCTTCGTAAGTATTGAAAAAATATTTTTGAGATTTCTCTATTTTATTCACTTTATGAAATTCTACTGCTAATAATTCGTAATATTCTTGTACATAATCGTATAATTCTTTACTGTTAAAATATGTAGTGCCTGCAATGATTGCGTTTTCTAAGTCGTCTAGAATACCAGTGTGTTGTGTTTTTAAGATAGTGAAATGGTGTTTATATTCTTGATTATTTAATTCATTACAAATTTCTAAGCCTTTTTGAACCCAATCGTTTGCAATTTCTTTTTCATTTAAACTAAAATGTTCTTTGGCTTGTAGAAAATTGGCTTTTAGGTGTTTAGGTAATTTGTTTGTAACTATTGTAAGATGTCTAATAGCAAGGGTTGATAGATTTTGAGAAGAGTAGAGCCAACCTAAGTTATTTCGAACTTTTAAGATTAGTGTATCGTCTTTCAGCTTTTGTAAAATATTGATTGCTGAATTATAGTTCTCTTCGGCTTGTTCGAATTGTTTTAAATAAACAGAACATGAGCCTAAAATGTTTTCGCATAGAGCTATTTTAATTTCATAACGTGGATATTTTGAGAAAATCTCTTTAGCTTGATTTGCATAATTGATTGCTGTAAGTGGTTTGTTTGTATGGTGATTAAATATAGCGAATTTATATTTATATTCAGCTTCTTCTAGTTCGCCTGGTACATGTTTTAAAAGGGATTCAGCTTTTTCGTATTCTTTTTTTGCTTCATCATAATTTCCAATAATGGTAGCATGTTCAGCTTTAAAAAAGTGATAATAATAAGTAATAAAGTCTTCAGTTATTGGATTGTCTAAACGAACAATTTGACTAAAAGTATCATATTTAATGTTTGTCCAATCGGTTAGGACCTTATATTTAAAGTTTAGTAGGGAGTAGTAAAGCGATAGATTTTGATCAGCTTCAATTTTATTAATCTGTTTCTCTATTTTTTCTTTTAATTGTTTCGCTTCAATTAATTGCTCCGCTACCATTACTTGATATAAAATGTTTAATTCGTTGACAATCTGTTCATGCCCTTTTAATAACACACTCATTATATATTCCCCCATTCGATAAAAGTATCCTAATTTAATTATTTCTATAATAGCAAAATAGAAGAAGTATAAGAGTGATTTTACCATATTTTTCAACAAAATTCTGAAAAATTAATTAATTTTTACATATTTCTTATTTTTATGTGAATATTACAAGTGCCTCTGGTAGTGGTGGGATGAATCTGACTCATGATACGTTAGCATCAATGGGAGGGATAGTTTTACTTGTAAATATGTTTTTAGGAGGATTGTTCGGATTGGGTCCAACTGTTAAGTTTTTAACAAAAATTTCACTTTCTTATTTAATAAAAACAGGATAATCCTCATTTTATAAGAATCATCCTGTTTTTATTGATACATTAAAAAATCGGCGGAGTAACAGAAAATAAGACTATCGCGTTTTTTTCAAAATGATTCTCCCATTTATGCTTTAAATAAGCAGGTATCTTTACGCTGTCGCCAGTTTCTAATACGTATTCTTCCTCATTTAAATATAATGTGATTTTCCCATCTAAGACAAATGCTAATTCTTCTCCTTTATGTTCTAGCACATTTTCTGATGAAGCTGTATTAGGCGGGACGGTCATAATTGCTGTTGCTAAATTTCCAGTGAAATCAGGTGAAAGCATTTCATATGATAAATTATCAATAATCATTTTCTTTCGTTTATGGGAACGTACAATTAAATCGTCTGTATTTGTATCTTCAAGTAAAAAGCTAAATGTTGGCACATCAAGAGCTTTAGCAAGCACTTTTAATGTTTGGATAGAAGGGTTAGCGGACCCGCGCTCAATTTGACTTAACATTGATGGTGTAATATCGGCCATCTTTGCTAGTTCTTTACTAGTTAAACCTTTTTCTTTTCTTTGTTTTTCAATTTTTTTACCAATATCTATATTTTCCATAATGAAAATCTCCTTAATAATTATTAAATTATATTTAAATAAATTAAATTAAAATTAACTAAATTGGATTATTTGTGTTAAACTATATTAAAATTAATTTAATTATAATTTATTGTATGGTGAGCTACAAGGATATAAGGAGGAAACAAAATGAAAGAAATAGGGGCATTACAAGCAGAATATCCATTAGTGAATAAGCTTATTGCAACAGAAGAAGTATTTTGGATAAATCCAAACATACAAATGTATGAAACAGCAATAAAAGATTCACCACTTAATGAAGAGAATGTAAAAGATGCGGAAGAGAGATTAAAGCGTTTTGCACCATATATTGCGAAAGTTTTTCCTGAAACGAAAGGGGCGAACGGCATAATCGAATCACCTTTAGTGAAAATACCTTCTATGAAAGAAGCTTTAGAGAGAAAATATGAGCAACCTATTTTAGGAGAATTATTATTAAAATGTGATAGTCATCTTCCAATATCAGGATCAATTAAAGCTAGGGGCGGCATTTATGAAGTGTTGAAACATGCTGAGCAACTAGCATTGCAGCACGGAATGGTAACAGAAGAAGATAATTATTCCGTTTTAGATAGTGATACATGTAGAGAGTTTTTCTCGAAATATTCAATTGCAGTAGGTTCTACAGGGAATTTAGGACTTAGCATAGGGATTATGAGTGCGAATCTAGGTTTTAATGTAACTGTTCATATGTCAGCAGACGCAAAAGAATGGAAGAAAGATTTATTAAGAAGTAAAGGTGTAAACGTTATTGAATATGAAGATGATTATAGCAAAGCAGTAGAAGAAGGAAGAAGACAAGCGGATGCGGATCCTAGCTGTTATTTTGTAGACGATGAAAACTCACATGATTTATTTTTAGGATACGCAGTAGCCGGATCACGATTACAAAAGCAATTAGAAGAGTTAGAGGTTGTAGTAGATGAAGATCATCCTTTATTTGTTTACCTTCCGTGCGGAGTAGGAGGAGGACCTGGCGGAGTAGCATTCGGTTTAAAGTTATTGTATAAAGATAATGTTCATTGTTTCTTTGCAGAGCCAACACATTCTCCTTGTATGTTACTCGGCTTAATGACAGGCCTTCATGACAAAATTTCCGTTCAAGATATCGGAATTGATAATGTAACAGATGCGGATGGACTTGCGGTAGGAAGGCCATCTGGATTTGTCGGTAAAACGATGGAACCATTTTTGAGTGGGAATTACACAGTAAGCGATGAAGAGTTATATAGATTGTTAAAAGAACTAGCTGATACGGAAAATATTTATTTAGAGCCTTCTGCACTAGCAGGTATGATAGGGCCAGTGAAAGTATGCAAAGAAGGTGAGTATTTACAAAAGCAACAGGTAACAGAGAAGGTGAAAAAAGGTACTCATATTGTGTGGGGAACGGGTGGAAGTATGGTTCCAAAAGATGTAATGAATGAGTATTATAGGAAAGGTTTGGATTTAACGGTATAAGAAAAATGAGGCTAGTTGTAGCCTCATTTTTTCATGTACATAAAAATCTTTGTTATTTTCACAATAGTTCTTTATAGTATATATAAAGGATAACTAATATTGAATAAATACAACAAAAAAGCTTTATTTTACATAATAAGAGGATGTGTATACGATGTCATTACAGACTAAATATATAGCGGGTATTTCGCTTGGGGTTATGGGTGTCGGCTTTGCGGCTTCTATCCCTTTTCAAGGAACGGTAGCTGGAGAGATTATACAAGGTGGATTTGAAGCTGGATTGGTTGGTGGACTTGCGGATTGGTTCGCGGTTACAGCTTTATTCCGTCATCCGATGGGAATACCAATTCCGCATACAGCTTTGTTACCTAAAAACCGTAAACGGGTAACGAAAGGACTCATTCATACGTTAGAAAATGAATGGCTGACGAAAGAAAGTATTACGAATAAAGTAAAAGAGATGCAGTTAGTACAAATGGTACTGCAAATTGCTGAGAGAGAAATGCAGTCTGATGCTGTGAAAAAGGGGATTGTAACGATTGCAGAGAAAGCAATTGTTACAATAGATACAGAAAAGTTAGCTGTTATTATTGAAAAAGAATTAAAAACATATTTGCATACAATTAATACAAGTAACATTTTACAAGTGCTTGTTGATCAATTAGTTGTGCAAGAATATGATGAAAAGACACTTGATTACATATTAGTGAAGGTAAAAGATTGGACAGCGCAAGATGAAGCTCGTTACCAGCTCGGTAGCTTAGGTATGAAGGCGATGGAAAATATAAAAGTAGATGGATTCTTGCAGTTTACTTTGAAATCATTTATGAATATTGTAGATGAAGATAAAATTGGCGGCATTTTGCAGAAGTTTATCATTAGTAATATTAACAGCTTACAAGAGGCTGATAATAGCACAAGACAACTTATATTAGCGAAGATTCGTCAAGAAATTATCAATGTAAAAGAAAATGAAGCCTTATTACAGGAATTAGAAAATTGGAAAGAAAAGTGGATTGCGAATTGGAATGCTACTGACAAAATAAAAGAGATGCTAGAGCAAGTACAACAAAGAGCAGTTACTTTTGTAAATAATGAAGAATTTGCTGATAAATATGTTATTCCATTTTTACAAAAACAAATGAATAAAATAAAAGAAGATGGACAGACAGTTCAAAAAATAGAAGAGTGGTTACAAAAACAAGTTGTGAATCTTGTTGAGAAGAACCATTCGAAAATTGGTAAGCTTGTACAAGAAAACCTTGATAAGTTAGATGATAAAACGTTAATCGAAATGATTGAAAATAATGTCGGTAAAGATTTGCAGTGGATCCGAGTGAACGGGGCGGTTTGCGGATTTATGATTGGATTAGTGTTAGAAGGAATTAAAGCGATTATATGAGAAAAACCTTCCGCAATTGCGGAAGGTTTTTCTTATTTTTCAATAACGCTCATATTTAAATTATAAGCTTTCTCAATATTTAACTTGTACGTGCCATTTCCAGTTTTAATCGAATTTTTATACCAATGTTCTTGGTTGTTTAATTCTGGATGTTCTTCTGAAGAAGTATTTTCGTTTTTCGTTAAATCTTCTACTTGTTCCCAAGGTGTGCTTCCGTGTGTTTCTTTTTGATTCGTTACTGCTGTTAAAGATACATCACTCTCTTTTGCAAGATGGACAGACACTCTTGAGCTTTCTTGTACAAACCAATTATTTTGTAATTGACCTGGATAAAGAGATAGTTCGTTATTTGAAGCACGGATTTCCACATTTTTATTTTGCGGAAGAACAAGCGTTGGTTTCACCTGTGGTGCTGAATTAAATAACGTATGCTGAACAGGTAATGATTTTAAAGTGATATACATCGTTTCTCCAGCCGTTTGAACTGAAAGGAAATCATCTTGTTTTAAATTGAGTTTTTCATTTGCTTTCGTCGTCATTTCATAAGTTCCCAAAAGATGAATTTGATTTGTATTATTTCCCTCTATCGTTAGAGGCTGATGTCCTGCATCTACTACGATTTTTTTGATAGATTCAGGTATATCAAATTGTCCGTCTGGAATATTACTCGTTTGCCTCGTTGTGTTAATAGAGTGACGAACTTCTTCTAGTAATCCAGTTGATAATAAACAGTAAAAAGCAATTCCGACGCTTCCTAAAACGCCGATAAAGAAAATACTAAAAATATCATATTTAATAAATGATTGTTCCTTCTTAGAAAATAGAAGGTATAGAAAAACTTCGGCTCCAAGTATGATTAGTAAAACTGGCCACCATGCAGTTAGTGTATCTAATACTTGAATTCCTTTTACGACTGAAAATAGTAAAAAGCATCCTAACGATATAATAGAAAGCCCCATTGAGAATGTTCCAACACGCCAAGTCCTCATTCGTTTGTCCCACCTTTGTTTTCTTTATTTCCAAGTAACAATTTAAAGCCGCCGCCAATTAAAAGGAGCGCAACGATAGATGTTTGGAAATAGCGATAATATAGTTCACTAAGATGAATATTAAATATAGTTACAAAATAATCATTCAAAATAGGAAGGACTGTTTGATTTAATAAATAATAACCACCGAGTGTAATTAATCCGATACCGATCCATCTTTGATGATTTATAAAATAATCGATAATGGGTTCGTCTTGAACTCGTTCTTTTCCGTATTTTGCTGTTTGCTGTAACGCATCAAAAAAGCTATAGAACCAAATGATTGGTACTAAAAATAAAAATGCAGAAAGTCGTAATAAATCGAGTAAATAAATAGATAGTAAAAAGGCTGCCATAAGCTGAAGACCACGGCGTTGTAAGCCTAAATACATATGACCTGCTCCAGGGAACATTGCTAAAATAGAAGCAAATGTTTTATTCTTCTTTCCTTGTTCACGATGCTCTTCAAACTCTTCGAAAATAGTACGATCATCTAGTTGCTCGCCACGTTCTTTTTTCTGGAGTTGCTGAACAACATCGAAGAAATTGTAAATCCATAAAACAGGTAATGTAATAAGGAAGATAAGAAAACTTTCTTGCGATGTTAAAAGTGCAACGAAAATAATCATACTTCCGATTCCTGTGCAAGCTACTAAAAATGTAAGTCCACGTTGCATAAGTCCTAATTGGAAATGGCCAAGTCCAGGGATGATGGATAGGAGAATGATATAAAATCGTTCGCTCTCTTTAGAGGATGTTGTCAATTCTCCAGCTTCTTGTTTTTTCGTTTGGTTTATAATGGTGATAACTAAATCTAGTAAGTTAATTACCCATAGAACAGCTAGTAAAAATAGAGAAAGAAAAGCAATATCACGTTCTCTTACTACTATTGTACAAAATACTGCAAAGGAGAATAGAAATAAAGATCCTCCGCTATATAAAATAAACCGTCCTAGCTTTTTTAAGTATAAATGTCCAAGCCCAGGAATTAGCCCTAATACAAGTGCTAAAAAGGGGTTTTTATTCATGCTTTAAACCTCCGTCCTTTTTTGATGTGTCTACCGATTTGTTTACAATTTGTTGTGAGATAGAAGACTCGTTATGTTTTGAAGATTTCTCGAAATTTGATGTCGCTGTAAAAATATATTGGAATAAACCACTTACCATAAAAATAATTGTAGCCGCAGTCGCAATTATGTAGTGAATGATTGTGCGCTTTAGTGAGTTTGTTTTTATATTTTCATTAGACTGTAGTGTTTCAAAATTAATTTGCGTCATAACTTCGTTCGTAAATGAATCATCATTTATCATTGGAAGGTTTTCATGTTGTTCATCAATACTTTCCATATAAAGTGCTAAACAATCATCACATTCATAAAGATGTTCTTCCATAGATTCACGTTCATTGCTTTCTATAAAATCTAATGTATAATTGCGCCAATCTTCTTTTGAATAATGCATCATAGAAACTCTTCCTCCTTCCAATGTTTTTTAATCCATTTTCGTGCCCGATACAGTTTCATTTCGACTGTTTTCACTTCGATGTTTTCCTGTAAAGCAATTTCTTGATAACTTTTTTCTTCTAAGTAATGTGCGAGAACGACGTCACGGTAATTTTCGGGAAGTTCTCTCAGTTTTTGAGCGATGAGTAATTTCTGCTCTTTCGTCAATAATAAAGCCTCAATATTATGAGAGGACTTTATATTTTCCTCAGCTTCTTTACATAAGGAGAGTTCTTCACTTTCTCTAGCTTTCTTTCTCTTATAATCAATAGCGTGATTGGTGGCAATACGCGCCATCCACGTTTTTAATCCGCGAAATTGATAATTAGGGAGAGAGGCGTGAATTTTTACGAATACTTCTTGTGTAACATCTTTCGCATCTTCTTCATGTCTTAAAATAGAAAAGATAACTTGGAAAATATAATGACGATATGTTTGCACAAGGATACGAAAAGCATGTTCGCTTCCTTGTTGTGCTTTTTCAATTAATTGTTTTTCCTCAATGGGTCTCTCCCTCCTTTTTGACGCATTCTATTATATAGACGTAAAGAATGATAAGTCACCCTACACATTTTATAAAAAAGAATAATATATTTTTTGTAGGAGAGCTAGATGAAAAAAGGTGTGAAAAAATGGTAAAGAGAAGTATATAATGAGCAAGTAGGAAATGTTACACGGAGAAAGGATGTGAATGTTAGTAGGGGAAGGTCCATACTAACAAACATGAAAATTAAAATATTAATAGCAGATGATAACTCTTTTATTAGAGAGGGCATGAAAATTATTTTAAATACATACGAAGAGTTTGAAGTAGTAGATACAGTAAATGATGGGAAAGAAGCAGTGGAGTATTGCAAAAAGAACGACGTTGATATCGCTCTATTAGATGTTCGCATGCCAAATATGAACGGGGTAGAGGCGACGAAATTCATTTGTGAAGAGACGAAAACAAAACCGCTTATTTTAACGACGTTTGATGATGATGAATATATTTTGGATGCAGTAAAAAACGGAGCGAAAGGTTATTTATTAAAAAATAACGATCCGGAGCGTATTCGTGATGCGATAAAAGGAGTATATAACGGTCAAACTGTTATGCAAGATGTTGTCCTCGATAAAATTAAGTCTAATTTAATGGAAAGTAAAGAGGAAGAATGTAAAATTGATAAGAGTCTTTTCACAGAAAGGGAGCTTAGTATTATCGCATTAATTGCAAAAGGTTTCTCAAATAAAGAAATTTCGAAACAGCTTTTTATATCTGAAGGAACAATTGCAAATTATATTACGTCAGTTTTAGGGAAAACTGGACTTGAACATCGCACACAAATTGCGATTTATTACTTAACAGGGAAAGTAGATTAATGATATGGAATTTTGGCTAACTGTAAGTAAATTAATTGTCTTTTTATATATTGTGTTTAGTTATATTTACGCAAATGTAGTAAATTTACCGTGGGTTATATTTACTTTACTTATTTACCTCTCTGTAAACGTAATGATTTCTATATTTAAAAAAGATACGTATAAAAAAATATTAATTTGTATGTCAATTGGCGTAGTTATGTTATTTACATGGAGGGTTCATCCATTTTTTATTTTGTTTTTACCTTTGAATTTATACGAAATTACATTCCATTACATAGAAAAGAATTGGCCACGCTTTGTCATTATGATGCTCCCAATTACAATTGCAGATGAAAGTATTCGAATGACTTATGGATTAATTGTTGCATTTTCTTTTCTCGTTTTAACTATTGCAGATCGATATATATCGCGTGTAGTAAAGCTTGAATCGCAAAATGATAAGATGCGAAAAGATATGCAACGACTTACGAAAAGCTTACATGAAAATAAAGAGTACATAAGACAATCTGAATACACATTTAAGTTAGAAGAGAGAAATCGGTTATCACAAGAAATTCATGATAAAATTGGCCACTCGATGACGGGTGCACTAATTCAAATGGAAGCAGCAAAGAGATTAATGGGGATAGATAAAGAAAAATCTGCGGAGTTATTACAAAATGCAATTCATATTTCAAAAGATGGAATTGAAAGTATTCGCATTACATTAAAAAATATGAAGCCACCAACTGAGCAAATTGGCATTCACCGCATGAAATTATTCATAGAGGAATTTGCCGGTAAGAATGATGTGAATATTCCTTTCGTGTACAAAGGGAACCTAGATATGATTTCTCCCATTCAGTGGAAAATTATCGGTGAGAATGTTACAGAAGCACTAACAAATGCAATGAAATATGCTGATGCGACAGTTATTTCTATAGATATTCATGTGCTTAACAAGATGGTTAAGGTGCAAGTAAAGGATAACGGAAAAGGGGTAGCTCTTGTTAAAAAAGGTCTCGGTATTATGGGGATGGAGGAGCGAACGGCGTCTGTAAACGGAAAAATTATTGTAGATGGGACAAGTGGTTTTTCAGTAACGATGTTGTTGCCAATATAAAGAGAATGGTACGAGGATGAACCATCTCATATGAAAAAAGTGAATATTCTCATGTGAAAAGAATGAACTTCTGCACTGAGCAGGTTCATTCTTTTTGTTTATACTAAAAGCAGAGAAACCGAAATAGGGGTGAAAATGATGAATACATTAGAAATTAAAAATTTAACGAAAAAATTTGGTGATTTCATCGCAGTTGATAATATGTCTTTATCTATTAAAGAAGGAGAAATATTTGGCTTTTTAGGATCAAATGGTGCTGGTAAGAGTACAACGATAAATATGATTGCTGGTTTGTTAAGAAGTAATGAAGGTGAAATTAGCATACTAGGAAAAAATATAAAGAAACATAATCGATTTGCGAAAATGAATATCGGTATTGTTCCACAAGATATTGCGATTTATGAAGAGTTAACTGCCTATGAAAATGTGAAATTCTTTGCTGGATTGTACGGATTACGAGGAGCCGAATTAAAAGCTAGGGTAGAGGAAGCTCTTCAATTTGTAGGACTTAGTGATAAACAGAAAAGCTATCCGAAGAACTTTTCTGGTGGGATGAAGCGAAGACTGAATATCGCTTGTGCAATTGCTCATAGACCGAAGTTAATTATTATGGATGAGCCGACAGTTGGAATTGATCCACAGTCAAGAAACTACATTTTGCAGTCAGTACGTAAATTAAATGAAATGGGAAGTACAATTATTTATACGAGTCACTACATGGAAGAGGTAGAAGAGATTTGTACAAAAATAGCGATAGTAGATCACGGTAAAGTAATTGCAGAAGGAACGAAAGAACAGTTAAAAGCAATTATTACTGATACGAAAGATATTTGGATTGAAGTGAAGTCGGTGGAAAATTTAGACGTGGAAAAATTAAAAGAGATAAACGGTGTGAAAGCAGTTCAAATTGAAGAAAACGTAATTAAAGTGAATTCTGATGGGGGATTAAATAATTTAAATAAAATCATTCAATACTGTATCAATCATGATATTGAAATTCGTTCATTAGAGGAGCAGGCTCCCAACTTAGAAACAGTATTCCTTACATTGACGGGAAGAAACTTACGAGATAAATAAAAAGTAAATGAAGAAAAGGTAAAGGGAGGTTCATCAATTGAACATCTTCAATATTGCAATTATGCATATTAAAAGAGATTTCAGAGACGTAAGAACTTTAGTTTTTATGTTAGCATTTCCGATTGTGCTTATGCTTGTGTTAGGAACAGCGTTAACGAATGCATTTAATAGTGATAGTCATTCGATTAAAGATATACAAGTGCTATATAAAGATGAAGCGAGTAGCACGTTTTCTCAATCATTTGAAGCATTTACGAAAGAAGTGGATAAATCAGGTATTCATTTTAAAAAAGCTTCCGGCAGTATAGATGGGAAAGAAGAAGTGAAGAAAAATAAATATGCCGCTTATGTAGAGTTAAATAAAGATGGTGCAAAATTTTATGGAAGTGACAAAAGTAGTATTGAGGGAAGTATTGTGGAAGGAATGCTTACAACATTTGTTGATAAGTACAATGTAGCGGTCGAAGTTGCAAAAGTAGATCCTACTAAGGTTAGTACGGTTATTTCAAATGGAAATCATAATGATTATATAAAAGAAACATCTTTACAAGCTGCGAAAAAACCAGGTTCTATGGATTACTATGCGGTTGTAATGACAACGATGATTGCACTATATGCTGCGATGGGAGCGAGTTCTTTAATTCGAGGAGAACGAATACGTAAAACAGGAGATCGTCTCATTGCTGCACCTATAAGTAAAGCTGAAATATTCATTGGAAAAGTACTTGGTAGCCTAGTAGCAAATGCCCTGTGCATATTACTCGTCATGTTATTTAGTAAATTTGTTTTTCAAGCGAATTGGGGCGACCATCTTGGAATCATATTTCTTATTTTATTAACACAAGTCTTTCTAGCAATTAGCTTCGGTTTAGGAATCGGATATATTACGAAAACAGCTGAAGCGTCTAGGGCAATTATTATGGTTGTTGTGCAATTAGCTTCTATTTTTGGAGGTGCATATTTCGTAGTAGAAGAAAATTTTGTTACGAATTTATCGCCATTAACTTGGGCAAATACAGCTGTTATGAAAATTATTTATGCAAATGATGTAGGGGCAGCACTACCAGTCATTTCTTTAAACATTGGAATTTCAGCACTCTTTTTATTAATTGCAATTATTGCATTACGTAGACGGGAGGGGCTATAGTATGAAGGATATTTTATGGCTCATACAAAAAACGTTATCTGTGCTTTTGAAAAATAAAAAAAGTTTACTCATTATAATTAGCTTGCCGATAATAGGGACGCTCATTTCCTTCTCGATATACGGAAATGCAGGGCAAGGAACGTTAAATATCGGGATTGTAAATAAAGAAAATGAGCCAATAGCAAATGATACGATAAAGTTTTTAGAAGGATTAAATCATGTGAATGTGAGTAAGGTTAAGGAGTCTGAAGTAGAAGATAAACTCACTTCCAAAAAACTTGATGGAGTTATTACATTAGATTCTGGTTTTTCAAAAAGTGTTCGAGAAGGGGAACCAGAGCATATTGAAATTTCATCGATTAAAGGTGATCAAGTAACAGGATTTATAAAATCATATTTATATAATTATATTGATAATATAGCAGCTATTAGTAAAGTAGCAGGAACAGATCAAAGTACATTCGACAATATGTACGCAGGGTATCAAAAAAGTTCATTTAAAATGAAAACTGAGACGCTAGAAGATACTTCGAAAAATAAAGATATGACAAATCAAACGATGGGTTACCTTATTATGTTTATGCTGTTTTCAGCAGCGAACTTATCAGGTCATATTTTAAAAGAAAAAGAGAATAGAACGTACTTTAGACTATTATCAACGCCGATAGATGGGAAGAAGTTCATATTATCTAATGTCGGGGTAAATATGATAATACTAACAGTACAAATTTTGATTACAATCCTATTCCTAACGAATGTTTTTCATACGAATATCAATATGCCTTTCATAGTGATGATTGGTGTACTCATGCTATTTGCTTTAATAGCGATTGGAATATCGTTAGTCCTTGTCGCTTTTTCGAAAAACTCAGCATCAGCAAATGCACTGCAAAATATGATTATTGTACCGACATGTTTACTGGCTGGATGTTATTTTCCTTATGACATTATGCCAAAAGCGGTACAAAAAGTAGCTGATTTTCTTCCGCAGAGATGGCTATTAGACACAGTATCAAAACTACAACAAGGAATTCCAATTTCAGATTTGTATTTAAATATTTTAATCTTATTTGCCTTTGCGGTAGCATTCTTCTTAATTGCTATTTATAAGTTTGGAAGAAATAATGATGCGAGAAACTTTATTTAATATGAAAAGGGTGTGACGTTAAGTCGCATCCTTTTTTGTATGAAGCATGAAATCTAAATTTGAATGACAAAATAGAAAGGTGGAAAGAAAATGAGCGGAAGGAAATCAAAATGATTAAAAAAATATTGCGAGTTACTTCTATTGTAATTACTATTTTCGTTTTTGTTTTAATTTGGATGCATATTGACGTTACGCTCGGAAGAAAAATGGAAGTCGGGAAAAATATGCCGACAGAGTACGCTCCTCATTATAGTGATTTTCAATTATATGTAGAAGGAAAGTCATTTTATAAACAGTTATTTACTGATATAAGAGAGGCGAAGCAATCTATTTACACGTACTTTTTCATTTTGTCGGATGATAAAAGTAGCCATACTTTTTTAAACTTATTAAAAGAGAAGGCGAGAGAAGGAGTAAACGTATATTTATCTGTCGATTTACTTAACGATTTATCATTTGAAAGAAAGGTGAAAAAAGAATTACAGGAAAGTGGCGTGCATTTTACATATAGTAGAAAACAGGAATTACCATTCGGGTTTTATTCCCTACATCATCGTAATCATCGCCGTATTACGACGATTGATGGGGAGATTGGCTATACAGGCGGATTTAATATAGGAGATGAGTACTTAGGGAAAGATAAGCGATTTGGATATTGGCGTGATTATCATGTACGGCTTAAAGGAGAAGGAGCAAAAGATTTAGAAGAGCAGTTTGCTTTAGATTGGAAACGAGATACGAAAGAAGAGATAAAGAGGAGTACGAATAAAGCTAGTAAAGGGAATACATTACATACTATGACTAGTTACAATGGGCATTACGTTGCTGAAAAATATATAGAGCTCATAAAACAAGCTCAACACTCCATTGTAATTGCAACGCCGTATTTTATAGCAAAAAATAAAGAGTCCATGAATGCTTTAATCGCAGCACAAAAGCGTGGTGTTACAGTAAAAATACTTTGGTCATATAAACCAGATCTACCTCTTATAAAAGAAGCGGCGTATCCATACATACGTCAAGCTGTTAATAATGGGATTACTGTATATGGGTATAAAAAAGGAATGTTCCATGGTAAATTAATGCTTATTGATAATGAATTAACCGTTATTGGTACAACAAACTTTACTTCGCGTAGCTTCAATATAAATGATGAAATGAATTTTTATATTTATGGTGGTCCTATTGTAGGACAAGTTAATAAGGCGTTAACAGAGGATTTTCATGATTCGAAAGAAATGACGAAAGAGTTTTTTGAAAAGTTATCTTTTTGGGAGCGTTGTAAGGAGAAAGTGGCGGGATTGGTTGACTTCTATTTGTGATGATGAATTAGGAAAGGGTGCCTACAAAAGGCACCCTTTTTGGTGGGGAATTATTATTTTTCATGCACCAGCATCGTAACATCATCATTGATCAACGTCCCCACATGTTCGCCTAAACATATTTTCTTCATGACACCAGGCTCATCAAAGTTAAAGACGTGTGCTGGTAAATTGTAGTCCCGGGCAAGCAGTAATGCCGCTTGATCCATGACTTGTATATTTTGTCTAACGACATCATTATAGTTTAGTTTGCTGTACATTTTTGCTGATTTATTATGCTTTGGATCACTTGTAAAGACGCCATCGACCCCTTGTTTTGCGACTAATATGGCATCACTATTCATCTCGATGGCTCTTTGTACACTTGGATAATCTGTTGTCACGAACGGTTGGCCGTTTCCGCCTCCAAAGATAACGATATAACCGTTATCTAAATGGTGGACTGCACGCAAGCGAATGTATGGTTCAGCTACTGCATTAAATGGAATGGAAGTCATAACGCGTACTTCTCTATTTGTTTTACTTGTTAAAACACCGCGAAGCATTAAGCTGTTAATGATTGTACCTAGTGTACCGATATTATCAGCTTCTACGCGATCGATTCCCCATTCTTCAGCTAGATGCCCCCTAAAAATGTTACCGCCACCGATGACGATGGATACTTCGATACCTAAATCAACAATGGATAAAATTTCGTTTGCGATATGTTCTAATCGTTTGGAGTTAAAGCTATTTCCAGTTTGATCGGCAAGTGCACCGCCGCTTAATTTAATTAAGACACGTTTATATGGTCTCATAACAATTCCCCCTATATAGATCGCAATAAAAAAGGAACAAAGGCGAATGCCTTTGTTCCTTTTTAAGAAAATGAAAAAGAAAAGAAGAAGATAGGACGAATTGCTTTGTATAGTTTTTCATAACATCCACTCCTTTTCCTTTTGATTTGTTGTAAGTATATATCTTTTTGATTATACGAAATAATCTGATTGCTTATCAAGTTTATTTTATCGTTTTTTAACAAAATGGTGTCAATGAAAAAAAGAAGAAAAATATTTGAATTTTTTGTGACGAACTTGTAGGTTTTTGTATGATTTTGTAGGTTCGCTTATAAGATGTGTGAGTAGCTTTTATAAATTCAAATTGAAAGCGTTCGCATGAAGGGGATGAACATAAATGAAAAAATTCGGATTGGCAACACAAATTTTTGTCGCGCTTGTTTTAGGGATTGTAGTAGGGGCAGTCTTTTATGGCAATAAAACGGCGATTTCTTATATCACACCAATTGGGGATATATTTATTCACTTAATTAAGATGATTGTAGTACCAATTGTTATTTCAGCATTAATTGTTGCGGTAGCTGGTGTAGGAGATATGAAAAAGCTTGGGAAACTGGGCGGTAAGACAATTCTTTATTTCGAAATTATTACGACGATTGCTATTTTAATGGGATTACTTGCAGCGAATATATTCCAACCAGGTACTGGTGTTGATATGAGTAATTTACAGCAAAGTGATATTTCTTCTTATAAACAAACAGCAGATGCAACGGAGAAGAAAGGTTTTGCTGAGACAATTGTTCACATTGTACCAAAAAACGTATTTGAATCGATTGCACAAGGTGACCTATTACCGATTATATTCTTCTCAGTATTATTCGGCTTAGGAGTTGCGGCAATTGGGGAAAAAGGAAAGCCTGTTTTTAACTTCTTTGAAGGCGTACTCGAAGCAATGTTTTGGGTTACAAATCAAGTTATGAAATTTGCACCATTTGGTGTATTCGCATTAATTGCCGTTACAGTTGCAAAATTTGGTGTAGCAACATTACTTCCGCTAGGAAAACTAGTGCTAGCTGTATACGTAACTGTTATACTATTCGTTGTGATTGTATTAGGTATTAATGCACGAATGGTTGGAGTAAACATTTTTACATTAATAAAAATTTTAAAAGAAGAACTGATTCTTTCGTTTACGACAGCAAGTTCAGAAGCTGTTTTACCTAATATAATGAGAAAAATGGAAGAGTTCGGTTGTCCAAAGGCAGTTGCCTCTTTCGTAATTCCGACAGGTTATACATTTAACTTGACTGGATCGGCTATTTATCAAGCGTTAGCGGCATTGTTTGTTGCCCAAATGTACGGTGTGCACATGTCACTAACGGAGCAAATAACGTTATTATTCGTTCTCATGTTAACATCCAAAGGTATGGCGGGAGTTCCAGGTGCATCGTTCGTTGTTGTATTAGCAACGTTAGGTTCAATGGGGCTACCACTAGAAGGTATCGCGTTAATTGCGGGAATTGACCGCATTTTAGATATGATTCGCTCATCTGTCAATGTATTAGGAAATGCATTAGCGGCCATTGTTATGTCGAAGTGGGAAGGCGAATTCGATAATGAGAAAGCAAAACAATATGTAGAAACAGTCAAAGAAACAAAAGCAGCATAAGAAATCGTTAAGGAGTGAATAATCATGGCAACATTAACTGAAGTTAAAAATGGTGTTCGAATTGAAAAAGATTTTTTAGGTGAAAAAGAAGTACCAAACTATGCATACTATGGCGTACAAACAATGCGTGCAGTTGAAAACTTCCCAATTACAGGATACAAAATCCATGAAGGTTTAATTAGAGCATTCGCAATTGTAAAAAAAGCAGCAGCACTTGCGAATACAGATGTAGGAAGATTGGAATTGAACAAGGGTGGCGTGATCGCAGAAGCTGCTCAAGAAATTCTTGATGGAAAATGGCATGATCATTTCATCGTAGATCCAATTCAAGGCGGAGCAGGTACTTCAATGAACATGAATGCAAATGAAGTCATTGCCAATCGTGCTCTTGAATTATTAGGAATGGAAAAGGGAGACTATCACTATATTAGTCCAAATAGTCATGTAAATATGGCGCAATCAACAAACGATGCATTCCCAACGGCGATTCATATCGCAACATTAAATGCATTAGAAGGCTTATTACAAACGATGGGTTATATGCATGATGTATTTGAATTAAAAGCAGAACAGTTCGACCATGTTATTAAAATGGGTCGTACACATTTACAAGACGCTGTGCCAATTCGCCTTGGACAAGAATTTAAAGCGTATTCTCGCGTACTTGAACGTGATATGAAACGTATTAAGCAATCACGTCAACATTTATATGAAGTAAATATGGGAGCGACTGCAGTTGGTACAGGCTTAAATGCAGATCCAGAATATATTGAAGCAGTTGTAAAACATTTAGCTGCAATCAGTGAATTACCGCTTGTTGGTGCAGAAGATTTAGTAGATGCGACGCAAAATACGGATGCTTATACTGAAGTATCTGCAGCACTTAAAGTATGTATGATGAATATGTCTAAAGTTGCGAATGACCTTCGTCTAATGGCATCAGGTCCACGTGTTGGTTTAGCTGAAATTATGTTACCAGCTCGTCAACCAGGTTCTTCTATTATGCCAGGGAAAGTAAACCCTGTTATGCCAGAAGTTATTAACCAAATTGCGTTCCAAGTAATTGGTAATGACCATACGATTTGCCTTGCTTCAGAAGCAGGACAATTAGAATTAAATGTTATGGAACCAGTACTTGTTTTCAACTTACTGCAATCAATTAGCATTATGAATAACGGTTTCCGTGCCTTTACAGATAATTGCTTAAAAGGAATTGAAGCGAATGAAGATCGCTTAAAAGAGTATGTTGAGAAAAGTGTAGGAATTATTACAGCCGTGAACCCTCATATCGGTTATGAAGCTGCAGCTCGCGTTGCGAAAGAAGCAATTGCGACAGGGCAATCCGTTCGAGAACTTTGTGTGAAAAATGGTGTACTGTCACAAGAAGACTTAGAGTTAATTCTAGATCCATTCGAAATGACACATCCAGGGATTGCAGGAGCAACTCTTTTAAAGAAAAATTAAAAGAAGAGGGGGGACAAGCCCCTCTTTTTTGTTTACAATATAGAAATGCTATATATGAATAGAGGTAGGGATGTTATGAGCAAGTTTACAGTAGCTTCTAATGGTGCATTAGAAACAACATTAAGAGGAGCAGAAGTATTATCAACACCACTTTTAAATAAAGGGGTAGCTTTCACACAAAATGAAAGAGAAGAGTTAGGTTTAAAAGGGTTATTACCGCCAGCGGTTTTAACGTTAGAAGAACAGGCACGCCGAGCATACGAACAATTTAGTTCGCAGCCGGATGATTTATTAAAGAATGTATACTTAACTGCGTTACATGATCGAAATGAAGTATTATTTTATCGTATATTAACAGATCATTTACGTGAAATGTTACCGATTGTATATACACCAACTGTCGGTGTAGCAATTCAAAGGTATAGCCATGAATATCGTAAACCACGTGGTATTTACTTATCAATTAACGACCCATCAGGTATTGAAGAAGCGTTTGCCAATATCGGTGCAACAGCTGAAAATATTGATTTAGTCGTTGTAACAGATGGAGAAGGTATATTAGGAATTGGTGATTGGGGTGTTGGCGGTATTAATATCGCAATCGGAAAATTAGCTGTTTACACTGCCGCAGTTGGAATCGATCCTAGCCGCGTATTACCGGTAATATTAGATGTAGGTACAAACCGTGAGGAACTATTAAACAACCCATTTTATATTGGAAATCGTCACCCTCGTATAACAGGTGAATCTTACGATGAATTTATTGATACATTTGTTCAAGCGGTAAACAAACAATTCCCGAAAGCACTTTTACATTGGGAAGACTTTAGCTCTCGTAACGCACGAAAAATTTTAGATAAATATCGTCATGACGTATGTACGTTTAATGATGATATTCAAGGTACAGGTGCAGTTTCACTTGCTGCTGTATTATCAGCGGTGAAAGCTTCTGGTGTACCACTGAGTGAACACCGCGTTGTTGTGTTTGGCGCTGGTACAGCTGGAATCGGTATCGCAGATCAAGTAAGAGATGCAATGGTCCGTGCTGGCTTATCAGAAGAAGAGTCACATAATCGTTTCTGGTGTATTGACCGAAACGGATTAGTTACAGATAACATGGAAGATCTTCTTGATTTCCAAATTCCATATGCAAGAAAAGAAGCAGAAGTAAGTGAGTGGAAAGAAAATGATGTAATCGGACTTGCTGAAGTTGTGAAACATGTACAACCGACAATTTTAATTGGTACATCTACTGTGGCGGGCGCATTTAAAGAAGAGATTATTAAAGAAATGGCTTCTCACGTAGAAAGACCAATCATTTTGCCAATGTCGAATCCGACGCCACTTGCTGAAGCAAAACCAGTAGATTTAATTGAATGGACAGAAGGAAGAGCGTTAGTTGCAACAGGAAGTCCATTTGAACCAGTTACGTATAACGGTGTAACGTACGTTATCGGGCAATCAAATAATGCACTTATTTTCCCGGGGCTTGGTCTTGGAACAATTGTAGTACGTGCAAGCGTTATGACGGATGGGATGTTCGCAGCAGCTGCTGAAGCAGTTGCAAGTATGGTAGATACAAGTCAGCCAGGCGCACCTATTTTACCAGAGGTCGAAGAATTACGTAATATCTCAGAAATGGTTGCAATTGAAGTAGCGAAAGTTGCAGTTGCAGAAGGTGTTGCAAGAGTGAACTTAAGTGATAACGATATCAAGATGGCAGTGAAAGAAGCAATGTGGAAGCCAGAGTATCGCCAAATAAAAGCGGTAGAAAAGGTTAGAATATAGAAAAAAAGCCCGTTTATAACAATAAGCGGGCTTTCGCTTTTACTACTGAAAAAAGTATAGGAAGTGGCACCTTTGAATTGGAATCAATTATGGAAGAAAGATATGTCCCTTTTAATTATATTAATGGTCGTTGTTCCGATTGCTGGGGAGCTGAACTTTCATCCCTTTAATGATACGTTTCGAGTTAGCTTCGGTACACCGCTATTCTTCTTTTTATTATTATTTTTAAGAAGAGTACCAGCAGGAGTTGCAGGTATTCTTGTTGGTATATCTGTAGTCTTATTTCGAGTATGTCTTGACTGGATCATGCAAGGTTCATTTCATATGACAGAATCATTTTATTTGCGTTATCCTGTGTTCTTCTATTATTTTATTTATGGCAGTCTTTTTTCGCTTTGCAGGGTAAATAAGTTCCATCAGAAACCAATCATTATTGGATGCCTTGGAATTTCAATTGAAATTGTTGCAAGTATGTCAGAACTTGCGTTTTATCACATGTTAGTACTCGGTACAACAATAACGATTTCTGAAGTAAATAAACTTATTATCATTGCTATTTTTCGTAGTTTCTTTGCACTTGGTTTTTTAAATATGATGAATTTATATGAAACGAAATTAAAAGAATCGCAAGTTCGAAAAGAAAATGAAAATATGTTAATGCATCTTTCTAATTTATATGTGGAATCTGTTCATTTGAAAAAGACGTTACAAAATGCGGAGTTAATTACACAAGAAGCATATCAACTATATCGAAATTTACAAGTAAGCGCTGATTCAAGTAGTAAAACAGCATTGAAAATAGCGGGGGAAGTGCATGAAATAAAAAAGGATAACCAAAGGATATTTGCAGGGTTATCTAAACTGTTATTAGATAAAAATGTGGCTGAATATGTAGAAGGACATGAGTTAGCAGAAATGATTGTTAGAATAAACGAGAAGTATGCTGAAATGCTAGAAAAGGATATACGTTTTTCTAAACATATAGAAGGTGAGCATGCTGCATACCACGTGTATACAGTTCTATCAATTTTTAATAACCTCGCTGCAAATGCAGTTGAAGCAATTGAAGATAAAGGTGTCGTTATTATTAAGCTATATAAAAGAGATCAACATATATTTTTTGAAGTAATTGACGATGGACCTGGTATTGCACAAAAGTATAAGAAATTAGTATTTAAGCCAGGATTTACTTCCAAGTATGATCAAACGGGAACACCGTCAACTGGTATTGGGCTTTCTTACATAAATGAAATGGTAACAGAGCTAGGCGGAGAAGTGAGATTAGAAGGCCGAGAAAATAAAAGAGGATGTAAGTTTATCGTTTGTTTACCAGAGGGTAGTTTAAAGCGGGAAGGTGAATAGATTTGTTTTATTATATCGTAGACGATGATGAAGTTTTCCGTTCGATGCTTTCGCAAATTATTGAAGATGGAGATCTTGGAGAAGTAATTGGTGAGGCGGATGACGGAGCTTTTATTGAAGCGGATCAACTAAATTTTAAAAAAGTAGATATTTTATTTATTGATTTGTTGATGCCGATGAGGGACGGAATTGAAACAGTTCGTCACATTGCGTCAACTTTCACGGGGAAAATTATTATGATTTCTCAAGTGGAATCGAAGCAGCTTATAGGTGAGGCATATACACTTGGTGTAGAATATTATATTACAAAACCATTAAATAAAATCGAAGTTGTATCTGTTGTACGCAAAGTGATGGAGCGTATTAGATTGGAGCGTTCTATACATGATATTCAAAAATCATTGAATAACGTGTTTCAGTGGGAAAAACCGCAATTGCGTACTGAACCAGTGCAAGAAGGAAAAAAGATAGGGGATTTAGGACGCTTTTTACTATCAGAACTCGGTATTGCGGGAGAGAATGGAAGTAAAGATTTACTTAGTATGCTGGAATATTTATATGGTCAAGAAAAGGCACAGACATTTGAGTTTGGCTTTCCTGCGTTAAAAGAAATTTTTCATCATATTACGATAAAGAAATTAGGGGATCTAGCTTTAGGTGCGGATATTGATAAAGAGAAAAAAGCGTCTGAACAAAGAGTACGTCGAGCTATTTATCAGTCGTTAAATCATTTGGCTTCTTTAGGACTAACAGACTTTTCAAATCCAAAATTTGAAAGCTATGCTCCAAAATTTTTCGATTTCACCGTAGTTAGAAAACGGATGACAGAAATGACGAAAGATGAACTCGCATCTTCTGGTCATACGCGAATTAATACGAAGAAGTTTATTCAAGTGTTGTATTTTGAGGCGAAGAGGTTGATGGAGATAGAGTGAAGAAGATGCTTATAAATAAGCATCTTTTTTTGTTAAATCAACATTTTATATTTTCTCGTGGAGCATGTAAAATGTTAAGTAAGAGAAAATGGTTTTATATTAAGGAAGTGTCAAAGCGATGAGTTTCACATTGAATAAATCGATTATTAAAGAAGTGTGCGGAGAGACCTCATATAAAAGAGGTGAAGCCTATTATAAATCAAATAAAGTGATAATAGATCATTACGATGAAAATAAAGAAATTTGTGAGGCGACAGTAAAAGGGAACGAGGATTTCCATGTTACAGTAGCAAAAGCCAAAAAGGGTGATGTTGTTGCAAAATGTAGTTGTCCTTCATTAGCGTCTTTTCAAACGTACTGTCAACATGTTGCAGCAGTATTAATACAAATAAACTATAATCAACAAACAGGTGGAATGAGCTCCACTAGTAACAGAAATGATCAATTGACAAGTGGTATGTTCCAGCTGTTTGCAGACAAACCACTGAGGCCAAAAAGTAAACAACACCGTTTTGATACACGTGAAATATTAGATATTGAGTTTATATGTACACCAGTTGCTACGAGAAGTGGTGGTGCTCTTCTTGGAATTCAATTGAAACTTGCCAAAGTGTATTTCATAAATCATATTAGAGAATTTCTTTCTAAGGTGGAGAAAAGAGAGTCTTTTCATTGTTCAAATGAATTTACATATACACCAGATGTACATAGTTTTAAACAAGAAACGGATGCAATTATTCAGCAGCTCATTAAAATGTATCATAACGAAAAAATGTATGAGGATGCGCTAGAAGTACATGCGAAACAAGATGAAAGTATGATATTTATACCACCAGCTTCATGGAAAGATATGCTCTCTTCACTTTCTAAAGTTGAATATGTACAGCTGAAACAAAATAAACAACTGTTTCAGGGATTACAAGTTTCAAAAGGTTTGTTGCCGTTACACTTTGAATTTACGAAGGGAAATAATGGCGGATTTACACTTCATATAGAGGGTTTAAATCGTGTACAAGTTATGGATATGTATAACAATGCACTTTACGAAGGGAAATTATATCACTTACACATTGAAGATTGTATGCGACTTATTGAATTACAAAAGATGATGAGTCGCTCAAATAGTAATCAGTTTTATATTCCAGAAAGTAAGATGGAACATTTCGTCGCGAAAGTTGTACCAGGATTAATGAAGCTTGGAACTGTACACATTGATGAAGTAATATCGGATCGTGTTGAAACACCTTCGCTAAAAGCGAAATTGTATTTAGACCGCGTGAAAAATCGCTTATTAGCAGGTCTTGAATTTCACTATGGGAACGTCATGATTAATCCGCTAGAAGAGGATGGACAGCCGTCTGTTTTTAATCGTGATGAGAAAAAGGAAAAAGAGATTTTAGACATTATGAGTGAAAGTGCTTTTGCAAAAACAGAAGGCGGTTACTTTATGCATAATGAAGAAGCTGAGTATAACTTTTTATATCACGTTGTGCCAACATTAAAAGGTTTAGTTGATATTTATGCGACGACAGCAATCAAATTGCGAATTAGTAAAGGGGATGCAGTTCCTCTTATTAGAGTGAGAAGAAAAGAAAGAATTGATTGGTTGTCATTTCGTTTTGATATAAAAGGAATACCAGAAGCAGAAATTAAAGGTGTATTAGCGGCCCTTGAAGAGAAACGTAAATATTATCGATTGGCGAATGGTTCGTTTTTATCGCTAGAGAGTAAAGAGTTTAATGAAATTAATCAGTTTATAAAAGAATCAGGTATTCGGAAAGAATTTTTACATGGAGAAGAGGTAAATGTTCCGCTTATTCGAAGTGTAAAATGGATGAACGGACTTCATGAAGGCAATGTTTTAAGTTTGGATGATTCTGTTCAAGAGTTAGTAGAAAACATTCAAAACCCGAAAAAATTAAAGTTTGCTGTGCCAAATACTTTAAATGCAGAAATGAGAAAGTATCAAGTATATGGGTTCGAATGGATGAAAACACTTGCTCATTACCGTTTTGGCGGTATTTTAGCAGATGATATGGGACTTGGAAAAACGTTGCAAAGCATTGCTTTTATAGATTCTGTTTTGCCTGAGATTCGAGAAAAGAAACTGCCTATATTAGTCGTTTCACCATCATCTCTTGTTTATAATTGGTTTAGTGAATTGAAAAAATTCGCCCCGCATATTAGAGCAGTTATTGCAGATGGAAACCAAGCAGAGCGCCGGAAAATTTTGAAAGATATAACGGAATTTGATGTCGTAATCACGTCATACCCATTACTGAGAAGAGATATAAGATTATATGCAAGACCATTTCATACACTATTTCTTGATGAAGCACAGGCGTTTAAAAACCCTACAACGCAAACGGCAAGAGCTGTGAAAACAATTCAAGCTGAATACCGTTTCGGACTAACTGGTACACCTGTAGAAAATTCATTAGAAGAGCTATGGTCTATCTTCCATGTCGTCTTCCCGGAATTATTACCAGGAAGAAAAGAGTTCGGTGATTTAAGGCGTGAAGATATAGCGAAGCGAGTGAAACCATTCGTATTAAGACGATTAAAAGGGGACGTATTAAATGAGTTGCCAGAGAAAATAGAGCACTTACAATCATCGGAGTTATTACCCGATCAAAAGAGTCTCTATGCTGCTTATTTAGCGAAGTTAAGGGAAGAAACGTTAAAGCATTTAGACAAAGACACGTTACGTAAAAATAAAATTAGAATTTTAGCTGGTTTAACGAGATTGCGACAAATTTGTTGTCATCCCGCTTTATTTGTTGATGATTACAAAGGAAGTTCAGCTAAATTTGAACAACTGTTAGAGATTTTAGAGGAATGTAGAAGTACAGGGAAGAGAATATTAATTTTTTCTCAATTTACGAAGATGCTTTCCATTATTGGTCGTGAGTTAAATCGACAAGCAATTCCATACTTTTATTTAGACGGGAGTACACCAGCGCAGGATCGTGTAGAGCTGTGCGATCGGTTTAACGAAGGAGAAGGAGATCTATTTCTCATTTCTTTAAAAGCTGGTGGTACCGGACTTAATTTAACTGGTGCAGATACAGTAATATTATATGATTTATGGTGGAATCCAGCTGTTGAACAACAAGCGGCCGATAGGGCGTATCGAATGGGACAAAAAAATACAGTGCAAGTTATAAAGCTAGTAGCTCAGGGAACAATTGAGGAGAAAATGCATGAACTGCAAGAAAGTAAGAAAAATTTAATCGCTGAAGTGATTGAGCCGGGAGAAGAGAAATTGTCCTCAATCACAGAGGAAGAAATTCGAGATATTTTAATGATTTAATATAAAAAAGCTATGCCTTCAAATTTATGAGGGCATAGCTTTTTTGTTGTAATAATTATATTTTGTTTTGTACAAAGTAAAGAAATCAAATGTTATTTAAATTACTTCTTTGTACCTTTACTTTTGTATGGTTTGGCAGCTGCCTTTTTCTTTGCACTTGATTGCCAACGGTTCCATCCTTTACTTCCTGTACCTTGTCCTACACCTTTTTTCGGTTTTGCTTTCGTTTTACTCATATGATCACTCCGTTATATAAAAATCTTATTTGATAATAGTCAATGATTTAGAAAATACTCTTTATAAATGACTATGATTGCTTTAAGTAAAAATAAACTGCTTGAATGCTATAGTATAACATGAATTTGCAAGTAAACTGAAAGGAATTATAAAGAAAATGAAAATAATAAGAAATACTGCAGATTCTATATTCCGAACGATCACATTAATTGTTGTGTATACGTTAGTTTCGGTCAGTGAAACATTTTTTGGATTGACGAGGCAGAAAAAGTAAAGATGTTAAATTAACAACAATCAATAAAGCCGTAAAATAAAGAATTGAAAAACATTTTAAAACTTTTTGTTGACTTTCTTTATTTTTTGTATAGAATAATCATTAATAAAATGTTTCAGAGATGTGACAACAAAACGACTATGAAAGGACGAGTAGTAGTAGGACGTAGTTTAAGCGAGTCAGGGGTGGTGTGAGCCTGATACGAAGCCTATTATGAAGAACCTCCTGGAGTTGCTAACCGAAATCCTTTATAGGAAAGTAGACTTAGCCGGGAACTTCGCCGTTACAAGAAGAACAGTATCGAGATATTTCATCTCCGTATTGTATAAGTGAGCAACCTCTGTTGCTAATTTGGGTGGTACCGCGGAACCAAAGCCTTTCGTCCCAGTTTTTTGGGAAAGAAGGGCTTTTTTTGTTGGCTTCTTTTCACAACATCCAAACATTTTAGGAGGAAACCACCATGTATCAATCATTAATGACAGTAAGAGAGACTCAAATCGCAATTAAGGAAGTTAAAACATTCTTCGAGGACCAATTAGCAAAACGCCTTGAACTATTCCGCGTATCTGCACCATTATTCGTAACGAAAAAATCAGGATTAAACGATCACCTAAACGGTGTAGAACGTCCAATTGAATTTGATATGTTACATTCAGGAGAAGAATTAGAAATTGTTCATTCACTAGCGAAATGGAAACGATTTGCATTACATGAATACGGATATGAAGCTGGTGAAGGTTTATATACAAACATGAACGCGATTCGTCGTGATGAAGAACTTGATGCAACGCATTCCATTTATGTTGACCAATGGGATTGGGAAAAAATCGTTCAAAAAGAATGGCGTACTGTTGAATACTTACAAAAAACAGTACAAACAATTTATGGAATATTCAAAGATTTAGAAGATCACTTATTTGAAAAATATCCGTTCCTTGGAAAGTATTTACCGGAAGAAATTGTTTTCGTTACTTCTCAAGAATTAGAAGATAAATATCCAGAATTAACACCGAAAGATCGTGAACATGCAATTGCAAAAGAACACGGTGCAGTCTTCATTATCGGAATTGGTGATGCACTTCGTTCAGGTGAAAAGCATGACGGACGCGCAGCTGATTATGACGATTGGAAATTAAACGGTGACATTTTATTCTGGCACCCAGTACTACAATCTTCATTTGAGTTATCATCAATGGGAATTCGTGTTGATAGTAAATCGCTTGATGAGCAGTTAACGAAAACTGGTGAAGACTTCAAACGTGAGTATGATTTCCATAAAGGTATATTAGAAGACGTACTACCATTAACAATCGGCGGTGGCATTGGACAATCAAGAATGTGCATGTACTTCTTACGTAAAGCACATATCGGTGAAGTTCAATCTTCTGTATGGCCTGACGATTTACGTGCAGCTTGTAAAAAAGAAAACATTCATCTGTTTTAATAGAAGTGAGGGAATAGCTTAAATATAGAGCTATTCCCTCTTTTTTTAATTGTGTAAACGAATGGTTTACAGAGAGTTTTACTAATGGTTTCTTTCATTTATATCTCTTTTTATGTAATAATTTGTTAAAGGAGGGGACGTTATGAGCATAGGAGAGCAGCTAAAAAAACTACGAGAATCAAAGGGGTTTTCGCAAGAGGATGTTGCTAAAAAGATTGGTGTGACGAGGCAAGCAGTGTACAAATGGGAAAATGATAAAAGTTATCCTGATATTGATAATCTAATTTTACTAAGCGAAATGTACAATGTTACGCTTGATGAGTTAATAAAAGGGAAACAGAATATTAAAGAAAAAATACATATTGATGAAGAAGATGAGGATTTTGAGAAAGAGAATGATTTTGGTTTTTATATTGGGTTTGGATTGCTAATTATGAGTGCATTCATTGATTATGAAGGAATACAAGTATTTGTATTAGGAGTTGCACTATTCATGATGGTTTTTTATTCGAATGTGAAGAAAGTTATTTTGAATGAATATAGATCGTTTTTTCAAGAGAAAGAGTGAAAAGATATATGTGATAAAAAGTGAGAAGAGTTAGTTATATTTCCTAGGAAAGGGTATAACGAATATTTTCATTGTATTATAATGATTTTGGGATATCGGTAATATGAAAGCTATTTGGGTAGATCCTTGAAATCTATATGTAAAATGATAATAAAGTTATTTAATTTTAAAAGCTCAAACAAGCATAACCCCGTTCTAAAGCTAGGACGGGGTTCAAAATATAATAATAAAATCGCTTAAGAGTCTACGTTTTATTCAATGATAGTGCCTTTTTATAAAACGTCACTTGCTTATTTATTACCGAGTTCTTCCGCTAAACCGATTAAAATTCCTTCGACTCCACGAATGTAGCAGAGACGATACGAGTTCTCGTACTGAACTACTTCGCCAACGAGCTCTGCACCATGCTTAGTGAGTCTCGATACCATTTCGTCAATATCTTGAACGGTGAACATGACGCGTAGATAACCGAGGGCGTTTACAGGAGCTTTTCGGTGATCTGCTATAGTAGGAGGGGTGAGAAATCGCGAAAGTTCAATTCGGTTGTGGCCATCTGGAGTGACCATCATAGCGATCTCTACGCACTGAGAACCGAGTCCAGTTACGCGACCAGCCCATTCACCTTCGACATTGGCTCGACCTTCGAGATTCAAGCCAATCTCCTCAAAGAAAGAGATTGCGTTATCAAGAGATTCTACAACGATGCTGACATTGTCCATTCGTAATAATTTGTTTTTTGCCATAGTCTTATCTCCTTATGTATAAAAGTTCATTATTTAATCATCCTCATAATTATACTACTAAGTAGTTACAAATTCCTTTCAGTCAAAAACACCTTGTCACAGTATAGGAAAAATTGACAAGGTGTTTTTTTATATGTCATATAGCATCTTGTTAACGAACAGCTTTTATTTAATAGGAAGGAAGTAGATTAATATGATTTTTTTATAAGTGTTACTGAGCATATCAAATTAGCTCATTTGTACTAAAGGCTCAATTTTCGCCATAAATGATTGATGTAGCGCCTCAACCCCTGTTACTAAATGAAGGCGGTCAATAACGACAGACACTTTAATTTCTGATGTACTTACCATTTTAATATGAATATCTTCTTCTTTTAAAGTAGTAAACATATTTGCAGCGACACCAGGGTTAGATACCATGCCAGATCCTACGATTGATACTTTTGCTAAGTGATTTTCA
Organism: Bacillus cereus group sp. BceL220; assembly: GCF_051776965.1. Classification (NCBI taxonomy): domain Bacteria; kingdom Bacillati; phylum Bacillota; class Bacilli; order Caryophanales; family Bacillaceae; genus Bacillus; species Bacillus cereus group sp. BceL220. The sequence goes on along the minus strand of NZ_JBPWBC010000005.1, from coordinate 247,656 downwards.
TGTTCTACAGATTCGTAGTGAAGAGTTTCTTGATTTTGTTCCAAAACTTTTAAAGTTTCTCTTAAATCATTCGAGTGAATGGAGAAAGAGAGATGTACAGTTCCTTCATTTGTAATACTTTGAATGATGATATCTACATTAATATGTGCCGCTGCTAATGTAGAGAAAACTGTTGAAAGCGAGCCTTGTTCTAGTCCTTTAATTGTGACACGTGTAATGTTATCCTCAAATGCAATACCTTTAACGATTGATTGTTGTTCCATGTTACATTCTCCTTTTACAATTGTTCCGTTTTCTTGTTCCATACTTGAGCGAACTTCTAAAACTACGTTATGATTTTTAGCAAACTCAACAGCGCGCGGGTGTAATACGCCAGCACCGAGATTAGCAAGCTCTAACATTTCGTCATAAGAAGTTTCGTCTAATTTGTAAGCGTCTTTTACAACTCGTGGGTCCGTTGTATATACGCCTGTCACATCCGTATAAATATCACATTTTTTTGCTTTAAGTGCAGCGGCTAGTGCGACAGCAGTCGTATCAGAGCCACCACGGCCAAGCGTTGTAATTTCATTTTCTACACTTATACCTTGGAAACCAGCTACGATAACAATTGTGCCTTCAGCAAGATAAGATTGAATACGATCTGTATGAATGTCAGTAATCCGTGCACTACTATGTACAGATTCTGTCGTAAGACCAGCTTGCCACCCTGTTAATGAAATTGCACGATAGCCTTTTGCTTGCAGTGCCATTGTTAATAATGAAATAGTTACTTGTTCTCCTGTAGATAGAAGCATATCCATTTCACGTTTACTTGGATTTTCTGTAATAACGTTAGCGAGTGCGACAAGTTCATCCGTGCTTTTTCCCATTGCTGAAACGACAGAGACAACGCTATGACCTCGTTCATATTCTTCAATAATTAAATTTGCTACATGTTGAATGCGCTCGACGCTTCCGACAGAAGTGCCACCAAATTTTTGAACAATTGTTTCCATTACAAATTCCTTCTTTCGTCTATTTTTAAGAATAGATTAGGAAATATATAAATCCCAATACTCCTGTAGTTACCAGAAAGACAAACAAAAAACACCATCTCAAATAAGTGAGGATGGTGCTGTTACAGGAAAAGGGAAACAGAAAACGGAGCTAATAAAAAAACCGCCAAAAAAGGAATATCATAAAAAATGATATCTCTTTTTTGTAGATAGCTCTTCATACGTACACGTCTGTACATATGACAGTTCTGTTTCTATTCGAAAACAGCCCCAATTGATAAATGCAGAGAAACTTATCAATTTCGGCAATACTTCCTTTCATCTAAGTTCATAGACATCTCTGTGTCTCCATTAGAATACTCATAAGTATCGCAACCTCTATCTCACGTTTTAGGCGAGAGTGTTTGATTTATGAAGTTGTTGGTAACATTTGTTTTATAATAATTTAAATTTTTCGGGGAATCAAGTGTTTTATATATATTTTTAAAATTCTTTCTTTTTCCAGGAAAGTTTGTGAAAAATGTAGCAAAATAAATTCATTGCATGTACATTAAACTTATAGTGCATAGGAGGTGGGAGAATGAAAAGGAAACAGCCTATTTATGTTGCGACAAAAATGAACACGACGATGGGAAAATTATGGGAATATACGCAAGAACCACATATACATACGGAGTGGGATGCTCGCTTTACTGAAATTTCGTATTTAGAGAAAAAAGAAGGAGAACCACAGAAGTTTTTGTATAAAACAAAGATTGGATTTGGGCTTGAAATAGCTGGAGAAGGGGAATCAATAGGTGAAATAAGAAAAGAAACTGGTGAAAGAATTTCTTCTTTAAAATTTTGGACGGATAATACATTATCTCTTATTCAAATAGGACGTGGTTATTGGAAGTATACGCCGAATAAAGAATACATCCATTTTGAGACACAATATGATTATGATACAAGATTTGGTCGTATAGGAAATGTGATAGATTCCTATATTTTTCGTCCGTTATTAGGTTGGGCGACTGCTTGGAGTTTTGATGCCTTAAAATTATGGTTAGAAAAGGGGCTTCATCCTAGGTTACTAATTAGAAGAACAATGACGTATTGGCTCGTATGTTTTTTATTTGCTTTTGTATGGATATATCAAGGGATAGTGCCAAAACTACTTTTTACTCATTTAGAAGAAGTAAAGATGCTTTCTGTATTAATCGGTTCAAATGAAAATAGTGTATATATACTTAAAATAATTGGGGTGTTAGAAATAATTTTCGGTGTTGTATGGCTGTTGCCAATAGCAAAACGAAAATTATTTATATTGCATATTATTGTATTACTAGTTTTAACATTAGCGGCAGGATTTACGAATATTGCAAGCTTTACAGGGCCGTTTAATCCGATTACATTAAATGTTCTTCTAATGGGGTTATCAATTGTCGGTTATATAAATAGTTTCGATTTACCAAGAGCGAAAAATTGCAATAGGGCGAGAAAGGGATAAGTGTATGGCTAATATATATGAACGATTATTAGGGGATACCTATAAAAATCTTCATCCTGAATTGCAGAAGCGTTATGCGATTACAGAAGAGAATAGTTTTACAGGTGAAGGAAAGATGGATGAAATTTACGGTGGCTCTTTTTTCGTGAAATTTATATTAAAAATTGCATCGAAGTTTCGAATGTTTTTCTCAGAAAGAGGAGAGGAAATTCCATTTACGATACAAAATACAGCTGAGCGAGATGAATATGGACAAGAATTAGTAAGGTGGAATCGTACTTTTTATTTTCATAATAAGAAAAGATATTTTAATGCAGTTATGCAATTGGATGAAAAAGAAAATGAAATTGTAGATTATTTTGGCGAACCACATTTACTCGTTTCTACACTGCATTTTCATATCGATGAGTTAGGTGCAATGCATATTTCTTCAAAGAAACAATGGTTTTATATGTTTGGAAGAAAAATTCCGTTACCAAAATTTTTGTATGGTGAAGCAAAAATTGTTGAAAGTTATGATGATGAACTACAATGTTTTCGAATTCATGTACAAGTACGAAACCCGTTAATTGGCTCGCTTTTTTCATATAAGGGAACATTTATGGAAAGGAACTAAATGATATGAAAAATATAATATTTGGGCTTGCTTGTTATGTTGTTTTTCTATTATGTGAGCGGTCGAATACAAATCCTGTTGAAGCAATTATATTATTATCTGTTTTATTATTTATACCAATGTCACTTTGTATTATTGATAAAAGAAAAAGAGATGGATCGTATTTATTATTTTATAAATTCGTATCGTTTTTATATCCAATCGCAGCAATTTGTGCAATGCTAGCTTTCGTCACAAATCACTATGTATTTGCGCTAGTTTGGTTTGTATATACAGGAATCGTTGCGTTATTTGGTGTAAGTAGATTGCTAGAAAGAGGATGGAAGCCGTTAGAAGAGATCGCCATAGATAGTGCGTTTATTTATTTGTTTTTAGGTGGTTTTTGGTTTTTTGCTTCAGCAGCAAAACTTTCAATTATGCATTTTAGCTCTGACATTGTTTTACTCACAGCTGCACATTTTCATTATTCGGCGTTTCTATTGCCATTATCAGCTGGTTTAATAGGGAGAAAAAGAGAAAAGAGAAGTAAAGTATATGATGCTATTATGTTTATAATCATGATTTCACCTATGACAGTTGCAATAGGAATTACATACTCGAGAATATTTGAATTTTTTGCAGTGCTCCTATATTTATGTGCGATTTATGGATATGGATTTTACGTTTGGAGAGCAAAATTTAATGCTATCAGTGCAAAGATTCTTTTAATCGTTTCGTCTAGTACACTCATGGTTACAATTATGTTCTCACTTATATACTCATACGGGAATTTGAAGCATGTAATGACGATTACAATTGCTCAAATGGTTTGGATTCACGGTGTTGTCAACGGAATTGGAGTAGCGTTACCGGCATTTGTCGGCTGGATGATCGAAAAGAGTGTTCCGAATTATAAATACTATGGGAAACCAATGAGTAAATTAAGAGGAAGTGTGGCAATTGGTGAGGCTTTTTTATATAGCGGCAATTTAGTAGGCAGTAAGGAATACAACGGTTTAGTTGATCAAATAACTGATTTTCATAGTGAGTCATTTGACGTGACGAAGGTTCCTTTAAGTATGATTCATTTTTATGAAAATACAGCAGAGTATGAATTGCAATCGAATATTAAATGGACTCGTTGGTTCCGTCCGTTCGCACTTTGCTATGAGAAAATGAGTAAGCGTGTAGAACAAATACATTTAGGGATGGGCGGCAATTGGGAAACGATGCATGGCTCTATCATTAGTGTAATAGATGAGAAAGATGGAAGAGAGAATGTAAGGGCTTGGATAAGGAAAAATGAAGCAGGTGAATCTATTTTTGTAGCTCTTTATTCAAAGCATACAAATAAGAATGAGACATATATGAATATCGCCTTACCTTTACCTTATTCGAATATGACTGGTATTTTGAAACTATATAATGATAGTCATGATTTAATCATTACTAGTAAGTTAAGAGAAAATGGTCAGGGAGATGAGGGGATTTATTTACATACTCGGTTCTTAACAATCCGTTTACCGTTAGCAGAGACTTTCATCATTACAGAGGGTAAGGATAAAATGTTAACAGCTCATCATAGCATGTGGCTATTTGGACTTGAATTTTTACATATTCATTATAAGATTGAAAAGATTGCACAGAAGTAAGAAAGGCTTGGATGGATTTCCAAGCTTTTTTATGTATGGGTAATTGTCATAGAAATTTGTTTATTTAGCTCATTATCCCAAACACGTTGAATTTCAAAAGTGCCTGTTTCAAAAAATAATGGGAATCTTTCTTTAAACCAATCTTGCATAGGAAGCTTTAGTGCTGTATCAATTGGTATCCATAATAATTCGCCCTCAGGAGGGTTCAAAAGAAATTCACCTTCAAATGAGTCTGTCCAGTAGTTGAATACCATGTACCGAACATTCCCTTTCGGATTTACATATTCATCTAATCCCTTAAAAATTAAATCCGAAACAAGTAATCCGGTTTCTTCTTTTACTTCCCTTATAGCGGCTTGAACGATACTTTCGGGGAAATCTACTTTGCCGCCAGGAGCGATGTAGCCAGGGAAACCTCGATGGTTGGGGCGTTTTATGAGTAAAACTTCATTGTTGCGCTGGATCATACACATTGTATAGATCTGGTGTTCGATGTTATGTGAATTTAGAGGCATAATGATGTATTCTCCTTTATATTTTTTTGATAATTTTACCATAACATAATTGTTTCTTATATAATTAGAAAAATAATATTATAAATTTTCAGTCATATATTTTGTATTCTATAGTCATTTGAAAAGAGGGGAGAGACATGCAAGGGGAAATACAAAAGGAAAAAAGTTTAGGTTATATTGGAAAATTATTATTACCAGTTAAAGTATCAACGCACTTTAAGTTTTTATGGATTGGACAATTACTCTCGGCCTTAGGTAGTTCGATAACTATGGTCATACTTCCAGTTGTTGTGTATTCATTAACTGGTTCAACAGTTGTAATGGGGATGACGATGGCAATGTACATGCTACCTAATATTCTTGCTTTACCGTTTGCGGGTTTAATTGTAGACCGAATTGATCGGGTTAGGTTAATGTTATTTACGGATATAATCCGCTGTATATTAATGCTATTACTTGCATCGCTTATATTTATGGATTTATTAACAATTACGATTTTATATATTCTCGTTGCCATATACGGACTTATGGAAGGGATATTCCAACCAGCATATTCTGCTGTAAGGGCGAAAGTATTCGTCCCTGAAATTCGTAATGCAGCTAACGCACTCACTCAAATGAGTAATCAAGGTATACGATTAATTGGGCCAGCACTTGGTGGGTTAATCGTATCGGTTGCATCTGCAGGGATAGGTTTCGGACTAGATGCAGCAACGTACTTATTATCATTTTTATGTTTATTATTTTTAAAAGAAATTAAGTTTAAAAAAGTAAAACCCATTGAAAAGAGTAAGCTTAATTACAAACAAGAGTTTATAGAAGGTGTTTTAGTTTTAAAAAGTCATCCGTGGCTGTGGATTACAATTTTAGTTTTTTCTTTTATAAATATTTGTTATGCCGGCATTATCGTCGTATTAATTCCATGGTTATTTAATGTTCATCATCATTTTGAAGCTTACGTGTATGGACTTGGCATGGCCTTTTCTGGTGGTGGGGCTGTAATTGCCGCATTAATATTTGGTGGGAAAGAGCTGTGGCATAAGAGAGGATTACTGGCTTATGGAGGTGTTTTAATGAGTGGCATTGCTTTATTAATTATGCCATTCATTTCTTGGGCACCCGCTTTAATATTCTTAATGGCAATTGAAGGATTTGGCATGATGATATTTGGACTCATTTGGGAAACGAGTTTACAGGAGCTTGTACCAGAAGAAGCATTCGGAAGAGTGGCAAGCCTTGATATGTTGGGTTCTTTTGCTTTATTGCCAGTAGGGTATGTAGTTGTAGGCTGGTTAGCTACTGTCATAGGTGGCGAAATAACTATTATAACACTAGCTAGTTTAGTAATTTTAACAATTGGAATAGCATTGTCTGTACCGAGTATTCGTCGATTTAATTGATTATATGGGAAAAGAGGGCGATATGCATGACTATAGAAAACTTGAAAGATATAGTAACAAGGCAATTAGAGAGTAAATATATTTTGGAAGAAAAGGTCTTTGAAGCGAAAAATTTTACAGTCTATATCGCTACCCAAATAGAAAATAACTTAGCATATAATCAATTAGTATTAATAAAACATCTTTGTAATGAAAAACCGTCCGTACATATTTGGCACAAAAAGATTAGTATGGAAGCAACAAAATTAGAAATCATAAAAGAAGTGACGGAAGCGATACAAGCAGGTTTCAAAAATGAAGAATAAGCCCTAAAGAAATTAGGACTTATTCTTCATTAAATACAAATGTTTGTTTCATTTTTTTACCTTCATTTACCGGATGGCCGTTATAAGAGAAATTCTTTTCTTCCCAAGTGATCACAACTTTAAAATTATGACTATTAAAGTCTAATGGGAATACCATGTAGTCAAAGCTTGTATGACTTTTAGAAATATTTTCATTAGGTGTAGTAGGTTTAAAGGTAGCTTTAGAGGTAGGGTTGTTATCAAGTATTTCCACAGATACATTTGATACATCATGACCGATGTTTTTTACGAGTAAACTATACGTATCAAATACACCTTGTTTTGGCTGAATTGCTTGCTTGTTTGAGTTATGAGATTTATCAATTTCGACATACCATTGTTTAGACTTTGACGCAATCGGTAGTGACTGAAATGTGTAAGCATTAGCTTGCATTGGTAGTGCTAAACATATAAGCGTAAAGAGAGTTAATATTTTTCGTTTCATTTTTTAGAGCTCCCATTCTTTAATGGATTTACTTGTTATTATCTTCTTTTTACGAGTGAATATACCATATAATGTAAAGTGGGTATTGTGAGTAGTGAATTAATATCTTATTCACTACTCTTATAGCTGGCATCATTACGTATGTAGTAAGAAAGAATAAATTTATTTTTTTCTATACTTAGATTGCCGCTCTTTTTAAAAGGGCTATTTTTACGTTTTAATAAAAAGAATTTCCTAAGAGTTCCGTATAAATTATTTATTTTAATGTAGTTAAATGTGCTTATATATGTGAAATTAGAGAAGGAAGCTGTGTAGAGATGTTTCTACACAGCTTTTTAGGATATGAAAAAATTCCCAAAAATATGTTAAAATAACATTGTCATACAACAAGGGGGATTTGTTTTATGGAAAATGGACATCTTGCTAAAGTAGACTTAACGAAAAAAATTGAATCAAAATCTAAGTACAACAAGAAACTCGAAAAATATCAAAGGCGCTTATTAGCATTACAGCAAATTTTGAAAGAAGAAAAAATCGCGGTTATGCTTGTTATGGAAGGATGGGATGCGGCTGGTAAAGGTGGGGCAATTAAGCGGGTGACGGAACATCTTGACCCGCGTGGGTTCCAAGTAAATCCAATTGGAGCGCCTGCACCTCATGAAAAACGTTACCATTATTTGCAACGTTTCTGGCGCAAAATTCCACAGTACGGGCAAATCACCATTTTTGATCGCTCATGGTACGGTCGTGTGTTAGTTGAGCGTGTTGAAGGATTTGCTACAAAGGAAGAGTGGATGAGAGCATATGATGAGATTAATGATTTTGAAAAACTACTAACAGATGACCATTACATAATGGGGAAGTTCTTCTACCATATAAGTAAAGAGGAACAGTTAAAGAGATTTAAAGATAGAGAGAAAAATCCTTTGAAAAGATGGAAAATTACAGACGAAGATTGGCGTAATCGTGAAAAATGGGATGAATATGTTGAAGCGATGGAAGACATGTTTGAAAAAACAAGTAAGCCAAATGCGAAGTGGCATATTATTGAAAGTAACGATAAATTGTATGCTCGTGTGAAAACGTTAAAAATTATTATTTCATTCATTGAGGATTATTTCTTAGAACATGGTATAGAATTGCCTTCTTATTATTATGAAATGAAAGAGGATATTGAAGTTTTGCAAGATGTAGGTGTGAAAGAGTAAAAAAGAAAATGGCCCTGTGAATTGGTGAAACCAAATTATGGGGCTTTTTTATTTAGAAACATTTTACAATTAACAGAATAAGGTATATAATCAATAATCATATTAACATTGTTAATATGATTATTGATTATATAATATGTGGGGGTTTTACTTTGAAGGGAAGAGATGTTGTTTTAGGTTTATTAATGCAAAAGGAATTGTCTGGTTACGATATTAAAATTGTGTTTGAAGACGTATTTACTCATTTTTTTGATGGAAGTTTTGGAATGATTTATCCAACGTTACGACAATTGGAGAATGAAGGGAAAATAAAAAAAGAGGTTGTCATGCAAGAGGGAAAACCGAATAAGAAAATGTACTTTATTACAGATGAGGGGCGTGAAGAATTTTATCAATACATGCAGACGCCTGTAGAGAAGGATGTTTTACGTTCGGATTTTTTAATGAGAATGTATTTTGGTAACTATAGTGATGATGTAACAATAAAAAAATGGATTAAAGATGAAATTGAAAGAAAAGAAGCGTACATTGCAGATCTTCGATTGAAATATGAAAAGTGGAGAGTAGGTATTACTTTCGTCGAAGAAATTTCACTAGATGTAGGTATTGCATCGTATAGTGCACAAGTGGAGACTTTGAAGAGAAAATTAGAAGAGTTAGAGGCGAAAGAAAACAATAAAACAGAAGAATGAAAAACGCATTCACAATAAATAAAGGGGTATATAAAGATGGAGCAATCAAAGGGTATTAAGATTGTCTTTTTAATGTGTCTAGGTATCTTTCTTTGTATGATTGATACGACAATTATGAATATAGCTTTACCGGCAATACAATCGAGTGTAAATACTTCATTAGAAAAGATGTCTTGGGTATTAAATGTTTATACAATGACGATTGCAGTACTTGCCATTCCGTTAGGGCGGATAGCTGATATTTTTGGAAAAGCAAAGATGTATATTTTTGGTCTGGTGATTTTTGGTGGTGGATCGGTACTTTGCGCTTTTGCTAATACAGGTGATTTTCTTATTTTTTCTCGTTTTATACAAAGTATTGGGGCAGCGATTTTATTTCCAACAAGTATGGTAATTGGTGTATCAGCTATGCCGTTAGCTAAGAGGCATGTTGCGCTTGCAATTTTAGGAGTAACACAAGGATTGTCAGCTGCTATGGGACCAGTAATAGGTGGAATTATTACGCAAAATTTAGGATGGAGATGGGTGTTCTTCGTTAATGTTCCGGTTTGTATAATAGGAATCGTGTTATGTTGCATCATGCTACAAATAAAAAATGAAGAACGTATTATCTCAAAAATAGATTGGATAGGACTACTATTAAGTAGCACAGCAATTTTTTCATTTACTCTCATATTAGTAAAAGGTAATACATGGGGATGGCAAAGTAATATTGCTTTGTCTTGTTATGCAATTAGCACTATTTCTCTTATTCTATTTGTTTTAGTAGAACGAAAGATTCATAATCCAATGGTGAATTTAAAGTTATTTCAAGATCGAATGTTTGTCGGAGCGTCTATCGTTGTTATATTAAGTAATTTATTTTTAATTGGAGTTACTGTATTGCTTCCAACGTTCTTGACGAAACTACAAGGTCGAACGGAAATTGAAGCGGCTTTTTTAGTGACACCTATTTCAGCAATGATATTTTTTGTCTCACCAGTTGCAGCAACTTTAATTAAAAAACTCGGAAAAGTAACTATTATTTTGTCAGGATTTCTTATTATGGGGCTTTCCTACTATTGGTTGCAAATGATTGATGTTCATTCAACAAATATAGAAATTATTATTCCATGTATGATATTAGGTGTTGGATATGGTTTAGTAGTGGGGCCAATTACAGTTTTAAGTGCGTCTTCGTTTGAAGGAGAATTGTTAACTGCTTCTCAAAGTGTTGTATCAATGTTACGACAAGTCGGAATTGTATTGGCAGTCGCAATATTTGTCTCTAACTTAACTCACAATTTAACTGTAAATAAAGAAAAAGTATATCGTTATGCAGAAGAAAAGGTGCGTACTATTCATGTGAATAGTACTGAGCAAACTGAAATTTTACAAATGACTAAAGAAAAAATAGAGAATCAAAGTTTAGAGTCGAATATAAATAAGAAACAAAATGCAATGACAATGGGATTAAGTAAAGAGAAAAAGGAAGAATTGATTCGCGACAAGACGGATGAAATATTAAGAAAAGTTCCAGTAGAATATAGAGATGTAAAAAGAGAAGAAGTTATGAGGCAAGTGACAAAAGAAGTTGAAAAACAAGAGGAAAGTATAAAGAAAGAAGTACTCACATTTTCAAATGATGTGAATCATTATGCCAAGAATCAGATGGCTATGAGTTTTACAGATTTATATAAAGCAAGTGTGCCAATTATTTTAATTTGTGCTTTCGTAAGTTTGTTGTTTTGGGAAGGGAAAGCTTTGAGTAAAAAGAGAAGGGGAAGATTAGTAGAAGAAGCGTAAAGAAAAACAGGCTATAGCAGCCTGTTTTTTTCATTGTTTTCTCCTTGCATATTGTGAATAGTAGTATTTTTAATATAGCATGGGATAAGTCGAGTATGATTAGAAAGTTTTTTAGAATGAAAGGGATGAATGGAAAATGCCATTGAATATGTAACGTTATACATAGTACATTAACAAGAGGGATTAATTTTAAAAGGAGGATGGGGAATTGCTAGATAAGGCAGGGGCTTTAATAGATAATCATGTGTACACAGAAGAAGAGCAACAAAAACTATACAAACGAACGTTAATAATCGTCAGCATTTCACAAATGTTTGGCGGTGCAGGACTAGCTGCTGGTATTACAGTGGGAGCACTTCTTGCGCAGCAAATGCTTGGAACAGATGCATTTGCAGGATTACCAACTGCTATGTTTACATTAGGATCGGCATTAGCAGCTTTCATAGTAGGGAAGCTTTCGCAACGATATGGACGCCGGATAGGTCTTGCAACAGGGTTTATAGTAGGCGGATTTGGAGCAATTGGTGTTGTAATGGCAGCTTTAACGAACAGCATTATTCTTTTACTTATTTCTTTACTCATATATGGTGCCGGTACAGCCACGAATCTACAAGCTCGTTATGCAGGTACAGATTTAGCAGATAAGAAGCAGAGAGCAACGGCTGTTAGTATTACGATGGTAATGACGACTTTCGGTGCAGTTGCAGGACCAAATTTAGTAGGGGTAATGGGAAGTTTTGCTCATTCAATTGGAGTTCCTAAACTTGCAGGTCCGTTCATACTATCGGCAGCAGCATTTATACTGGCGGGTCTAGTTCTTTTTGTTATGCTTCGTCCAGATCCTTTGATTATTGCTAACATAATAGAAAGATATAAACAGGAACATACATATAAAGGACAACCAATAACAGAAGAAGCGAAAGAAAATAAACGAGGTATTACAGTTGGAGCAATCGTAATGATACTTACGCAAATAGTGATGGTTGCGATTATGACGATGACGCCAGTTCATATGGGACACCACGGTCACGGTTTAAGTGCAGTAGGACTTGTGATAGGTTTTCATGTAGGTGCAATGTATCTTCCATCTCTCGTTACAGGAATGTTAATTGATAAAATTGGCCGAACTACAATGAGCATAGCTGGTGGAGTGATTTTACTTGCAGCGGGTGTCATAGCTGCGATAGCGCCAAGTAATTCTTTATTATTATTAATCGTTGCTCTGTCTTTACTTGGGCTAGGATGGAACCTCGGATTGATAAGTGGTACAGCACAAATCGTTGATTCCACAACACCGTCTACACGTGCTAAAACACAAGGGAAAATAGATGTTTTTATTGCGCTAGCTGGAGCTTCTGGTGGAGCAATGTCAGGTATGGTAGTAGCGAATTCAAGTTATGCGGCATTGTCATTGGCTGGAGGCGTGTTAGCGTTATTACTTATTCCTGTTGTGATATGGTCTCGAAAAGGGGCAAGAAATTAAATGAAAAAGAGGTTCTAGTTACTGACTAGAGCCTCTTTTTATACACTTAAATTAAATTCCACTCTACAATAAGCCCTAAATGCGTAAGCCCGCCACCAAATCCGTATAGTAAAAGTGTGTCTCCGTTATTTAATTTCCCTTCTTTTATAGCTAAATTTAAAGCGAGTGGAATGGTGACTGAAGAGGTATTCCCCATATATTCCACGCTCGTTAATGTTTTTTGTATTGGAATTTGAGATTTTTCGCAAATAGATTCGATCATTCGTAAGTTAGCGCTGTGGGGTATGAACCAGTCTATATCATCTACTTGCATATTTACGGTATGTAATAAATTTTTTATGCCTTTTGGTACTGTGCGTGTTGCCCATTTATATACTTCTCTTCCATTTTGAACGATTTTTTCATTTGTTTGCAGTGGTGTGCCATTCATAGTAGTAGATAAGTTTGTTCTATATAGATGAATGCCGCCATCACCGTTTGTTCCCATGTGAGCAGCGATAAAGCTTTGGGTGTTTTCATCTCTTTCTAATAAAATAGCTCCAGCACCATCACCGAATAAAATACAGGTCGTTCTATCGGTATAATCAGTAACTTTAGATAATGTCTCTGTCGCTACGACAAGTACTTTTTCATGTGATCCAGAAGTGATTAAGCTATTACCGACGTGTAGTCCATATGTAAAACCAGCACAAGTTGCATTTAAATCAAAAGCTAGTGTATGAGGTATGTTGAAGTATTGTTGTATTTGGCAAGCAACGCTAGGGAAAACGTAATCAGCAGTAGTAGTAGCGACAATGATACAGTCGACATCTTCTAAGTTTTTCTTATATGTTGTACATAAATTTTCAATTGCTTTAATGGCTAAGTTTGAGGAGTATTCTTCTTCGCTAGCGATTCTTCTTTCCTTCATTCCTGTTCTTTGTACAATCCATTCATCATTCGTATGGACCATCTTTTCTAAATCGTTATTAGACAATATTTGATCTGGAACATAAGTACCAATTGCAGTAATACGAGATTTAGAATGCATAGGAACATCTCCTAACTTTTATTTTTTATAACCTGATACTAATATCAGGTTATAAAAATGTCAATAAAGATTTTTGTTGTATTAAAACGATAATACTTAACTTACTATGAAGGAATTTGGCGAGTGCTGTAAAAATAATATACGAGAAGTTTCTAAAATTGATAATGAAGGGAGTTGAGCTCCTTGAAAAGGATTTTACACATGTTTCCTGTCGTCATCATTTGTAGCTTTATTCTTATTATTTTTCCAGAGAAATCTTATGCTTGTGATTGTATTAAAGTATCAACAGAAGATGCATTTCAAAAAAACGATGTAGTGTTTGAGGGAAAAGTAATTGAGGTTGGAAGGAAAGCAGGGGTTGGAACTGAAGTGTTATTTGAAGTGAAGAAAATTTGGAAAGGGACAACTTCTTCGCAAATTATCGTATATACAAAGGGTGGTGATTGTATGTTTCGCTTTGTAGAAGGAGGAGACTACTTAGTATTTTCTACTCAAAGAGGATCAGAAAAACAATTACACACAAATAGTTGTAGTGGAACGAAGAGATTGGATGAGGCAGGGGCGGACAAAGCGGCTTTAAGTCAAATTGCAAAAGAGTCTGTTCCGACGAAGAAAGTGGATTTAAAAGGTGAGATGGTGAGCGGTTTAAATTGGCGGCAAGTTGCTATTATTTCCATTGGTTTGTTATTGATGATTGTTTTTGTTATTTTTATTGTGAGAAAAACTCGCAAAAAATGACGATTAAAGTAAAAATATAAAGATTTTCTTTAGTGTGATATAGGTTGTTAAACCTTGTGAAAGCGAATTACTTATGCTACACTTTATGTAACTTAAAATGAACGGAGGGGCTTCCTTTGATCTTAATCAGATTACGTCTCAATACTTTGTGCCAATAATTGAATAGCGCTCAAAGGCTCTGTCTGTGTACAGAGTGAACGGGATTGGTCTGCCTATTTTAAAGGAACCCTTTATTAAGCTTATATGTGAAAAAGAGGGAGGGACGAATACGCCCTCTTTTTGTTTTGCCTTTATAAATAGAATGGGATTGTATAAGTGAACACTTACTGTGGATACGTATACAATCTTGGGACTTGTTGACTATAAAATAGGATGAAAGCATAGCTTTCTTCTATTTCTTTGGTGAACCCTTATCCGTTTACGAAAACACAGGCAGCGACCTGTGTTTTTTATTTTACGTAATCGAAATGGAGGAATAAATATATGGAAGAAGTATTACAAAGAGCAGTTTTAGTTGGAGTAAATGTAGGTAATGAAGATGATTTTGCATATTCGATGGAAGAGTTAACAAATCTTGCGGAAGCTTGTGATGTAGAGGTAATTGGGCAAGTAACGCAAAATTTACAACGAGTAAATCCATCGCATTATATCGGAAAAGGAAAGATTGAAGAAGTTGCAGCGTATGTACAAGAAATAGATGCGAATATGGTTATCTTTAATGATGAATTATCTCCTTCACAAATTCGAAATTTAGAAGAGGATTTAGATTGTAAGGTAATTGATCGTACCATTTTAATTTTAGATATTTTTGCGCAACGTGCGAAAACGAAAGAAGCACAGCTACAAGTAGAAGTAGCACACCTTCAGTATATGATGCCTCGTTTAATCGGTCTTCGTGAATCGTTAGGGAGACAGAGCGGCGGCGTTGGTACGAAAAATAAAGGTGTCGGTGAAAAGAAGTTAGAGTTAGACCGTCGTAAAATTGAAGAACAAATTTCAGTTTTGAATAAAGATTTAGAAGCGCTCGTTGCCCAGCGTCAAACGCAGCGAAAGCAGCGTAAGAAAAATGAAATACCTGTTGTAGCATTAGTAGGTTATACGAATGCAGGAAAGTCAACGACGATGAATGCAATGCTTGAAATTTATAATGGTACAGAAGAAAAACAAGTATTTGAAAAAGATATGTTATTCGCGACGTTAGAAACATCTGTACGAAATATTGATTTGCCAGATAATAAATCATTTTTATTAACAGATACAGTTGGATTTGTAAGTAAATTACCACATCATCTTGTGAAGGCGTTCCGTTCAACGTTAGAAGAAGTAGCGGAAGCAGACCTACTTATTCACGTTGTAGATTACGCAAATCCAAATTATGAACAATTAATTGATATTACAAATGAAACGTTAAAGAAAATTGGAGTAGAAAATATTCCAACGATCTATGCTTATAATAAATCAGATATGGTAGATGTTGAAATTCCGAAAGTGCAAGAAGATCGCGTTTATTTATCAGCGAAGAAACATGTTGGAATTGAAGAACTTGTAGAAATGATTCGCTCACACATCTATAAAGAATATACGAAGTGTGAAATGTTAATTCCATATGATCAAGGACAGGTAGTTTCGTATTTCAATAATCATGCACACGTTTTATCTACGAGTTACGAAAACGAAGGTACCAAATTACAAATAGAATGTAAGACGAGTGATTACGAGAAGTATAAGCATTTTGCAATTTAATGTAAGAGGCAACCCAGTATGTGATTGGGTTGTCTTTTTTTGTACTGTTTTACCGCTGAAAGTTACAAGGATGCAAGCCAATGACGGGAGTTAAGTTATATTTCTGGAAAAAGAAATGAAAGCAGTATAGAATAGAAATGTTTCAAAAGTCAGAATTTATTACACCTACTGTAATAAATATATATTTTGTACAGAAAGGGGAGATTCACATATGCAGGCAGTTTCACACAAAAAAACTGTAGAAACACCGACAATATATCGAATTTTATTTGCGATTAGCTTTGGGCATTTTTTAAATGATTCGATGCAAGCAGTTGTGCCGGCGTTGTTTCCTATTTTGGAAAAAACGATGAATTTATCCTATATGCAAGTAGGGTGGATTGCGTTTGCATTAAATATGACGTCATCGATTATGCAACCGGTGTTTGGTATGTATTCAGATAAGAAGCCGTCACCATTTTTATTACCACTCGGCATGTTTTCAAGTATGCTTGGAATGATTGGACTCGCGTTTGCACCAAACTTTATTATTGTTATTATTTCTGTTTTATTTATTGGTTTAGGTTCCGCGGTCTTTCATCCAGAAGGCGCTCGTGTTGCGTATATGGCGGCAGGTGCAAAACGAGGGTTAGCGCAAGCAATTTATCAAGTTGGGGGAAACACGGGGAATTCTCTAGCTCCTATTTTTACAGCGCTAATTTTCGTTCCACTCGGTCAAATTGGTTCATTAGGTTTTACAGCATTTGCAGCAGTAGGAATTGTATTATTAATTTTCGTATCGAATTGGTACAAAAATGAATTAGCAACCGGTGCTGTAAGAAGGAAGAAGAGGGCTGCACTTGAGGTGGAAAATGCAATTGTAAGTACACACATTAAATTCGTTATTATACTTCTTGTTTTTCTTACTTTTGTACGCTCTTGGTACGGTGCTGGTATCGGGAATTTCTATCAATTTTACTTAATAGAGCATTACGGTTTATCTATAAAAAATGCCCAGTATTTCGTATTCGCATTTATGATTGCTGGTGTGTTAGGAACTTTCTTCGGAGGACCGTTAGCAGATCGATTTGGTAAGAAAAATATCATCGTATTTTCAATGTTAGGTTCAGCGCCACTTGCACTGTTATTACCACATGTCTCACTTGTGTGGGTCGTACCGTTATTTTTATGTATCGGTTTTATTAGTTCAAGTAGTTTTAGTGTAATTGTTGTATATGCACAAGAGCTTGTACCTGGAAAAGTGGGAATGGTGTCAGGATTAATCGTAGGTCTTGCGTTTGGACTTGGAGCATTAGGTGCTGTAGTTCTTGGGAAATTAGCAGATATATATAGCCTGCAATTTATTATGCTATTATGTAGTTGTCTACCATTAATTGGACTCACTTCATGGTTACTGCCAAGTGATAAGAAAACGATAGAATAGGGGATGCGCTATGAAATTGTGTGAAAACGTTACGGAATTAATAGGAGATACACCTGTCGTCCGATTATCTAAATTTATTCCGGAAGACGCAGCAGATGTGTATGTGAAACTAGAAATGTTTAATCCATCGCGCAGTGTGAAAGACCGTGCTGCTTATAATTTACTTCACGTTGCAGAAGAAAATGGTCTCATCAAACCAGGAGATACAATTATTGAACCGACAAGCGGGAATACAGGGATTGGTTTAGCGATGAATGCAGCAGCTAAAGGGTATAAAGCGATTTTAATTATGCCAGATAATATGTCAAAAGAGCGTATTAATTTATTGAAAGCATACGGAGCAGAAGTAGTTTTAACACCAGCAGAACAAAGAATGCCAGGAGCAATTGCGAAGGCGTTAGAATTGCAAAAGCAAATACCGAATAGTTTTATTCCGCAACAATTTGAAAACCCAGCTAATCCGAATATTCACCGTTATACGACTGCGCTTGAAATTTACGAACAAATGGATGGAGAGCTTGATGCTTTTGTTGCAACGGCAGGAACAGGCGGAACGATTACAGGGACTGGTGAAACGTTAAAAGAGAAATTGCCAAACTTATATATTGCAGTAGTGGAACCGAAAGGATCTCCCGTTTTATCCGGTGGTGTACCAGGTCCTCATAAACTAGTAGGAACAAGCCCAGGATTTATTCCGAAAAACTTAAATACAGAAGTGTATAACGAAATTATTCAAATTGCAGATGAAGAGGCTTTAACGACAATGAGAAACTTAGCTAGACAAGAAGGATTATTAGTTGGGCCATCTTCTGGAGCATCTGTTTACGCTGCAATCATGATAGCGAAACGCCTAGGCGTTGGTAAAAAAGTTTTATGTATTGCGCCTGATACAGGTGAACGTTATTTGAGCATGGGGTTATTTGAATAAAAAGGATAGAAACACCTTAATAGTGAATAGCTGCTATTAAGGTGTTTGTTTTATGGAATGAAGAGGGGGAGAAGAACAATGAAACTATTAAAACCAATCCATGAATATAGTGAGCATATTACGGCGTATAGACAAGCGTTTTTACACTCAGGGGAACAACCACATGGAAGTAGTTCTTTACAAAACTTTGATTCTCTTGATGAATGGTTTGAAAAAGTGAGTAAACAAGAACTAGGAGAAAATTTACTAGCTAATCGAGTGCCATCTAGTCAGTTTTTAAGTTTTGAAAAAGGGAAACTTATAGGTTTTGTGAATATTAGACATAGATTAAATCCAGAATTATTACGGGAAAGCGGTCATATTGGATATAGTGTCCATCCGAATAAACGTCGCCACGGTTACGCTACGAAACAACTACAACTTGCATTAGCTGAAGCGCAAAAATTAGGATTGCAGAAAGTATTAATAACTTGCGATAAATCCAATATCGGTTCTGCTAAAACGATTCAAAAGGTTGGAGGTGTGTTAGAAAATGAAGTAGTTTCTTCTCGTACTGGTGAAGTTATTCAGCGCTATTGGATAGAAATATGATTAAGTAGGAATTTGAAAAGGTAATGCAAGCTGTAATATCGAAATAGATAAATGAAATATAGGGGATTACTGCAATTTTAGGGGGGAAATGAAATGGGATTAAAAGAGAAAGCGATAGAGATGTCAGAGATTTATAGGAAAAATCCGAAAGTAGAAGCTATTATTTTAGCGGGTTCAGTAGCTAGAAAGCTTGAAGATGAACATTCAGATATAGAATTACATATTTTATGGTCAACACCGCCGGAAGATGAGGATCGTAGGGCCCCTATTTATCATATTGATGGGAAAATATTATCGTATCATCCGTATGAGGAAGAAGAATGGTCGGAAACGTATTTAACGAAAGAGGGAATTAAATTAGAGATTAGTAACTTTTTAACAGAGACAGTAGAGAAAGTGATTTCGGATGTGGTGGATCAATATGATATAAGTTATGAAAAACAATGTGTTGTATCATCCATTCATGATGGTGTTAGTTTGTATGGAGAAGGGAAAGTGAATGAATTAAAAGAAAAAGTAGCGGCATATCCAGATGAACTAGCAAAACGGATGATTTCAGAAAATCTATGGTTAAGTAATCGTTGGCACAATCGAAAGGCGCTTTTAAAACGGAAAGATTGGCTTATGCTTTATGACGTTATTTGCGAAGTACAAAGGAACGTATTCGGTGTTTTATTTGGTTTGAATAAAATGTACGTACATCATCCAGCGTTTAAATGGATGCCTAATAATGTGGAACGAATGACTATTAAACCTGAAAAATTATATGAACGTATGGCGGACACATTAATAGGGAATCCAGAAAAAAGTGTGCAGGAGTTAGAGTTGCTAATAGAAGAAGTGTTGCAACAAGTTCATACATACGCGCCAGGAGTAAATGTGGATGAGCAAGAAAAATCTATTTTTTATTTTGTGAAATAGAAAATAGTAATAAGGGGGAAGTTATGGGTTTTTTTAATAGGTTTTTTAAAAAAGTTGAAAAAGTAAATGAGCAAGAAGCTACTCTTCATGAATTAAGTGAAGAATTGTATGTTGAATCACCGGTAGAGGAAGCGACTAGTTACTGGGTATCAATGGCACAAAATATAATTGTTAATGCTGTAAAAGCGGCTGACAATGATGTGGAACGTGCCTTCGTGTTATTGAATTTGAAGAAAGGTGAGGCTTCATTTGATATTTTTTATCAAATAAATGGGCAATTGTATTTCTGGGATCAGCTAGAAAATGAGACGATAAGAAATAGAATTCAGAACGAGTTGTTACCGCAAGCTCCAGAAGTTTCAAATGCAGTAAATGAGCAATTTCGTGGAGCTGATCACCCTATAATTTCGTTCGCACAATTGCAGTTTGAATGGGAAACGAAAGCCTGGTTCTCACATATAATTTGGGAAGATAGCCTTGCTGCTCAATTGCCCAAAACTCAAATTCTAAATGAATGGTTTCGTGTAATTAAAGAAGAAACGAAAAATAGACCACTGGATAGTGATGCGAAATTTTCTTGGTATCCATCAAACTCTTAAAAAATGAATACAGAGAGACAGGTTATGTTTCTAGATGATTTGTATTATTGAATAAGTATCAATAATACGTAATTCTTTTTCTATTGCCTGTTAGAATTCGTTATGTACTAAGCTACTTGTTTTCTAAACTAAAACTTATATTTCGAATTTTTAAATAGATTGTAATACATAAAAATTCAAAATATAAGTTGACACTATTTTTAATGTGTGATAAAAATGATAGTAATCAATTCGGAAAATAATATTTGGGCAATGAAAGGGTATAGTAGTGAATATCTCCCTATTTCAGAGAGCTGATGGTTGGTGTGAATCAGTATATAGATTATTCATGAAGTTCGTCCTGGAGCATCTTTCATAAATCTCGCATTATGAGGAAATGAAAGACGGTAGTTTATACCGTTATCAAATAAAGTGGTGAAGATTTTTTCACAACTAGGGTGGTACCGCGATATTTATCGTCCCTACGTATTTACGTAGGGACGTTTTTTATTTAGGTCCTAACTTTGGTGTGTCTTCATAACTAGGGTGGTACCGCGATATTTTATCGTCCCTACGTTTTTGCGTAGGGGCGTTTTTATTTAGGTGGTTTCTTAGTGTTCTTCACAACTAGGGTGGTACCGCGATATTTTTGTCGTCCCTACGTATTTACGTAGGGACGTTTTTTTATTAGGGAGGAAGTGAACGTATTAGAAAAGAGTATTGATAGAACAATATAAATACCGAATTGTAACAAAGAAAAAGAGATAGAGAGGAGATTAACAAATGAATTCACAGCAATGGACATCGAAATTAGGTTTCGTATTAGCTGCAGCAGGTTCGGCAATTGGTCTTGGGGCGATTTGGAAATTCCCATATATGGCCGGCATTGGAGGAGGCGGAGCGTTCTTCCTAATTTTCATCGGTTTCACATTATTAATTGGTTTACCGCTATTATTAGCTGAATTTGTTATTGGAAGAAGTACACAAAAAGAGGCTGTCGATGCATATAGAGAGATTGCTCCTAAAACGTTATGGCCTTGGTTAGGTAAATTAGGAATTGTAACATGTTTCATATTACTTTCTTTCTACAGTGTTGTAGGAGGCTGGATTTTATTATATTTATGGAATGCAATTACAGGTAGACTATGGGAAGGAAATGGAGCATACGAAGCTACGTTTGGTGAAATCATTTCCAATCCATATTTAGCAGTTGGATCACAGCTATTATTCATCCTTATTACTATTTTCATCGTAAGTAAAGGTGTACAAAATGGTGTTGAAAAAGTAAATAAATATTTCATGCCAGCATTATTCGTTTTATTCTTTGTATTAATCGTTCGTGCACTTACATTAGATGGTGCTGGAGAAGGCGTTCGTTTCTTCTTACAACCTGATTTCTCACATGTAACATCAGAAGTTATATTATACGCAATGGGGCAATCGTTCTTCTCATTATCTGTCGGGGTAGCCGTTATGGTAACGTATAGCTCATACTTACCGAAAGAAGAAAGCTTACCACGTTCAGCATTTTCTATCGTAGCCTTAACTCTTGTTATTACATTACTTGCAGGACTTGCAATTTTCCCAGTTGTGTTCGCATTCGGAATGGAACCATCTCAAGGACCAGGACTATTATTTATCGTATTGCCAGCTATTTTCAGTAAAATGGCGTTCGGAAAATTATTCTTCATCGTTTTCTTATTACTATTCTTCTTCGCTACGATTACATCAGCAATTTCGATGTTAGAAATTAGTGTTGCGTCGTTAACATCAAAAGGTAAAGGGAAACGTGAAAAAATGGCCTTAATCGTAGGGTTATTAATCTTCGTTGTTGGGGTACCATCAGCATTATCATTCGGTATATTAAGTGATCTGAAGATTTTCGGAAAGACAGTCTTTGATTTAGCGGACTATGCAGTAAGTAACGTATTAATGCCACTTGGTGTATTATTAGTTTCTATCTTTGTTCCTTTAAAAATGAAGAAAGATGTATTAATGAAAGAGCTAGGTGTAAGTAAAAATAAAGGTTATAAACTATTCGTATTATGGTTATTCTTACTTCGCTTTATCGCACCAATTGCGATTATTATCGTATTCTTAAATGTACTTGGCATTATATAAAAAGAAAGGTGGCGTATCATACAAAGATACGCTACCTTTCTTTTTATTTTGCTCTTTTTTGCAATTCATTTACTGTTACGAACTGATAGCCCTTCTTAGATAAAGAATCTAAAATACCTTCAATCGTTTTTAAATTGTCATCAGACTCATCATACATAGAATGCAGTAAAATGATAGAACCTGGTTTTACATTTTTATTAACATATTTAATTTTATCAGCCGCAGATTTATAAAAAGTATCGGGCTCAAGATCCCATATAATCGTTTCAATATTATTTTTATTTAAATAATAGGGTAGTCCAATTAATTTTTTTCCGTTAGGCGGTCTAAAATCAATTTCGTCTGTAAATCCTGTTTGGCGGATTAATGAATTCGTTTTTTCTATTTCATCTTTAATAAAAGAAGGTGTTTTGAAAATCATTCTTTTATGAGAATATGTATGGTTTCCAAGCTGGTGCCCAGATTGCGCGATAGCTTCTCCTAATGATAGACTTTGCTCTAATTCATTTCCAATTAAAAAGAAAGTAGCTTTAGCGTTGTATTTATCTAGTAGCGGTAATATTTGTTTTACATTGTTAGTAGGGCCATCATCAAAAGTTAAAGCAATCACTTTTTCATTTGTTTCTACGCGTTGTGTTAAATCTCCAAATAATTGAAAGCTTCTTGCGTTCATCAATTTGTATGTTCCGAATAATGCCGTGATAATAAAGAATAGTGTAACGATTGTAATGATAATTTTTTTCTTCATAATGTAACCTCACAATGATTTTTAATTCAGTTAAAAAGTATTATATCAAACTAAGTAATTTCGTGCTTTAAGAAGGGTGTGGATGCAAGGAGAAGGAATTTATCATATAATAAAATGCAAAAGGTATATTAGGAGGTGTTTATATGGCGATTATAATTCAATTGCCAGACACTGCAACGTCTCATGCAAAGCCAAGTATGGAAATGGCGATACTTTGCGTGAGGTAGACAAGTAATATACAATCGCCTATATGAGCTCGTATCATTTTTTATATTTGGCTTTGCACCTTATTGAAATGGACCATAAAAAATAAGGGGCGAGCAGAAATGAAATACGTAAAAGCTAATGCTGTTTTACCAGAGAGTTTAATTACTGAAATTCAAAAGTATATACAAGGTGAAACAATTTACATTCCGAAACAAGAAACGAAACATTATAAATGGGGTACACGATCTGGCGGAAGAAAACAACTAGATGAAAGAAATAAAGCAATTAAAGAAGCTTTTAAAAGTGGGATTGCTATTCATCAACTTGCAGAAGAATATTTTCTTTCTGGGGAAACGATTAAAAAGATTGTGTATTCTAAATGAGCATAAAAGAGTCTAGTTCAAATATTATTTTGAACTAGACTCTTTTTGCTTTGTATGTATTGGATATATAGGGTGTGAATGGGCATGATAATAGAAAAAATGAATCGCAATAGTATTGTATAGAAATGTGAATAGGAATAAAAACGTTATATTTCATATTACAGAAAGGTGAACACATATGAATCATCTTGGACAAATAACGATAGAACTTTTTGTTGGTTTTTTTGTTTTATTAATTGCTACTAAAATATTAGGGAAAACACAAATATCACAGCTAACCCCTTTTGATTTTATTTCTGCGATTGTAATCGGAGAACTAGTTGGAAACACTGTATATGATCCTGAGGTGAGAGTATGGTCTATTTTATACGCTGTGTTTGTATGGGTAATATTAATTTACGCAATAGAAGTAATAACACAAAAATTTAGAAGGACAAGAAAGTTCTTTGAAGGATACCCTTCTATTATCATTCGTAATGGGCATATTGATAGAGAACAATTAAAATCAAATCATTTGGACATTAACCAATTACAACAAATGTTAAGACAACAAAAAGATATATTTTCAATCCGAGAAGTTGAATATATGATATTGGAGCCTAACGGAAACATAAGCGTTCTGAAAAAAAGTAAATACGAATCTCCTACTATAAATGATTTAAGTTTAAAACATAAGCCTGTATACTTACCAATTTCATTAATTAGTGATGGAAAAGTAGTTAAGGATAATTTGAGGGAAGCGGGATTTGATGAAGGATGGCTTTATAAACAAATTAAGCAAAAAGGAATTACTAAATTTGAAGACGTATTATATGCGGAATGGAAAACAGATGATGGCTTCTTTTGTCAGGAAATGCAGCGGTAGAGAATAAGTGATATATGTAATGTTTGTTTCTAAGTTATCTTTTACATATCAAAAAACGTAATCATTGTATACAATAAAACTAGATCAACAATTTGTATGGAGTGATAAAGATGGAAGCGTTTATTAGAAGTGATCAATATAATTTTATAAAATCACAAGCTTATATTTTAGCAAACGGGCATGCAACGGCAAACGATAGAGGTGTAATTCAAGCGTTAAAATCACTTGCGATTGAAAAGATAATACATGTATTTGAGAATTTAACCGATGAACAGAAAGAGTTAATTGATACGGTATTAACAGTTCAAAATAGAGAAGATGCAGAATCATTTTTAATGAAAATAAATCCGTATGTAATTCCGTTTCAAGAAGTTACAGCACAAACATTAAAAAAATTATTTCCTAAAGCAAAAAAGCTAAAACTTCCCGATATGGAAGAACTGGATATGAAAGAATTATCTTATTTAAGCTGGATTGACAAAGGATCAAGCAGGAAATTTATTATAGCGAAAAATGATAAAAATAAGTTTGTTGGTCTGCAAGGAACGTTCCAAAGTTTAAATAAAAAAAGTATTTGTTCATTATGTCATGGGCATGAAGAAGTAGGGATGTTTTTAGTTGAAATTAAAGGTGATGTACCAGGAACTTTCGTTAAAAAGGGAAACTACATTTGCAAAGATGGTGTAGCTTGCAATCTGAATATGAAATCGCTAGATAAATTGAACGATTTTATTGACCGCTTGAAGAAATAACGAGAAAACCTCTAGTATTTAAACTGGAGGTTTTTATTTTTTGAAGAAGTAAAATGAGCTTTCTTTGTAAATGTAGATTTATAATGAAATTTGATAAAAATATCTATTATGATACAGTTGCTTATATGCAAGGAGGTAAAACATGGATTACATTTTACCGAAAGAAAAATTGAAGCGATGGCCAAAAGATACGATAGCGGCGGGGCGTGGTCATACTGTTGGTCTTAAATCGGATGGCACGGTAGTAGCGGTGGGCCGGAGTAAAGAAGGAGAATGCAATGTATGTGGCTGGCGAGATATTGAAGCAGTTGCAGCAGGCAATGTTCATATGGCGACGAACACAGGTAATGCTCATACAATCGGTCTTACATGTGACAATACTGCGATAGCAGTGGGTTGGAATAAGCATGAACAATGTGATGTAAACGATTGGCATAATATTGTAGCGGTTGCGGCAGGGTGGCGTCGTACTATTGGTCTTAAATCGGATGGCACGGTAGTAGCGGTGGGCCGAAATAAAGAAGGAGAATGCAATGTAAGCAGTTGGCAAGGTATTGTGGCAGTCACAGCGGGTGACTGGCATACAGTCGGTCTTAAATTGGACGGCACATTGACGACTGTGGGGAATAATCGATATGGTCAATGCAATGTAAGTAGCTGGCGAGGTATTGTAGCGGTCAAGGCTGGGTATCTTCATACTGTTGGTCTTAAACGAGACGGTACGGTGACAGCAGTGGGGAATGATAAACATAACCAGTGTGATGTAAGTGGCTGGCGAGATATTGTAGCAATAGCGGCTGGTACGAATCATACAATCGGACTTAAATCAAACGGTACCGTGGTGGCAGTGGGTTGGAATGAGTATGGTCAATGTAACGTAAGTGATTGGAGAGATATTGTAGCGATAGCGGCTGGTTGTGCACATACAGTCGGACTAAAATCAGACGGCACGGTGATCGCGGTAGGTAATAATGAATTTGGCCAATGCGATGTAGGTAGCTGGCGCGACATTCGGTTGCCTGGCAAATAGTCAATTTACAATAAATCATTAGTAATATTATTCTATTTTAGGAGTAATTATGGAATAGGATATGTAGAAAATAATTAAACTTAAATCTGCTGAATAAGAATCTCTTTTGAAAAGGGATTCTTATTATTTTTCATAAAATGAGGGTATAAATGGAATTTTTGAACAAATTTTATTTTAAAATTACAGTAGAAGATATAAATTAAAAAGTATAGAGGAGATAAAGGAATGCTTAAAAGGTTTTTACTTTCTTTACCGGATGTTTTACTTATATGTATCGTTCTCTACATAATGTACACAAATTCTTTTAGTTTTGGACAGATGCTAGTAATTTCCATTGCAATCGGAATTATTGGTGGTCTTGCTATTAGAATTTGTAAGGATGTATTCACGTATATAAGATGGACAATTAAACAAAGAAAAAATTGAATATGTTTAATAGTTATTAGGAGGGAATGAAATGACTAAGAAAAAGAATAGAGTGAAAAACGAGATAGTACTTTGGTCACTAACAGCAATTGTTCTATTAATTGTATGGTACTTTTATCAAAAATAAAAACGCATCGTACTCAAAAAGCACGATGCGTTTTTATTATTTTTTTTGCCAATTTTCTTTTATAAAGTCTTCACGACCAGATTCCTTTTGCTCAGTAGCATATTTCTCTGGATTCTTTTTATAGAAATGTTGGTGGTATTCCTCTGCTTCGTAAAAAGGTGCAGCAGGACGAATTTCAGTCACGATTGGATCTTTAAACATACCGCTTTCTGCAAGAGCTTGTTTTGATTTTTCAGCAAGCCCTTTTTGTGTTTCGTTATGATAAAAAATAGCGGTACGATAAGATGGACCACGGTCAAAAAATTGTCCGCCATCATCAGTTGGATCGATTTGTGGCCAATATAAGTCTAGTAATTTTTGATAAGGAAAAATAGAAGGATCGAATGTAATTTGAACAACTTCTAAATGTCCAGATGTTCCAGCTTTTACTTGTTCATATGTTGGGTTTTCTACATGACCTCCTGCATAGCCAGAAAGTACTTTATGAATACCAGGAAGTTCATCAAATGGTTTTACCATGCACCAAAAGCAACCACCTGCGAAGGTTGCGAGTTCGTATGTTTTTTCGGACATTGCTGTAATCCTCCTAAATGTATATGTTTTATATAGTATTATATAAATTGTTTTATTGCGCAATAAAAAAGATTTGAAAATATATGTTTTTTATAAACAAGATCCTCCGCTCACATCAATTAATTGTCCAGTAACCCAGCGGCTGTCTGGAGAAGCAAGAAATGCAGCAGTATCGGCAATGTCTTCTACTTCACCTAAGCGATTGAAAGCGGAAATAGTAGTAGCGTACTGCTTCATCATCGGGTCGCTCAAGAGTTCTGCATTCATATCTGTTTTAATAAATCCTGGAAGTATTGCATTCACCGTTATTCCTCGTGCTCCAAGCTGTTTTGCTAGCGTAAAAGTCATTGTATTAATAGCGCCTTTCGTCATACTATATGCAACAAAATCAGGTAAAGAAATGCGGGTCGCAGCGGATGAAATATTAATAATTCGGCTATTGTCACGTAAACGTGGCAGTGCTTGTTGAATGATAAAGAATGGTGCTTTTGCATTTACTGAAACCATTCTATCAAAAAATTGTTCAGTCGTTTCTTCAATAAAAGCACCAGGACCAATGCCAGCATTGTTTATTAAAATATCAAATTGTGTTTCACCAGTGCGCTTTTGTAATTCAGTATCTAAAGCTTTATAAAGGTTTTCTACACCGTGTAAGGATTCTAAATTTGCGCCGATAGAAAAAGCTTGGCCACCATTTGATTGAATTTCATGAACAGTTTCTTCAGCGTCATCTTTTCGATTACCGTAATGAACAGCAACCAATGCACCGTCATTTGCTAAACGTTTAGCGATTGCTCGTCCAATTCCTCGGCTTGCTCCTGTAACTAACGCTACTTTCCCTTTTAACATAGTTTCCTCATCTCCTCATAAACTTTATAAGTTTTTCTTTATGTAGTAATGCAAACATACTTAAGTAATATATGAGTGTATGTAAGTAATGCATTCCAATTTTGATTTGAGAAAAAATAAATAGAATGAATTTTGATTTTTTTGAAAAAACATGTTGACAAGGAAAAGAACAACGTCCTATAATACGTGTAACAAATAAAAGTTAATTAAGAATTTTCTAACTTTATATGTTGTATATGCAAAGAAGAGGAAAGTAGATGATTATGATCGTTTCAGAGAGCTACTCCAAGGCTGTGAGGGTAGTAACAATCGAATCATTGAAGATCACCTCGGAGCATCGCTTGCGAAAGGGAAACTGAGTAGAGGGCGGCGGCATCGTCTCCGGTAAAAGGACGGAGGTCTGATTGGACCTACAAAGCTTATATTTCGTGAGAAGTATAAGGAAGCTGAGTGGTAACGCGAAACTCTCGCCTCAGCAATCAAAGCTACTAAATTGTAGTAGTTGATTGCTGAGGCGAGAGTTTTTATTTTTAAAAATAGAAGAAGAGAATGCGTAGAAGAGGAGAGTAAATGATAAAGATTGTTTCAGAGAGCTGCCCCGAGGCTGTGAGGGTGGTAACAATTCACTCATTGAAAATCACCTTGGAGCACTACTTTTGAAAACTAGTAAAAAGTAGCGGGGTTGTTCCCGATAGAAAAACAAAAGTCTAATTGGACTTGCAGAGCTTATATTTCGTGAGAAGTATAAGGAAGCTGAGTGGTACCACGATTCCCTCGTCTCAGCAATGGATTGCTACAAGTATGTAAGTAATCGATTGTTGAGCCGAGTATATTTTTAAGGTTTATATACTGAATATTCTGTTAAAAATACTCATCTCAGCAATCGATGTAGAAATAGATTGCAAAAAATAGAGAAAAAAAGAGGAGCGATGTGAGATGGGAAACCAGTACATTTACATGAATGGGGAATTTGTAGAAAAAGAAAAGGCAGTTGTTTCAGTATATGATCACGGTTTTTTATACGGAGACGGTGTATTTGAAGGGATTCGTAGTTACGGAGGAAATGTATTTTGTTTAAAAGAACATGTGAAACGATTGTATGAATCAGCGAAATCTATTTTACTAACAATTCCAATGACGGTAGAAGAAATGGAAGAAGCAGTTTTACATACACTCCAAAAAAACGAATATACTGATGCTTACATTCGCTTAATTGTCTCAAGAGGAAAAGGTGACTTAGGGCTCGATCCGAGAAGTTGTGTGAAGCCGAGCGTAATTATCATTGCAGAACAATTAAAGTTATTCCCACAAGAATTTTATGATAATGGGCTAAGCGTTGTATCGGTTGCATCAAGACGTAATACGCCAGATGCGTTAGATCCACGTATTAAGTCAATGAATTATTTAAATAACGTACTTGTAAAAATTGAAGCAGCACAAGCAGGAGTGTTAGAGGCTCTTATGTTAAATCAACAAGGATATGTTTGTGAAGGTTCTGGTGATAATGTTTTCGTTGTGAAAGATGGAAAAGTATTAACCCCGCCATCCTATTTAGGAGCATTAGAAGGTATTACGAGAAATAGTGTTATCGAGCTATGTGAGCGACTGAGTATTCCGTGTGAGGAAAGACCATTCACTCGCCATGATGTATATGTAGCGGATGAAGTATTTTTAACAGGAACAGCAGCGGAGTTAATTCCAGTTGTAAAAGTTGATTCCAGAGAAATTGGAGATGGGAAACCAGGAAGTGTAACGAAACAATTGACCGAAGAATTTAAAAAATTAACGAGAGAAAGAGGAGTACGTGTTCCCGGGCTGACGGAAAGCTTAGCGTAAATAAGGAGAGGAGTTAATGGAAATGAAGCAGCAGTATACAGCGTATGAGAAATTACAGTATGAAGAAATGACAGGCGCTGGGCACGTGATTCAATGTTTGAAGAAATTGGGTGTAACGACCGTTTTCGGCTATCCAGGCGGAGCGATTTTACCAGTATACGATGCGTTATACGAAAGTGGTTTGAAACATGTTTTAACTCGTCATGAACAAGCTGCCATTCATGCGGCTGAAGGATATGCGAGAGCTTCTGGAAAGGTTGGGGTAGTCTTTGCTACCTCTGGCCCAGGGGCGACAAATTTAGTTACGGGTTTAGCAGACGCTTATATGGATTCGATTCCTTTAGTTGTCATTACCGGGCAAGTTGCAACGCCTTTAATTGGTAAAGATGGATTTCAAGAAGCGGATGTTGTCGGAATTACAGTACCTGTTACGAAGCATAATTACCAGGTTCGTGATGTGAATCATGTATCACGAATTGTGCAAGAAGCTTTTTATATCGCCAAAAGCGGGCGCCCGGGACCAGTATTAATTGATATTCCAAAAGATGTTCAAAATGCAAAAGTCACCAGTTTCTTTAATGAAGAAGTTGATATTCCGGGGTACAAACCAGAACTTGTACCAGACAGCATGAAACTTAGAGAGGTGGCTAAAGCAATTTCAAAATCTAAGCGTCCACTTCTTTATATTGGAGGAGGTGTCATTCATTCAGGTGGATCCGATGAACTCTTCGAATTCGCAAGGGAGAACCGTATTCCAGTCGTTTCAACTTTAATGGGACTTGGTGCATATCCACCGGATGATCCATTGTTTCTAGGGATGCTTGGTATGCATGGGACATACGCTGCTAATATGGCGGTAACAGAATGTGATTTACTACTTGCATTAGGTGTTCGCTTCGATGATCGTGTAACAGGAAAATTAGAACTTTTTTCTCCGCACTCGAAAAAAGTACATATTGATATTGATTCTTCTGAGTTTCATAAAAATGTAACTGTAGAACATCCGATTGTTGGTGATGTAAAAAAAGCGTTACACATGCTGTTACATATGTCTATTTATACACAAACAGACGAATGGCTTCAGAAAGTAAAGATATGGAAGGAAGAATATCCACTTTCTTATAAGCAAAAAGAATCTGAGTTAAAACCACAGCATGTGATCAACTTAGTAAGTGAATTAACGAATGGTGAAGCGATTGTCACAACAGAAGTAGGTCAGCATCAAATGTGGGCTGCTCACTTCTATAAAGCAAGAAAACCTCGGACGTTCCTTACCTCTGGAGGATTAGGAACAATGGGGTTTGGTTTTCCAGCGGCAATTGGTGCTCAGCTAGCTAAAAAAGAAGAACTTGTCATTTGTATTGCAGGTGACGCTTCTTTTCAAATGAACATTCAAGAACTACAAACAATTGCTGAAAATAACATCCCTGTAAAAGTATTTATCATAAATAACAAATTTTTAGGGATGGTAAGGCAATGGCAAGAAATGTTTTATGAAAATCGTTTATCAGAATCAAAAATTGGATCACCAGATTTTGTGAAAGTAGCAGAAGCTTATGGAGTAAAGGGATTAAGAGCAACAAATTCAACCGAGGCAAAACAAGTGATGTTAGAAGCATTTGCTCACGAAGGTCCTGTCGTAGTTGATTTTTGTGTAGAAGAAGGTGAAAACGTATTTCCGATGGTTCCGCCAAACAAAGGGAATAACGAAATGATTATGAAGAGGTGGGAAGAATGAGTCATACTTTTTCACTCGTTATTCATAACGAGCCAAGCGTCTTATTACGTATAAGTGGGATTTTTGCTCGGCGTGGTTATTATATTTCTTCTTTACATTTAAAAGAAAGAGATACTAGTGGTGTTTCTGAAATGAAACTCACAGCAGTTTGTACTGAAAATGAAGCGACATTACTTGTTAGTCAGTTGAAAAAATTAATTGATGTTCTGCAAGTAAATAAATTATAAGGAGTGTATGGAATATGAAAACATATTATGAAAAAGATGCAAATGTAGAGTTATTACAAGGAAAAACTGTTGCAGTAGTTGGTTATGGATCACAAGGTCATGCGCAAGCACAAAATTTACGTGATTCTGGTGTAGAGGTTGTAGTTGGTGTTCGTCCTGGTAAGTCGTATGAAGTAGCGAAAGCGGATGGATTTGAAGTAATGTCTGTTTCAGAAGCGGTTCGAACCGCACAAGTTGTACAAATGTTATTGCCAGATGAACAGCAAGCTCATGTGTATAAAGCAGAGGTAGAAGAGAATCTTCGTGAAGGACAAATGTTACTTTTCTCACATGGATTTAACATTCACTTCGGACAAATTAATCCGCCAAGTTACGTAGATGTAGCGATGGTCGCACCAAAAAGTCCAGGACATCTCGTTCGCCGTGTATTCCAAGAAGGAAATGGTGTTCCGGCATTAGTCGCAGTACATCAAGATGCTACGGGCACGGCATTAAGCGTAGCACTTGCGTATGCAAAAGGTGCAGGTTGTACACGTGCAGGTGTAATTGAAACGACATTCCAAGAAGAAACAGAAACAGATTTATTCGGAGAGCAAGCTGTACTTTGTGGCGGGGTAACTGCACTTGTGAAAGCTGGTTTTGAAACATTAACAGAAGGCGGATATCGTCCTGAAATTGCATACTTTGAATGTTTGCATGAATTAAAGCTAATTGTTGACTTAATGTACGAAGGTGGATTAACGACTATGCGCCATTCTATTTCAGATACGGCAGAGTTTGGAGATTATGTAACAGGATCGAGAATTGTTACAGATGAAACGAAGAAGGAAATGAAGCGTGTTCTTACAGAAATTCAGCAAGGTGAATTTGCGAAGAAATGGATTTTAGAAAATCAAGCAGGGCGTCCGACGTATAATGCAATGAAAAAAGCAGAGCAAAATCATCAATTAGAAAAAGTAGGAGCAGAGCTTCGTGAAATGATGAGCTGGATTCATGCACCGAAAGAATTAGTAAAGAAATAGAGTAAGAGAGTATAAATGAAAAATATGTAAGAGGGGATTTGACAAGATGAGAAGTGACATGATTAAAAAAGGTTTTGATAAAGCGCCGCACCGTAGTTTATTAAAAGCAACTGGTTTGAAAGATGAAGATTTTGATAAACCTTTCATAGCAATTTGTAATTCTTTTATTGAAATTATTCCAGGGCATAAACACTTGAACGAGTTTGGGAAACTTGTAAAAGAAGCCGTTCGCGCGGCAGGTATGGTACCATTCGAATTCAATACAATTGGAGTTGACGATGGTATTGCGATGGGACATATCGGTATGCGTTATTCTCTGCCGAGTCGTGAAATTATTGCAGATTCAGTAGAAACGGTTGTAAATGCACACTGGTTTGACGGCATGATTTGTATCCCAAACTGTGACAAAATTACACCAGGTATGATGATGGCTGCACTTCGTATTAACATTCCGACTGTGTTTGTTTCAGGCGGCCCGATGGCGGCTGGAAAAACGTCAAAAGGAGAAGTTGTTGATTTAAGCTCTGTTTTTGAAGGGGTAGGAGCTTATCAATCTGGGAAAATTTCAGAAGAAGAATTAAAAGATATTGAAGATCATGGCTGTCCATCTTGTGGCTCTTGTTCGGGTATGTTTACCGCGAACTCTATGAATTGTTTATGTGAAGTGTTAGGTTTAGCTCTTCCTGGTAACGGGAGTATTTTAGCAATTGATCCAAGACGCGAAGAGTTAATTAAACAAGCAGCAGAGAAATTGAAAATTTTAATTGAAAGAGATATTAAGCCGCGTGATATTGTAACAGAAGAAGCAATTGACGATGCTTTTGCACTTGATATGGCGATGGGTGGATCAACGAATACAGTATTACATACGCTAGCACTCGCACAAGAGGCAGGACTAGATTATGATATGAATCGTATTGATGCAGTTTCAAGACGTGTACCCCATTTATGTAAAGTAAGTCCAGCCTCAAATTGGCATATGGAAGATATTGATCGTGCGGGCGGGATTAGTGCAATTTTGAAAGAGATGAGCCGGAAAGAAGGAGTACTTCATCTTGATCGAATAACTGCTACTGGGCAAACATTAAGAGAAAATATTGCTGAGGCAGAGATTAAAGATAAGGAAGTTATTCACTCTCTCGAAAACCCTCATAGTGAGGAAGGAGGATTGCGTATATTAAAAGGCAACCTTGCGAAAGATGGAGCAGTTATTAAAAGCGGTGCAACAGAGGTAAAGCGTTTTGAAGGACCTTGTGTTATTTTTAATTCACAAGATGAGGCACTTGCTGGCATTATGCTTGGGAAAGTGAAAAAAGGAGATGTAGTTGTCATTCGTTATGAAGGACCAAGAGGTGGCCCTGGTATGCCAGAAATGTTAGCACCAACATCAGCAATTGCTGGAATGGGATTAGGTGCTGAGGTTGCATTATTAACGGATGGACGTTTCTCTGGAGCTTCACGTGGAATTTCAGTAGGACATATTTCACCAGAAGCAGCAGCTGGCGGGATGATTGCACTTCTTGAACAAGGGGATATTGTATGTATTGATGTTGAAGAACGCTTACTAGAAGTAAGAGTGAGTGATGAGGAATTAGAAAAGCGTAAAAAAGAATGGAAACGACCAGAACCGAAAGTAAAAACTGGCTGGCTCGGACGTTATGCACAAATGGTAACATCGGCGAATACAGGGGCTGTCCTGAAAATCCCACATTTTGATTGAGCCAATTTAAAAGAGATAAGGATGATATATAATGGTGCAAAAGGTAAAGGAGAGAGTGAAAATTGAAGATATCTTAATGGCTCATAATTGCATGAAAGATATCGTTATTAAAACACCGTTACAACGTGATACAGTTTTATCTGAGAAATATGATTGTGACGTTTATGTAAAACGAGAAGACTTACAATTAATTCGCTCTTTCAAAATTCGTGGTGCATACAATTTGATTCAAAGTTTACCGAAAGAAAAGTTACAAAACGGTGTTGTTTGTGCAAGTGCTGGTAATCATGCGCAAGGAGTTGCTTATACGTGTAATTTATTGAAGATTCCGTCAAAAATATTTATGCCCACAACAACACCGAAACAAAAAGTATCACAAGTACAATTTTTCGGTGGTGATTTCGCAGAGATTGTATTAGTTGGTGATACATTCGATAGCTCTTTCCAAGAAGCACAGTGTTATTGTGAAGAAAATAGAATGACATTTGTTCATCCGTTTGATGATCCGTATGTAGTTGCTGGTCAAGGGACAGTGGCAGTTGAAATTATGCATGATATGGAGAAACCGGTTGATTATATCTTTACAGCAATCGGTGGTGGTGGATTAGCATCAGGAGTTGGTACATATGTAAAAGGTGTTAGTCCTACTACAAAGGTTATTGGTGTAGAGCCAATGGGAGCTGCATCTATGAAAGAGGCTTTTCTTCAAAATGAAAATGTAGCATTGGAGAAAATAGATAGCTTTGTTGATGGGGCAGCTGTTAAAAAAGTAGGAAAGTTAACATTTGAAACTTGTAAAGATGTAATTGACGATATTATTTTAGTACCAGAGGGGAAAGTTTGTACGACGATTTTAGAACTGTATAAGAAAAATGCGATTGTAGCTGAACCGGCTGGTGCACTCTCTATTGCAGCGCTTGATTTATATAGAGATGAAATAAAAGGTACAACAGTTGTATGTACGCTAAGTGGTGGAAATAATGATATTGATAGAATGCAAGAAATGAAAGAGCGTTCGCTCATTTATGAAGGACTGAAACATTACTTTATCATTGAATTTCCGCAGCGTTCAGGTGCGCTAAGAGAATTTCTTGATAAAGGATTAGGACCAGAAGATGACATTACGCGCTTTGAGTATATTAAGAAACATAATAAAGAAAATGGTCCAGCATTAGTCGGCGTAGAATTAAAACATAAAGAAGATTATGAGCAATTAATTACTCGCTTTAAAGAAAATAATATTCAATTTATGGAACTTAATAAAAACCCTGTTTTGTTTGATTTGCTTATTTAATAGAAGGAAAGAGTTAGAATGTAAATAAAAAAGATAGATACAAGCGAGGGAATATAGTGCTTGTTCTATCTTTTTTATAGTTAAACTAGGTACTCATTAAATTCAAGAAGAATAAAGCTAGCTAACCAAAAGAGTATCGCAATACGAATGATTACATACATTGTAAATTCAAAAGGAGTAAGATTTCTCACTCGCTTTATTTTTTTAAATAGTCTCACAGAATAAAAGGAACATAAAAGTAGAACTGCTATAGACATTTTATAAACGTTCTCTAACAAACTTACATTTTCTAATAAGTCTTTCAGCATGTTTATCACCTATTCTGTAAAGTATATTACAGAGAAATAGATCTTGAGCTGTCTAGTTTCGTTTGTTTTTTATTTTCCCTGTATCATCAATTTCTACATCAGTTGAAATTGTTTGTAAATATTGAAGAGCTTTTTTCTTTTCTCCCTCATTTACAGGGGAAACTTGGTTGTTGCGAATGATATAAGGATTGAATGACATTTGGACATCCTTTCCTTTAAAAGTTAAAGTTAATACGCCAGTTTCAGCGCTTTTCCCATTCACATAACTCGGGAATAAAAAGTTACCTAATGAGTAAGCGATAGGAACTTTATTATAATACTCAAACCCTTGTAACCAATGTGGATGGCTTCCGACAATTGCGTTAGCTCCTGCTTCAACCATTTTAGGTACATATTGCTTTTGGTATTCTACCGGACGATTTGATTTTTCAACGCCCCAATGCATATAGACGATTAAATAGTCTGCATCTTGTTTTTGTTCTTTAATTGTTTTTGTTACAAGATTTAAATCATAGCCATTCGCAACGCCAGGTTTATTCTCACCAGCTACCCAATTAGAATCAGGCATAAATCGAACGAAGGAAAGAAATTTAAACTTTTTCCCTTTTACGGTCATTTCTCGTGCTGTATATGCATCTTTCGCATTTTTTCCGGCTCCAATGTAAGGGAACTTTAATTTTTCTACGTGAGAAATCGTATCTAATAATCCATCTTGCCCATAATCAAGTGTGTGGTTATTCCCAATATTTACGATGTCATATCCAGTGTTTTTAATAGCTTGTAGTGTAGATGGATCACTTTTAATCCAAAACAGTTGCCCAGGTGCTTTCTTTTCTTTCGTTGTAAATGCCGACTCTAAATTCACAAAAGAAATATCAGCTTTTTTTATTTCTTCTTTTACATGTTGGAATGGGTAATCAGCCCCATTTTTTTCGATTATAGGACGTAATTGCCAATCGAACATTGTATCACCAGAGAAGGTGAGTGTGATTTCTTGGTCTTCTATTTTCTTTTCGCTTTTTGAAGCGGTTTTACTAGATTTGTTTTGCAAATCGGGTTTGTCTTTTGCTTTTGAAATAAAAGAGTAATTGATTAATAAAACAATCGGTGTAATGAAAAAGGCTATTAACAAAAATCGTTTTAGTAAAGTTTTCATATATACCTTCCCTTTTAATATTATCCCGCAATTAAATTAACACTGAATCTATTAAAGGTAATTAAAGTTACAAAAAATAGCGGGTTATGTAGTGGAAAACATTTGTTAATATTCTCAATATTAAGTTAACATATAGATAACCTGTAAATCAATGTATAAACCAAAATATAGAAATAAAGAATTCGAAGGGTGAAGAATGAGAAATGGTTATATTAGGAGCAGTTGTAAATGGGATTTGTATTATATTTGGTACTTTACTTGGTAAATTATTTAGTAGGATTCCAGAAAGTATGAAAGGGACGATAATGCACGCAATCGGTTTAGCGGTTACTGTGCTTGGGCTTCAAATGGCATTAAAAAGTGAAAACTTTCTTGTTGTCATACTGAGTTTAGTGATTGGTACGGTAATTGGAGAATGGTTACAATTAGAAGAAAAGTTAAAACATTTAGGGGATTGGCTAGAAAATAAAGTTGGATCGAAAGGGAAAGGTAGCATATCAGAAGGTTTTGTAACAGCTACTTTAATTTTTGCAATTGGCGCGATGGGGATACTTGGTGCACTTGACAGTGGGATTCGCGGAAATCATGATATTTTATTTACAAAGGCGATTATCGATGGATTTATTTCTATTATATTAACGACAACTCTAGGAATTGGCGTAGTATTTTCGGCGATTCCAGTTGTTTTATATGAAGGTGGTATTGCAGTTTTTGCAACACAAATTAATAGTTTTGTCCCGAAAGAATTAATGAACCAATTTATAGTGGAGATGACGGCTACGGGCGGCATTATGATATCTGCTATTGGATTGAACTTGCTTAGTATTATTAAAATCAAGGTGGCAAATTTACTTCCAGGTATATTGGTAGTGGGTGTAATTGTTTCAATTATTTATGGTTACGGTTTGTTAGTAAATTAGTAGAGGATGGAAATACATATGGAGGAATTTCAATTTACAAAACGTGTGCATAAAATATTGGAGATTGCAGCAAAAGAGAGTGAGTGTAAC
Source organism: Bacillus cereus group sp. BceL220 (assembly GCF_051776965.1). Lineage (NCBI taxonomy): Bacteria > Bacillati > Bacillota > Bacilli > Caryophanales > Bacillaceae > Bacillus > Bacillus cereus group sp. BceL220. Next base: position 208,706 of record NZ_JBPWBC010000005.1, on the reverse strand, counting down.
ATAATTCACCCGGTCCATCTGTTTATAGGTATGTGTAAAGAAGGTACAGGAGTTTGCGCTGAGTTATTTATGTATTTGTTTCATAAAGTGAGTCCAGATTTTTTAGAAAAACTTTCGTTACGAAAACGATTCGAGTTACATAATCAAGAATATAAAAAAATAGGGCAATATAAACTATCTTATAAAGCGATAGAAATTTTACAAATAGCGAAGAAACGTATGGAACGCTTTCAGCAAGTAGTAATTAATGAAGGACATATTATGTATGCATTATTTCGTATAGATACAGATATTGGTGAATTTATACATACACAAATGCAAGAAGATATATTACGTATTACAGCTGCCCCGAGAGACTTAGTGGTAGATTTAAATCGTTTTAAATCTATTTATAATACATTATTTTGTTATATAAGAAGAGCTAGTCCTTCTGATTTTGATAAGTTATCACGATTTGTAGCGGATGAATTTGGTGAACGGTGGTTACAGTCGGTTGTTTATGGATTTCGGACATATAACGAAAAGTTACCTATCTATATTGCACAGCAGGAGGAAGTAATAATTGGTTTCGCCTGTTACGATGTAGTGAGAGGAAAGAAAGGATTGTTTGGTCCGATGGGCATAGCGAAACAAAATCGTGTGAAAGGTGTAGGAAAAGAATTATTGCATCATTGTTTATATAATATGAAGCAAGATGGATATGAATATGCGATTATTGGACAAGCAGGTCCCATTGAGTTTTACGAGAGAAATTGTAATGCTCGTTTAATACCGATAGATAATAATTAACCAACTTCATTTAGGGGAGTTGGTTTTATTATGAAAATGATGTAGAGATGTAGTGGTTTTTACTGGAAAATAGCGGGTTTTGTAGTAAATCTTGCATATAAAGCAAATTACTAAACTTTTTACAAGAAAGGGTGTAGAATGGGTATCTAAAGAAAGAAGGTGTGAAAATGGCCAGCTGGAAACGGAATTTAATGATTTGTTGGCTAGGTTGTTTTACCACTGCAGCCGGTATGAGTTTAGTAATTCCTTTCTTATCTTTTTATATTGAGGAATTAGGAGTAACTGGCACTTCAAGCATTGCACAGTGGTCGGGACTTGCATTTGGTGTAACATTTTTAATGGGTGCGATCGTATCACCAATATGGGGGAAGCTTGGTGATATACATGGACGGAAATTGATGCTTATTCGTGCTAGCCTTGGTATGGCGATTATTATGACGCTTATGGGATTTGTAACGGATGTGTATCAACTAGTCGCACTAAGATTTTTAATGGGAGCAGTATCTGGTTTCCTTTCAACAGCGATGACATTTATTGCAGCAGAAACTCCGAAAGAACATTCAGGTTGGGCGATTTCCACAATTTCAACTGGTGGTGTGAGTGGTTCGTTACTTGGGCCGTTACTTGGAGGTTATTTGTCTGAGTTAATTGGAATGCGTCATGTCTTTCTTGTTACAGGAGCTTTTTTATTCCTTTCCTTTCTCATCGTTTTTTTCTTCCTGCATGAAGAAAATCACTCTGCTCAAGCAAAAAAAACACAGCCGAAAAAAGTATGGACGATGGTCCCAGCGAAGCATTTAATTATTAGTTTATTTGTAACAACATTTATTATTCAACTTGCTAATATGTCAGTTCAACCCATTGTTACATTGTACGTGAAAAATTTAGTAGGTCCTCATACTGCACATATTGAAACAATTGCGGGAGCAGTTATGTCAGCGACAGGATTAGCAGTTATTTTGGCAGCACCAAGACTAGGAAGATTATCAGATCATATCGGTCCTCAAAAAACGTTAGTTGTAGCGTTATTTGCAGCAGGAATTATTTTTATCCCGCAAGCATTTGTAACCTCAGCTTGGCAACTATTAATTCTTCGATTTTTATTAGGTATCGCCCAAGCAGGATTATTGCCTTCCGTACAAACTCTACTAAAACAACATACACCAACCCATGTTACGGGACGAATATTTGGATATAATCAGTCGTTTCAGTTTTTAGGAAATATGATTGGTCCAGTGCTCGGGGGACAAATTGCAGCGCATGCAGGCTTCCAATATGTTTTCCTCTCTACATCATCACTATTATTTATTGCGTGTATTTGGGTTTATTTTCATAATAAGAACGAAGAAGTATCAGAGAAACAACGTTTGGAAGTTAGTTAACTAAGTGAATGAAAAAGAAAAAGGATGAAGCAACATGTGCTTCATCCTTTTTCTTTAAAATCGAAGACAGAGATAACTTAATGTACCAAGCTCATAACTACGGTGAATGACTTCACCGCTATTCTCGCCACTTCCCATTGCAATAAACAAAGGAACAAAATGCTCTGCTCTTGGTACTGCTAATTGTGCATGAGGAGCATTATTCTCCCAATTAAACAATGCATCTTTATCGTTATTCTGCATATGTTTAATAATCCAATCATCAAATTCAATTGCCCATTTTTCAGGAGTAGTTTGATTCCATTTCAGTGCTCGTAAATTATGAACGGTAACGCCACTACCGATTACTAAAATATCTTCTTGTCCGAGTCCTTTAAGTGCTTCTCCAATTTCAAATTGTTCTTTTGCAGAAAGGAATGGATTTACTGATATTTGCACGACAGGAATATTTGCTTCTGGATACATGCGGTACAGGAGTGTCCATGAACCATGATCTAAACCTCTCGTCATATTATGATGGACTGGAATACCTTTGTTTCTAAATTTTATTTCTAACATAGATGCAATGCTAGAAGAGCCTTTCGCACGATATTTGATTTCGTATAACTCAGGGGGGAAACCTCCAAAATCATAAATTGTTTCATACTCGTTATCTGATGAGGAAATCGTTAATACTTCACTTTCCCAGTGAGCAGTGAAAATAACAATTGCTTTCGGTTTATATGTTTCTCCAAGTGTTTTTAAAAATCGTGTATAGTCTGTATCTTGAATAGCGAGCATAGGCGAACCATGTGCTAAAAATAGTGATGGCATCATAATAGTAGAAACCTCCTAAAAATTATATAATTACTTTATGTAAGTAACTATATAATTTTATTTTTGATTCGTCAAGAGATTAGTTTGAAAGCAAGTCTGAAAAATACATCATTTGTCATAATGAAAGCAATTACATATAATATAAAATAAGAAAAGTGAATGGATATTCATTTTTCTTAAAGGTATACATAATAAATTTGGGGGCTGACGAAATGAATGTACAGGAAAGTTTCGTTACGGCATTGGATGGATCGGAAATTTATTTGCGTAAATGGTTACCAGAAGGAGATCCGAGAGGAATTATTCAAATTGCACATGGCATGACAGAGCATGCAGGGGTGTATACAGAATTTGTAGATGCTTTATTGGAAGCAGGTTATGGTGTTTATGCGCATGATCATAAAGGACATGGGAAAACAGTAAAAAAAGAAGAAGATTATGGTCATTTTGAACCAAATATAGGGTGGAATCAAGTTGTATCGGATGTTATCTTTGTTTCAGAAAGGATAAAAGAAGAGCAGTCAAGTCCTTTGTTTTTACTTGGACATAGTATGGGTTCTTTTTTATCAAGACGTTCTGTACAACTTAGAGGCGAATTATATGATGGATTTCTGATTTCAGGAACAGGTGGAGATCCAGGGCTTTTAGGAGCCGTTGGTCATAAAGTAGCGACAATCGAAATGAAATTGCGCGGGGCAAAAACGAAAAGTCCAATGTTAAACTTTTTATCTTTCGGAAACTTCAATTCGAACTTTAAGCCAAATCGTACAAAATTTGATTGGTTATCTTCAGATAATAATCAAGTTGATAAATATATTGCGGATCCGTTATGTGGTTTCATTTGTACGACGAGTTTTTACCGAGAATTATTTTCTGGAGTATTAGAAGTAAATAAACTAGAAGAATACAAGAAGACGCCAAAGAATCTTCCAATACATATATTCTCTGGTGATCGTGATCCTGTTGGCGATATGGGGAAAGGTGTAAAAGAAGTATATGAAAACTATAAAAAATGTGGTGTGAAAGACGTGACACTACGTTTATATGAAAATGGTAGACATGAAATGTTTCATGAAGTAAATAAGGATGAAGTATTTAAAGATTTAATTTCGTGGTTAGATGCGCATAATAAATGAGAAAGATAATCCCAAACTGTTTGTAGTTTGGGATTATCTATTATACAGAAATAGGGGCAATAAATTCTTAAATTCACTTTACTTAATAAAAAATAAATCTTATTCTATATAATTAAACAGATAGCAAGCTCTGTGTAAGTAAGGAGATGAATGTATGAGATTTGGAATTATCGGTCCATCAGAAGATGAAATTACGCCTTTTATTGAAGAAATGTCTAATAAGGAAATAACGAATCTTGCGATGTTAACATTTCACAGTGGGAAATATGAGAATGTAGAAGTTGTTGCCTTATATTGTGGTGTATGTAAAGTTAATGCAGCTATTGCAACTCAAATATTAATCGATAAATTCAATGTAACGCATATTATTGTCACAGGTGTTGCAGGAGCAATCGACAAAGTATTGAAAATTGGAGATACAGTAATTTCAACAGAAATAGCATATCATGATGTTGATGAAGGGATATTAACTGAATATCATCCTTGGATGGAAAGTGTATATTTTAGAACGGATAGAAACCTGCTTGAATTAAGCAGAGAAGTGGTTGAGAACAATCAATTCGCTCAAAATGTTTATTTTGGAAAAGTTGTTACTGGAGAAGCGTTTATTAGTGAGAGTGGTCGTACAGAAATAATCTCTAAATACAATCCACTTTGTGTAGATATGGAAACTGCAAGTATAGCCCACGTCTGCTATGCAAATACGATTCCGTTTTTAGCAGTGAGATCAATAACAGATACAGAAGAAGCTTCTGGCATAGAAGTGTTCGAAGATAATTGTGTATCTGCTTCGCATAATTCAATTTATTTTGTTAAAAAGTTACTAGAGTCGTTAAAAAAATAAAGAAATATTGTATGAGAGGAAACCTCACTTTTCTGAAGTGAGGTTTTTTGTAGTAACGAAGTAATAGTGAATAAAACTAATTTTAAAAGTAACTTAAAATCAAACTTTTTATAAAGCAACAGATGCCTGTTCATAATAGTAGTATAATAGTGAATGAGGTGTTAATAGAATGGAAGATAGAACGTTAGGTTTATTACTAGATGTTGTTGGTGAATTATTTTCAGATGAAATTTCAATTGCTGTTTCGAATACGAAAGAATATATTTACTATCGGCCAAGTAAACGAATTGATTTAAAGATTAGTGTCGGGGATCCTATAAAGGAAGGAACGATTGCTCATAAATCGATGGTGATGAATCAAAAAACATCTGAGTTTATTAATCGGGATGTTTTTGGTATTCCTTATCATGGAATGGCTGTACCATTTTCAAACAATGGAAAGCTTGAAGGGTGCGTAACGGCAATTTATCCAGCTTTAACGGATGGAAAGTCAGTCGTTACTTTAAAAACAACAGACGGCTGGATTCCGGTTCCTTTTTCAAAGGTTATGTATTTAGAGGCTAAAGATAAAAAGACGTATGTGAATTCAGAAGAGTTATCAGGAACACATAAATACTCTCTACAAGAATTCGAATACTTGCTTCCGAAAGATTCATTTATTAGATGTCACCGTTCGTTTATTGTAAATGTTAATCATATTAAAGCGATTTATCCTGATACCCATTCTACTTTTGTACTTTCGATGGATAATGGTGAGAGGGTACCAGTTAGTCAATCATACGCTAGTTATTTTCGTAAGCTTCTAGGATTCTAAATTTTTCTGCTTTAGAACCTAGATTTGCTGTTCTGTCTGAATTTTCAGCATTGTATACTAAAATCCCTATTTTGATAGTGTTAATGTGTAAAATAATTATGAATATTCAATGAGAGAGGGATTACATATGGAGAACAATTTAGATAGAATCAGAGATCAACGCCTAAAAGATCGGGTAGTTACACCTGAAGAAGCAGCTTCCTGGATTCAAAGTGGAATGACTTTAGGCTTAAGTGGGTTTACACGTGCAGGTGATGTGAAAGCAGTCCCATTTGCGCTTGTAAACCGAGTTAAGAATGATGAATCTTTTAAAGTAAATGTTTATACTGGGGCTTCTTTAGGCTCGGATGTAGACAAATTATTTGCTGAGGCAGGAATTTTAGGGAAACGATTGCCTTTCCAAGCTGATGCGACAATGCGAAAAGGAATTAATAACGGAGACTTTTTATTTGTAGATCAGCACTTATCTCATACAGCAGAGTTACTTCGTGCTGACGTTCTAGATATAGATTTCGCTATTTTGGAAGCGGTTGCGATTACAGAGGACGGAATGATTATTCCAACCACTTCAATTGGAAATTCCTTAGCGTTTTCCTTAAATGCTAAGTCTATTATTATTGAAATGAATATGGCTCAATCCGCGCAATTAGAGGGGCTACATGATCTATATGAACCAGGTAAACAAGGAGAGAGGCTTCCAATTCCGCTTGTGAAAACGGATGACCGAATTGGAACAATCGGTATTCCAATTGATCCTGAAAAAGTAAAGGGAATTGTGTTTACGAATCAATTGGATTCGCCATCGACAATTGTTCCTCCGGATGAAGAAACTGTTATTATGGCACAGCATTTAATCGAATTCCTTCGAGAAGAAGTCAAAGTAGGCCGATTAACAAATCGTTTAGCGCCGTTACAATCAGGAATTGGTTCAGTTGCTAACGCAGTATTGCACGGAATGTTAGGTTCAGAATTTGAAGATTTAGAAGTATATTCCGAGGTTTTACAAGATGCAGTTTTTGATCTTATGGATGCTGGAAAAGTCAATTTTGCTTCTTGTTGTTCTATCACGCTTTCTGAAGAGAAAATGCAACAAGTATTTTCTAACTTTGAAAAATATTGTGACAAATTAATGATGCGTCCACAAGAGATTTCCAATCATCCTGAAATCATTCGTCGCCTTGGATTAATCTCAATTAATACTGCTTTAGAATTGGATATATATGGTAATGTTAACTCTACTCACGTTTTAGGTACAAAAATGATGAATGGTATTGGTGGGTCTGGTGATTTTGCAAGAAATGCCCGCCTAGCTATCTTTGTTACTAAATCGATTGCGAAGGGTGGGAACATTTCAAGCATCGTTCCTTTCGTTTCACATGTAGATCATACAGAACATGATGTAGATGTTATCGTCACTGAACAGGGGTATGCTGACTTAAGAGGGCTTGCGCCAAGAGAAAGAGTGGAACTTATTATTGAGAATTGCGCACATCCAATGTATCGTGATCAACTACGTGCTTATTACGAAGAAGCAAAAACAAGAGGTGGACAAACTCCTCATATTTTAGAAAAAGCTTTTTCTTGGCATACGAATTATGCTAAAAATGGAACAATGCTTGAAGCGGTAGTAGAAACTGTATAGGTTTGTATCGTACGAAATAGTAAAACGAATGAGTGAGTTTGAAGATTAAATTTTAGAAAAAGAGAACGCCAACTTTTAGGGATGGCGTTCTTTTTCTTAAAAAAATTTGTTGAAAATCGTACTGATTATAATAAAGAATTATAAAAGTAAGCTCTAATTTATGAAAATAAAAGGTTTTTTGAAGTGCTTTCCGAATCAATTTAGTAGTTTACATATCGAAAGTGAGGAGAAAGAATCATGAAGATAAGAGAAGCGTTATTAAGTGAAGCAAATGAATTAAGTGAACTCGCACTACAATCAAAAGCAACGTGGAATTATAGTGAAGAATTCATACTTGCTTGTAAGGAAGATTTAACAATTACAGAAGAATACATAAAAAATAATTTTGTATATGTTTTAGAAAACGATAATGCGAAGATTGGTTTTTTCTCATTTTTACGTAATGATAAAGCTCTCGATTTCTTGTACATTCATCCTGATTACAAAGGAAAAGGTTACGGGAAAATACTTTGGGAGTATGTAATAGAAAAAGCAAATGAACTAGGATTAAAAAGTTTTACAATTGATAGTGATCCGAATGCAAAAGGATATTACTTGAAAATGGGAGCACAGTTAATAGGAGAGATACCATCAACTGTCTTTAAGGGTCGTTTACTGCCTCTTTTGAAATATGATGTGTAAAACTATTAATAGTAGGGGAAGATTAGAATGGATGATGTAAAGGAAAAAAGAATATATGAAGCACTAATAAAATCGTGGTCAATTGAAACAAGTTCAAAGTGGACAATTGAAAATCCAGCAAAGGGACAATGTGGTGTTACAGCTCTTGTCGTTCAAGACATATACGGAGGAGAAATTAAAAAGACAAAAGTAAGAGAGGTATGGCACTTTTATAACTTTATAGATGGGCAGAGATTTGATTTTACAGAGACTCAATTCAATGGGAAATTGAATTATATGGATGAAAAGTCAAATCGGGAAGAAGCATTTGCAGATACAAATGAAAAGCAATATAACATTTTGAAGGAAAAAATAACGAAAGAATTCAAATTATCTTTTGACTCTTAATCTTTAATAAGTTACTATAATGGTGGTAACTTATTAAAGGGAACTTCATAGAGTTGAAAGGGGAAATACTTTTGAAAACAACTTATGTAAACGCTACAATCGTAACGATGAATGAACAAAACGAAGTGATAGAAAATGGATATATCATTGTAGAAAATGATCAAATTATAGATGTAAAGAGCGGAGAATTCGCTAATGATTTTGAAGTAGATGAAGTAATTGACATGAAAGGAAAGTGGGTTTTACCAGGGCTTGTAAACACACATACACACGTTGTAATGAGTCTCTTAAGAGGTATTGGCGATGATATGTTATTACAACCATGGCTGGAGACGAGAATTTGGCCACTTGAAAGTCAGTTTACTCCAGAGCTTGCGGTTGCTAGTACGGAATTAGGATTACTTGAAATGGTGAAAAGTGGTACAACATCATTTTCTGACATGTTTAATCCAATTGGAGTAGATCAAGATGCAATTATGGAAACGGTATCAAGGAGTGGAATGCGAGCTGCTGTTTCAAGAACTTTATTTAGCTTCGGAACGAAAGAGGATGAAAAGAAAGCAATTGAAGAAGCTGAGAAATATGTGAAGCGTTACTATAAAGAAAGTGGCATGTTAACTACGATGGTTGCACCGCATAGTCCATATACATGTTCTACAGAACTGTTAGAAGAATGCGCACGTATTGCAGTAGAAAATCAAACGATGGTCCATATTCATCTTTCGGAAACAGAGCGTGAAGTACGTGATATTGAAGCACAGTACGGAAAACGTCCAGTAGAATATGCAGCAAGTTGCGGGTTGTTTAAACGCCCAACAGTTATTGCACACGGTGTAGTATTAAATGAAAATGAGCGTGCATTTTTAGCAGAACATGATGTTCGAGTAGCACATAACCCAAATAGTAATTTAAAACTAGGTTCTGGTATAGCGAATGTAAAAGCGATGCTAGAAGCAGGAATAAAAGTAGGAATTGCAACAGATAGTGTTGCGTCTAACAATAATTTAGACATGTTTGAAGAACTGCGTATAGCAACTTTATTGCAAAAAGGTATACACCAAGATGCAACAGCATTACCAGTTGAAACAGCTCTTTCTCTTGCGACAAAAGGAGCTGCGGAAGTCATTGGGATGAAACAAACAGGGTCACTAGAAGCTGGTAAGTGTGCTGATTTTATTACGATTGACCCGTCTAATAAGCCGCATCTACAACCAGCGGATGAAGTGTTATCACACCTTGTATATGCTGCGAGTGGTAAAGATATAAGCGATGTAATTATTAACGGAAAACGTGTCGTTTGGAATGGTGAATGTAAAACGTTAGATGAAGAGCGTATTATATTTGAAGCAAGTCGATATAAACGAGGTCTGCAAAGATAGATATATTCAGGATGTGGAGAAACTTTTCTCCACATCCTGTTTTTGTGTCTGAAGAGTTAATTCCACAAAAATCATTTCCTTCGTGTGATTGAAATAACAATTCGTTTTGGTTTTATTAAGGAATTTTGAAAAAATTATGATACATTAGCGGGAATTAAAATGTAAAACTATCGAAATTTATAAAATAAAGTGCATTTAAAACAAAAACAGCCCCCAATTTTTAATGAGGAATTGGAGCTGTTTTTATGATGGGACATACTGTCTCTTTTAGGAACGGATATTTTTAAATGATAACCATTCATGAAATCATGATATGTCATAATTTTTATAATATATATGCAAAGAAGGGATGGAGTGAGCACACAAATTAAGGTAACACCGGAACAATTAGAAGAAGTTGCTAAAACAGTAAGAAATACGAGATCATCATTAGAATATATACATAAAGACTTATACTCTCAAACTGAATATATAGCTTCTCAGTGGAGCGGAGCAAGCAGTGATCGTTTCTATCAGATGTTTAATGAAGCAAAGCCAATGATGTTTAACATTTTGCAAGAATTAGATAAAATCGCAGTAGAATTAGAACGTGCAGCTGTTAAATTCCGAGAAGCGGATGAATTGTATGGCGAAAATTTAGTTGATTCTAATATTCAAGAAGGAGCCATGTGTGGAAAACTCCCTCCAAAATCAGAAGAGTCATTTTTGAATAAAAAGGATTTAAATGCTGCGTGGACTGGTATTTCTACTGGTTTTATAGATGGTGCTGTAGATGCATGGGAAGGATTTGTAGCTTTAGGAGATAAAGAAACCTGGTTAAATATGCGAGATGCGATTGTAAACTATAGGGAGACTCTTCCTGCTGCATGGAACACTGTATCAGATACATTTATGAATAATTTTTGGAATGGAGATCTTGAAAGCAGAGAACATTATGCAGCTTACGCAGTCACTACACTACTAACAGGCTTTGCTGGTAGCAAAGGTCTAGATAAAGTAGGACAAGCAGGTAAGGTAGCTGCTATTACAGGTTTTACTAAAGGAAAATCACTTGTAATTAATTCCCCGGCATATAGAAATGCATTACACATATTAAATAACTATGAATTTAAGGGTGGTAATCATCTTTCATATGCGGGAGTCGGAAGTATTCAACAGTACTTGCAGAAAGCAGCCCCATATACTTATGAGGGTCCAAATGGTCCGAAAACAATAAGGTTAAGATTGGGTGAGTTAGCGGGAAATAAACATCCAGTTACAGGAATTCCGTATGATTTAGATGGTTTCCCTATTTTTAAACCTGTTTCTGAAGTTAAATTAAAAGAAGCAGATTTTAAAAAATCTAGACCAACACATGATAGAATATGTAGTAAAGCATTATACGAACAAATAATGAAAGACCCTAAGTTAGCTGCAAAATTCACAGAAGAAGAAATAGAGTTATTTAAGCTAGGCGAGGTACCAGAGAATTATACATGGCATCATCATCAAGAAGCAGGACGAATGCAACTTGTTGATTATGAAACACATAGGAAAACAGGTCACACTGGTGGATATAAAATTTGGGGAAAAGACAGCGATAAGTAAGGAGGAGTATATATGAGCAACGTTACTTGGATTGGAGTAAATAAAAAAGAAATTACAGATGAAAACATTCAGAAAGTAGAACAATATTTCAATATTAAATTCCCTATGGATTTTATAGAATGTGTAAAAAAATATGATAGTGGCTATCCAAGACCCAAAATATTTGATGTACCCGGACAGGATGAGAATGTATTTAGCAAGCTTTTAACTTTTGATTTAGAAAGTAGAAATTCAATCATCCAAGTTTATGATGATATAAAAGATAGATTAGCAAATAAAGTATATCCCTTTGGTAAGGATTCATTTGGGAATCATCTGTGTTTTGATTACCGTAGCAATCCCGAATCACCAACAGTAGTATTTTGGGATTATGAAGAAGAAAACATAGAGGAAGCAATATATCCTGTTTGCTCAACATTTACAGAATTGCTTGCTAGTCTACGTGATTTCGAAGAAGAAGATTGAGGAAACTAAAAAACGGCCTAGAATTCTAGACCGTTTTTTTATGATTTACTAATTTTCCAACCATCATCCGTTTTCTCTAGTTCAATTACGATTACTTTTTTAGGATTACCTTTATATACAGCATTAACAGTTACTGTAGCAATTTCATTTTTCTCTTCACTTTTTTGGATTTTATAGTTTTTAAGATCTTTGCTAACTGATTTCATTAGATCTGTATTTCCCCCCACAAAAGCAACGGTTTTCTTCGCTTCAGGAGTGAATAACTCTCTGAAATCTTTTGCGTTTCCTTCGTTTTCATCTTCTTCAGGATCATGATTATTTTCACATGCTGTAAATACGCTGTGAGAAGATACACGAGTAATTAAAATTAAAGATGAATGGCCAGTTGGATATTTGGGGATTATAACCAAAAAATTCACCTTATTATTTTATATGTGTTTTTTGTTGAAAATCAAAAAGATTCCAAGATAGTCCGTACCCTTTTAAAAAAAACTTTTTTCTTGAACGAATAAATATTCAAAAGAATGTCGCATCTTTCTGTTAGTATTTCTGCTATAATATATTACGCTTTATAATATTTTATATTTAAGGAGAACAACTCATGAAGCGAAAAAAGAGCCATTTAATGGTAATGGCACTTGTTACATCTTTATTATTAACAGCTTGTAATAATAAAGCGGATAAAAGTGACATAGAGGTTAAAAAACAAGTGTTAAATGTAACAGTATCAGAAGAAATTCCTTCTCTGGACACTGTGAAAACAACAGATGGTACATCAGCACACATTATGCAGAATATATTTGAAGGGTTATATGTATTAAACGATCAAGATCAGCCTACTCCAGCCATAGCAAAATCGTTTAAAAGAAGTGAAGATGGTAAGAAATATACATTTGACTTGCGTAAAGATGCAAAATGGTCCAATGGGGATAATGTAACAGCAAATGATTTTATATTTGCTTGGAAACGTGCAATTAACCCTGAAACAGCCTCTCAATATGCGTCCATGCTCTTTTATGTAAAAAATGCGAAAGAGATCAATAAGGGAACAATGCCTCTTGATGCACTTGGGGTTAAAGCGATAAATAATTATACGTTAGAAGTTGAACTCGAACAGCCAGTTCCGTATTTTTTACAGTTGTTAGCACTACCTATATACTTACCACAGCATGAATCATTTTTGAAAGAACAAGGAAACAATTATGCATTGGAACCTAGTAATCTCATATATAACGGTCCATTTGTATTAGAAAAATGGAAGCATGAACAAGAGTTTCAATTAAAGAAAAATACTACATATTGGGATCGAAAGAAAGTGAAATTAGATGAAATAAACTTTCATATCCTAAAGGATACAATGACAGCTGTAAATTTATATGAAGCCGGAGATTTGGATCGAGTACCTATTAATTCGCAAGTTGTAGACAAGTATAAAGGGAATAAGGAATTACATATGTCGAGTGATCCTGGAATTGCTATGCTTCGTTTTAATGAAAAAAATAACGCGTTAGCAAATAAAAAGGTGCGTCAATCTATTTCATTAGCGTTAAATAAAGATGATTTCGTTGCTCACTTTATTAATAACGGAGCAAAACCTGCAAGTGGACTTGTACCAGTTGGTCATGTAAATGAAGTGACTGGTAAAGATTTTAGAAAAGAAAATGGAGATATTTCCTCATATGATTTGCAAAATGCGAAAAAACTTTGGGAAGAAGCGAAAAAAGAGCTTGAAGTAGAGCAAGTAAACCTCGAGTTTTTAACGTTTGAACAAGATAATGCAAAACGTATGGCAGAATATATAAAAGGTGATTTAGAAAAGAATTTGCAAGGACTCGCGATACAAATTAAACAACAGCCATTTAAGCAAAAATTACAGTTAGAACAAATAGGTGATTACGATATAACTATGGCAAATTGGGGACCTGACTATAAAGACCCAATTAGTTATTTAGAGTTATTTACGACAGGGAATCCGAATAATAAAATGAATTATTCTAATGTTCGTTACGATGAATTAATAAAGAAAGCGAAAACGGATTTTGTACTAGATACGGAAAATCGATGGAAAGCGTTGCGAGAAGCCGAACAGGTATTATTAGAAGATGCAGCTGTGGCACCGCTTTATCATATTGGCTCAGCATATGTACAAAAGGATTATGTAAAAGGAATTGAAAAGCATCAATTTGGTGGTATTTATACGTATAAGAATGCTTATATTGCTAATGAATAAATACAAAAAACCTTACTTTTTAAAAGTAAGGTTTTTTTTACAGGGGGCAGGGAAATCCTTTGGTGGTGTTCCCTGCAGATAAAGAAGATAAATGCAAAATTGTAGGTACACATTCATAAGAAGTCGCAACAAATAAGATTGAGCAGTTTGTTTAAGTAAAAAGAAGAATAGAAATATAGCATACAAGGAGTAAGGAAATGTAGTACAGATCAGCATACAAACATTCTCTTTCTGTAACTATGTTTGTTTTTAATTATATAAAAAAAATATTAGATTATATATTTTGTCCTTGATATACTTAAAAGGTAATTTGGGGTATTAAGATGAGTTGATAGAGGTGTTTGTGTGGAATTATTTGAGTATTATAAAAAAAGGGGACGGTTTAAGTGTTTAATTGGGACAGGGATTTTTCTCTTTGGATTATATTGTCTGTATAATAGTTGGAGTGATGTTAATTGGGGAGAAATAATATTTATGGTTATAGCTTCGTTTGTTCTTGGGGGAATTGGATTTTGGCAATTAAGAAAAGGGAATTTATTAAAAGAGAATATAGCTAAAAATGATTTGAAGTTTTGGGATATTGATACTTATGTTTTACTAGAATTACCTCAAAATAATAAACATTACGGTTTATATACTCCCGATGGCGCCTATATAGTAGGAACAACTATGGTTCCAACTGATATAATTTCTTCAAAATTACCTTTTTTAAAAAACAAGCAAGTTGTTGGATTGGAAGCAAAGGATGGGGAAATTCTTGCATATTTTCATAGTGAAGTTGAAAACTATGATTGGGCTATTTATGACTCAAATTATAATTGTGTAGGGATGTTTAAAGAAAATATGATACAAGGATTTGGAATGGTACGTGGTTCTTTAATGAATGAAAAAGAGATGAAAATTTCTGAAGTAGAAGTTGAATTTAATTTTTTCGAAACTTCTTTTCGTACAATGGATAACCGGATATTAATAAACTGTAAAAGAGGATATATGCCTTTGGAATGGAGCGAAAGATTCGGATTAAATGTACCTATTATTAAATTAGGTAATAATATTTCTAATGCTGAAAAGATATTTGGTTTAGGGGTTCTTTTCTACATTTTAGAAACAATTAAAGTAAGAAAAAGTAGGGTTTTTAATGATTAGGATTAAAAATTTGTGTGATGAAATTTTTTGAATGCGTTATTGGGATAGGGGGGATATCCATGGGGAATATACAAGTTAGACCGGAAGAATTGCAAAGAATTTTAAATATGCTAGTAATATAGAATCGAATCGTCATTCTAAAATTCAAGGGGAATTATTAAAGCTTCAAATGAGATGGGTTGGTGCTTCCAGTTTAAGTTTTTATAATGATCTACCTAGAATGAATAAAGCACATGAATCTTTTCTTAATATTATAAAGCAAATAGAAGATGAATTACTTCGTATATTCCCTCATGGTAATATTTCTTCAGAGTACAATTTCTTCTTGAATCATGAAGATATCTCTAGTGTGTTACATCTTGGTTTTATTAATGAAACAGAATTAGAGTTTCAAAAATTATTTAAAAAAGAAATTGAAGAAAAGCAGTGATTCTTTTTAGGTGTTGGTGTTTTTGAAATAGTTAAAGAATGAATTTTAATTCTCATATACATAAAAAAAGGGGAATTTCTATGAAATCATTACGTTTATTTATGATTCTCACTCTTGTTGTATTGTTAAGTGCGTGCAATACAGCAACACAAGTTACAAAGGTTCAAAAAAATGGCGAAACGACTTTGAAAATTGGTTCTCTGCAAGGGTATTACGATGTACAAGCGCTTAAAGCTGAAAAAGGAAATGTGGAAATCCCTTATGAAGCAGCTGTTGAAGAAGGTACAATTTTATTACAAGTTACAAAAGATGATAAGGTTATTTATGAAGAAGAAATCACTTCTCAAAAAGAAGGTTTGCTTTCTTTTGAAGCTCCAAAATCCGGATCATATGATTTAATTGTACGCGTGAAGGGTGAAAAAGAGAAAGCAAAAGAAATTCAAATACATACTAAGCTATGAAAAAATGGCAAGTGGAGTGCACCCGCTTGCCTTTTCCATTTTCAGTTGATTCTGTTAAAACAAATGAAGTTAAAATAAGAGCTGAACACAAGAATATGTTACAACCTTGGCATGTTAGTAACGAAATTGATACCTCTCTTTTACATGATAAAAAGACTGGGTTTGATGCATTTTTATTCGAAAGAGATGTAGATGGTAAAAAGCAAGTAGTAGTATTTAGGGGGAGGGACATAAGGTGATGCTCTTTTTGGAGAAGGTGTCCCAGACTTTACTACAGATATTGATTATATATGGAGGGAAATAAGTTGAAAAGCATTGAAGTTCTAAATACATACATTGAAGGGATTTCTGTTGCAATCCCTACGTGGTTAAAACATCTAATTGAGGCAGAGGAGATACATCAAAACTATGAGAATGTACAAGCACTTGGTGCATTAAAAACAGATGCAGTGTTGTACTATGTACACCGTACGCTGCAAGTGCTAGATGGATTGCCTTTAGCTGAAGAAGCGTATCATATTATCGAAAAGGTACTAACGTATAGTGAACTTGCAAAGGTAGGATCTTTAAAACAGCGGGAGCAATGGAAGAAAAAAGGGATTAATCTATTGGTACATAATGAGGGTTCTGCTGATATCTTTAGTGACATTCAGTTTATTGAACGTGTAGAGACAAACTTAAACGCTATTGAATATTTGTTTATTCGAGATTTAATTAGAACACATGGATTAATCGGGCAGTATATCCGCGGAGAGGCTCGTTTGGACTCCCATATTGATTTAATTAACACATATAAAGAAGAATACGGAGACGTTAGGTTAAAGGAGATTCTATACTATCTTAACCAATGCATTATTGAGGGCGTATCAAAAGCTTTGTGGAGTGAAGTGAAGAACGATGTGAAGATTACAATTGATGGTTTGTTTGATGGTTATATGGAGCCATTTACTTCTCGCATACATAGACTCACGCCAAAACATAAGGAGTCAGCATTTGAAAAAGATATAATTATGGGGAGCGAGAAGAGTGACGTTCAAACATTCTTATTTGATAAGGATTTATGGTATGTAGAACCGTCTATGCATGCTCTTAGCTTTGAGGATATTTGGACAGTTTTTGTTATGTTAAAGAATGAGATAGGCACTAGAAAAGTTCAGCATATACATTTCGAGAAATTGATGCAACAGCTGCATTATGATTTCAAAGGCGAAAAAAAGGACAACGTGTATCGTAAGCGGGTTATTGAGAAGTATCTACGGGAGTACCGTGAGAACGAGAAACCGAATACAACGCATGTTTCTTTTGAGGTTAAAGTCGATGAAGATATGAAGACTGCGTATGTGTCGTTTCAGTTTTCTGCTGTAGGTGAGGCGTTAATTACCTTCTGTGTAGAGGCAGAAAAGATAGATATGATGCATGCTCGGGCAAATGTGCTACTGTTTGATTTCTTCGGGTTACGAAAGGATGCATATGATAGATTCCATAACGAAGAAGTGTATTTGGAGCATATGAATAGTTCGGCTGATGATAAACGAATTATTCTTGATTATATAAAGGGAGATACGATTGTAGATGTCGGAGCTGGTGGTGGTGTCATGCTAGACATGATTGAAGAAGAGACCGAGAATAAACGAATCTACGGTATCGATATTTCTGAAAACGTGATTGATACGTTGAAAAAGAAGAAGCAGAACGAAGGGCGTTCTTGGGACGTCATTAAAGGAGATGCAATCAACTTAAGCAGCTCGTTTGAAAAAGAATCGGTTGATACGATTGTATATTCTTCTATCCTTCATGAGCTGTTCTCTTATATCGAGTATGAAGGTAAGAAATTCAATCATGAAGTTATTAAAAAGGGGCTGCAGAGTGCCTATAAGGTGTTAAAGCGAGGAGGTCGTATTATCATTCGTGATGGCATCATGACCGAAGATAAAAAGTTAATGCGGTTGATTCGTTTTAAAGATGCAGATGGAATGAAGTTCTTAGAGCAGTATGCCCATGAATTTAAGGGGCGTACAATCCAGTATGAAGTAATTGCAGAAAATACAGTCAAAATGCCTGTTAACGATGCAATGGAGTTCTTATATACATATACTTGGGGCGAGGACTCCTTCGTTCATGAAGTGCAGGAGCAGTTTGGAATCTTTACGCCAAACGATTATAAGGATTTTGTAAAGAGTATCTTTGGAGATAAAGTAAACATCGTTCAAGCTATGAACTATTTGCAGGATGGATATACAAACCATCTTAGCGAGAAAATCGAGTTTACAGATGAGTCTGGGAATGCGGTTGCACTACCAGATAGTACTTTCTTTATGGTTTTAGAAAAGAGGCAATGATGTTGAAAACCTTTAAAAATATAATTTTAAAAAACTTAATTTAATAATCTTCAGTTAAAGAGCGTGTTTTTAGAGTAATGAAAAATTCCTAATTTCTTAATTTTATACTGAGAAACATATCCAAATAAGGTATTGGTAATTAAAACCGGGAACATTAGAACAACATCGCTAGCTGAAATTTATCGAAACTCCCCTGTGTTTCAAAACCTTCGTAATCCAGATAAGGATAAGGGGAAGTGTGGTATTTTTGAGTTTCGGTATGTTTGTGGGGAATCTCGTTCTAGAGCATATGCGATGACGGGGAATTAAATGGAAAGTGAGCCTTTTGCGTACATATTCCAAAAGCATTGCGAAAACAGAAAAAGAACATAAAAAGGGGCATGAGTAAAAGTTTACTCATAGCCCTTTTTTAATGTTTTATAATGTATAGTACTTAGCATCCTTCATTAAAAATTCACTACCTATATCTAGTGTACTAAAACAAGTTTTTTACACATGAATTCTATTAAACCGATTTTAATAAAGCGTAAAAATTCGTATCATATGGGATATCATCTTGATACATATAATTTTTTAGAACACCTTCTTTTTCAAAGCCTAATTTTAATAGTACTTTATTGGAAGCTTCATTTTCAAGAAATACAATTGCTCCAATCCGCTTTAAATGAATCGTATGGAAACCGTATGATATAACCTCAGAAACAGCTTCAGTCGCATAGCCTTTTCCCCAGTGTTCAGGCAAAAAGGCATAACTTATATTGGCTCGTTTATGCTCAGAAGACCAATCGTGAAAACCAATGGTACCGATGAGTTCTTTCTTGTCTTTTAATTCGATTCCCCATTTTATACCGTTTCTTGCATTGTAACTCAACTTAAAGTTATGAATGATTTGTTTCACTTGATCAACATCTTGTAACGGTTTTTGGCCATAATAGCGCAGTACATTAGTATTAGAAAAGCATTGTAGTATACGCGGTGCATCTTCTTCGGTAAGTTCTCTTAAAATAAGTCTTTCAGTTTTTAATAAAGGAAACATATTTTCGCTCCTTTTCACATGAAAATAGAATGTATTTGTTATTATATAATTTAATCTGAAAATAAAGATTATTCAAGGCGTAAGGGTAGATTTGATTTATGATAAACTTAGATGTGGAATATATTTCAAAAAAGAGGTTTGGAAATGGAAAAAAATTCGATATTAATTGTAGATGACGATAAGGATATTATTCAATTTATTAATGTGAATTTAAAACAAGAAGGTTTTAAAGTTTTTAGTGCTCATAAAGGAGAAGAGGCTTTAGAAATAATAAATAATAACAGTATTCAACTTGCTATTTTGGATATTATGATGCCTCAAATGGATGGTATAGAACTTTGTAGAAGGATTAGAGAGAAACATAGTTTACCAATTATGTTTTTAAGCGCGAAATCATCGGATGTAGATAAGGTAATTGGATTTAGTACTGGGGCAGATGATTATATTGTGAAGCCGTTCAGTACAATTGAATTTATCGCAAGAGTGAAAGCTCAATTAAGAAGGTATACATATTTCAACCAAAATGCTGTTCAAGTAATGGAAAAGAAAATAAATATTAGAGGTTTAGAAATAGATGAAGTGTCGAGAACAGTAATGTTATATGGAGAAAGAATCAATCTTACGAAAACTGAATATGATATTTTACACTTAATGGCAGCTGCAAGGAATCGTGTGTTCACAATTGAAGAAATATATGAGAGCGTTTGGAACGAAAGAGCCTATGAAAATAATAATACAGTAATGGTTCATATTGCAAGATTGAGAAATAAAATTGAAGAGAATCCAAAAGAACCGAAGTTTATTCAAAATGTTTGGGGAGTCGGATATAAATTTGAAGATTAAATCATTACAAGGTATTAGAGCTAAGTTTTTTATCGCATTCATATGTAGCATCTTGTTAGCAACTGTAAGTATAATAGTGTTTCAAATTTTGGTTGGAAATATATATAGTCAGGTTAATGTTTTAGAGGAAAAATATTCATTTTTATATTTTATAGTTTTTTTGATTTTTACTACAACATACTTTGCATTAATGACAAAAACACTGATGAAAAGGTTGTCTCAAATTAACAAGAACGTGAAGGAAATAAGTGACGGTAATTTTGAAATACATATACCTATTTTGAAAAATGACGAGATTGGTGAACTAGCAGCAAATGTTAATAGAATGGCGAAAAGCTTAAAAGAGTCTATTGAAAATGAAAAAAAATCACAGGAAATGAAAAATGAAATGATTAGTAATATTTCTCATGACTTACGAACGCCAGTAACATCTTTAATCGGTTATGCGGACCTGTTAGGAAATAAACTCCATTCGAATGGAGAAGAATGTGAACAGTATGTAAGTATATTAAAGCGAAAAAGTTATGAATTAAAAAATCAAGTAGATGATTTATTAGAATACTGTCAAATAAATTATAGAGAGATTGAATTACATAAAGATGAAGTAGATATGAAAGCATTAATTGAACAAATCATGATTGACTTTGTACCACAATTAGATGATGCCAATATGAGCTTTTATATTAAAAGTGATGAAGTGCTACATGTAGAAGTTGATGTGACACTTATAGTGAGACTATTTGAAAATGTAATAGGTAATAGTATTATGTACGGGAGAGATGGAAAGGGAATTGCAATTGAAATTTTCAATAAAACAATGAATGTTGAAGTAGAAATTAAAAATTTTGGACAATGCATTCCGAAAGAGGACCTTCCTTACATTTTTGAGAAGTTTTATCGTAGTGAAAAATCACGTAGTTCTCATACGGGCGGGAAAGGAATAGGACTTGCAATTTCAAAAAGTATAGCCGATCTCCATCAAGGGGATATCACTGTACGTAGTAACGATAAAGAAACAGTTTTTACTGTGAAATTACCGCAGTATAAAAAAGTAAGAAAGTCGTAAGTATTTCTTTTATATGTCGTAATTTTTACTTTGTATCATTGAGAAGAAGGATATGAGAGTAGGGATGCGACATGTGGAAGAAATTTTTATTAGTAATTATAGTTTCTTTTTTAATTATAAGTTGGAGTTTAATTTATGTAGCTAATGGTGTTACATCAGTTTTTGTTTGGTGGAGTATTCAGGCTTTTAGTTTTATTTCAGTTTTCCTCTTGATAGGATCAGTAATAATATTTTTTTGGAAAGGCATTTTTAGAAAGCGGATAGATAGAACGCTATTTTTAATCATTCTGTTTTCTATCATTGGAGCTTGGCCTGTCGGTTGGTTTGCTAATATAGGTAGAATTGCTTATCCAGCAGATATACAATCTATGAGTCCTAAAACAGTAGTTCGTTTTCCTTTGAATGAACGGGTATTAATAGGTTGGGGTGGTGATCGGTTAGAAACGAACTATCACGTTATAAAACCAAATGAAAGGTGGGCATATGATATTCTCATTCCACCTGCTGAAGTGAAAAGTAGTAAGTTAGAGGATTACGGAATATATGGAGCGAAAGTAATGGCACCAGCTTCTGGGACGGTGGTATCAATTAATAATAATGAACAAGATTTAGTTCCGGGATCGGATAATTTTCAGTCAATGGCTGGGAATCATATTTATTTACGACTAGATGAAACAGGCACATTTTTAATTCTTGCCCATTTAAAGAAAGGGTCAATTAAAGTGAAAGAAGGACAACGTGTAAGAGAGGGAGAAGTTCTTGCTCAAGTTGGTAACTCAGGGAGTTCAAGTGAACCACATTTACATATCCATCATCAAAGGCAAGATCCGTCCAAGGTGAGTATGTTTTTTACGGAGGGATTACCACTTTATTTTCGAACTGAAAATGGTGTCATGATGCCGGAAAGAGGGGCATACATAAGTGGTAACTAGAAGAAAATCATTTCATCCAAAAAGGGTATTCCAAATAAAAATTGGAATACCCTTTTTTCATTACCCTACAAATGTTTGATACAGTAAGAAGATATTTAAAACGATAACGAGAGCAGCAATTATCCATGCGATAAATGTTGTTATGCGGTGGTTAACGAGTGCACCCATAATCTTTTTATTACTTGTAAACATAATAAGTGGTACAAGTGCAAATGCAATACCGAATGATAAGACAACTTGACTCATAACTAGAGCGTAAGTTGGATTTACACCTAAAGCAATAATAACTAGTGGTGGAATCATTGTAATAAATCGGCGTAAATATAACGGAATATGCATGCGAATGAATCCTTGCATAATAATATCGCCTGACATTGTACCGACAGAAGAGCTTGATAAACCGGCTGATAACAGACCAATTCCAAACAAAGCAGCTGATATAGGACCTACTAAGTTGGTAAATTGAGTGTAAGCAACATCTAAATCTTCAACGTGCATACCACTTTTAAAAAATAGTGCAGCTGCAACAATTAACATACTCGCATTAATTGCTCCAGCGATAACCATTGCAATAATAATATCGATAAATTCGAAACGAAAAATCTTTTTCTTTTGTTCGTCAGTTGTTCCGACCACACGGCGTTGTGTTAATGCAGAATGCAAGTATATTGCATGCGGCATAACTGTCGCACCTAAAATCCCTGCTGCAAGTAATATACTGTCTACACCTTGGAATTTTGGAATAAATAGTCCTGAAAGAAGGGGACTTAATTCTGGTTTTGCATAAAAAACTTGAATCCCAAAAGCAATTACTACAATGAAAATCATTCCTGTAATAATAGCTTCTAGTGGACGAAATCCTCTACGTTGAAATTCAAGGATAATAAATGATCCGGCTGCTGTAATTAAAGCGGCAGGTAGCATCGGGATTCCAAATAGTAAGTAAAGCCCCAAAGCAGCTCCAATAAATTCCGCTAAATCTGTAGCCATAATAACTAGTTCACCTTGTATCCATAAGCCGATAGACACAGGCTTTGGAAAGTTTTCACGAGCTATTTCGGGTAAATTGTTTCCTGTAGCAATTCCTAATTTAGCCGATAAAGTTTGGATTAATACAGCCATTAAGTTAGAAGCGAGTATAACCCATAATAGTAAATATCCATATTGTGAACCAGCTGCGATATTTGTAGCAAAGTTGCCAGGATCAATATAAGCAACGGACGCGATAAAAGCGGGTCCTAAAAATGGTAACAGTCTTTTCCAGCCTTTTGTTTCTCCACTTAAAGCTAAGTGAGCTGATTGTACAGTTGTACTTTCAGAAGGGAGATGTTTATCTTTTGTTATATCTTTATTCATAGTAGTTTTCCCCTTTAAAATGTTAACTTGATGAAATTATTGTATTTATTCTTACTCATTATTTCAATACATTTAAATATGTTATGTGATAATTTCATTTGAACACGAAAGTTTCCTTAATGCAAATTATATGCCTTTATGCAATGGATGGTGTGATAATGTAAAATGAATTGGGAGTTTATGGTGTGATGACATGGGGAAACATAGTGAATTAAAGGGCTGTTTTTGAAATTTATGTGAACATAAAGCTGATAATACAGCATATTAATTGATGGAATTGCAATTGTATGATATATAATATATTGGGATTACAACATAACCATAGTGTTATGATGTGTAATCTTGTTTTTTATTTTTGTTAACTGATAGAAAATAGTATAAAGAAAAGAAAATGGGATTCATTTTCTTATTATATATGTTTTGATATGAACGTTAACTTATACATGATTTTAAAAATTAGATAGGTGGTAGAAATACATTGGCAACTACAAAACCATACAGAGTATTACTATATTACATGTACACAACAATTGAAAACCCAGAAGAATTTGCTGCAGAGCATTTAGAATTTTGTAATTCACTTGAATTAAAAGGAAGAATTCTTGTAGCAAAAGAAGGTATTAACGGAACTTGTTCTGGAACTGTAGAGCAAACAGAGAAATACATGGAAGCAATGAATAATGATCCACGTTTTGATGGTATCGTATTTAAAATAGATGAAGAAGAAGGGCATGCATTCAAGAAAATGCACGTACGTCCTCGTCCAGAATTAGTTACACTTCGTCTAGAAGATGACATTAACCCACACGAAATAACTGGGAAGTATTTAGAGCCAAAAGATTTTTATGAGGCAATGAAACAAGAAGATACAGTTATCATTGATGCACGAAATGATTATGAGTTTGATTTAGGACACTTCAAAGGTGCGATTAAACCTGATATCGAATCATTCCGTGAATTACCAGATTGGATTAGAGAAAACAAAGAAACACTTGAAGGTAAAAAGATTTTAACTTACTGTACAGGTGGAATTCGTTGTGAGAAATTCTCTGGTTGGTTAGTTCGTGAAGGTTTTGAAGATGTAAGTCAGCTTCACGGCGGAATTGTAACGTACGGAAAAGATCCAGAAGTACAAGGTGAGCTTTGGGATGGACAATGTTACGTGTTTGATGAGCGTATCGCTGTTCCAGTAAACCAAAAAGAACATGTTATCGTTGGTAAAGATCACTTTACAGGTGAACCATGTGAGCGCTATGTAAACTGTTCAAATCCAGAATGTAATAAGAAAATTTTATGTTCTGAAGAAAACGAAGCGAAATATTTACGTGCATGTTCTCATGAATGTCGTGTAAGTCCACGTAACCGCTACGTAATACAGCATGAATTAACGGAAGAGCAAGTAGCTGCTGCATTAGAGAAAATCGAAGCTGGGAAGTAAGCTGAATTCGTATAATAAAAAAGGGTATTCCAAGTTTTAATTTGGAGTACCCTTTTTTTATTATCCAGTCCTGTCATTTGCCGTTTTTTGTCGGTAAGTCGATATATTTAAAAAATCACTGATATATCTTAAAAATCGCTGATAAAAATTTCACTTACTGCAGCACACCAAGAATTTGAAAATAACCTTCTTTAATTTTTATCCTCTTTCTCTTTAACGGCAGAAAGTACCGTTTGTTTTACCCAAGCTTTTCTTTGTTTATGCTGTAGACCCCATTGGTATAAACTTTGGGCTCCTAAAATAAGTGAAATGACAATGCCGCTAATCGCAATTAATAGAGCGAAAAATTCAAGAGGGGACGATATTTTGTTTGAATCGGTGTTTCTTAAAAGGTCAATCATAGTAAACCCTAACATTTGGCCCACTACAGAGTAGAGCGTTAAAATTAATAATAAAAGGCTATCTTTTTTAGAGGCGACATTTTCTTGATATTTAAACAAACTATCAAGATTTTGTTTCGCGTTCGAGTATAGAACCTCAATATTAAAAAGTTTTCTTAAGCGGAAGAAAATATCTTCACTTTGTGATTGGGATACTAATTCTAAAGAAAAATAATTAGCAGTGAACGAATTGATCGAATAAATTAATTTCTCTATTTCATTAGTATCTTGTTCAATGTTTAGCTCAGCATAGGCGTTTGCCATTTTTAATAAAACAATTTTATGGAATAGGTTTAATAATAAAGCGTAATAAAATTCTCCGTACATTTGACTAGCAAGTTTAGAGATTTCGCGTTCTCCTTCATTTGTTACACATGTAAAAATATGTTCTTCCATAATGAAATAACGATTTGGAGCCCATCTCTGGTAAGCGTGTTTTTTTAAATAGTCATGAATGTAAGGAAGGTTATTTGCACTTACATATGGTTTACCATCACTTGTTAATCCGGAAAGACTGGAAGTACGATAAACATCCACTTCATTAAGTTCCATACCTTCTTTTAGTGACAATAAAGTTTGAACGTACATTCTTTGGTCTTCAAAGAAAGGGAAGGTTTGAAAGTATGAACTTCTTAATCTCTTCTTTTCAAAGAAATCAGTTACGCCATGAAATAAATAACCAAAAATGAATTTTTCAACTTGGGAATACTTTTTTCCGTTACATTCAATACAAATAGACTCATTTGTATCAGTTTTAGTTTCAAGTACACGGAAGCGAGCAGCGAATTCGATTGCTTCAGATAAAGTCATGTTTGGAGCAGTGTTTACTTCTGTTCGAATTGTTAAGAAGCCAAGTTCATAAGGACAAAGTGTTACATCAATAGAGTGTATCTTGAATGGGATTGAAATAAGGTTTGTTGTTAAATGTCCAGTTAAGTTAAGGTCCTTTGAATAACGTTGCAAGCCCTTTTGATGCTCTGAGTGAGGAAAGAGAATTTTATTTGTAAATGAAAGATAGTATGCTTCCATATTTTGATGTGAAACTTTAAACTCCCCATAATATGTATTTTCATCATCGAGATGATCGAGCCGAAAAGGACGAAAATCGTTTTTTTGTAAGAAAGGGAACATATCTTGTTCATATCCAGCTTTAAACGAAAACGGGAACAAAAATTGAAATAT
This sequence comes from Bacillus cereus group sp. BceL220, assembly GCF_051776965.1. NCBI lineage: Bacteria > Bacillati > Bacillota > Bacilli > Caryophanales > Bacillaceae > Bacillus > Bacillus cereus group sp. BceL220. The sequence goes on along the minus strand of NZ_JBPWBC010000005.1, from coordinate 181,885 downwards.
AGCTGTTGCTACACCTTTTTCCTCAATTGCTTGTATTGCCTCCATCTACATTGTTTCCTTTCCATATATGCTATAGAAACAACATGCCCAAATTTATTTGAAAATAACCACTCTTTTATACTCAATTGAGAGTGAAAATTCAGCTTATTTAGTAGAGGACATGTATAATGTTATGTATACTAAAAGTTATAAAATTGTATTTTGAAAAGGGGCATGCTGTATGAGGATTTTAGTATTAGGCGCTGGTGGAGTCGGAGGATTTTTTGGTGGCAGATTAGTCGAGAAGGGAGAAGATGTCACGTTTCTTGTTCGTAGTAAACGGAAAAAACAATTAGAGGAAAGAGGACTTGTAATCCGAAGTGTTAACGGGGATTTTTCCTTCCAACCGAAATTAATAACGAAAGAAGAGAGAACTTCTCAATTTGATGTTATTTTATTTTCAACAAAAGCGTATCACTTAAACGAGGCTATTCAAGATTTGAAGCCGTTTGTTGGCGATAATACTGTAATCATTCCATTGTTAAATGGTATCGCTCATTTATCACTACTACAAAAAGAATTCGGCGAAGAAAAAGTAATTGGCGGTTTATGCTTTATCGAGACGACGTTAAACGATCAAGGAGAAATTGTACAAACTAGCGCTGCCAACAGACTTGTGTTTGGAGAAATTAAGTCTCAAAATTCAGAGAGAGTAAAGTATATTTCTAAAGCATTTTCAGGTACGAAGTCTAGTTTTGTTTTAAGTGAAAATATTACGCAAGATATGTGGCATAAATATTTATTTATTACTGTAATGTCAGGTGTGACAACGTTAATGCGTGCACCAATTGGACCAATCCGTGAAAGTGAAGGCGGCCGTGATTTTATCCGTAATGTGTTTGAGGAATCTGTACAAATCATGAGAGTATTAGGAGCTCCAGTAAAGGCTAATATTGCCCAGGAACATATGAAAACGATTGATAAAATTTCGTATGATATGAAGTCATCAATGCAACGTGATATGGAAAAGGGTTCGTTTATTGAAGGGAAGCACTTGCAAGGATATTTACTGGATGTAGCAGAGAAATTTTCTATAGCGGCACCATTATTAGAATCTATATATCAAAATTTAAAGGTGTATGAAGAGATGACCTTTAACAAATCTGTAATAGAATTAGATGTATGAAAAAATAAAAAAGATAGCAATATATAAGTGTATTGCTATCTTTTTTATTTTTTTGTATGACAAATTATTTATTTCTTTTCGTTCTATCTGTCAAATTTATTTCCTGTTCACGTTTACCATATAACTGATTAATTTCATTTGCTACTGCATCTAAATATGAATCGGAAAAAATAGGCTTCTTTTCTTTAGACATATGGGTCTCCTTTGCGGATTTTTAATATTCATTATGTATATTTCTCAGCGGATTATGCGCAATCATTTTAATTTTTTTCTTATTAAAAATTTTTGTTTACTTTTTGAAAATAAAGGAGTATTATAATCCACAGTTTCAATTTTCTAAATCGCTGAAACCGCATGGTACGGGGGACCCGTTTTTACGGATTAGTACATAATCCGATGGGGTGAATCCTTGAAAAAGGTAGGGCTACTCATAGGCCCGAATCCGACAGCTAACCTCGTAAGCGTTATATTGAGAAGGAAGGTGGAGCTTGTGCGACAAAAAAAATAATGTCTACAAGTCTATTTCGCTATGGCTTGTAGACATTTTTTGTTTTCTGAAGAAATAGTTTACTGGCTGTAACAAGCAGAAAAGTTCGTACAAAATTATTGGAGAGTGGACAGCATTGGTTTCATCTATTAAAAGATTTTTAATTGGAAGACCGTTAAAATCAACAGAGCTTGGAGAACAAAAGCTTAATAAAACGAAAGCTTTAGCTATTTTATCTTCTGACGCATTGTCATCAGTTGCTTACGGTCCAGAACAAATTTTAATTGCTTTAGCAGGTGTGGGAGCGATCGCTTATTGGTATTCCATTCCGATCGCTGTTGGGGTATTAGTATTATTGACAGCCCTTATTTTATCTTATCGTCAAATTATTTTTGCTTATCCGCATGGCGGGGGAGCGTATGTTGTATCAAAAGAAAATTTAGGGATGAATCCAGGCTTAATTGCTGGAGGATCTTTATTAGTCGACTATATTTTAACTGTTGCGGTAAGTGTATCTGCAGGTACAGATGCGCTAACATCTGCTTTTCCTAGTTTACATGCACATAATGTAATCATTGCGATTATATTTGTTATATTTATTACCATCTTAAATTTAAGAGGAGTAACGGAATCAGCTTCCGTTTTAGCATATCCTGTTTATTTATTTGTTTTAGCACTATTTATATTAATTGGTGTAGGCATATATAATATTTTGACTGGTCACGTTTCACCAACTTTACACACGCCGATCGGAACGCCGGTTGCGGGCATTAGTTTGTTTTTACTGTTAAGAGCATTTGCATCAGGTAGTTCTGCTTTAACAGGTGTTGAAGCAATTTCAAATGCAATTCCGAACTTTAAAGATCCTGCGCCAAACAATGCTGCAAAAACATTGCTTGCAATGGGTGCATTACTTGCTGTGTTATTTTCAGGAATTGTATTTTTAGCTTATTATTACGGAGTGACGCCGAGTAAAGAAGTAACAGTTGTTTCTCAAATTGCTGAACAAACATTTGGACGTAATTTCATGTACTATTTCATACAAGGTACAACAGCTTTAATATTAATTCTCGCAGCTAATACAGGCTATTCTGCATTTCCTTTATTAGCGGTTAACCTCGCAAAAGATAAATTCATACCGAGAATGTTTACGATTAGAGGAGACCGTCTAGGTTACTCAAACGGTATTATAATACTTGGAGTTGCTTCGATTATTTTAATTGTAGCTTTCCAAGGACAAACAGAACATTTAATTCCGTTATATGCAGTAGGTGTATTTATTCCATTTACACTTTCTCAAACAGGGATGGTATTAAAGTGGCTTCGTGAAAAACCTGAAGGATGGGCTTTAAAATTAACGGTTAATTTAATTGGTGCAGTTATTAGTTTTATCGTAATGAGCATGTTCTTTTTAACTAAATTTGCACAAGTTTGGTCGATTCTTATTTTCTTACCTGCTATTATCTTCTTGTTTCATCGAATTAAGAAGCATTATGATGCAGTGGGTGATCAATTAAGTTTAAAAACTTGTGAACCTCTTATTCCAATTGAGGGGAATGTAATTGTCGTTCCTGTAGCAGGTATGACGCATGTAGTAGAAAATTCATTGAACTATGCGAAATCTCTTTCTGCAGATCAAGTTATCGCTGTATATGTTGCTTTTGACAGAGAAGAGGAAAAGAAATTTGAAGAGAAATGGAAGGTGTGGCAACCTGAAGTAAGGCTTGTTACATTACATTCTCATTATAGAAGTATTATTCAGCCGCTAACGAAATTCATTGATACAGTGCAGTATAAGGCAAGTGAATCGAATTACCGCGTTACGGTCGTTATACCACAGTTCATTCCGAAAAAAGGTTGGCATAACATTCTTCATAATCAATCCAGTTTACTCATACGTGCGTATTTACTTTATAAAAGAAATGTTGTTATTACGACAGTTCCATATCATTTGAAAAAATAAGAAGATTTTTGAAGGATAGCTTCGTGAAAATGAAGCTATCCTTTTTGTGTATATGCTATGCATAATTGCATATGGGTTTAAAAATTATATAGATATAATTTTATCTATTATTTGCAAGTAGTGTTTTCTGTTGTGATATGTAGATATTTCAATCAATAAAGTGAATCGGATTATATTTTGAAATAAGGACATGAAAGCTTGAAAATAAAGGGAATGAAAATACTTCTTTACGTTATATAAACAGCTGTGTTTAAATGACCTTACAGTACAAAACATATATGAAAACAAAACGAAATTTCATATTTACGCATGTTGTTTAGTTAAAAATGAATAATATTTTTACGTAATATATTCACTGTGTGAATGTGGGAATTTCGATGAAATAGAAAATTTATACAATATTATTCATACTAAACACATATGAAAAATAATAAAATGTTTTGTGACGATAAGTAAGTACTGTAGCAATACGAGAGAGGTGGTTCATACATGGATCACGGTGAGAACGTTCTCTATTTTAATCATCTCAAATTATGGGCAAGAAAATAGAATAATAAAATGCGATAGTAATAGTTGCTAATACATAGGAGGAGTTAAAGTGAAAAAGACTTTAATTACAGGGTTATTGGTTACAGCAGTATCTACGAGTTGCTTCATTCCTGTAAGCGCTTACGCTAAGGAGGGGCAAACAGAAGTGAAAACAGTATATGCGCAAAATGTAATTGCTCCAAATACATTATCCAATTCAATTAGAATGTTAGGATCACAATCACCGCTTATTCAAGCATACGGATTAATTATTTTGCAACAGCCAGACATTAAGGTAAATGCGATGAGTAGCTTAACGAATCATCAAAAGTTTGCAAAGGCGAATGTACGAGAATGGATTGATGAATATAATCCGAAGCTAATTGACTTAAATCAAGAAATGATGAGATACAGCACTAGATTTAATAGCTATTATAGTAAGCTCTATGAACTAGCAGGAAACGTAAATGAAGATCAGCAAGCAAAAGCAGATTTTATGAGTGCATATGGAAAATTACAATTGCAAGTACAAAGCATCCAAGAGAGTATGGAGCAAGATTTATTAGAGTTAAATCGATTTAAAACAGTATTAGACAAAGATAGTAACAACTTATCAATTAAAGCCGATGAAGCAATAAAAACACTGCAAGGATCAAGTGGAGATATTGTGAAATTAAGAGAAGATATTAAAAGAATTCAAGGGGAAATTCAAGCTGAACTAACTACTATTTTGAATAGACCTCAAGAAATCATTAAAGGTTCTATTAATATCGGTAAACAAGTATTTACAATCACAAATCAAACTGCACAAACGAAAACAATCGATTTTGTTTCTATCGGTACTTTAAGTAATGAAATTGTAAATGCTGCAGATAGTCAAACGAGAGAAGCAGCTCTTCGCATTCAACAAAAGCAAAAAGAGTTATTGCCACTTATTCAAAAGTTATCACAAACTGAAGCAGAGGCGACTCAAATTACATTCGTTGAAGATCAAGTAAATAGCTTTACAGAATTAATTGATCGTCAAATTATAACTTTAGAAACGTTATTAACGGATTGGAAAGTTTTAAATAATAATATGATTCAAATTCAAACAAATGTTGAAGAAGGCACGTATACAGACAGTAGTTTACTTCAAAAACATTTCAATCAAATTAAAAAAGTAAGTGATGAAATGAATAAGCAAACAAATCAATTTGAAGATTACGTTACAAACGTTGAAGTACATTAAACAGAAAAATAATTAGCGATATAGGGAGAGAAGAAAAATGACAAAAAAACCTTATAAAGTAATGGCTCTATCAGCACTTATGGCAGTATTTGCAGCAGGAAATATTATGCCGGCTCATACGTATGCAGCTGAAAGTACAGTGAAACAAGCTCCAGTTCATGCGGTAGCAAAAGCTTATAATGACTATGAAGAATACTCATTAGGACCAGAAGGCTTAAAAGATGCAATGGAAAGAACAGGTTCAAATGCTTTAGTAATGGATCTGTACGCTTTAACAATTATTAAACAAGGTAATGTTAACTTTGGTAATGTATCATCTGTTGATGCGGCTTTAAAAGGAAAAGTCATTCAGCATCAAGATACAGCGAGAGGAAATGCGAAGCAATGGTTAGATGTATTAAAACCACAGCTTATTTCAACGAATCAAAATATCATTAACTACAATACGAAATTCCAAAACTATTATGATGCTTTAGTTGCTGCAGTTGATGCAAAGGATAAAGCAACTCTTACGAAAGGCTTAACTAGATTATCAAGTAGTATTAATGAAAATAAAGCGCAAGTGGATCAGTTAGTAGAAGACTTGAAGAAATTCCGAAATAAAATGACTTCGGATACGCAAAACTTCAAGGGTGATGCAAATCAAATTACATCTATATTAGCTAGTCAAGATGCAGGGATTCCACTATTACAAAATCAAATTACAACGTACAATGAAGCAATTAGTAAATATAATGCAATTATTATCGGTTCATCTGTTGCGACAGCTCTAGGACCAATTGCAATTATCGGTGGTGCAGTAGTTATTGCTACGGGCGCAGGAACACCGCTAGGAGTAGCATTAATTGCAGGTGGCGCAGCAGCTGTAGGCGGTGGTACAGCTGGAATCGTATTAGCGAAGAAAGAGCTTGATAATGCACAAGCAGAAATTCAAAAGATAACAGGACAAGTTACAACTGCGCAATTAGAAGTAGCAGGATTAACGAACATTAAAACACAAACAGAGTATTTAACAAATACAATTGATACTGCAATTACAGCGTTACAAAATATTTCAAACCAATGGTACACAATGGGATCAAAATACAATTCTTTACTTCAAAATGTAGATTCTATTAGTCCAAACGACCTAGTTTTCATTAAAGAAGATTTAAACATTGCGAAAGATAGCTGGAAAAACATTAAAGACTATGCAGAAAAGATTTATGCTGAAGATATTAAAGTAGTAGATACGAAAAAAGCATAATTGAATACGAATCGTTAGAGCGTTAAGTGTTGATGAATGATTTGAAGCTCCTGTTCAGTTGTGAGCAGGAGCTTTTGATATCCTTATAAGGAGAATAGGTGAAAAATATGCAGAAAAGTTTTTATAAAAAATGTCTTTTAGCGGTAATGATTGCTGGGGTGGCAACAAGTAACGCATTTCCTTTACATCCTTTTGCAGCAGAACAAAATGTAAAGGTGCTACAAGAAAATGTGAAAAACTATTCTCTTGGACCAGCTGGATTCCAAGATGTAATGGCACAAACGACATCAAGTATATTTGCAATGGATTCATATGCAAAATTAATTCAAAATCAACAAGAGACGGATTTAAGTAAAATAAGTTCGATTAATAGTGAATTTAAAGGGAATATGATTCAGCATCAAAGAGATGCAAAAGTTAATGCAGCATATTGGTTAAATAATATGAAGCCTCAAATTATGAAAACGGATCAAAATATTATTAATTACAATAATACTTTTCAATCGTATTATAATGACATGTTAATAGCGATTGATCAAAAGGATAGCGGAAAATTAAAAGCGGATTTAGAAAAGTTGTATGCGGATATTGTAAAGAATCAAAATGAGGTAGATGGATTATTAGGAAATTTGAAAGCTTTTCGCGATAGAATGGCGAAAGATACAAATAGTTTTAAAGAGGATACAAATCAGTTAACATCAATATTGGCAAGTACGAATGCTGGTATTCCAGCTCTAGAGCAACAAATAAATACATATAACGATTCGATTAAAAAGAGTAATGATATGGTCATTGCTGGTGGCGTACTTTGCGTAGCGCTAATAACATGTCTTGCTGGCGGGCCGATGATTGCGGTTGCGAAAAAAGATATCGCAAATGCAGAAAGAGAAATAGCTAATTTAAAAGATAGAATTTCAGGAGCACAAGCAGAAGTCGTAATTTTGACTGATATAAAAAATAAAACAACAAACATGACAGAAACAATTGATGCAGCAATTGCAGCACTGCAAAATATATCAAATCAATGGTATACAGTAGGTGCAAAATATAATAATTTACTACAAAACGTAAAAGGAATTAGTCCGGAAGAGTTTACGTTTATAAAAGAAGATTTACATACAGCGAAAGATAGCTGGAAAGATGTAAAGGATTATACAGAAAAATTACATGAAGGTGTGGCAAAGTAAACAGTGGACTAGTTCTGCTGTTTATTTTTTTATCCTGTTTTTTTGAGAAATAAATTTTTAAAGAATCATTATAGACTTTTACTTTATTAGTATTAAGTGAAACTTATTCACTTAATTTCCTATCAGAAATTATAAAGTGAAAACAGAACATGAAATACGCAAAAAATATCACAGGGCAGATTCTCAAAATATTTCAAAATCCACCCTGTGATCATATACTCATTTACAAGTGAAAATAATTAATACCCTAAAATATCTACTTCAGCTGCTGAAGCAAATCCATTCTGTCCTTTCGTTACTTCCACTTTTACATACTTTGCAGTAACTGGGGTAAATGTTGCCGTTTTCTTATCACTATTATTTTCCCATGTTCCTGATGATATTTTGTCATACGTAATGCCATCTACACTCGTATAAATATTGTAAGTTAAAATACGGCCATTTTCTGACCAATCTTGCCTTGGAAGATATGCCAATTGTGAAATGGTACGTGTATCACCAAGTTCTAGTGTCAAATTGTAAGGATATTGATTTGGTGTCCAAGTACTATGCCAAAATGTATCTGTTTTTCCATCTATTGCCTTACTAGCTGAGCCCGTTGATTCCTCACTATTTGCACTTGCCTTCATTATTTTTTTTGACAATACAGCAAGTGGTTTAACAGGTTTAGCATCCGTCGCTTCCCATATAGGTGCAATTAATGTTGGGTTGTTTAAAGCTTCTACTTTTTGTCTCGTTTCTTGTGTTGCTTTTAATCCCCATTTATCAAAGAATGGCAGTACATTTTGTTTTGCTATTTTCGATGTATTGTAAATAAATGCCTGTATTTTATCCTCGTCTGTTTTGGGAAGTTGATCTTCAGGTATCTCACGATATAATTTGTGGAGATTTGGATAAAAATCATCCCCATATGCCAAATGAAGTTGCCAAAGCATAACAAGTTTTACAAACAGGTCGTCAATATTTTTATATTCCTTATTTGTTTGTTTTAAATACGCAAAAGCTCTATTATAATCTCCCTCTGTATCTAAACGTGTTGGTATATTTGGGTATATTTTCTTGAATGCAGCTAAAGAATATAGATTATTAGTTACTTCACCCATACCTCTTAAATCATTCCACGTCCATGGATATTGTTGTCGTGCATGTCCCGCTTCATGCATTTGTCCCCACCCAAACTCATTGACATTTAAAGTGCTTTTGATAGCTTCACCAGCAGTCGTAAAGACGGCTCCATCCCAACTTGCATACATGCCCCAACTTTGTGCGTTAGGATTTTCTACAAAGGCCCAAATACGACGAGTTGAACGATGTAAAGGATTAGGATCTGTTTCAGATAGCCCTGCTAACTTGTCTTGCGCTCGAATCATTTCATCATATTTATTTAATAGGGGCACAGGATCTTGATTTACAATATATTTATTGGCACTATCACGAGTTACAGTTAGCACCGCTCGTTCTGATTTCAATTGTACTGCATGTGCATTTGGATAGTTGTTCATCATGGCAATCCAGTCTGCTTTTGTGTGTTTCCCTAATACAAAGAAAGGAATAGGGCTACCGCCTTGCGTTACTTGCACCTTAACTGTTCCTGTGCTTTGAAAATTATCTAACCCTAATACGCCGCCGTTTGGTGAAGAGATAGTATTAGAGCCCGGAGAAAGATCAATTTCTTTTCCCCATTCTTTATCATATTGATGTGTCCCAATAATGGCTCTAATCTTTTGCGTTCCTGATACTGTAATTGTAACCTGTTCATTAGGTTTCACATATATGCCTGTTGGCATATAATTTTTTTGCTCACTTCTTTTTTCTCTTTTTGCTTCATCCCAAAAACTTCCTGTACCTGGAAGGTCAAACTCTCTTTGTTCAAATTGAGTTGCAGTTTGTGCAGTTTCAGCATGTACATCTAAATTGTTTGACATAATAGGTGTAAATAACGTGGTTGCTAAAATAGCGGATGTTGCAAACACCTTTATAGTTTTTTGTAATCTACAATTCTTTCTTCTGTTCATATAGATCAGTCCCTTCGTTAAAATTCATTATTACTTACATACGAAATATCAGTTTTTTCACTAATGCCGAAAGTGGATTTTTTAAATTCACACTTATAAAAAAATGTTGATGATATTTTTAGATGAGTAAAAAAAGCATAGTAACACTTCAAGTTCCCTTCCTGATTAATTTAGAAACACATTACCTTCATTGATTTTTTTAATCACTCCTCTAAGTAAACAATTAAGATAAATGTCCTATCTCAAAGCTCCTTTCCTAATTTTGGGATTACGAATTAAGTATAGTTCAAAAATAAAGTTATACAATTGAGAAAAATTAAAATGTTAAAAAATTACATTCTCGTAAAAATTTTAACATTTACTAAAAAATATTTGTTATAGAGAGGAGATTCACATACCCATCAAGCTAAACTTTTGAAATATCTCCAAAACGAAAATTCTATCTCTTCATAATTATTCATACAATCCGATTCAGTTTTCCTTTCTATGGGGGCAATTTAACTCTTAACTTGATGGGCATGTGGCGTTACCTCTAGGAGATAGCTTCATCTAGATAGGATAATGTAAACATGAAAAAATGGGTAAAGTGGAAACACGTTTGTTTATTTGCAAAATGAATAAAAAGAAAACCCCCTTGCAGATAAATGTAAGGGGGTTTTTTTGAGTAGTAATTTCGTATCCATGTGTGCGTAAAAATTTTTCCGTTATCGCTCCCTTTGATAGAATCCATTTTCATATAGGTTTTTTACTGAATTTTTTTAAAAATTAAATTTTACGGCTTGATAATTCGTTCAAAATGATTTAATCTTATTTCAAATGATATGTTTATCTATCAAAAATTCTTTTGTAAAGATAAAGGAGTGATTGAGAATGTTAAACGTCCCATTGATGGTAAGCCTTTAGGTGCAGCAGCATTGAAAAGGTTGGGAAGAAATGAGTGAGCTTTCACAATAAAGAACTCTATAACTTTATGTAATGTTTGATACCTTCGATTAGATTTTTTGAAAAACAAACTAATATTAATTGAATCAAAGTTTAGAAAGTAAATATATGAGTAGTAGAAAAAATCCATTAGTTGTTATCATGTCTTGATGAAAAATGTAAAAAATAGGCAAGAGAAATTCTGAGAAAACCTGTTCAGAAAGTATGGTATGAAAGCAGGTTAGTGAGGGGAATTCAAAACCAATTTGATAAAAGCGAGGTAAATAATATGACTTTTGAAGAAAAATTACAAGCATATGCAGAACTTACGGTGAAAATCGGTGTCAATATTCAACCAGGGCAATACTTATTAGTCAATACATCAGTAGATACATTGGATTTCGCCCGTATAGTTGTCAAAGAGGCTTATAAGGCTGGGGCAGGGCGTGTTCATGTTAATTTTTCGGATGAAGAAATGGAACGTGCGTACTTTGATCATGCCTCAGATGAAGAATTTAATCGCTTCCCAGAGTGGATAGTTAAAATGAATGATGAGCTGATCGAACGTAAAGGAGCACTATTAATGATAGATGCTACAGATCCTGATAAATTTACAGGTATTTCATCTGATCGTCTAGTTACCTATCAAAAGGTAGCAGGAGCTGCTCTGAGAAACAATCGCAACGCCGTAATGAAGGATTCAATAGCTTGGTCGATGGTAGCAGTTCCTTCACCAAAGTGGGCATCGAAGGTGTTCCCGGATTTAGCAGCTGAGGATCAAGTACCAGCATTATGGGAGGCTATTTTTAAAGCTGTTCGTATTGGTGAAGGCAATGCTATTGAAAAATGGCGTGAACATGTAGAGAATTTAGAATCTCGTGCGGTCCTACTGAACAATAAAAAATATATGAAGCTTCACTATACAGCGCCAGGAACTGATTTAACAATTGCATTAGCACCACAGCATAAATGGATTACTGGAGGTGGTAAAACTCCTGATGATACTATCTTTATGGCTAATATGCCGACAGAAGAGGTGTATACGTTACCGATGAAACAAGGGGTAAATGGCTATGTAAGCAATACAAAACCATTAATTTATCAAGGGAATATTATTGACGGCTTTAAACTGACATTTGAAGAAGGAAAAATTGTTAAAGCTGAAGCACAGGTAGGACATGATTTATTACAGGAGCTTATTAATGTGGATGAAGGCTCTTGCTATTTAGGTGAAGTAGCACTTGTACCACATGAATCACCAATTTCAGCATCGGGAATTTTATATTTTAATACATTGTTTGATGAAAATGCATCGAATCATTTAGCGATTGGTAAAGCTTATCCAACTTGCTTAGAGGGTGGAAGAGATTTAGAAAACGATCAGCTTGAAACGTTAGGTGCAAATATTTCAGTAACACATGAGGACTTTATGATTGGTAGCAGTGAGATGGACATCGACGGTATTCTATCAGATGGAACTGTAGAACCAATTTTCCGTAAAGGTAGCTGGGCATTTTAAGTTTTTAATTTGAAGAAAGGAGTAGAGTGGATGAAACGATTAGCATAATCGGTGCAACTATATAGGTGTTTCATCTGCTTTTGCTCAAACTGAAAACTACCTCTTTAATTAGAAGTAAAATGCATGCAAAGGAGATATGCCAATGAATTTCTGGGAAGTTGTTTTGATAGTTGTGAATTTTAGTCTATTAAGTTGGATACTGTTAGTAGGAAGAGAAACGAAAAAGTGGTCTAAATTAGCTACTTTGGTTGCCGTTGTAATGGTTACAGTTCAGCTATTGGTAGAAGGTTTTAGATGGCAGATGATTCCGGCATATGTATCCCCAGTTATCTTAATTTTATGCTATTTATTAACTGTGCGGAAAAAGGGCTTTAGAAGTTGGGGTATATTCATAGTTAAGGCTTCGTTGCTATGTATCTATTTGTCTGTAGCAGTTGCGCTACCCTTACTTATGCCAGTATTTTCATTTGAAGAACCAACTGGCCCACATAGGGTCGGTACGAAGGTATATCATTGGATTGATCATCAGAAAAATGAACCATATTCGAAAAATCCAACCGATCGGCGCGAACTGATGGTGCAAATTTGGTATCCTGCAGCTGAAAAAAGCAAGGGGGATCCAGAACCTTATATTCGTAACATAAATGAGCTCTCCAAGGGATTGGAAAAAACATTGTCCATTCCTGCATTTGCATTCAGCCACATGGAATTGGTAAAGTCTCATTCGTTTATGGATTTACAACTCTCAGACTCAGAGAATCACTATCCCATATTACTTTTCTCTCATGGTTTTAATGGTTTTCGTAATCAAAACACGTTTCAAGTTGAGGAGTTGGCTAGTCAAGGGTACATTGTTCTAAGTATCGATCATACCTTTGATGCTGCAGCTACCGTCTTTCCAGATGGTCGAACTGCTTACGTACAGCCCATCAATTTAACTGATGAAGGGGATAGCCACATAAAATTATGGGAGGAAGATGTCAGCTTTGTCCTTAATCAGATAGAGAAACTTAACCAAAACGATGAGACCGGCTTCTTTACAGGAAGACTGGATACATCGCGAATTGGAATGTTTGGCCACTCTTACGGTGGAGCTACCGCAGCACAAATACTGGCAAAAGATTCTCGTGTCAAAGCAGCTATCAATATGGATGGTACATTGTATGGAGAAATTTTTCCTGAAAGTGGAATTGGAAAACCGTTTCTGCTCATGAGTGCAGAAGAGCCTGATGAAGCAGATCCCTATGAAGTGAGGGAGCGATACGGACGTGGGTTAGCTGGTGGTGGTATGTCAATGCTCATTCCTCATACGGATCATACAAGTTTCACTGATTTACATTTGTTCTCCCCTGTGTTGCAGAGCCCAGGTGAAAATCCAAAGGAAGTTCATCGTATTATCAACGAATTCAGTCTGGCATTTTTTGACCAGTATGTAAAACAGAAGGATGACGGCTCCACCCTTAAAAGGCTGATGACCAAATACCCGGAAGTGAATTTTAAGGAAAACCGATAACTTTATGCAGAAAGTAACTTCATTATAAAATATTCAGTAATTAAATGAGGTGCAAACGGATTTAATAAAAGTAGAAAAATTACTGTAATTATTAATTCGCCATGAAAAACCCAGATAAGGTAATCATTTTCTCTACTAAGAAAGCGATTCGTACCATTTCCTTTGGCTTTTGTATTTATTACATTAAAGAATTTAATTTCTTCATCGTTATCTAAATAATGAAATGCTAAAAATGAAACATTCAAAGTACTATCAGTTTCAGTAATATAATTCTTTTTGAAAAGCTACATTCAGCAGCTGGACACTTTATTTTAAATTGTTTATTATAATATCAAATGATATATTTATCTATCAAAAATGACGACTTTATACAGAAAAAGGAGAGATTGACGATGAAGAAAGACTTGTCAGCGTTGAAGGAAGCGAGATTTAATGCAATTCTTGATTCGGCTACTATATTGCTTGTTGAAAATCCTACTGCTTCGATGAATGAAATTGCGGAATATGCGGGAATTGGAATTGCTACACTCCATCGCTACGTCGAAAGCAGGGAGAAATTGATGCTGTTCTTGGGCCATCGGGCTATCCAACTGGTAAGTGATACTGTAAACCAGATTCCACTGGATGAGGAAAGAAGTGAAAACTATATCCCGGAACTCATTGAAGCGTTAATCCCTTTAGGTGACAAAATCTATTTTCTAGGTCATGATGCATCTGTATTTAACAACAAAGAATTAGGTGAAGCAGAAGAGAAGCTGAGGGAACCCTTACGACGCGTTATTGAACTGTTACAACAAAGAGGTTACTTTCAGCAAACGGTTAGTAGCGAATGGATTTTAAATACGCTTTATGCTCTGCTTTTCCATACCTGGGAACAGGTACATGAAGGAAATGTGGCTAAAAAATCTGCCGCAGAGCTTGTTTTAAATACATTTTATTATGGTTTCAAAGCTAAGGATGAGTTGAGAGGAGAGTGAACTGATTTAAATCTATGATAATTAATATCAATAATATAGAAAGTGAAAAGGAGCAATAGAAAATGAATCAAATCTCTATTGTAAAGGCTGTTCATCAGTCCATGGTCGGCGCCCAGCTAAATGTAATGGCATTGGAATACATGGCGTTTCCGCTTGCAGGATCTGAGGAGAAGAACACAGTCGAAGGGACATTTTGTAGGCTATGGCGGCAGGGGAACAACCGTTTTAGTCATCAATACGCCTATGAAGCTCAAATGGACGGGAAAACTTTAGGGATGATTACTTGCTATCCCATACCCGTCTTAAATCGTCTTGCCTGGCCCACTTATAAACAACTGCTTTCGTTCCGAAAGCTGGGGTTTGTTGTTTATAACATTCTGAATATCAAAATGCTTTATTCCATGTTTACCTTGAAGGAGGGAGAAGATGACGAGTTTCACATCGGAACAATTGCCTTACTGCCCGAAAGTCGAGGACTAGGGATAGGTACCAGACTACTTGAGTTTGCCGAGGAGCAAGCTTCGCTGCAAGGTTTTTCCAAATGCTCTCTGACAGTAAAGAAAGAGAACCAACTTGCCATTAAATTGTATCAGAGGATAGGCTACCAGATTACAGGTGAAATTAATAAACCAAAGTTATCGTTGTACAGAATGGTCAAAAACGTAGAACCTTACAACCGTTTATAAAAAAGTTGTACCGTATCAGGGTGCCGCCACATACCTATCAACTAAAAGATTCTGAATTGTCAACAAACTAAAAATGAACTTTTTGTTACAAGTGAATACAAAATTTCGTTCTGGAGGCACTAAAAAATTTTAGCTTGATAGTGATGGGATGGGGCCTCTATAAAAAAACACAGTTTACAATCAAACTGTGTTTTTCGACGTACAATGATTTATCAACATCTCTTGTTATTCTTTAAAATCTGCAACAGAACCAGGATTTCCCCTCAAAGTATAAATTCCAAGGGGAACCGTTTTTTTATTTACTTATATACGTACAGCTGTACCACTGACAGCAACCATTAACATTCCATCACGAACAACTTCGTAATCTACGTCAATACCAACGATAGCGTTCGCACCTTTTTCTTTTGCAAGTTCTTTCATTTCGCCCATTGCAATATCACGAGCGTCTTTTAGCTTACTTTCATAAGCACCAACACGGCCACCGACAACATCACGAACGGAAGCGAATACATCGCGGACAATATTTGCACCCATAATAGCTTCACCATTTACAATGTCAATATACTCAATAATCTCTTTACCTTGAATTCCAGAAGTTGTTGTTACAATCATGACTGACACTCTCCTAATATATTATAATTTTTGATTAGCTTTCTTATGCCATAGAAAAAGTATTTTTGGCACCAGAAACAAGTCTAGTTTCTTACAGAATGAAACCAAGGCAATTGTTTAACATGTGTATCGCTATAACATATGCAATGGATCTTTTAGAAATAAGATAAGCCGCAGTAAGTATTAACGATCCAGGTAAATAAATAGCAATATCCGAAAGTTGGTTCGTATGAAGAAGTGTAAAAATCATAATCGAAATGATAGATGCAATAGCAGTACCAATATGGTAAGAAAAACGATTTATTAATATGTGGCGAAACACAATTTCTTCAAGTATTGGACCCAGAATACCAAATACAAGCAATGTAAATACAAGAGGTACCTCTGCACCCGTTTCAAGGAGCTGCTCTTGGTTCTCTGGTTGACCAGTTGCTAGAAAATACATAACACACTGTTCCACAATTAACGTAAATAAAACTACCATAGGAATACTTACTATTTTCAAAATTGTCTTCTCTTTAAAATAAGTAAAACTTTCAATAATTTCTTTCCTAAAGCAAATGATTCCTACAATAGCAGGTACAGTAAAACCGATGGCACTAAGAACAAATTCTGATTCAACTAAATTGACATTAGCTAAAAGTGATATGCCAAATAGTATGTACAAGCCAATTTGAAATGGTACAAACAGTGTAAAGATTATTAGCATAATGATTTCTTTTTTATTCATTTTTATAAAGTTCACTGTATTGCCCCCATAATTAAATTACCTATAATTTTTGATTTTTCTTTCTACATAACGCTCTCCTTCTAAATATATTTATATAAGATTCTAAACCGGACGGTTCGGTCCGAATCGAAATCTAATGATACTACAAGTTTCTAGTTTTTTAAACCCTTTTTATAAAGTATTAACAAAATCAAAATGGAAAAAAGCAAATATATTTATATTTCAGTTGCTTTGTTACAATTTAATTTCAGTAATCATTAATGGTTAATCTTTTATAGAATGAAGTGAAAGTGGGGGTAGTTCAAACACTTTAGCTAAACATATTAATAAAAATTATATATAATAATCATATGTCTATACGTTAAAATTAACTATATATTTTTACACCTCTACGATTTTAGGTAAAATTAGTTGTATAATATGACTGAATTAAACAATTGGTCATGCTGTTTTGACAGAAAATTCACTTAAGTTATATAGATAATACAATGTGATTAACTTCTTTTCAAACTGTATTGTTTGAGGTTTCCATAAGATAGGGATTGATAAGAAATTTTTGTTCCAAACTTATTTATACTTACAAAAAAATTAAGAAAATAGAGGGTAAACATTACCTAGAATATTAGGATCGTTTTCATTAGGAGGATTACAAAACATGACTAAAGTTGATAAGGTAAAAGAAAAAATTATTGAAACATCTTTATATTTATTTAATACTAATGGGATAACTCGCACATCCATCCAGGATATAATGACAGCTACTGAACTACCTAAAGGATCTATTTATCGTAGATTCAAAAGTAAAGAAGAAATTGTCCTTGCTGCCTACGACAAAAGTGGTGAGATTATGTGGAGTCATTTTCATAAAGCAATGGAAAATAAAAAGACAGCAATTGATAAAATTCTTGCAATTTTCCTTGTATATCAAGATGCAGCTAATAATCCTCCTATTGCCGGAGGCTGTCCATTACTTAATAGTGCCATTGAAAGTACTGGAGTATTTCCAGAATTACAAAAAGCAGCAGCAAAAGGTTATGATGATACAGTAATGTTAATGGCTTCTCTCATAAAAGAAGGAATAGAGAAACAAGAATTTAAAGAAGATATAGACATTATATCACTCGCTTCCTTTCTTGCATCTTCAATGGAGGGGGCTATTATGGCAAGTCGAGTATCTAACGATAATATACACCATCATTATTTTATTGAACAAATAAAACATCATCTTTTCTCCTATTCTAAATAAGTGAGAACTTGCATTGCTTTCATTTAACTTTTATAGACTTAAATTGAATAAACACCCCTCATAAACAGTATCTTCTGTTTATGAGGGGTGTTTGAATAGTTTTTAGACGATGGTTTATGTTTCTTATTAAACGGTTTCATTGTATATAATAAGTGGAATAAAAGTTCAGTTAGATAAAATTCGGTAGTCGAATTTTTTTGCATAAAGCTGTATAATGCTTGTAACGAAAGGGAAATACAGGAAGGGATTTGTAATGAGTTACTATGGAAAAAGATAAACAACAATTAAGCGTTGAAGTTGCAAGATTATATTATCAATCAGATTATAGTCAGCAAGAAATTGCTAACAAATTAAATATTTCAAGACCGACGATTTCTAGATTGTTAAAGTACGCGAAAGAAAAAGGGTTTGTTCAAATTAGCATCGCCGATCCATTTGCGGATTTAGATAACGTTGGGAATTTACTGAAAGAAAAGTACAACTTGTTAGAGGCACATGTTGTGTTTTCTCCAGTACCGGAATATGCAACGATTACAGAGTATATAAGTAAATATGCTGCTGAGTATATGGAAAAGACGGTTAAAAACGGTGATATTGTTGGTGTAAGCTGGGGAATGACGATGTATGAAATTGCTAGAAAAATCGTACCGCAACATGTAAAAGGGGTAGAGGTTGTCCAGCTAAAAGGCGGTATTAGTCATTCGAGTGTAAATACATATGCGAATGAGACGATAGCTTTATTTGCAGATGCTTTTCAAACGACGCCAAGAAATCTCCCTCTTCCAGTTATATTTGATAATGCAGTGACAAAAGAATTAGTAGAGCAGGATCGACATATTCATCACATTATTGAAATGGGGAAACAAGCGAATATTGCAGTTTTCACTGTAGGAACAGTGCGAGACGAAGCGCTATTATTCCGATTAGGTTATTTCGATAAGGATGAAACAAGTTTACTCAAAAAACAATCGGTCGGTGACATTTGTTCACGTTTCTTTGATGGAGACGGAAATATTAGTAGCGAAGAAATTAATAAGCGTACAATTGGAATTGAGTTAGAGGAACTAAAATTAAAGAAACGCTCTATTTTAGTTGCAGGTGGTAATAGAAAAATAAGAGCAATTGATGGTGCGTTGCGTGGCGGGTATGCAAATGTATTAATTATCGATCAGCATACAGCAAAAGAACTGTTGCATTATGAAAAAGGTTAGAAATAAAAGGCGTTCTCAAGATGTTAATTTTGAGAACGCCTTTTATTTTGTTATGTATGAATGATAGGAGTCTTTTTTGAACACAAATTGCCTTTTTAAAAATAATTATGGATATGGAGATACATACTACCATTGTTAACATAGAAAATTTGATTATATATGAAGTGTTCTTTGTTAGAATGCGTTTTATTTACTACAAGAAAATTCCTTTTAAAAAAGAATGAACAAAATTTCAAAAGTATATTTACATTTGTTCAACTAAGAGTTAGAATGAAGTTGTTAAAAGATATGAGGAGTGAAGATAATGAACATTGCAAAGTTAATTGACCATACAATTTTAAAAGCTAATTCTACAAAAGAAGATGTTATGAAAGTAATCGAAGAAGCAAAGGAATATAAATTCGCTTCTGTTTGTATTAACCCAACATGGGTAAAATTAGCGGCTGATGAACTAGCTGGACATGATGTAGATGTTTGTACTGTAATCGGTTTCCCATTAGGAGCAAGCACTACTGAAACAAAAGCATTTGAAACAAAAGATGCTATCGCAAAAGGTGCAACTGAAGTTGATATGGTAATCAACGTAGGCGCTTTGAAAGATGGCGACAACGAACTTGTTGAAAAAGACATTTATGAAGTAGTACAAGCAGCAAAAGGAAAAGCTCTTGTAAAAGTAATCATTGAAACTTGTCTATTAACAGATGAAGAGAAAGTACGCGCTTGTGAATTATCAGTAAAAGCTGGTGCTGACTTCGTAAAAACTTCAACTGGATTCTCAACTGGCGGAGCAACTGCTGAAGATATCGCATTAATGCGTAAAACAGTAGGACCAAACATTGGTGTAAAAGCATCTGGCGGTGTTCGTACACGTGAAGATGCAGACAAAATGGTAGCTGCTGGAGCTTCTCGCGTTGGAGCAAGTGCTAGTGTTGCAATCGTATTAAATGATGCAAAAGGTGCTACGGATAACTACTAATCGATAAAAGGTTAAAGCAATAGATATACGTTTAAAGTATATCTATTGCTTTAATAATTGAAAAAAATGTAAGCGGATACGAATGGGAGGAAACGGCTTATGAAATACTTAATCGGTGTTTTTGGCCTCGTATTGATTTTAGGTATCGCTTGGCTTGCTAGTAATGATAGAAAGAAAGTCAAATATCGCCCAATCATAACGATGGTTATATTACAATTCATTTTGGGGTTTCTATTATTAAATACAAGTGTAGGGAATATATTAATTAGCGGAATAGCAGATGGTTTTGGAGAGCTATTAAAATATGCCGCTGACGGTGTGAATTTCGTATTTGGTGGATTAGTAAATCAAAAAGAGTTTTCGTTCTTTTTAAGTGTATTAATGCCAATCGTATTTATATCAGCCTTAATCGGTATTTTGCAACATATTAAGGTATTACCTATTATTGTAAAATCTATCGGTCTAGCATTAAGTAAAGTAAATGGAATGGGGAAACTAGAATCATATAACGCTGTTGCATCTGCGATTTTAGGACAATCTGAAGTATTTATTTCAGTTAAGAAACAACTAGGGTTATTGCCAGAGAAAAGAATGTATACATTATGTGCATCAGCAATGTCTACAGTTTCTATGTCTATTGTTGGATCATATATGGTGTTATTAAAACCACAATATGTTGTAACCGCTTTAGTGCTTAACTTATTCGGTGGCTTCATCATTGCTTCTATTATTAACCCATATGAAGTTACTGAGGAAGAAGATATGTTAGAAGTACAAGAAGAAGAGAAGAAGACCTTCTTTGAAGTATTAGGGGAATACATTATTGATGGATTTAAAGTTGCGATTACAGTAGCAGCTATGTTAATTGGTTTCGTAGCTCTTATCGCATTCATTAATGCAGTATTTAAAGGTGTAATCGGTATTTCATTCCAAGAAATTCTTGGTTATGTATTTGCACCATTTGCATTTATTATGGGTGTACCTTGGCATGAAGCAGTTAATGCCGGAAATATTATGGCAACAAAATTAGTATCAAATGAATTTGTCGCTATGACAGATTTAGCACAAGGAAACTTTAATTTCTCAGATAGAACGACAGCGATTATCTCTGTATTCTTAGTTTCATTTGCAAACTTCTCTTCAATTGGAATTATTGCAGGGGCAGTTAAGAGCTTAAATGAAAAGCAAGGGAATGTAGTCGCAAGATTTGGTTTGAAATTACTATTCGGTGCAACATTGGTAAGTTTCTTATCAGCAACAATCGTTGGTTTATTATTTTAATAGATTTATATAATATAAAAAGGAATGGTGATTGTAATGAGAATGGTAGATATTATTGCAAAAAAACGTGACGGCAAAGAATTAACGACTGAAGAAATCAAATTCTTTATTAATGGATATACAGACGGAAGTATTCCTGATTATCAAGTCAGTGCCCTTGCAATGGCAATCTTCTTTAAAGATATGACAGATCGCGAACGTGCAGATTTAACGATGGCGATGGTTGAGTCTGGAGAAACGATTGACTTATCAGCAATTGAAGGAATTAAAGTAGACAAACATTCAACTGGCGGTGTTGGTGATACAACAACATTAGTATTAGGACCATTAGTAGCTGCTTTAGATGTACCAGTAGCAAAAATGTCTGGTCGTGGATTAGGACATACAGGCGGAACAATTGATAAATTAGAAGCGGTAGAAGGATTCCATGTTGAAATTACGAAAGAGCAGTTCATTGATATTGTAAACCGTGACAAAGTAGCTGTTATTGGACAAACTGGAAACTTAACACCTGCAGATAAAAAGATTTATGCATTACGTGATGTAACAGGAACAGTAAACTCAATTCCATTAATCGCGAGTTCAATTATGAGTAAAAAAATTGCAGCTGGTGCTGACGCAATCGTACTTGATGTAAAAACAGGTGCTGGCGCATTTATGAAAACAGAAGAAGATGCAAAAGAATTAGCTCATGCAATGGTGCGTATCGGAAATAATGTAGGACGTCAAACTATGGCTGTTATTTCAGACATGTCACAACCTCTTGGATTTGCAATTGGTAACGCTCTAGAAGTGAAAGAAGCGATTGATACGTTAAAAGGTGAAGGCCCAGAAGATTTAACGGAATTAGTACTTGTATTAGGAAGTCAAATGGTCGTACTTGCGAAAAAAGCAAATACGTTAGAAGAAGCTCGTGAAATGCTAATTGAAGTGATGAAAAACGGAAAAGCAACTGAGAAGTTTAAAGAGTTCTTAAGCAATCAAGGCGGAGATAGTTCAATTGTAGACAATCCAGAAAAAATGCCACAGGCGAAGTATGTAATTGATGTACCTGCAAAAACTTCAGGTGTTATTTCTAACATTGTTGCAGATGAAATTGGTATCGCAGCTATGCTACTTGGTGCTGGCCGTGCGACAAAAGAAGATGAAATCGATTTAGCAGTAGGATTAATGTTACGTAAAAAAGTTGGCGATGCAGTAAAAGAAGGCGAGCCATTCGTAACAATCTATGCAAATCGTGAAAATGTAGAAGATGTAAAAGCAAAAATTTACGAAAATATTTCTATCGCTGAAACAGCAGTGGCTCCTAAATTAGTTCATACAGTTATTACTGACTAATCATAATTACACATACTTTAAGGGGGAAATAATATGGATAAGAAAAAATATATCGAAGAAGCAAATAAGATGTTAGCAAAAGCATATATTCCGTATTCGAAATTTCCTGTTGGCGCAGCATTAGTTACGAAAGAAGGTAAAATCTATACTGGTTGTAATATAGAAAATGCTTCTTACGGTTTATGTAACTGTGCAGAAAGAACAGCGATCTTTAAAGCAGTATCAGAAGGAGAGCGCGACTTTAGTTACTTAGTTATTACAGGAGAAACTGATGGACCGATTTCACCATGTGGTGCGTGTAGACAAGTAATTGCTGAATTCTGTGATCCGAAAATGCCTGTATTACTAACGAATGTAAAAGGTGATGAAAAAGAAGTGACTGTTGAGCAATTACTTCCAGGTGCTTTCACAATTGACGATTTAAAATAAGTTAAAAAGCCATTTTGCAATTATTAATTGCAGAATGGCTTTTTTGTTCATATTCCGTTCATAAACTTTGCGTAAAATGATTGCAGCGAATATGGAAAGTTTACAGCAGGAGGAATATAATGAAGAAATTCTATAATGCGGCATGTAGTTACTTATTGGTTTATGATTTTGCTAAAAAAGTCATTTAAATAGATAGGAGTGGAAAGTATGATAGCACTTTTATCAAGTGTCATAGCGGTTTGTATGGCTGTTGGGGTAATGTTTCTACGTTTTAAAGCAGCGAAAAAGCCGGTAACGAAAAAGAAAATTATATTACCACCAATTTTTATGAGTACAGGCACGATGATGTACTTTTTACCAGATTTTCGATTAACATCGTTAGAAATAGTCGAGGCAATTAGTATAGGGATTATTTTCTCTATTTTTCTTATTAAAACAACTAAGTTCGAAATAAAAGGCGAACATATATTTATGAAACCGTCAAAAGCATTCATATTCATTTTAGTAGGCTTATTAGCTGTACGCGTGGCATTAAAGTCATATTTAAGCCAATCAATTGATTTGGCAGAGTTAAGCGGCATGTTTTTCTTACTAGCATTTGCGATGATTGTGTCGTGGAGAATTGCGATGTATCGCTCGTTTACTAAATTAGAAAAGACAATAAACAGAGCTGGAATTTCTATATAGGAAATCCAGCTCTGTTTATGTTTTATTGAAATTCTTTAGCGCGGAACTCATTTGCTTAATTTTAAACGTATTTGAGCATCTTGTAATGCAACTGGTGTAACGTTAAGACCATTCGAATCAACAATTTTTGTATTTAATAAAATGGAATCTAGGCTTCCACGAAATGTTTCTGTATAGTTTTGACGTAACATTTGTTGTTCTTGTTTTTCATCAACTGTTAATCCAGATGTTCTTTCTTTTTTTGATAATTCATTAATACGGAATAAAATGTTTTGCATTTGTTTTCACCTCTAGTTATAATTAATTACATTAGTTACTTACTAATGTATAGTTATTGTAACCTATCTTTCATTAAGTGTCAACGTCTATAAAAATTTCTTTTTTGTAAGGGTATGGAGTGAAAAAGGATGTGAATAACTTAATGATACTTGAAATAGAAAAGATGTTAATATACAATACCGTAGTAGGGTATAAAATTTGTTGTTTTACATTATGAAAGAAATGAGCACAAAGGAGTATGTAATAATGAATGCAGTAATTTCAAAGAAAGAAACAATCATCTCATATACGATTGCTATTTTATTTATTTTAGCCATGGTAACAGCGGGTGTGTTATTAAATGATCCGGAAGTTATTCTGCCGGAAATAGCAGCGATGGCAATTGCTTTATGGGCGTATCGTGAGCCAGGATGGTTAAGGCAACCAGAAAAAATCTTCATTGCACCTTCAATAACAGCTGTGATTGGTTTTATGGTGAATCAAATGGATATTGCTTATTTAGGGAAAGTAAGTTTAACGCTTGTATTCATGATGCTTTTTTTACGTGTAATTCAATCCAATTTAGCACCATCTATTGCGACAGGTTTATTACCATTAGTAACAAATGCGACGGAATGGTCATTTGTTATCGCGGTATTCGCTTTAACATTTATTTTAATGGTTGGTGTTCTTATATTTAAATTGAATAACGGTATTAAGCGAAAAGTGCAAATACAGTATAAATATATGACTGTATTTCTCATACTAAATTTCGTATGGATTAGTTTATGTTGGATAACTGGTTATGAACAATTAGCAGTTATTCCACCAATATTAGTTGTTGTATATGAATCACTTCAAAAGCCGATGTACAATGAAAAAATGGCTTTTAAACAAATAGTAGTATTAACTACATCTGCAACTGTTGGAACAATATTGTACTTTGCGATTGATTCATGGATTGTAGTCACTTTATTAAATATGATATTAATGCTTATTTTATTAAAAATTGTTGGTGTACGTATTCCAGCAGTGTATGCATTTCCATTATTGCCGCTCGTATTTCCAGATGGAATGATAAAGATGTTACCAGTAGCTTCATTTGTCGCGGGAGTATTTTTATTTGGTGCAGTACTACTGTATAAAAAGTGGGAGATGAAGCAAAAGGGCATGGCAATGTAGATAGAGTAAAGATAGCTTTTAATTAGTAAAATAAATAGACACCTGTGAGTGTCTATTTATTTTATGAAAAATTTAGTTTAATTCATTTAAGTAATGAACAAGTTCTGATGCTTTAGAGAAAAATGGGGAATGATCAGCTTCTAAAGTAATAATTTTCTTGCAAGCTGTTTCTGTATTCATTCGGCGCTGAAAATCAATTGGAATCGCCCTATCTAGAGTCGTTTCAATATAAATGCGATCTATGGCTCCAAAGTTTTCTTCAGATATTTTCAGCTCTTGTTGGAAGGGTCCTAGTGGTTGAGGACGCATTTGATTAAAAGATGCTTCTTTAATAGAACCGTCTTCTGTAGCATTTAAAAATGTTTGTTCAATTAGATTAGGTATAAGTTCAGCAGTCAAGTCATTTTCATTTATAGTGAATTGCGGGCCATCTTCTCCGTCTAATTTACTACCAAGACTTTCTCCATTTCGTGGTAAGAAAGCACAAAGATATACTAATTTATCGATTTTATTTGGTATAAGTTCAGCAGTTTGAGTAATAACGATTCCACCCATACTATGTCCAACAAGAATAACCTTTTCATTTTGTTGATTTATATTAGCTGTTACTGCATCAACATAGGAATCTAACGTTATATTTTGTGAAGGAGTTGTATCTTTCCCACTTCCAGGTAAGTCTAGTGTAATAACAGTGTGACCTAAAGCCTCTAGTTGAGGTTTTACTAATTCCCATGCCCATTCACCTTGCCATGCTCCATGTACTAAAATGTAAGTACTCATTTAATCAACACTCCTCTAGGGTATATAAGTTTCATCTATTTGTAATATTGATGATGTATACTCAGTGTAAATGAAGTGGTTTCATAAATATAATGAAGGTTATTTATAGATGATATAAATATATTTTATATAAGGAGAACAGAATGAATGTTTTTGATTTTAAAGTCTTTACATATGTGGCTCGTTTAAATAGTATTAGTCTGGCAGCAAAGGAATTACATATGACACAGCCAGCAATAACACATATTATTAACAAATTAGAGAAACGATATGCTATAACGTTATTTGATCGCTCTAGACAAGGAACGATTCTAACTGAAAATGGCAAAGAATTTTTAGTTGGTGTGAATCGACTTCTAATGGAGTATGAAAAACTTGAGGAAACAGCTTTCCAGTTGAAGAATAAAAGCTTGTATAAAATTGTACTAGCTACGTATCCTTCCGTTACTGTATATTGTTTGGCGGAGTGTATTCAACTAGGGAATATTTATCATAGTCAATATGTACTTGCAGTTCGAGAAGGAAGCTATCAAGAAGTGTTAGATTGGCTATCATCAGGTAGTGCAGATTTTTCTATTTCTATAAAAGAAAATTTAATACAAGGATTTCATTATGATGTCATTGGTGAAGATCCGTATGTTATGGTTTCTTCAAAAAAAGTTCCGCCTAACCTTACTATTAATGATATAAAAAATTATCCTTTTATTATGCCGCTTTCTGGTTGCAAAGAAGTGCTCGAACCGTATTTGATGAAAAATGAAATAACAGTTAATAAAGTGATGGAGTCAGAATCAATTAGTTCAGCATTAGCACTTACTATACAAGTTAATGGTATAACAATCGTTCCGTTATCAGGACTACATAAGCAAATTATTCATGACTTCATTGTACAGCCGATAGAAATTACAATTCCACGACAACTTATTATGCAATGGTCACCTAAAAAAGAGAATGACCCGCTGTTTCTCGCGTTTGTTAAGAATTTATTAGCTCAACTACAGCAAAAGAAAAAATGAATATAATATTACAAAAGATAAGCTCATTTCACTAGAGCTTATCTTTTGTATGTATTACCAATAAAGAGCAGTATCATAAAATCCGATTAAAATAAGGAGAAAACCAGCTATACGCTGAATGCTATTTCCTATTTTCCTGCTCTTCTTCAGTAATGCCCCGTTTAATCCCAGATAGGAGATGAAGGACATTAATACGACGATAGGAAGAGCAGTTCCTATCGAAAAGAACGTTGGAAACAAGTAACCATAATTATATGATAAAGATAAAGGGATTAACGTTCCAAAAAATAGAACGAACATAGTCGGACAAAAAGCTAAGGAAAAGAAGAATCCAAGTAAAAATGAGCCAACTTCATTTTGTTCTCGTATAAATTTGATTGAGAAGAAGTTTCTTGCTTTTATAATACCTGCCAACATTAACCCCATTAAAATTAATAGGGGTCCCATCATTTTTCGTAACCATGGGAAATACAAAGTTAATATTTGCTGAATCTCTTTTCCTAAAAACCATACTAATAGTCCAAGTATCGTAAAAGCCATTATTTTTCCTAAAATGAATAACAGTAGATGTTTCCATACATGTCCCTTTTGTAAAGATTGAGTGCTATAAAGTGTAATAGCACTAATGTTTCCTGTTAATTGGCAAGGAGCAAGGGTACCTACTATGCCTAATAAAAACGAAAATAAAAGAGGTACAGATTTCGTAGTATTCGCGGCATCCATTAAAGGAGACATGAGTTGATAGCTCCATTCACTTATTGTTGAAAACACGTTATATTCACCCTTCTACTTAAATTGGAATGTTCCTTCATTAGCAATCTGCTTCCACGTATTACCCTCATCTGTAGAGATGAACACATTTGATTTCATTGTAGCAAATACGATTTCAGCTGAATTTTGAGGGTTTTGTGAAATATACATAATTGCATCTTTAGAATCTAAAGGTGGAATTTGTATGTTTGTTTCTTCATTTGTAGCAATTGATTTCTTCGTTACGATTTGCTTATTAATAGGGGCGTAAATAACATCTTCATTACTTAATGTAATTGCGGTCGATTCAAGTGATTTAGAGAATAGTTCAAATGTATTTCCGTAATCTGTAGATAAGTAAACACCGTCTTTAGCACTTACCGCGACTACACTAGATTGATTCGGATGTACTGAAAAGGAATGAATCGTACTTGAAAGACCTTTTAACTTACTATTTTTCCATTCTTGTCCGTTGTTCGTACTGAAATAAAAACCTTGTTGTAATTCAGAATTAGGACGTTCGTTGTATAAATAAATTGCTTCCGTATTATATCCGACAGCAAGGTTATGAAAATCGGATTCTCCATAAAACGCTAGCTTTTCAAGGGTATTACCGCCATCAGAACTTTTCAATAATCCTAAAGGATTTTTTTAATTTGCACCTGGTTCAGGGTGACCGCTGGCAAAGAATCCGTTCTTCGTTGCCTGAAATCCCATATAATCATGTAGCTCAGTCTTAGTTTCAAACCATTTTCCATTTTGATAAACTTTTATCCCGCTATGAGTGGCGATAGAAATACCAGACATATTTCCTGCATAACCAATTCCGTGAATGTGCTCGATTTTTCCAGATGTAATTTCTTTATAGAAGTCTTGCGGACTCGTATTTGCTGTTTCTGTATTTTTTGGTTGAGATTGCGCCGTTTCGTTCTTCACTGGTGCTGTTTCGAAGTTGCTAGAACATCCAGAAATTATTAATAAAGAAGTAATTGCTAAACCTGTTGCTACATAATGTTTCAAATTTGTAGACCCCTTTCCTATACATGAGATTTTAAGTATATGGAATAAATATCAAGAAATTGTGGAGTGGTATGCATAATTTAGCGTGGAAGGGGCCCTAGTAATGAAAATTCTCCTTTCGCTATGAGTATAATTAATTGACGAAAAATTATAACAATAATAGAATGAATTGTATTGATGATTAGTTTCACAAGCATACATAGAACACTAGGGGGATTATTATGAAATCAACATTTTTTGCTCAAAATAGAGAAAGACTAACGAAAACATTACCTGATGAATCCGTTACGATTTTATTTGGGGGACAAGCACCGCATATGTCAGCTGATGCACATTATAAATTTGTACCGAATCGTAATTTTTACTACTTAACGGGAATCGATGAACCAAATGTTATTTTTATGCTGAAAAAGTTTGGGAATAGTGTAGAAGAGACACTTTTCATTGAAAAATCAGATCCAGTAATGGAAAAATGGGTTGGGAAGACAGTTTCTAGCGAAGAAGCAGAGGGAATTTCAGGTATAAAGAAAGTTTTATATTTAGATAGCTTTGAAAAAGCAGTATCAAATATACTCTTTACAGAAAATGCGAAGCATCTATATTTAGATATAGAACGTCGCGAGTGGAATGGTACGGAGACAAAAACATTAGCATTTGCTAAACATGTAAGAGAAAAATATCCACACGTAACAATTGGTAATGTATATCCGAACATTTGTGAATTACGAGTTTTTAAAACCGAGGAAGAAATTGAAATTATTAAAGAAGCGATTGCTATAACGAAAGACGGTATTTACAACGTACTTAAGCATGCAAAAGCAGACATGATGGAGTATGAATTAGAAGCTCAATTTGATTTTACACTGAAATCATCTGGCATTAAGCATCATGCGTTCAATACAATTTTGGCAAGTGGTAAAAATGCTACAGTTCTTCATTATGAAGATAATGATGCACAAATTCAAAATGGTGATTTAGTATTGCTAGATTTAGGTGCTCAAAAAGACTACTATAACGCTGATATTAGTTATACATTCCCGGCAAATGGAATATTCTCTAGTCGTCAAAAACAAATTTATAATATTGTATTAAAAGCATTAAAAGAAACAACAGAGATTATTAAGCCGGGATTAAAGTTCGCTGCATTAAATGAGCATACAAAAAAGGTACTGGCAGAAGAGTGTAAAGCAATTGGTTTAATTCAAGAAGATGAAGAGTTATCAAAATACTATTATCATGGTGTCAGCCATTTCCTTGGTTTAGATACACATGATGTAGGAACATATAAAGATAGAATGTTAGAAGAAGGTATGGTTATAACAATTGAACCTGGTCTTTATATTGAAGAAGAATCAATTGGAATTCGTATTGAAGATGACATTCTTGTAACGAAAGACGGGTATGAAAACTTGTCAAAAGATATCATTAGAGAAGTTGAAGAAATTGAAGAATTTATGAGTGTAAATAATGAACATATAAAAGGAAACCAAGCTGTAGTTAAATAATAAAAGAGTCATCACTAATTTATTTGAACTTTATCTCGAATCGTGGACAATTAAAAAAACCATGATTCGGGATAGGGTTCTTTTCTTCGAAATACTAATCTTTAATTATTAATCCTAATAAAGTAGCAAACTGAACAGCTTGATATGTTGATACTTTACATCCTCTTAAATCGTTCACTGAAACTGTAAGTGTATCAAAGGTAGAAGAACTAATATCTATCCCCTTCAGTGATGTCTGATCAAAATTAGCTTCATCAAGACTACATAATTGGAATTCAACTTTTTTAAGTTTACAGTCAAAAAAATCTGCATTATTTAATGAAGTTTCATTAAATATAATTTTTTCTAGTTTAGAATTTCCAAATGCCGCTAAATTCAAAATTGAATTCTCAAATTTAACATTTCCTAAGCTAGATTCTGCAAAATTAACCCCGATTAATTTACTGTTTTTAAATTCGACTCTATGAACAGAAGAATTGCTTAAATTAACATTTGATAAATCGCAGTTTTCAAAACAAACATCTGTAATATCAATATTGCTAAAGTCTGTATTAGTGAATTTACAATTCTTTATCACTGCATCATACAATCGCACTCTATCTACAGATTCATTTTCGAAAGTGGAGTCTATAATTTCACACACTTCTAATGTTGGATCTTCTTCATAAAAAATATCTTGAAAATTCTTTGAAGATAACTCTGGTGAAATTTTTGGTCTATCAATTTTCATCGTATATCAATCCTCTTCTATTTGATATATTTGTGTAATTTGAGTCCATTGTCTGTAAAGAACATTAGTTCTTATTATACAAAAATCTAAGTTCTTTTGTGAAGAGCATTTTAGCTACATTTTTCTTATTTAATAATAGCAGTGTTATTGTTTCTTAAGAAATAACGTCAAAACAAATACGAGAACGGCTAATATAGTCGCTACAAGGAAAGCATTTTGTATTTCTAAAATATTCGCCTCTTGTAATGTCTCCGCTTTTAGTAATCTTCCAATTAGCTTACGTAAGATCTAATTACATCTCCTTATTTTCTTGAAAATCAACTTCTATAATGATTTTGAAAAAGAAAAAGGGGGGATTTTCCATGAAGCGATTTGTATTAGCAGCCATTACAGTCTCTGTAATATTTTTAATTGCTGCCTGTTCTGTGACGACAAATACAACAAATGATCATAAAAATATGAATGATAAAAAAACACTACAGACTGAAACAGCTACAACACCATTGAAGGTTGAAAAAGGACCAGAAGTTACTTTAATAGCGAAAGAAGAAAAGCAAAAATTAAGTAACGGTGTTATTGTTCCAGTCTGGACATTTAATGGCTCATCTCCTGGTTCAGAAATTCGGGTGAAAAAAGGTGAAAAGGTGAAAGTGACATTAAAAAATGAATTATCTGCACCAGTATCTATTCATTGGCATGGATATCCTGTCCCAAATAACATGGATGGAATTCCAGGCGTGACACAAGATGCAGTTGAACCAGGAAAAAGTTTCACTTACGAATTTGAAGCGAACGTACCAGGAACGTACTGGTATCACTCGCATCAAGATTCTGTAAATCAATTAGATAGAGGTTTGTATGGAGCGCTCATTGTAGAAGACACAAAGGAAAAATATGATAAAGATTACACATTAATGTTGGATGAATGGGTTATAGATAAAGAAGAAATTAATAAGCAGTTAAAAGAAATGACAAAAGGGCAAATAGGTAATAAATCTAAAGGTAATGAAAATGGGGAAAAGAATGATGATAAGAACGGCATGGATCATTCTGATATGAACATGGGCAGTGATAAAAAAGACTCTAGTAATATGGAAGGAATGGACCATGGAAATATGAAGATGGAAGGTCATGATATGAGTATGTACGATTTATTCACAATCAATGGAAAAAGCGGTGATTTAGTAGCGCCATTAAAAGTGAATAAGGGAGATAACGTTCGTCTTAGACTCGTCAATGCTGGTTATCTATCACATGATATACATGTTCATGGCCATGATATAAAAGTAATTGCGACAGATGGTCAACCAATAAACGATCCAAAAGTTATAAAGGATAAAGTAATTTCAATCGCACCGGGTGAACGTTATGATATTGAATTTACTGCTAATAATCCTGGGAAATGGTATGTTGAAGACCATTCAAAAAATAAAGGTGCAAAAGGAATGAAAGCTGTTATTGAGTATGATGGCAGCAAAGAGATGAAAGATAAAGCAAACGAAAAAGAAAAATTACCGAAAGTAGATATAATGAAATATGGTACTAAAAAATTAGGTAGTTTCACATTAAATCAAGAGTATACTGCCACATATAATATGGACTTAAATACGCAAATGAATGGAAATGAAATGGTATATACAATTAACGGAAAGGTATTTCCGGATATTGACCCAATTGAAGTGAAAAAGGGTGATTTAGTAAAAGTGAAGTTGGTAAATCGTTCTAAAATGGATGATCACCCAATGCATTTACACGGACACTTTTTCCAGGTGTTGAGTAAAGATGGAAAACCGATAGAAGGTTCTCCAATTGTAAAAGATACATTGAACTTAAAACCGGGTGAAGAATATGAAGTAGCCTTTGTAGCAGACAATCCGGGTAAGTGGATGTTCCATTGTCACGATTTACACCATGCTTCAGCAGGGATGGTAACGGAAGTGAACTATACAGATTATAAATCTGACTATGTTCCAAACCAAAACATTCCTAATAAGCCAGAATAATAGGAAGCAGTTATCCTTTGGATAGCTGCTTATTCATTTTTGTTGCAAGTACTAATGTATGTGTTGATCATGCCCGGATGAAGGTGAGGGAGTATGATCTGGGAATGTCGCGAATACGGCAACGATAATTACTACACTAATTGAAAGTAATAACAAAAAACGCTGTTGAATAAAAGTAGAAAAGTTCTCCGATAACAATTGAATCACACAGGACATAGTAATCGTTATAGTAAGTAAAAGGCTAATGAACAATATATTATGAGCTTGTTGAGCGTTTAACATTTCTGTAATCATTGCTCCCATCATACTTGCCATTAATCCAGAGAACATTCCTTCTAAAGCAGTATATAGGTGAAAACGTAGACCGATTAAGAAACCGATAAAACCACTAATTAAAATAGCAAGCAAAGTAGAATATAGTAATTCCCCCTTAAAGAGAATGCCTAAGTAAAAACCAATACTTAAACCGATACTCATACTAAAAGACATAATAAATACCATATACTCCATTAGGGTACCCTTACGTTTAGAAATATAGGATGTAATAAGAATCGAGGTACAGCAAAGTGTTAAGGTAGTTAACGTATAAGCAAACATTATGATACCTCCTTGTCCTATCGTTCATTTCATCATATGTTTATATGGAGGGTACTTATGCTTATTAATATCTGCATATTATCTGCACAATTTCATAGATGTAAGCAAAGGAACGCTTGATTTGTTAGGGCGTCTTTTTTAATTATAAGCATGTGAAAGAAATTGTTATATTATGAGTTTCTATTGTGAAGCCATAAAGAATAAGCGTATAATATTATAGGTCTCCCATTTGCGAGACAAACCGCGAATGATAAATAAGATTGTTGTTTTATCATCGCTTCTAAACATATAGACAATGAAAGTAACACTGGAATACAGATAGGGAGTTATAAAATGAAATTAATTATTGCCGAGAAACCAGATCAAGGGTTGGCTCTTGTTTCACAGTTTAAATATCGCCGGAAAGATGGATATTTAGAGGTAGAAGCGAATGAGTTATTTCCAAATGGAGCGTACTGTACATGGGCAATTGGTCATTTGACGCAGTTATGTAATCCAGAGCATTATCACGCAGAGTGGAAAAAATGGTCACTTAATACATTACCGATGATTCCAGAACGTTTTCAATTTGAAGTAACAAAGTCAAAGTATAAGCAATTTAACGTTGTGAAACAGCTGTTACATAATCCACAGGTAACAGAAATCATTCACGCAGGAGATGCTGGTCGTGAAGGGGAACTGATCGTACGAAATATTATTAATCTTTGTAACGTGCAAAAGCCGATGAAACGTCTATGGATTTCATCTTTAACGAAGCAAGCTATTTACCAAGGATTTAAAAATCTACTTGATGAATCAGATACAATTAATACGTATTACGAAGCATACACAAGATCTTGCGCTGACTGGGTTGTTGGTATGAATGCATCACGTGTCTTTAGTATTTTGTTAAAGAAAAAAGGAATGAATGATGTATTTTCTGCTGGTCGTGTCCAAACACCAACGTTAGCATTGATTGTAAAGCGAGAGAAAGAAATTGAAAACTTTAAGTCAGAGCCTTTCTGGGAAGTGTTTGCAACCTTTAATATAGAAGGAAAGAAATATGACGGAAAATGGGAAAAGGATAATGAATCCCGCTTAAAAGATCCTGATATGGCGAATAAAATTGCGGCATTTTGCCAAGGGAAACCGGCTGTTGTGAAGGAAATGAAAACGGAGCGTAAAGAGTTTCAGCCGCCGCTTTTATTTAACTTATCATCACTGCAAGCAACGGCAAATAAAGCCTTTAAGTTTTCACCGAAAAAGACGCTTGATATAACGCAAGCACTATATCAAAAAGGGATTGTTTCTTATCCACGTTCAGATTCTAACTATGTTACACAAGGAGAAGCAGCGACGTTCCCTGATATTTTACAGAAGTTAAGTCAGTTTGATGAATATAAAGGCTTATTACCGGCTCCGGTTGAATCCATTATGAATAACAAGCGTTATGTAAATGAAAAGAAAGTAACAGATCACTACGCAATTATTCCGACAGAGCAAGTTACAAACCCAAGCAGACTATCAGGTGATGAAAAGAAAATATACGATATGATCGTAAGAAGGCTTATTGCAGCTCATTATGAAGTTGCAATCTTTGACTATACAACGATTGTAACGCTTGTAGATGAACGTGCTGAATTCATTTCAAAAGGAAAACAGCAAATTCAAGAAGGTTGGCGTAAAGTTATTTTCCAAGACGATAAAGATGACGAAACCATTCTTCCAATTGTAGCTGAAGGCGAAGAAGGAAAAGTTGTAAAGGTGAAAGTGAAAGAAGGAAAAACACAGCCACCGAAGCGCTATACAGAAGGACAACTTATTACGTTAATGAAAACAGCTGGTAAGTATTTAGAGAATGAAGAGCTGGAGAAAGTATTAAAGAAAACAGAAGGTTTAGGTACGGAAGCGACTCGCGCAGGTATTATTACGATGCTGAAAGACCGTAAGTATATAGATGTAAAGAAAAACCAAGTGTATGCGACTGATAAAGGAAAAGTATTAATTACCGCAATTGGTGATAAAATACTAGCTTCACCGGAAATGACTGCGAAATGGGAACAACGTCTTGCGGAAATTGGTGAAGGTACAGCTTCACCAGCTACATTTATGGAACAGACGAAAAAGCTATCAGCTAAAATTATTGAAGACGCAGTGGAAATGTCTGAGAAGTGGGATTTCACGGGACTACATGTTGAATCGATTGAACGGAAAGGATCGAAATTTACAACGGGTAAAAAGGTTGGTAGCTGTAAAAAATGTGATGGTGATGTAATTGATAAGTCAACGTTTTACGGTTGTTCTAACTATAATACAACGCAATGTGATTTCACCATTTCAAAGAAGATATTAAGTAAAACAATTTCGCAAAAGAATATGACAAAGCTCTTAAAAGGTGAAAAGACTGATTTAATTAAAGGCTTTAAAAAGGGCGAGAAAACGTTTGATGCGAAATTAGAGTGGAAAGATAATAAGATTAATTTTGTATTTGAGAATTAATTTGTTAAAAGAGCATGACATAAAACTGTCATGCTCTTTTGTTATTCTTTTATTTAAAATTTAACGATAAAAAAAATCCTTTAAATAATAATTTTTTATTGTAAAACGATAAATTTTGTATTAAAATCAAAATCATAATAAATGAGTGAGGTGCTTTTGTTAAAAGGTAACAACCTTATTTTTAAAATTAGAGGAGGTATAACTATGAACATTAACAATTTGATTGTTAAAAATATGGATAACCCCCATGAGTTGGAGAAGATGTATAGAAAAGATCCGAAAGCTTTTAAAAAAGCATTCTCACAAGCATGGGACCAAAACCCTGATTCTCAGGTTCTAGGTGCTTGGTATGAAAGGTTGCATTTCAAGGAGAAAGTAAATAAAGAAAAAACATCTTTGTTTCAAAAAGGTTTCTTATTCATGGGCCTTTTAGCTATTCTGGCCGGCATAAGCACCAGGGTCATTTTCCACTTTGTCGAACAGGAAGCAATTGCTCCAATTAACTTGGCTTTTGGTGTAATTCCCTTTATTGCTGCTTATTTTGTTTACAATAATACTCCCAAAAAAAGTATTATTTATTCCCTTGCAGCGTTGTTCCTAATTTCCGGGATGTATCTTAATACGTTGCCATTAAATTATAAAGACAGTACCATTCTTGCTTATTTACATCTTCCTATATTTTTATGGGTCTTAGTAGGGCTTGCGTTTACAGGAAATGAATATTCAAAAGGCAGTACAAGATTAGCCTATATAAAATTTAATTTAGAATATTGTCTTCTCTACGCCAGCATGGCAGTGAGCGGAATGATACTAGCAGTATTCACCATGCGTTTATTTAGCTTTGTTGACTTAGATATAGGAGAATTCTATTTTAGTAATGTTGTTTTATTTGGAGCAGCGGCTCTCGCTATTGTGGCTGCATACTTAGTATCAATGAATCTTAAGCTTGCTAAAAATATTACACCATACATATCTAAAATTTTTAGTCCTCTCGTCCTGATCACGTTGCTTATCTATCTTATAACGGTAATTTGGGTCGGGAAAAATCCGTTCTTGGATCGCAATTTCCTAATGGCCTTCAACGGAATCCTCCTTGTTGTATTGGCTGTTACTATATTTTCTATCGTTGAAAGTGACTCGGACGAGAAAAAGAATATTTCAGATTATATAAATTTTCCCTTAATTGTTCTGGCGCTTATTATTGACACTGTCGCATTGTCAGCCATAGTATTTAGACTTTCTTCTTACGGGATTACACCTAATAGACTTGCTGTTTTAGGAGTAAACATAGTGATTTGGGCAAATCTCATTTGGATTATGTTTGCCTATATGCGTTTCTTGCAAAATAAATCAGGACCAAAAGCTATCCAAGATGCCGTTACGAAGTATTTGCCAATATACGGACTTTGGGCAGCTTTCGTTATATTTACGTTTCCTATCATTTTTAATTAGAAAGGATCTGTTAATGTAACGAAAAGTTAATTCTCTATAACATATAAAATTTTTTGAGCCGATCATTTTATAATTGGTATTATTAAGTTTGTAGTTTCGGTAATTTCATTTGTATTGATAAATAAGAAATAAGTGTTGTATGTAATCTTTCCATAATAAAAAACGTCCCAAAATGGGACGTTTTTTATTATGCGTATTGCCGTTTTTTCTTAATAAGCAACAAAACTTGTGAAACAAAAGCTAGTACCGGTAACTCAATCAACGGTCCAATAACGAGTGCAAGTGCGATAAGAGGCTCGTCTGGAAAAGCTGTTACAGCGATAGCGAGTGCAACAGGTGAGTTTCTTGCTAACGTTGTTAAGCTTAGACTTACTGTATCTTTGTAAGATAAATGCATGATGCGCCCGATAAATTGTCCTAGTAAGAAATTAATGATGAAGAACAATAGAACAGGAACGAGTAATAATAAAACGACATTCATATTTTGAAGTAAATATTTACCTTGTGATGCAAACATCGCTACTATTGCTAAACTTAAAAATACAATTTGAGCAGAGCTGAAAAACGGAATGAGTTTATTCTCGAGAGTTTCAGCTTTTTTCATTTTATTCATAATGAATTTTGTAGCGTGTGCAAGTATAAATGGTAAGACGATTACGATAACAATACTTTCTACTAAAACAGAAACCGCTACAGTTTTCATGACACCAGCAAATAAAAATAAATAAATTGGAAGGAGTAGTACTTGCAAAATTAAATTTACAGGTAAAATTGCAGTAGAAAGTGCTACATTTCCTTTCGCTATTTCAGTAAAGATTAAGTACCAATCTGTGCATGGAGTAACCATTAACATTATAAATCCAACCCAAAGTGCTGGATGATCTGAAAGAAATAGTGCTCCTAATCCCCAAGCGAGTAAAGGTGTCCATAAGAAGTTAATAGTAAGACTTGTTCCAGCAAATTTTAAATTACGAAATCCGTTTTTTATTTCTTTTAATGGGATGCTGAGGAATAATCCATATAGCATGAAAAATAAGAAGGGGACAATAAACTGGTCTGAATACGTATGTATCATATTAAATTGTCCGAGTACGATGCCGCATGTAACAGCAAAAAGAATAATAAAAGTTTGAATCTTTTCTATAGTGCTCATGAATAAATCCTTTCTATATATGAATTTTCCTCTCTAAGTTTATTATACAAGTAATAAAGATGTATTTGGTGTTCAATTGTATTTTAGTTAATATTTTTAAATTGAGATTTTATTTTTTATTAAAAGTTACTTGACTAAAGTAAGTGACTATATTACAATCACTTACATAAGGTAATTAAATAACAAAAAGTTTTGATAGCTTAACTTAAGGTATCTATTGGAACTTTTTCTTAGAATAAGAATTTTTATGATGATGAATAATGAATATGAAAAGAAAGATTAGGTGAAGAAAATGGGACTATTTAGCTCATTATTTGGTAAAAAAGAAGAAAATACGAATGTAGAGGGGAATAAAAAAATGTCAAAAGTATTATTTGTAAAAGCAAACGATCGTCCAGCGGAGCAAGCAGTTAGTTCAAAAATGTATGAAACATTTGTAAGTACTTATAAAGAAGCAAATCCAAATACAGAAATTACGGAATTAGATTTATTTGCATTAGATCTTCCTTATTACGGAAATATCGCGATTTCAGGTGGATATAAACGTAGCCAAGGCATGGAGTTAACAGCTGAAGAAGAGAAGGCAGTTGCTACAGTAGATCAATATTTAAATCAGTTTTTAGAAGCTGATAAGGTTGTATTTGCATTCCCATTATGGAACTTTACAGTACCAGCACCATTAATCACATATATTTCATACTTATCTCAAGCTGGAAAAACGTTTAAATATACAGCAAATGGCCCAGAAGGTTTAGTTGGTGGTAAAAAAGTAGTTGTGTTAGGTGCTCGTGGTTCAGATTACTCTTCAGAGCAAATGGCTCCTATGGAAATGGCAGTTAATTACGTAACAACTGTACTTGGATTCTGGGGAATTACAAATCCAGAGACAGTTGTAATTGAAGGGCACAATCAATATCCAGATCGTTCACAACAAATTGTTGAAGAAGGTCTAGAAAACGTTAAAAAAGTAGCAGCGAAATTTTAATTTATGATAGTAAATCGAAAAAC
This sequence comes from Bacillus cereus group sp. BceL220, assembly GCF_051776965.1. Lineage (NCBI taxonomy): Bacteria > Bacillati > Bacillota > Bacilli > Caryophanales > Bacillaceae > Bacillus > Bacillus cereus group sp. BceL220. The sequence continues at coordinate 142,002 of NZ_JBPWBC010000005.1, read as the reverse complement.
CAACATGGATGACCGTGTTGGTTTTTCAGTCTATTTTTCATGTTAAAAAATGTATATTTATAAAATAAAAGAAAAGTTCGAAAATAGTATTGCAAAATATTATATAGCAAACTATAATGAGTTCAAGAATAGTTGATACTTAAATTAAATATTCAGAAAATTCAATTAGTTAAAATTGGAAAATGAGATAAGGAAATTTGAATGGGGGTTATATTATGGCGAATAAAGTACCGTTTTCGTTCATAGTAGTTATTGGATTAATGTTATTTGCACTATTTTTTGGAGCAGGAAATTTAATTTTCCCAGCGATGCTTGGTCAATCAGCAGGAGAGAATGTATGGATTGCTAACGCTGGATTTTTAGTAACTGGTGTTGGATTACCATTACTAGGTGTACTAGCATTTGGTTTTTCAGGTAAAGATGATTTACAGTCATTAGCAAGTCGCGCTCACCCAGTGTTCGGGATTGTGTTTACAACAGTTTTATACTTAGCAATCGGTCCGTTATTTGCAATACCTAGAACAGGAAATGTTTCTTATGAAATTGGTCTTAAGCCGTTTATGCCAGAAGGAGTAGGTTCTACACCTTTAATTCTTTTCACAATTATATTCTTTAGTATCACTTGTTTTTTTTCGCTAAATCCCGCGAAAATTGTCGATATTGTTGGAAAAATCTTAACGCCAATTAAGTTGACTTTCATCGGTATTTTAGTAATCGTTGCTTTTATACATCCGATTGGAGATATGCAAGCACCAGTGGAAGCTTATACATCACATGCATTCTTTAAAGGATTCCAAGAAGGATACTTAACGATGGATACGCTTGCATCATTCGTATTCGGGATTATCATTATCAATGCTATTAAAGAAAAAGGTGCGAAAACGAAAACACAAATTATGGTCGTTTGTGCAAAAGCGACAATAATTGCAGCATCTATTTTAGCAATTATCTATACAGCTCTTTCTTATATGGGTGCTTCAAGTGTTGCAAAGCTTGGACATTTAGAAAACGGCGGAGAAGTATTAGCGAAAGTTTCTAACTACTATTTCGGATCATATGGCGGAGTATTATTAGGATTAATGATTACAGTAGCTTGTTTAACAACTAGTGTGGGACTTGTATCAGCATGTTCTTCATTCTTCCATAAGTTATTCCCAAATGTTCCTTACAAAGCAATTGCAATCACACTATGTGTATTTAGTGCAATTGTTGCAAACGTAGGATTAACACAGTTAATCGCAGTTTCTGTTCCAGTATTAACAGCAATTTATCCACTAGCAATCGTATTGATTTTCTTAACATTCTTCCATTCATTATTCAAAGGAAGAGCTGAAGTTTATCAAGTGAGCTTAATCGTAACATTTATCATCAGCTTATTCGATGGATTAAGTGCAGCTGGAGTTAACATTGAAGTAGTAAGCCAAGTGTTCACTAAATTCCTTCCGATGCAGGAAGTAGGATTAGGCTGGATCTTCCCAGCGATTATCGGTGGATTTATCGGATATGGCATTAGTGTTGTAAAAGCAAAAAATCAAGTTCAACCAGCTAGTGCGAATAAGAAAATAGGTTAAATAAAAAAGTTATAGAACTTGTTTCTATAACTTTTTTTGTTACTATTGATAAGGATAGAAAAAATAAAGTAGTAGGGGAAATAAAATGAAAAAAACAATTGATCATATCGGCATCGCAGTTCGAGATATAGATAGTACGATACGTTTTTATGAAAATGTGTTACTAGGAACTTTAATAGATCGTTACGTAAGTGAAGCTCCTGGTGTGGAAAGCGAAGTAGCCATTCTTGAAGTGGATGGAGATAGAATTGAATTACTTGCACCGACGAATAATACGACATCTCCAATTGCCCGTTTTATTAAACAAAAAGGTAAAGGTGTTCATCACGTTGCGTATCGTGTCGATGATTTAGATGTGGCTCTAGAAGAGTTAAAAGAACAAGGCATTCGAACGTTAGAGCATACACTTCGAATTAATAAACACGGCAGAAGATTAATTTATCTTAACCCAGCGGATACTGAAGGAACGATTATCGAGTATTGTGATTATCCGGAAGAGAAATAGAAGAGGGACATTTTTTAAAAGGTGTTACGTAATAACGTAATACCTTTTTATTTATGTATTTCACATTTTCTTCACAAATGATTCACGATAACTTTTCTTCTTTGATAACTTACATAAATATATTTTATGATATAATAACAATCGACTTTAAAAATGTAAGTTGTATCTATCGTTATAGTTACTATTATATTGAAAGTTTGGAGGTGGAAGAGAAATAAAGAGTTATACTTTATAGAAATTTATATTTAACCAGGTTAATATTTCTACGGAGAATCAAACTTTGGAAGTTAAAGTAATGAAAATAGAGCAATGAGGAAGAGAGAAGTGAAATGAGTGTGAAAGTAATGAGAAGATTAGGGATATGGCTATTACTTGTGTGTGTGCTTATCATATTGATACCGCAAAGTGCATTTGCTCATGCGTACGTTGTGAAATCAAACCCTACTGAAAATGAAACATTGAAGAAAGCACCATCTGTTGTAAAAATCGAATTCGATGAAGACATACAAGTTTCAAGTTTTAATACATTGTACGTGAGAGATACATCAGGTAAAAGAGTCGATTTAAAAGATGCTCATATTGATAAAAAAAATAAAAAGCTATTAGAAGCTGGATTAAAAGACAATCTCAAAAATGGTCTTTACTCCATTCAGTGGAAAGTGATTTCAGCTGATGGACATCCAATTCAAGGAGTTATCCCGTTTCGGATTGGATTAGCGGAAGCGGAAACAGACGATATACAAGTGGAAGAGATGGGGTATGTCCCGCAAATCGATATGATTATGGAACGTGGGATTCTATATACGAGTTTCTCGCTATTTTTAGGAGTTCTCCTCTTTAATCTTATTATGTATAAAGGGAATGCAACCTCGGTTCGATCAAGGAGTAAGAACATAATATGGATCTCCTTATTTGGGATATTTATTAGCTTGTTATTCAACCTACCATTGCAAGCGAAAATAAATGCCGATGTTTCGTGGCTAGAAGCATTCAACCCTTTACTATTAAAAGAAACATTACAGCTTTCTGTTTTTGGTTATATATGGATCACTCAAATGGTTCTCATTAGTACGCTTATAATTGTTACGTATTTTGCGGTGAAGCATGAGAAGTTTTCGTCGTTTAAAGTATGGAGTATTCCAATACTATTATTTATAGGGTTACTTGTTATGAAAGCATTTAATAGTCACGCATATGGTTTAAAGTTTAAAGACATTGCTGTCGTTATGGATTTTCTACATTTATTCGCAGCTTCATTATGGGCTGGTGGTTTATCATCTATTATTCTTCTTTTACGTAATGAGGATAACAAGTGGCATATGTATTGGGATATAATTAAGCGTTTTTCACCGTGGGCAACAGGTGCTGTCATCGTGATTTTAATAACAGGCCTTTTTAACAGTACATTTTTTATTCCAACAATCCACTCGTTATTTGATACGAAGTATGGATTGGCTTTATTAACAAAGATACTTTTATTCATTTTCATGGGGATATTGGGAATTATTCATTATATGAAAGGTAGAATGCGAGCGCAGCAAGGATTAGGAGCTACGGTGAAAGTAGAGTTTATCATTGGAATTATCATTTTCGTCATCGTAGCTTTTATGACAAACGTACAAACACCACCGATGCCTCCTACTGGACCTTTTACAGAGAGTAAGCAATTAGATAATGGATATGAACTTACGCTAAATGTAAGTCCGAATAAGGTAGGACAAAATAAATTCCATATTACACTAAAGGATGAAAAGGGACAGCCTATTACTGATATGGAACAAATGATATTGACGACTCAATCATTAGATATGAACATGGGAAAAGGTTCATTTAAAGTTTCAGTAGTTTCACCGGGAGAATATGAAGCAGAAGGTATGTATATTAACATGACAGGAAACTGGAATATACATGTTCATGGATTAACAAAATCTCTTGATAGTTTCGATACAGATTTTAAATTTATTGTCGGTGGCAGATAAAAAGAAGCTATGTATGAAAAGGAGCTAATAGAAAATGAAACGTATAAAAAAATTAGGAACAACAATGATCGCAACAATTATTGCAATGGGAATTTTTTCGTTACCTGTTAGTGCGCACGTCACTGTAAAACCAGCAACTTCTGATATTGGTTCTTGGGAGACTTATACGATAAAAGTACCAGTTGAAAAAAATGAAGCAACGACGAAAGTTACACTGAAAATACCGTCTGGAGTAGAGTTCCAACAGTATGAACCAGTCCCAGGATGGAAAGTTGAGGAGCAAAAAGATACAGCCGGAAAAGTTAAAACTGTAGTATGGGAAGCGACAGGAGAAGGGATTTTAACCGGCCAGTTCCAGCGATTTACTTTCGTCGCTAAAAATCCGGATAAAGAGCAAAAAATAGCTTGGGACGCATATCAACAATATAAAGACGGAGAAATTGTTGAATGGACAGGTGATGAAAAAGCTGAAAAACCGCATTCACTTACTACAATTGCAAAAGGTACGTCATTAACAGGAGAACATGGTGAAGTGTCTAGTATTGAAAAAAATGAGAGTACAAGTAATATGACAACGATAGCAATTGTCTTATCTATTTTAGCGATTGTATCGTCGGTAAGTGCGTGTGTTCTTGTAGTACGTCGTAAAAAGTAAGACGTAAGAAAGAGCATACAAACAGTAGGCTCTTTCTTACGTTTATTTCATTTCAACTTGCTGCCTTACAGCAAGTGTTTTCGGTTTCATATTTACAAAACAAATACTCACAACAATAAATAATAGTCCGATGAATAAGCTAATGGTAATAGCCTCATGTAAGAAAATTGAACTTACAATAATAGCTATTAGTGGAATGAGGAAGGTATAAGCCCCAACTTTACTTGCTTCACCAGCTCCAACAAGTGTGAAGTATGCAAGCCACCCCATTGCAATAACAAAGAATGAAATAAAGAGAAGTACGCTAACAAATGGCATACTCCAAGCGATACTAGACCAGCTTTCAAACTCTGAACCAAATCCAATTAAGCAAAGGCCACCAATAATAAGCTGAAGTGTTACCATCCAAATGGCATTAACACGGTGACCAGTCTTCTTAATGAATACTGTGCCAAGTGCCCAGCCAATAGCGCATCCTAACGCGAGAAGGATTCCAATAACAGAAATATGTCCTGTTAAACTGCTTGAGCTAATAACGCCTACACCAATAAATCCGAGAACAAGCCCGAAAATTTTCAAGCCGTACATTGATTCTTCAAGCCATATCCACGAGAAAATACCGAGTAAAACTGGTTGTAGAAATACAATGGCGGAAAATAACCCAGCAGGCATATATTGAAGGCCGACAGTTTGTAATCCGTAAAATATAATGATGTTAAGTAAAGAAGAAATAACGTATAAATGCCACGTTTCTTTTAAATGTAACTCTTTGTATTTCGGTAATGCGAACAGGAGTAAAATAAATCCTCCAATTAAAGTTCGAACGCCTGCGAATAAAACAGGTGGTGTATAATGCAGGGCAAACTTTGATAAAGGCCAATTGATTCCCCACATGAAAACGAGAAAGGTAAGGATTATGGCCGTCTTAGTTCGAGAAAGCTGTGTCACTGAAAGACCTCCTTGTTGTTATTCATTTCACTATGATATGATATCGACTGTAATAAATAAAATGAATCTTTTTTATGAGGAGTATAAGTGATTAGTTATGACCATTACACAACTGCAAGTATTAATAAAAACTGTTGAGTTAGGTAGTTTTACGAAAGCTGCCAGGGTATTAAATATGACGCAGCCAGCTGTTAGTCATGCGATTTCAAGTATTGAGTCAGAGTTAGGAGTTACTATTCTTATACGTGATAAACGAAAAGGCCTCCTCGTTACGGATGTAGGAAACAGGATTCTTGTACATATTAGAGAGATTTTGAACGGTGTAGAGAAGATTGAACAAGAAGTTGCGATGGAGAAAGGACACGAAGTTGGGACGATTCGAATTGGTAGTTTTCCGAGTGCTTCTGCACATTTCTTACCCAAAATGATAAACCTTTTTAAGGAGAAGTATCCGAACTTAGAAGTAGTTCTTTGTGAAGGAACGATTAAAGAAGTTGAAGATTGGTTAGTATCGAGGGTTATTGATATAGGAATTGTTATTTTGCCTAATAAAGATATGGAGATTGTTCCATTAACGAAGGGGAAAATGGTTGCTATCTTAAGAGAGGATCATCCTCTTTGTAAGAAGGACTCTATTACAATTCGTGATTTGGAGAATGAACCGATCATATTATGTAAGGGCGGATACGAACCACCCATCATTGATATGTTTAAACAAGCCAACGTACCACTTCGGGCTGAGTATGTAATTTCTACCGTTACTACAGCTTTAAATATGATTCAAGAAGGATTAGGCATTGCAATATTAGCTGAATTATCTTTAACGAATTTACCACAGAATGTGCAAACGAGAGAATTGGAACCGCAAGTATGGAGAGAAATTGCTTTAGCTGTTCCTTCATTAAAGGATTCTTCAATCGCTGTACAGCTATTTATTGAAGAATTTCAAGCGCTATTTGCAGAATAAAAAGGGGTGTCTCATATATCATAATGGGGCACTTTTTAATTTGCTTATAAAAAATCTATGAAAAGGATTGACTTATTTTTTAGTTGTAACTATAATGATTACATCGAGGTGGTGATTACGATGAAAATTAGTAGCCGCTTTTCCATAGCTGTTCATATTTTATCTATTTTGAAAAACAATCCATCTTCACTTTGTACTTCAGACTATATGGCTGAAAGTGTAAATACGAATCCGGTAGTCATTCGTAAAATGATGTCGTACTTGAAACAAGCTGGCTTTGTTTACGTAAATCGTGGACCGGGTGGCGCGGGATTACTAAAGGATTTACATGAAATCACATTGTTAGATGTGTATCATGCAGTGAACGTAGTCGAAGAAGACAAGCTATTTCATATTCACGAGCAACCGAATCCAGATTGTCCAATTGGGGCGAATATTCAAGCGGTGTTAGAAATTATTTTAATTCAAGCACAATCCGCGATGGAAGAAGTTTTGAGAAATATTACGATGGGGCAGTTGTTTGAAACTTTGCAAGAAAAAATGAATGTTTAAATAATATTTATATTTTTTTATCATTAATGTAACTAATTTGATTACAACGATAAGGTAAGGTGTAAAAGTTATGACTGTAAAAATGAAAGTATACTCAGATTTTATATGTCCGTTTTGTTTTTTAGCAAAAGGTCCATTAGATGAGGTAGCGAAAGAGAAAGATGTAGAGATTGAATGGATGCCATTTGAATTACGTCCAAGTCCATATTCAAAAATAGATCCATGGAATGAACCAGAAAAATTAGGTTCATGGGATGCTTTCATTCTTCCGACAGCGAAGAAGTTAGGAATTGATATGCGCTTGCCACGTGTTTCACCACATCCATATACACATTTAGCTTTCGAAGGATGTCAATTTGCGAAAGAACGTGGACTAGGTAATGAGTATCATCACCGCGTATTCACAGCATTTTTCCAAGAAGAGCAAAACATTGAAGATATTGATGTGTTAACAAAATTAGCGGTAGAAGTAGGACTTCCTGAGGCGGAATTTAAAGATGCTTTAGTAACTCGTAAATATAAAGAAAAGCATCAAGAAGCAATTCAACACGCATATGATGAAGCGAATATTATGGCTGTTCCAACTGTCATGATTGGAGATGAAGTCATTCAAGGGCTTGCTAGTAAAGAAACACTAGAAAGGGTCATTGATAAAGAAATTGAAAAGGATAAAACAAATTCATTTGAAGGTATGCAATGTAATACCGATGGATATTGCTAATTCGCTTGTTATGAAATAACAAAATAAATTATAAAACAAACATTTGGAGGAATTAAAATGTCAGCAACTACAACAAACTTAAAAGAAGCAATCGTGAACCGCCGTTCAATTCGTAAAGTAGCAAAAAACGATGCAATTACGAAAGAAAGAATTGAAGAAGTGTTAAAAACAGCTTTACACGCACCAACATCTTTCAATATGCAAAGTGGTCGTATGGTTGTATTAATGGATGGAGAGCATGAAAAGTTTTGGGATATCGTTAAAGAAACACTAAGAGCCCGCGTACCAGCAGAAAACTTTGAAGCGACTGTAGAAAGACTAAAAGGCTTCCATGCAGGTGTAGGAACAGTTCTATTCTTTGAAGATCAAGCAACTGTAGAAAAAATGCAAGAAAATGCCCCATTATATAAAGATCAGTTCCCATTCTGGTCTCATCAAGGAAATGCGATGTTACAACATACTGTGTGGATGCTATTATCTTCTGAAGGAATTGGAGCGTCATTACAACATTACAACCCAATCGTAGATGCTGAAGTGAAAGAAACTTGGAACATTCCGGCAGAGTGGAGCTTAGTAGGTCAAATGCCATTTGGTGAACCAAACGAACAACCAGCAGAAAGAACGTTCTTACCTACTGAAGATGTAGTGAAATTTTATTAAGAAATACAATATGTAACGAGAAGGAAGCTGTGCTTAAAAACAGCTTCCTTTTTTGTAGTGGTGTTAATTTATGCGTATTTAGGGAAGAAATATAAGAAATAATACGGTGAGAAGGGAATTAGAAAAATGAATGATGAGAAAAAATATACAGTGGTAGGTACTGATGTTGAGGAAGTAAAGCGTTTAAATAAAAATTCAGGGTTAACGTATAATCAAGTGAAAGAAATGTTAGCAAAGCAAATGCAAAAAAAGAAGTAATTAGATTGAAATCTTTCATTTTTTCATTTAGCATTTTGATTGGAGAGAGTTAAGTAAAAGGTAACTCTCTTTTTTGTATAGCTAAGCATCTTATAGAGTGGAGGAAGCAACATGAAGAAATGGGTAAAGGTAACGCTGTCTATCACTGGAGGCATTGTCTTATTAGCGTGTGCCGGTGGATATTACGTGTATAAAAATTATTTTCCAAAGGAACCTGAGCGTATTGTATATGATAAAGAAAGAGTGCTACAACCGATACATAATCAGCTTAAAGGAATCAATATAGAAAATGTAAAGATAAAAGAAAAAGAAGTCGTAAATGCGACTGTAGATGAGCTTCAAAAAATGATTGATGATGGAAAGTTGTCATATGAAGAATTAACGAGTATTTATCTCTTTAGAATACAAGAACATGATCAAAATGGAATAACATTAAATTCTGTTACAGAGATAAATCCTAATGCGATGGAAGAAGCAAGAAAGTTAGATCAAGAGCGGGGTAGAAACAAAAATTCGAATTTATATGGTATTCCTGTCGTTGTAAAAGATAATGTACAGACGGAAAAAGTGATGCCGACTAGTGCAGGAACTTATGTATTAAAAGATTGGATTGCAGATCAAGACGCAACAATTGTGAAGCAGTTGAAAGAAGAAGGAGCATTTGTTTTAGGAAAAGCGAATATGTCTGAGTGGGCGAACTATTTATCTTTTACAATGCCAAGCGGGTATAGCGGGAAGAAAGGACAAAATTTAAACCCGTACGGTCCGATTACATTCGATACTTCAGGATCAAGTTCAGGATCTGCTACAGTAGTTGCAGCAGATTTTGCGCCGCTTGCAATTGGAACAGAAACGACGGGATCGATTGTTGCACCCGCGGCGCAGCAATCAGTAGTTGGGTTACGTCCATCTTTAGGTATGGTAAGCAGAACAGGAATTATTCCGTTAGCTGAAACTCTTGATACAGCAGGACCTATGGCAAGAACAGTAAAAGATGCAGCAACGTTATTTAATGCAATGATAGGTTATGACGAAAAAGATGTTATGACAGAAAAAATGAAAGATAAAGAAAGAATTGATTATACAAAGGATTTATCGATAGATGGATTAAAAGGGAAAAAGATAGGGCTTCTTTTTTCTGTAGACCAACAAGATGAAAATAGAAAAGCAGTAGCAGAAAAAATTAGAAAAGACCTTCAAGATGCAGGTGCGATATTAACTGATAATATCCAGTTAAGTGCTGAGGGTGTAGATAATTTGCAAACATTAGAATATGAGTTCAAGCATAATGTAAACGACTATCTTTCACAGCAAAAGAATGTACCGGTAAAATCGTTAGAAGAGATTATAGCGTTTAATAAAAAGGATAGTAAAAGACGAATAAAATACGGACAAACATTAATTGAAGGGTCTGAAAAATCTGTTATAACGAAAGAAGAGTTTGAAAACGTAGTGCAAACGAGTCAAGAAAATGCAAGAAAAGAGCTAGATAGGTATTTAGTAGAAAAAGGTTTGGATGCTCTAGTTATGATTAATAACGATGAAGTTCTTCTATCAGCTGTAGCTGGTTATCCGGAATTAGCGGTTCCTGCTGGATATGATAAAAATGGAGAACCAATCGGTGTAGTGTTTGTAGGGAAACAGTTTGGTGAAAAAGAGCTTTTCAATATTGGATATGCGTATGAACAGCAGTCTAAAAATAGAAAATTACCTAGTTTATAAAAGATTATATGAAAAATAACTGGAATCTAACAATATGAAAAGAAAAAAAGGATTCTTCTCAATTAGTAAGAAAGATTGTCTATAGGAGTTCATAAAATGTAATATATTCAATTTCCATCCATTGAAGGGGGAGGTTAATTCTTAATGAATGAAGTAAAGAGTTTTTTTCGAAGTAGAGGGTTTCAACGGTTTCTCGTTTTAATAATAGTAGCGTTTGTATTATACGCATTAAAAAGTATGATTAATTTAATATTAATTACGTTTATACTGACGTTTTTAATGGATCGATTTCAACGTTTTATTTCAAGAAAATTGAAAGTAAACCGGAAAATTGTTATTGCATGTTTATATATAATACTAGTTTCCTTTATAGGCACAACGTTATATAAATATTTACCTGTGCTGACGATACAAATTTCACAATTAATTTATCAGTTTAAACTATTTTTTCAAAATCCACCTGATAATGAAATCGTTAAATATGCACTTTCGACAATTAATGGCATGGAAGTATCAAAATATATAGAACAAGGTGTAGATGTCATCTATCAATCGATAGCAAATATAGGGAAGGTAAGTTTACAAATATTATTATCTCTAATTTTAAGCTTATTTTTCTTATTAGAAAAAGAGCGTATTATTACATTTACATCTAAGTTTAAAGATAGTAAGTTAAAAATCTTTTATGAGGAAATTGCATATTTTGGTGAAAGATTTGCAAGATCGTTCGGCAAAGTAATTGAAGCTCAGTTTTTAATTGCCGTGGTAAATTGTATTCTTACTGTTATTGCATTAATCGTTTTAGGATTTCCACAGCTACTTGTATTAGCTGTTATGATTTTCTTACTAGGCTTGATTCCTGTTGCAGGTGTGATTATTTCTTTGTTTCCACTTTGTATCATTGCTTACAACGTAGGCGGAGTTATGTACGTAGTATACATACTCGTATTCATAACAGTAATCCATGCTCTTGAAAGTTATTTTTTAAATCCGAAGTTTATGTCTGCAAAAACAAATTTACCAATATTCTACACATTTATGATTCTTATCTTCTCAGAGCATTTCCTCGGAATATGGGGGCTTATTATCGGGATACCAATCTTTATCTTCTTATTAGATGTACTTGATATAAATAATGAGGATGCGACTAAAAAATAAGAAATGATAGAAAATCACAAAAAGTCATAGGAGATAATGAAAATAAAAAGCAATCCAAAATAAATTGGATTGCTTTTTATTTTCATTAAAGAACCGGAGCCATTGTTTCTTTCAATACTTGAACAGAGTGGTCGAATTTTAATTCTTCATCTTCACTTAATTCAACCTCTAAAATTTCACGAACACCGCCGCGATTTAAAACAGCAGGTACCCCGATATAAACATCTTTTTGACCGTATTGACCTTCTAAGTAAGCTGATACAGTTAATACACTATTTTCGTCGTTTAAAATTGCTTTTGTAACACGTAGAAGTGACATACCGATACCATAATAAGTTGCGCCTTTACGCTCAATAATATGGTAAGCTGCATCACGGACGTTTATGAAAATTTTGTCTAAATCTTCTTGATTATACGTGTTGTCTTTTTCAAGCAGTGTTTGTAGTTTTTGGATACCAACGGAAACATGACTCCAAACAGGAAGTTCAGTATCGCCGTGTTCTCCGATAATATAAGCGTGAATGTTGTGTGGACCAATATCGAAGTACTCACCTAACATATAGCGGAAACGAGCAGAATCAAGCGTTGTACCAGAACCGATTACACGTTCTTTCGGTAAACCAGATTCTTTCCAAGTTACGTAAGTTAAAATATCTACAGGGTTTGTTGCGATTAAGAAGATGCCATCAAATCCGCTATCCATAATACTGCGAACGATTTGTTTAAAGATTTTAGCGTTTTTCTCAACTAAATCTAAACGTGTTTCGCCTGGCTTTTGTGGTAATCCAGCTGTAATAACTACAAGGTCAGCATCTTTACAATCTTCGTAGCTGCCTTTCCATACTCTAGTTGGAGCTGGTGCGAATGGAACAGCATGACTTAAATCCATTGCTTCCCCTTCAGCTTTTGCCTCATTTACATCGACTAAAACAAATTCTTCAGCTACGGCTTGGTTAATCATGCAGTAAGCATAACTACATCCAACTGCTCCTGTTCCTACTAATACAACACGGTTAATACCTTTTTTCATTTCAAAATTCCTCGCAATTTCATTGATTTTATTATGTAAGATAATACGTCTTACTTCTATAGAGTCATATCTAGTTTATTACATTTTATAAAAGATATTCAAGTATTTGAAAATGTATCCGTGCAAATCCGCGAACAAAACATAGGAATTCAGTGAACCGAATATAATTCAGTAAAATCCTTTGTAAAAGGGGAAATGGCATGGGGAACCCATTAGCAATGGAAGAAATGCTTCATATTATTCATGCAGGGCTTGTTAAAAAGAATAACCCAAAACGGATTACGATTGCAGGTGCAGGGATTTCTGGATTAGTTGCAGGTTCTTTATTAAAAGAGGCTGGGCACGAAGTAACGATTATAGAAGCAAATAACAGAATAGGTGGCAGGGTGTATACGATTCGGGAACCATTTAGTGTGGGTTTATATTTTAATGCGGGACCGATGAGAATCCCTGACACCCATAAGTTAACCTTAGCGTATATTCATAAATTTAAACTACCTTTAAACCTTTTTATAAATAAAACTTTTGCAGATATCATTTATACGAATAACATTCAAACGAGATTGAATGTGTTTGAAAATGATCCAAGTGTACTTGAATATCCGGTTTTGGATAAAGAAAGAGGAAAAACGGCAGAAGAGCTAATGATTGAGGTATTAGAACCAATACTAAATTATATTAAGAAGGATCCTGATAAAAACTGGCTTATTGTTGAAAAAAAGTATAAAACGTATTCGCTTGGTTCATTTTTAATGGAGTATTATTCAGATGGTGCAATAGATATGATTGGGGTACTTCTTGATATGGAAGCTTATATGGGAATGTCCTTAATTGAAGTATTACGTGAAATGATTTTCTTTACTTCAACAACGAAATATTATGAAGTAACTGGTGGAATGGATAAGTTATCGAATGCATTCTTACCACAATTAAGAGAACATATTTTAATGCCGTATAAGGTTGATAAAATTATACAAGAAGATAATAAAGTAATGTTACAAGGAAATCATGAACAAACGTTAGAGCAATTTACAATAACAAGTGATTTTGCTATTATTACAATTCCATTTTCAGCGTTAAGATTTGTAGAAGTTCAGCCATACTATTTATTCTCTTATTTTAAAAAAAGAGCAATTCGTGAATTAAATTATATTGCTGCAACTAAAATTGCAATAGAGTTTAAAAGTAGATTTTGGGAGAAAGCGGGACAGTGTGGCGGTAAATCTATTACTGATTTACCGATACGGTTTACATACTATCCGAGTTATGGCATTCATACTCCAGGACCAGCTATCGTAATAGCAAGTTATACGTGGGCAGATGAGGCGTTAACATGGGATAGTCTCCCGCAAAGAGATCGTATTCGTTACGCATTAAAAAATTTAGCGGAAATATACGGTGACATCGTCTATAGTGAGTTTGTCACTGGAACATCTTTTAGCTGGAGTAAAAATCCGTATTCTTGCGGTGCATTTACAGCTTTCGAACCAGGCCAAGAGCTCGAGTTATTTCCGTATATTACACCACCATCTGGAAAAGTACATTTTGCAGGAGAGCATACGACATTAACACATGGATGGATGCAAGGGGCAATTGAGTCTGGAGTAAGAGTTGCATATGAAGTAAATGAACAGTGAATCTCTTATATTTACAAATGGTCATTCTTTTAATAAAATGATAAATATAAATCGTAATTATTACGCTTTGAATACATTTGAAGTAAAGAAATGGATGGTCGGTTGAATGAATAAAGTGGAGATTCATATATTAGGTGGTTTTTTAGGTAGTGGAAAATCAACATTATTACAAAATTTATTGTTAGCAGAGAAAAAGAAGAATAGAAAAGTTGCAGTATTAATGAATGAAATTGGTGAATACTCGGTAGATACAGATATTATTGGAAAAGAGAATGTTTTAAGAGAACTTCTTAAAGGATGTATTTGTTGTACATTAAAAGAAGAGCTTGAAATACAATTACATTCGTTATACCAACAAGAAAGACCAGATGTAATTTATATAGAAACGACAGGTGTTGCGCATCCAATTGAAGTGTTAGACGCGTGTGTCTCGCCAATTTTAGCTCCTTTTCTGGAAGTAAAATCAATTGTAGTCGTTTTAGATGCAGTAAGGTGGTTAAACCGAAGTATATTAAGTGCAAATGTACAACAGCTATTGCATGAGCAACTGAAATTTGGTAGTCACATTCTTGTTAATAAAGCAGATTTACTAACAGATGAAGATAAGAACACAGTATTTGAAGAAGTAGAGGCAATAAATGATCATGCGAAAATGTATGAGACAAAGTATTGCAATATATCTTTAAAAGATATAGAGGAAGCAGAATTTCCAAATGATGAGGAACATGAGACACTACATGTCAAACAGCATTTACATATACAAACGATGACGTATCAATTTACGAAACCGATTGAACAAGACAAATTATATGAATGGCTTTCGAATTTACCAGATAGTATTTATCGAGTGAAAGGTTTTGTGAAATTCCATGGAGATAAATACCCTCACCTATTCCAATATTCGTTCGGAGTACCAACTTTATTAGAACAAGACTTCGGTTTCCCGACAAACTTAGTAGTAATAGGAGAAGGACTAGATAAGAAACAATTGGCTGAAGGGTTAGAGAAAGTAGAACTTAACTCTAATTAAGGGGAAAAGACTAACTTAAAAATAAGTTAGTCTTTTTGTATGGTCATTACTGAAATGAAACAGTATTTTCAATTGGATTGCAGAATATATATTGATTGTATGTCCGTTTCCATTACATAGGAAGGTGATTATATATTTGTGCCGAATGTAGAGGGTACTACAAGAGTTTTCCATTATCTATCGAATTAGTTAGTCATGATTACGGACAGGGGATTTTGGCGTGTTTGATTCTATCAGAAAGTAAAGTATGGGGAGGATCACAATGTCGATGAAAAAACGTAAGTGGCTAAAGACAATGTTTACTGGTTGTGTTTTAGGTTCGTTATTAATAACGGCAGCTTGTTCAGGAAAGAAAACAAGTACAGAGGATGAAAAAACGATTAAGGTAGGAGTCCTTGCTTCTTTAACAGGACCGCTAGAATCGTATGGAAAACAAACAGTGAACGGATTTGAATTAGGGTTAGATTATGCAACTGGTGGAACTGGGAAAGTAGATGGGAAAAAGATTAAGTTTGTTGTAGAAGATACAGAAACGAAAGCGGATGTAGCAGTTAAAAAAGCT
This sequence comes from Bacillus cereus group sp. BceL220, assembly GCF_051776965.1. NCBI lineage: Bacteria > Bacillati > Bacillota > Bacilli > Caryophanales > Bacillaceae > Bacillus > Bacillus cereus group sp. BceL220. The sequence goes on along the minus strand of NZ_JBPWBC010000005.1, from coordinate 126,047 downwards.
ACGAAGTTATTAGAAGAAGAGAAAGTTGATTTTTTAGTTGGATCGTCTAGTTCAAGTGATACGTTAGCGGTTTTACCACTGGCCGGGGAATATGAAAAGATTATGGTTGTAGAACCGGCAGTTGCGGATAGTATTACCGGAAAGAACTGGAATAAATATATTTTTAGAACTGGAAGAAGTTCCTCACAAGATGCGATTGCAGGAGCAGCAGCAATTGCGAAAAAAGATGTAAAGATTGCGACATTTGCCCCAGATAACGCTTTTGGTCGTGAAGGGATTGCTGCATTTAAAGCGGGTGCGAAAAAATTAGGTGCGAACATTGTGAATGAGCAATACGCGGATACAAATTCAACAGATTTTACAGCGAATATTCAAAATATCATTAGTTCAAAACCAGATTATTTATTTATCGTTTGGGCAGGGGCAAATTCACCTTGGAAACAGTTGAAAGATATGAATGTGGAAGCGCAAGGTATTAAAATTTCTACAGGTGCGCCAGATATACCAGCATTAAAAACAATGGATGCATTAGTAGGTATGCAAGGTTTTTCTGTATATTATCACACACTTCCAAAAAATAAAGTGAATGATTGGCTAGTTGAAGAGCATAAAAAACGTTTTAATGGTGCAGTGCCAGATTTGTTTACAGCGGGAGGAATGTCAGCAGCAATTTCTATTGTAGAAGCCTTAAAGAAAACAAAAGGTGATACAGATGTAGATACCTTGATTAAGAAAATGGAAGGAATGGAATTTGATACACCGAAAGGAAAGATGAAGTTTAGAGAGAAGGACCACCAAGCGATGCAGACACTGTATTCTATCACATTGAAAAAGCAAGACGGTGTTGATTATCCGGTGCCAGTGTTAGAGCGAGAATTAACGATGAAAGAAACAGAACCACCAGTTCAAAATAAATAGACTGAATTTTCTGTTGTTTTTGTATAAAGAGGGGGACCCTCTTTATACATATTTCTTTCATACTCACGGCTTTAAAGGGAGGGATTTCGTGACACATTTGCTAGAGACGAAAAATCTTAGCGTATCTTTTGGTGAACATCATGTTATTAAAGATGTAAATTTAACTGTCCAAAAAGGAAAGCTCATTTCTATTATCGGGCCAAATGGTGCGGGGAAGACAACATTATTTAATTTACTAAGTGGACAGATTTCACCCACAACAGGTGAAGTGTATTTTAAAGGGCAAGATATTACAAAACTATCGATTTCAGATCGAACACGCTTAGGAATCGGTCGCTCTTTTCAGCTTACAAACATATTCCCAGAATTAACGGTACTTGAAAATGTCCGTTTAAGTGTTCAATCATTCGTACAAGATTACTATAGTTTTTTCCCGAGTTCAGCAAAATTAAAGCAACAAGTTGGAGAGGCGAGACGTTTCTTAAAAACAGTATTACTTCACGAGAAAGAGAACGTATTAGCGAAAGATTTGGCACATGGAGAGAAAAGAAAGCTAGAACTTGCGATGTTATTAGCTTTAAAAACGGATGTGTTATTACTTGATGAGCCGACGGCAGGTATTTCGGTTGAAGAGGTCCCTGCTATATTACAAGTGATTGAAAATATTAAGAAACATCCAGAGAGCACAATTGTACTTATCGAACACAAAATGGATATGATACTAGGTTTGTCAGATCATCTTATCGTTTTATTTCATGGAGAGTTATTGGCTGAAGGATTGCCAGAAGAAATTATGAAAGATGAGCGTGTACAAAGTGCTTATTTAGGGGGATTATATAGTGGCACTATTACAAGTGAATAATATAGAAACGTATTTAGATCAGTTTCATATTTTGCAAGGAGTATCTCTTGCTGTTGAGAAAGGGACGATTACTGTACTGTTTGGTAGAAATGGGGCAGGGAAAACAACGACATTACGTTCAGTGATGGGGTTTCACCGCATTGCAGATGGTGAAATTTATTATGATAGTGCAAAAGTAAGTGGATTACCTACACATTTAATTTCAAGGAAAGGAATAGGGTATGTACCAGAAAATCAAGGTATTTTTCATGATTTGACAGTAGAAGAAACATTCGCTCTTGCTAGGGGAAAAGGTGAGGAAGTAGAAGGGAAAATAGAGTGGATGCTGGAACTATTTCCGGATTTAAAGCAGTTTTGGAATAAGAAAAGTGGGCTCTTGAGCGGAGGGCAAAAGCAAATGTTGGCTATTTCAAGAGCGTTTATTAATAGTGATGGATTATTACTTATTGATGAACCGAGCAAAGGGCTATCCCCGATAATGGTGGAGAAATTAATGGTAGCTATTTTGAAGATGAAAGAGAAAACAACAGTTTTACTTGTTGAGCAAAATTTTATGATGGCTAGTCAAATTGGCGATTATTTTTACATTATGGATAACGGACGAATTGTTCATAACGGTTTTATGAATGAATTAAAAAAGGATAAGGAAATGTGTCATAAATATTTAGGAATCTCTTAACATGAATCCGAGGTGAAAAGGATGGATGTGTTAATCAATTTATTTGTAAATGGGATTTCAACAGGGATGCTCATTTTTTTGTTAGCATCAGGTCTTTCACTTATTTTCGGTCTAATGAGCGTTTTAAACTTTGCACACGGTGGTTTATTTGCATGGGGAGCATTTACAGGTGTTTGGTTATTTAATATGACAGGAAGTTATATATTAGCTTTAGTTGGAGCAGTAGCCATGGGAATGTTCCTAGGATTTATTTTAGAAAGGTTTTTTATTAGACCGGTATATGGAAATCATGTTCGACAGCTGCTCGTTACGCTTGGAGGAATGCTCGTTCTTAGTGAGTGTATTAAAATATTTTGGGGGCCAAACCCTATTAGTGCAAAATTACCGTTATGGTTACAAGGAAGTTTTACATTCGGAGGTATTATATTAATTAAATATCGTCTATTTGTTATTTTGATTGGGATAATTATTTACATTGCACTACTACTATTACTCAAAAAGACGAAGATAGGTCTTATGATCCGTGCAGGTGTAATGGATAAAGAAATGGTTCAAGCGCTTGGTATTAATGTAAAAGCGATATTTTCTTTCGTCTTTTTATTAGGAGCAGGGATGGCAGCTTTGGGAGGATTCTTATTAGCACCGTATTCGGGCGTTATTTTCGCCGAGATGGGCATGCAGTATGCAATTTTAGCTTTTATAGTAGTAATTATCGGTGGATTAGGAAGCGTACAAGGTTCAGCTATTGCTTCTTTAATTGTTGGATTAGCTGGTGCTTTTACAGCGTATTTTATACCAGATTTATCACTTGCAATTAATATGTTAATGTTACTATTTTTCTTAATAGTGAAGCCAACTGGACTTGTTGGTGAAAAGGGGTGAAATGGTGAACAACACATCGGACCGAATTAAAGTATACTTCGGAGTATGTATGCTCATTTGTTTAAGTGTATTTCCGTTCGTAAATGATTCACGGAGCCTGTTAATTTTGTTCACTCAAATCTTCATCTTTGCTATTTTTGCAATGAGTTTTGATGTATTGCTTGGGTATACAGGAATTGTATCGTTCGGTCATTGTATGTTCTTTGGGATAGGAGCATATGGGGTAGCGCTTTTATTTGATCGACAAGGCGTATCAATAACGAACTTTTTAATTGGAATAGTAGCTGCAATTATCATTTCAGCAATCGTTAGTTATATAATTGGTTTACTTTCTTTACGGCTGAAAAGTCATTTTTATGCGATGTTAACACTTGCTATTTCACAGTTGTTTTTCGTCCTTGCTGAAAAATGGCGTGGGCTCACTCACGGAGGAGATGGTTTTACATTTGGTGTACCAGACGTATTCCGTGATCGTTTTACGTTTTATTATGTAACACTTATATGTTTACTTATCATTTTTGTTCTCTTACGTCTTTTCACCAAATCTTCTATTGGAAAAGTATTAAAAGCAATTTCACAAAATGAGCAACGTGTTGAAGCACTAGGATATAAAGTGCTTCATTATAAAATTATTGCTAGCATTGTTGCAGGAGTAGTAGCTGCGATTAGCGGTGGTTTATTTGTTATTACATTACGCTTTGTCAATACGACTGTATTTTCAATTGAAATGACACTAAATGCACTCTTAATGACAATGATTGGAGGAGTCGGAACATTAATTGGAGCTATTGCTGGGTCTGGGATTATTGAATCACTAAAATATTATTTATCAGAACTAGCGACGGAATATCCGATTTTTGAAAGATGGACGATTATTCTAGGTTTATTGTATATTATCGTGCTACTCGTTTTTCCGAAAGGATTGGTTGGGACGGTTAAGAAATTGAAGAGTTTTAAAAGGAATAAGAAGGAGAAAAGTACAGAAGTGGAGCAAAACGTGTGAAAAATCAATTGTATACAAAATAAAAATCCCTCTTTTATATTCGTTAAAGAGGGATTTTTATTTTGAAAAAAGTATGTAATCAAAGTCATTTTATTAACCAAATAGTTCATCAGGGATTTGTTTAAAAGAGTTTTGATTTGTAAAAAAATGAACAGCTAATTTCTCAATTGGAACATCTTCAATTGGTACCAATTTATCATTTTTAATCGGTAAAAAAGCTATTCCTTTTCCATCATCAATAAACGCTTCCATAAGCGAATAAGAATCCAACTGTTGAAGTTGTTGCTGAGATAGATTATTTTCTTTTAGAAATTGTATTGTCTTATTCCTAAAAGGGCACTTTTTGTCATTGCTAACGAAGAAAATTTCTTTTGAATAATCAATGGTACATTTTTCTTTCGCTTTTAATAAGCCTACAGAAATTGAGGTTGTGAACACTTTTTTAAACGATGCGTCAGGATAATCCTCATAAGTTATGACCATATCAACTTTTTGTTGCTGCAGTAATTTTTGCAAATGACTACTACTTTCTACATATATTTGATAATTTCTGAAATTTACTTTAATACGCTTACTTAAATAATTTGTCAAAATAGATTGTGACGTCGCTATTATATAAGAAGAACCACTCGTTTTAATTTCATCTTTTACTTCTTCTAATAGAGTTAATATTTTATTCGTGTAATCTAATAAAATGTCACCAGCAGGTAACAAGGAAACACCTTTGTTATCTCTATGTAGTAAAGGTGTTTCTAACTCTTGTTCTAATTTTTTAATTCGCTCAGTTACGTTCGGTTGAACATATCCTAACTCTTTAGCAGCTTTACTAATAGAACCCTCACTGGCTACAGTTTTGAATATAATAAGATCATTTATTTCCAAGTATCTCAGCCCCTTATGCACTATCATTATAAATGATACCAAACATAATTCATACCTATTTTACGTTAGCCACTTATCGATTTATCATAATGTATATAAGATTGAAAGTGAGTGATAAACATGATTGGAATGCAATATAAGGTCATTCTTCCAAAGGATTATGACATGGAGATTATTAAGAAAAGGGTAAAGGATAATGGCTATAAAACTGATGGTTTCCAAGAACTAAATTTTAAAGCTTATTTAATTACGGAAACGGAGAAAAACGGGAATTTTTATAACTGCTATGCACCTTTATATATTTGGAATGGTCATGAAGGGATGAATAAATTTATCTTTGAAGGGTATTACGATAACATTTTACAATCTTTTGGATGGCAACAAATACATATAGGTGTTCCATTAGTGGTTAATCTAAGTGATGGATTTAAGAAAAGTAGATATGTTGTTGAATATGCAGGAAGTATTTCTCAAAGTAAAACGTTGATTGGGACTCAATTAAACATGATGAATGAAGATGTACAAAACAACGAAAAGTGTTTAGGGAATGTAATCGTTTATAATCCGGATAAATGGGGATATAGTAGGTTTGAGTTTTATGAAGAGAAGCCTGATATTGTAGTAAATAAGGGTGTTACAGTATATGAGATTTTACACATTTCACGATGAAATTTTGTTGTATATTAAAAATAAGAAAAGGAATGAAAGTCTATGCCTTTTGTGAAGATTTATTATTCTGAAAACACATTAAATGAAGAAGAGTTGGAAAAAATGGGTGAATGTATCCATCTTTCATTAATTGAACATTTTAACATCCCTGAAAATGATTATTTTCAAATGTTCTTACCTTACCAACAAAACAAATTTTTATATAATCCATATTATTTGTTGGAAAGAGGAGAAAAGAGAACAGAGAATATGATTTATGTTTCTATTACATGTGGACCGGGAAGAACGGTGCAACAGAAAAAAGATTTGTATCAATCGGTATCCTTAAAAATCACGGAATATTCCGACGTTAAAACTTCGGATATTTTTATTACACTAAATGAGACAGCTGCTGAAAACTGGTCATTTGGTCAAGGGATAGCACAAATGGTGAAAATAAAGGGAGAAAAAAATGAAAAATGAACTTATTGAAGTACATATTAAAAAGAAAATGAGAGAAATGTCACCTGCATTTGCTCATTATAGTGAAAAGATATTATTTGAGGAAGTGTGGCGGGATGCCACTTTAACATTAAGAGAAAGAAGTTTGTGTACTGTGTCAGCACTAATCAGTCTCGGTAATACAGAACAATTACAATTTCATCTGAAGCTAGCTAAACAAAATGGGGTTATGGAGAATGAATTGGTTGCATTAATAACACATATGGCTTTTTACGTTGGTTGGCCAAAAGCTATGGCAGCTTTAAATATAGTAATGAATGAAATGAAAAGTTAAGAATAATGATAAGTAAGAATTCATGTTTATATGAATTCTTACTTATCATTATTTATGCAATACTCTATCGCTATATTTATTACATTTTATCTTGCTTTTTTATCACTTGCGTAGTAAAGTGATAGTAAGATGAACGCTAGGAAGTGATGAAACATGCGTGATAATACGATAGGATCATTAATATGGTTACGTTTAATACGATTTACGAACCAAAGTAATCAAATGTCAAATGAGTTTTTAAAACGTTTTGATTTAACGACAGCTCAATTTGATGTGCTTTTGCAAATACGTACGTATCAACCACTCACACAAATGGAGTTAGCTGAAAAGGTAACTGTTACACAAGGTGGCATTTCTCGAATGTTAACTCGTCTTGAAAAAGAAGGATATATTGTACGAAAACAAGATTGGAAAACGAAAACAATTAGTCTTACAGAGCAAGGAGAAGCTGCTTTAGAGAGAGCATTGCCAGAGCAACTTGCATTTCAATCTTCGTTTTTTGATGATGTATTAAATGAAGAAGAGCAGAAAATATTATACGAGCTGATGACGAAAGTTCATAAGCATAGCGAAAAAAAAGAATTACCGCAAGAGTAATTTTTTTTACCTCATCAATTGACTAATCAAGTGATGAGGTAGGTAATACGGAGATATACTTGACTTACCAACGTTTTTAGAAGAAAAACTAATACTACATTATTAAAGGGGAGAGTAACTATGGAAAAATACCGTATAGATACAAGAAAAGGAATTGAGTTTGGGTTATATTCAATTGGCGATCATGTTTTAAATCCACATAATGGGGAGAAAATTACGCCAGAAAAAAGAATTCACGAACTAATTGAAACAGCTAAGTTAGCAGATGAGGCAGGGCTTGATGTGTTTGCTGTAGGCGAAAGTCATCAAACGCATTTTACAACGCAAGCTCATACAGTTATTTTAGGTGCGGTCGCGCAAGCTACGAAAAATATAAAAATTGCAAGTTCCGCAACGATATTAAGTACATCTGACCCAGTTCGAGTATATGAGGATTTCGCTACCATTGACTTGATTTCTAATGGTCGTGCTGAAATCGTAGCTGGTCGTGGATCTCGTATTGGAGGATATAGTTTACTTGGTTATGATGTGAATGATTATGAAGAGTTATTTGAAGAGAAGATGGATCTTTTATTAAAAATTAATAAAGAGGAACATGTAACATGGAATGGGCAGTTCAGAGCACCACTTGAGCATGCTTCAGTTATCCCTAGAGCTAAAAATAATAACCTGCCAATTTGGCGTGCGGTTGGTGGACCGCCAGCTAGTGCAATTAAAGCAGGACGTGCAGGTGTGCCAATGATGATAACAACACTTGGTGGTCCAGCAATTAACTTTAAAGTGTCAGTAGATGCTTACCGCGAGGCTGCTCAGCAAAGTGGATTTGATCCAGCTAGTTTACCAGTTGCGACAACGAGTTTATTTTATACGGCAAAAAATTCACAAGATGCACTTAGTGAATATTACCCTCACATTAATGCTGGTATGCTTACACTGCGCGGTGGTGGGTATCCGAAACAGCAATTTACAAATGCAATAGATTACCGCGATGCTTTAATGATTGGTAGCCCACAACAAATCATTGAGAAAATGCTTTACCAATATGAATTGTTTGGCCAACAACGCTTTATGGCACAAATTGATTTTGGCGGTGTACCATTTGATAAAATTGAGAAAAATATTGAATTAATTGCTACTGAAATATTACCAGCCGTTAGAAAACATACAGCAAAATAAATAAAAAAACTGGGAGTCTAATTGACTCTCAGTTTTTTTATTTGTTATGGAAAAATGACAAAAAAATGAACTTTTAGTCGAGGGAGAGGGAAGTTATTTTCTATTTTTGAATAACATTATTTCGAGTTTGAATTTTGAAAATACATTTTTCTCTTGACAAAAAATAAGCATTTATCGAGGGTAGTTTCGAGGACATTTTTTCGGTTTAAAGTCAAGTGTATGAAGAAAAAACGATTGTTTTATAGATATAAAAGTAAGCCGTATATTGAAAAAACACATTTTGCTAATGAAAAAAATCTGATTCAAAAAAATGACAAAAGACATATTTCAGACAAAATGATGTCAATAATACGTCAAAAATAACCTGAATTTACTATGCAGGTATATTATACAATTCGATTAACGAATAAAACACTACAGAAATAGTGAAAAGGTAAAAAATAGCATTACAATAGTTTGAAAAACTGAAACTTCATATTTTTCGACAATACATACAAAATGTTTTTGTCTTTTCGTATTTCTTAATAATTGAGTTTGATAAGATTGCTCAATTAACTTTTATTATAAAAACTATGAAGGAAGTGATTTTAGTATGGAAACGCTCGAATTGGCACGAATACAGTTCGCATCAACAACGATTTTCCATTACTTTTTTGTTCCGCTGTCAATTGGTTTAGCTTTTATTATTGCGATCATGCAAACGTTGTATGTGGTAAAAGGGCAAGAAGTATATAAGAAGATGGCAAAGTTTTGGACGCAATTATTCCTTATTAACTTTGCAGTAGGTGTAGTAACAGGTATTTTACAAGAATTTCAGTTTGGTATGAACTGGTCAACGTATTCACGTTTTGTAGGTGATGTATTTGGTCCCTCGCTTGCAATTGAAGGATTACTGGCATTTTTCATTGAGTCTACATTCCTAGGTTTATGGGTATTCGGTGAGGATAAATTACCGAAGCGAATTCACTTAATGTGTATTTGGCTCCTTTCAATTGGAACGATGTTATCAGCATTCTGGATTTTAACTGCAAGTGCATTTATGCAGTCACCTGTCGGGTATGAAATGGCAGCTGATGGTCGTGCACAAATGAATGATTTCTTAGCCATTATTCAAAACCCACAACTATGGGTACAATTCCCGCATACAATTACAGCAGCAATTGCAACAGGTGCATTCTTTATTGCGGGTGTAAGTGCATGGAAAATTACAAAAGGACAAGAAACTGTAGTATTTAAAAAATCTTTCCGCATTTCTATCATTGTTGGAACAATTACAACGGCGCTTGTATTATTCTTCGGTCATGCACAAGCGCAACAATTAATTAAGACACATCCAATGAAGATGGCGGCAGCTGAAGCGCTATGGAATACAAGTGAGGATCCAGCGCCATTTACAGTATTTTCGAAAATTGATACAGAGAAGAAAGAAAATTCGTTTGAAATTCAAATCCCTTATATGCTAAGTCTATTATCGTATGATAAGTTTAGCGGTCAAGTTGAAGGGATGAATCAAATTCAAAAACAATATGAAGAAAAATATGGACCTGGAGATTATATTCCTCCAGTGCATACAATGTTTTGGAGTTTTAGAGCGATGGTAATGAGTGGAACATTCATGCTTCTTCTAGGAGCTTACGGATGGTTCTTATCAAGAAAAGATCGTTTAGCTGAAAAAACGTGGTATTTAAAATTAATGGTGTATGCAATTTCTCTTCCATTCATCGGTAATACAGTAGGGTGGATTATGACTGAAATGGGTCGTCAACCTTGGGTTGTATTTGGTGTAATGAAAACAGAAGATGCTGTATCACCAAATGTAACATTCGGTGAAGTATTATTCTCACTTATTTCATTCACATCAATGTATTTAATTATGGGTGGAATTTGTGTGTACTTATTTGTTCGTACCATTAAGGGCCACAAGAATAAGAAAACGAAAAAGGATTATCAAAGCCATGATCCATTTGATAAGGAGGAAGAGTATGTTATCTCTTAATGAGTTATGGTTTTTAGTTATTGCAATCTTATTTGTTGGATTCTTCGTACTGGAAGGTTTCGACTTTGGGGTAGGAATGGTTTCGAGGTTTTTAGGAAAGAATGATTTTGAAAAACGAGTTTACTTAAATACAATAGGACCGTTCTGGCACGCGAATGAAGTATGGCTTGTTTGTGCTGGTGGAGCCATGTTTGCGGCATTTCCGCACTGGTATGCAACTTTATTTAGTGGTTTTTATATTCCGTTTGTATTTATGCTTCTTGCTTTAATTTTAAGAGGTGTTTCCTTTAAATTTCGTGCGAAAATAGATAATCATAAATGGAAGAGTGCGTGGGATTGGGGGATGTTTATTGGAAGTATGTTACCTCCTATCCTTTGGGGAGTTGCGATTGCAAACTTTATGGTAGGTGTACCTATTGATGAGAGTAAAAATGTTGTAGGTGGATTCCTGCAATTACTTCATCCATTTGCGTTACTTGGGGGAGTAATGTTTCTCCTACTATGTATTGTTCACGGATTACAATTTCTTACGATACGTACAACTGGTAAATTGAGAGAACGTGCACGAAATGCTGCAATAAAAATTGCACCATTTTCATTAATTACACTTCTTGTTTTTGCTGGTGTGGGGTTATGGAAAACCGACATTTTCACTGCTCATGGAACAGAATGGATTATGGTACCAATCGGAGCTTTTGTAGCACTATTAGTGTCCACGTTATTAAATAAAAGAAGAAGAGATGGTTGGGCTTTCTTTATGACGAGTTTAACAATCATTTTACTAAGTGCGAGTGTATTTATCGGTATGTTCCCACGTGTTATGATTAGCTCTTTAGGAGCAATGAATGATTTGACAATTTACAACGCAGCATCAGGAGCTTATGCATTAAAACTTATGACTTACTTTGCGATTGCTATTTTGCCTTTCGTTATCGGAAGTCAAATATGGAGTTATTATGTATTTAGACAACCTGTTAAGTCAGACAACGATTTGGAGTACTAATGAAAAGAAAAAGAGGACTTCCGTCTTATCCCGGTAGCCGTATTTTATATGTAGCGTTAACGATTATTAGTATTTTAGAAGCTTTTAGTATTATTGCGCAAACAATCTTTTTAGCACGAGCTATTACGTTTTTATTTCATGGAGAGACAGTACAAACAATATTAAGTGAAATTGTTTATTTTGGTATCGCGTTTGCAGCGCGTAACATAGTAGTTCGAACATCACAAATATTAGTGGAACGTTTTGCCGAAAAAACAGGGTCGTTACTAAGAAAACAATTGATAGAGGCATATTTCACATTAGGTCCAAGGTATGTTCAAACTGTTGGAACGGGTCATCTGGTTACCTTATCAATTGAGGGGATTGAGAAATTTAAAACATATATTGAATTAACGATTCCTAAAATGATTAGAAGTAGTATCGTTCCAGGTCTAATTGTACTATATGTTTTTACGCTAGATATTGAGTCTGGAATCATTTTAGTTGTAACGATTCCTATCGTGATTATATTTATGATTCTTCTCGGATTAGCAGCGCAAAAAATGGCAGATAGTCAGTATGAGATATATCGTGTACTTTCGAACCATTTTGTAGATACGTTAAAAGGTTTAGAAACATTAAAGTATTTAGGGAAAAGTGAACAGCACGAAGGAAAGATTGAAAAAGTAAGTAAAAGATATAGAAAAGCAACGATGCGTACTTTGCGAGTTGCTTTTCTTTCTTCTTTTGCATTAGATTTCTTTACGAGTTTATCAATCGCGTTTGTGGCAGTTGGATTAGGGATACGTTTAATAGATGAAACGATTATACTATTACCAGCCCTTACAATTTTGATTTTAGCTCCGGAATATTTTCTGCCGATTAAACAAGTGGGAGCAAATTATCATGCGACATTAGATGGACAAATTGCGATGGAGCAAATAGAAGAGATTTTGCAACAACAAAAAGGAATACAAAAGAAAGATTTAAATGAAGATATAGTATGGAATGCCTCTAGTAGCTTGAAATTACAAGATATCAAAGTTAATAATGCTGAATCTGAAAAGGCTATATTAGAAGGGATTAATTTTACTTGGGAAGGTAACGGTGCTATTGGTGTTATTGGTGAAAGTGGTGCAGGGAAATCGACGTTAATCGACGTATTAGCAGGTTTTTTATCTCCTTCGAGTGGAAAGATGTTAGTAAATGGTGTAGAAGTTGATGGATCTACTCGTGAAGATTGGCAAAAAAATATTGCTTATATTCCGCAGCAACCCTATATATTTCCGCTTTCATTAAAGGATAATATTCGTTTTTATGAAACAAATGCAACAGATGAAGAAGTTGAAAGAGTTATTAATGAAGTCGGCCTTCGTTCACTCGTTACATCACTTCCAAATGGGATGCACGAAAGAATTGGAGAAGGTGGACGTATGCTAAGTGGCGGACAAGAACAGCGTGTTGCTATGGCGCGTGCGCTTTTAAGTAAAAAACCAATCATTTTATTAGATGAGCCTACGGCACATCTTGATATTGAAACCGAATTTGAAATAAAGCAAGCGATGTTACGTCTATTTAATGGAAAGTTAGTATTTTTAGCAACTCACCGTCTACATTGGATGAAACAAATGGACCATATCCTTATTTTAAATAAAGGGGAAATGAAAGAAAGTGGGACGTATGAAGAACTTTTAGAGAATGAGACATTACATTTTCATAGGGAAGAGAGGGGAGAGAAATGAGTAACTGGGTTAAACCTTATATAAAACAAAATAAAGGTAGAATGACTTTAACTATTTTCCTTGGTCTTCTTGGAGTTAGTTCAGGAGCGATGTTACTTTTTATTTCAGGTTATTTAATCTCAAAATCTGCCCTTAGACCAGAAAATGTAATGGCTGTATATGTTCCTATTGTTGCAACAAGAGCGTTTAGTATAGGGCAAGCTGTGTTTCATTATATAGAGCGCTTAGTCGGACATGATGTCGTACTACGTATATTAGAAAAAATGAGAACGAAGCTATATAGAATAGTAGAACCACAGGCGTTATTTTTCCGTTCTCGATTTCAAACGGGTGATATGTTAGGAGTGTTATCCGAAGATATAGAGCATTTGCAAAACCTATATTTACGTACAATATTTCCTAGTATATTAGCGCTAGTTGTTTATAGTATCTTCGTACTTGTTATCGGTGCATTTGACCTTGTGTTTGCACTTATTGTAGGTTGTATGTTAGCTATTATCGTGTTTCTTCTTCCATTTGTATCATTACTTTTGATGAAGAAACACCATGTTACTTTAAAGCAAGGCAGAAGCCGTTTGTATCAACAACTGACAGATGCTGTTTTTGGATTATCTGATTGGCAAGCAAGTGGTCGTAAAGATGAATTTATTAATGAGTATGTAAAACAAAATGATCAGTTGTTAAAAATCGAAAAGAGAGTGAAACGCTGGTATCATATTCGGGACAGTATCATTCAATTAGTAGTAGGTATTGTAGTTATTTCGATGATCATATGGACTGGGAATGGAGCGGCAAGTGAACAAATTGCTCCTACAGTTATCGCAGCTTTCGTATTAATGACTTTATCTGTAACGAACGCGCTTATTCCTATTGCAGATGCCATCGATCGAATACCGTCGTACGTAGAATCTACCCATCGTCTTAATGGCGTAGAAAGTGATAGTGTTTTACATGATGAAACGGATTTGCATGGAGAGAAAGATTATATTGAACCAAAACATGTAGATATTGAACTGAATCACGTATCGTATAGTTATCCAGATAGTAATGAGATTGTATTAAAAGATGTATCATTACAAATAAAAGCAGGGAAGAAAATTGCTATTTTAGGGAGAAGTGGGACAGGGAAATCTACTTTACTAAAATTGTTAACAGGGGCGTTAAGCCCAGTAAATGGCCAAGTTGTATTGAATGGTGAACGAGCTCATACGAATCTTTTATCTAAATATATTTCTGTATTAAATCAAAAGCCGCATTTGTTTGATACGACAATTGGAAATAATGTACGAATTGGCAAACCAGAGGCGACGGATGAAGAGATATGGAAAGCTTTAGAGAAAGCACAACTAGCTTCACATGTTACTTCTCTTCCAGACGGATTACAAACAAAAATGCATGAAATGGGAAAGCGGTTTTCTGGTGGGGAAAGACAAAGAGTTGCTTTTGCTAGAACTCTTATGCAAGAAACACCAATTATTGTACTTGATGAACCGACTATCGGTTTAGATCCAAAAACAGAATTGTCTTTAATTGAAACTATGTTTTCTGCAACGGAAGAAAAGACGGTTATTTGGATTACGCACCATCTTGTAGGAATAGAACATGTAGACGAAGTTATATTCCTTGATCGTGGCCAAATTGTCATGCAAGGTAGTCATAAACAACTTCTGAAAGAAAATGAAAAGTATCGTAAACTTTATGAGTTAGATAAAGGAATATAATTTGAATAAGCAATAATTGTAAAAATAGCTACGCCTAATGGTGAAGCTATTTTTTTGTTAGATTGCAGGTGTATATGATTGTTACGAATTAAAAATGAATTTCATATTATACATATAATGGAGGGATGTGCATGAAGGAGCAATATAAAATCATTGTTTTAAGTGATGAATTATCAGGGGATAGGATTCGAAATACATTAGACAAAAATAAATGTAAAACAATAGTTCATGTTATAGACGTTTCAGATGTTGTTCGAATAGAAAATTCTTTTCAATATATAGTCATTTGGAGAGTGGACGCAGAAAAACTTACAAATGACTTGATAAATAGGGGCGTGCAAAGTTCAAAAATTATTAATTTAACAAAATACATGTATGAATGGAAGGATAAATTAATTTCTATCTATCAAATAAATCCGGATCTTATGTCTTTATACATTTCTATAAAAAAAGCAAAGAGTGATCCGACGTATGAATTGTTTGCTACCGGTTTGTCTTATCCACATTGTGGCATAAGTACGGAGCTCCTCTCAAAAAAGTCAATAAAATTAACACTTCCATCTCAAGATCTATACTATGATTATTTAATAGCGTCACAAATTCTATCAAACACTCATTCATTTCAATATTGTTTAATAGGAATAGCCTATTTCTCGTTTTACTTTGACATGTCGTTATCCTCTGAAGCATATAGAATTCACAAAGTATATTATCCATTGTTTCAAGATGGTCATCATACTGTAGTTCATTCTCCTCTACCCACTGATGGATTCTTACATCTAAATACTCCGAAACCACTTCTTTCTATTTTTAATTTGCATTTTGAATATATTTTATTAGACGAACTAAAAGATGAATCATTGATACTGCCTTGGATAAACGCTGAATGGAATATCATTCCACTTCACATTCCTTTTGAAGAACACGGGAAAATAAGAGCAGCTTCACATGCTAAATTGGTGTATCCTCATACTTTAGTTGAAAATAAAATGATTTTTAAGAAATATTTAGAATTACTGTTGAAAAACGATATAAAGCCATTAATTGTTGTGTTCCCCGTTACTTCACATTATTTCAATTGTAGTAGTAAGAAATTAAAAGAAGATTTTTATAAAGTTATAAATGAGTTTCAAACTCAATATTCTTTTCAAATCATAGATCTATTTGATTCGCCATTATTTTGTGAGGATGATTTTTATGATAGTGATCATATGAATAAAAAAGGTGCAAATAAAATGTCCGCGTTATTAAATATGTTTATTCAGGAACGAAAAGTATGATATTTTGTTTCGTGTTTGCATAAAAGTATATAGGCTCCATACAGTTAAAGTAATGTGATTTTTGTGTCGCGTATATAAATAGTATGCGAAGAGGTGAGAGAGTTAAAATGAGAACTCGTATTGAAAGAACTGAAGAGGTGGTAGAGCAACTTCCATTGGTAAGTGTATTAATTCCTACGTATAATCGTCCTCACTACTTTGAAAAGGCTTTATGTAGTGTGTTAGAACAAACGTACCCTAATATAGAAATTATAGTTGGAGATGACAGCACGAATGACGAAACAGAAAAGATGTTACAAAAATATTTATGTAATCATTCAAATATTATTTATATAAAAAACAGATCAACTCTCGGACAGTTTGAAAATGCGTTAATGTTATTTCATGAAGCGAATGGTGAGTATATAAATTTTTTAATGGATGATGATATATTTCATGTGAATAAAATTGAAAAGATGATGAAGTACTTTTTCAATGATCTAGATAATGAAATTAAGCTAGTAACATCTCATCGTCAAGTAATTGATGATAAAGGGAAAGAACTACGACATATTTATTCAACTGTCCGTTTATTTGAAGAGGATACGATTATAGAGGGGACAGAATTAGGAAATAAGGTAATTGTGGATCAAAAAAATTATATTGGAGAACCGACAACAGTTTTATTTCGTAAAAATGATTTGCAAGAACCGTATGGGATTTTTGATAAGAGGCGGTATTTATGTAACGTAGATATAGCTTCATGGTTATCTTTATTAAGTAAAGGAAAAGCAGTATATATAGCAGAAACACTTAGTTACTTTCGATTACATCCAGATCAACAGTTAAATGAATCTAATAAAATGATGGATGGGTTAGAAGATTTTTCACACAGTATTATAGCAGGAGAACAATATGGTTTCTTATCCACCGAAAAAGAGTTAGACAAAGCGGTAACTAATTTTCTAGATTATGCAAGAAGGATAGTTCCATCATCCATATTATATACATTAGACTATTACCAAAAAATTAGAGCGAAGAAAATAAACATAGAAAAGAAAAAACAACATATAAATAATAATTCTTCTTTACCGAAAGTAAGTATACTTATTCCTGCGTACAATAGACCTTATTACTTGGAATTAGCGCTCAACAGTGCTCTGAATCAAACATATGAAAATATAGAAATTATTATTTCTGACGACAGTACAAATAATGAAGTCAATGCTATGATTCAACCGTACTTACGTGAATATGAGTGTATTACATATGTTAAAAATGAAACGCCGTTAGTTGCCGAAAACTTTAATAAGTGTGTAGAACTTGCGGATGGGAACTATATAAACTTTTTATTAGATGATGATTTATTTCATCATGAAAAGATCGAGAGAATGATGCAATACTTTTTGACGTTAGAAAATATTTCATTTGTGACGTCATATCGTGAACTGATTGATGAGAATGGAGAGATATTACCACCTTCAACATTAAATATGAAAATCGCGAAAGAAACTACACTTTTTGAAGGAAAAGAATTAGGGAATTATATGTTAAAAAACTTGAAAAATGTAGTTGGTGAGCCGACAACTGTTTTGTTTAATCGGAATTTGTTTGACGGGAAGTTTGGATATTTTAAAGGAAAGGCTTATTCTGCTATTAATGACATTGCAACTTGGCTAGATATGATGAGGAAAGGAAAAGTAGTTTATATACAAGAACCTCTTAGTTATTTTAGACAACATAGTGGACAAAATCAAAAACAAATGCATTTTATTTTAATGACAATTGAAGAGTGGGTTGAATTAATTATAGATGCATATAATAGTGGATTTTTAAGTTCCGAAAGTGAGTATAAAGAGAGTTTATCTTATTGTTTAGAAAATGCAGGATTTATAGTTAAGGATGCAGTAAGAAATGGCGAACTAGATCAAATTTATAATGAAAAGATAAAAAAAGGATTAAACAAGTTAGTTGCTCATATGTTCGAGAAAGAATCTTGTTATTGTCAATATTGCAATCAACAATTTGAAAAATTTTCACCTTGGCCAGCACATTATGATTTTCCGAAATATAAATTTGAGATGTGGAATAAAGATACAGGGATATGTCCAGTTTGTAATTCGATGGATCGTGAAAGATTGTATCGTGCGTACATTGAAACGGAAACGGACTTGTTAAATAGAAACTATACAATGCTTCATATTGCACCTGAAGCGAAGTTAAGAGATTGGTTTAACGAGTATAAAAATATTACGTATGTATGTGGTGACTTAGAACCAAAGGATCCATTAATGAAGGAAATTGATGTTACAAGGATTACATATGATAGTAATACTTTTGATGTAATATTATGTAGTCATGTGTTAGAACACGTTCCTGATGATGACAAAGCAATGCGAGAGTTATATAGAGTGTTAAAGCCAAATGGATGGGGAATTATTCAAGTACCAATCGTAATGAATGTAGATTTTATTGTAGAGAATGAATTAATTGTAACACCACAATTGAGGAAACTAGCTTTTGGTCAAGAAGATCATGTGAGAATTTATAATCAATCGGGATTTATTCAACGATTAATGAATGCAGGATTTAAGGTAGAATTATATAACATAGCGGAAAAACAAGGAATGAAAAGTGCTAGGAAATTTGGATTATCTGAAACAGATATGCTCTATATTGTCCGAAAATGATAGGAAGGAATAGATAGATATGGAGAATATTCCTTTTTTACGTGCTTCAACTGTACCTGTAAGTGAGTATTTGGACGAATTGAAGGAAATTGATACATCTCACATATATACGAATTATGGACCTATAAATCAACGTTTTGAGGAAACAATTATGTCAGCGTTTTTTCAAAACAGGGGAGCTGTTACAACAGTAGCAAACGCAACGTTAGGGTTAATGGCGGCTATTCAACTAAAGAAAAGAAGAAAGGGAAAGTATGCTCTCATGCCTAGCTTTACATTCCCTGCGACTGCCTTAGCCGCTATTTGGTGTGGATTGGAACCTTACTTTATTGATATTTCAATAGATGATTGGTATATGGATAAAACGGTACTTTTGGATAAGATAGAAGAATTAAAAGAAGAGGTTGCGATTGTTGTCCCGTACGCCACCTTTGGATCATGGATGAACTTAGAAGAATATGAAGAATTAGAGAAGAAGGGGATTCCGGTTGTCGTAGATGCGGCGCCGGGATTTGGATTAATGAATGGAGGGATGCATTACGGTCAAGATTTTAGTGGAATGATCGTATATAGCTTTCATGCAACAAAGCCGTTCGGAATTGGTGAAGGAGGGCTCATATATAGTAAAAACGAAGAAGATATACAACGTATTAAAAGAATGGGGAATTTCGGATTTGATAAAAATCGTGAATGCACGATGATGGGGTTTAATTGTAAAATGTCTGAATACGCAGCAGCTATTGGGATTGCGACTATAAAAAAGTGGGATCAAAAATTAAAAGAACGCACCCGTATTTCTGAATGGTATAAACAGTTGTTACAAAATACTGGGTTAATGAAAAAAGGGTGGAAAGTCCAAAAGACAGAAGCAGTTATTCACCAATTTATGCCTATCATTTGTCCAGAAGAAGTTCGCAACATACAAGTAATAGAAGAACTGAAAAAACAGAAAATAGAAGCTAGATTATACTTTTCACCATCTTGCCACCAACAAGTTCTTTTTAAAAACTATAAGTCTACAGATTTAACAAAAACGAATAAAATAGCAAAACGAATCGTAAGTTTACCTTTATGGGAAGGAATGACGAAAGAACTAGTAGAGCAAATTGTAATCTGTTTAGAGCAGAAGGTGGTGTCGGTAGATGAATAGTTTTTATAGTCAAGAAGAACTAAAGAAAATTGGATTTTTATCTGTTGGGAAAAATGTATTGGTTAGTAAAAAAGCAAGTATATATAATCCGAGTGCTATATCAGTTGGCAATCATGTAAGAATTGATGATTTTTGCATTTTAAGTGGTAAAATCACAATTGGAAGTTATTCGCACATCTCGGCGTATACAGCGTTATATGGAGGGGAAATTGGGATTGAAATGCATGACTTTGCAAACATTTCAGCTAAAACAATCGTATATGCAGTACTTGATGATTTCAGTGGAAATACATTAATGGGGCCAACCGTCCCGAATCAATATAGGAATGTGAAAGTAGGAAAAGTTATTTTTAAAAAACATGTGATTATTGGTGCTAATTCTATTATTTTTCCAAATGTAACTGTAGGAGAAGGTACGGCAGTCGGCGCGATGAGTATGGTAAAAGAGAGTTTAGATGATTGGTATATTTACGCTGGAGTTCCCGTAAGGAAAGTAAAACCTCGTCAAAAAAAGATGCTAGAGTTGGAAATTGATTTTTTAAAAAGCATTCATTCTTAATAAAAAAGAATGAATGCTTTTTATTTTTATCTCGCTATTTGCCGGGCAGTAAGACTTCACCTCAAAATTCAGCGAAAGCAAAGAAATTAGGTGGGAGCTGATTAAAGTTTCACTTTATGATAGAGCAGAGTGTATCTTAACTTATTATGTTTTAAATTTTGCTGACCAAGGCAATACTGAGCCATAGTGAATGTAAAGTTGGAGGGCGAGCGTATATGTTTGATGAGGATGGGATTGTTTTAATTATGGAACCAGCTGATGAAAGAAACTTGAGGAGATTTATTTTTTCAGTGCCACAGTCAGTGTATGAAAAGAAGGGGATTACATTACACTATGGAGCAGCTATAGGACAAGGATATATGGATATAATTGAAGATATTATAAGCGTACATATAGAAATAGATGTTGTAACAATAATAGGGCATGTAAGAGTATAAATAGCTATTTGAAAAAGGTTGTAAGCAATTTAGCTAGAAGTTATGATAGAGAAAATTATAGACAATTATAAAGACGAAGGGAGTCTGAAATGAAAATAAAATCAATTTTATTAGTATTTATAGTTTCAATTGGTTTAATGGGATGTTCAATAGTGGAGGAAGGAAAGAACTCCATAGATTATGCTCAAAAGGCGACAGACTATGTAAATGAAATAAGCGCATTTGCAAATGAAGCACCGGCATTAGCAGAGAAAGCTATTAACGATGGGACAGCTCGAAAAGAATTAGAAACGAAGCTGAATGAAATTAAACAAGATATACCAGCTTTCAATGAATTAACGCCACCAGATGTAGCGAAGGATCTTCATCAACAAATCGTTGGATATAATGAAAAGCTAAATTCGTTAATTGATACGTCTATGAAAAAGATAGAGGAAGGAAAAATGGACGTAGAGCAATTTAAAAACTCAGAGCTCATGCAGACGATAGATCAAGTTCGTGATTTGAAAGATAAGGTGCAAAATTTAGGTCAATAACAAAAAGCTCCGTTTGTAACAAACGGAGCTTTTTGTTATTGGATACAATAAACGATTACACCAACGATAATAATCATGTTGCCGATGAGTTTACGTTTCGTTATTTTTTCCCCTAGGAAATACCAACCGAAAATTAATATGATGATATAACTTAAGGATTCTAATGCTGATGCTTGTTTTAATTCCATGCCCTTCATGGCGATTACATTTAATCCAGCATTAAGTACAAATAAAGAGTAACCGATAATAACATAAGGATTCACATATTCTTTTATTCTAGAATCGTATTGTTGTAAAGTAGCTTTTTTTAATAATATTTGTGAGTAATTTGCTAAAATTATCCCGAAAATAAACAATAGCATATAACTATTCATCTTTTGTCACCACCACAATTCCGACGATAATAATAGCTGCACCAAGTAAATGATTCCACTGAATTGTATCTCCAAATAGAAATACTGACCAAAGCATTGACCATAGTATAATAATCCCTCGATGTGAATATGCTTTTGAAATTTCGAAATGTTTAATTACTTGTTGCCATAAAATTGCATATCCGAATAAAAGTATAACTAGTCCGAAATAAGCAACAAAAAATGAGATTGAAGCAATTGGAAATTGAGCTGCCCATTTCATGTAAACCATAATGATAGAATATATCAAAAAAGCTACATGTAAAAATACATAATTTTTAATAGTTGGTTTCATTTATTCACTCTCTTTTACATATAAATATCTATTTATATCTGTTTTTTTAATGATAGATATAGAAATATATTTTGTTTAATCTTTCACATTCCAAATTATATAGTATCATGGCTTTTATTGTAAAACAATAGAAGCCATGCATTCATTTTTTCCAAGATTCTACAATATGTATCGTTTTATTTGTTGCATCCAACTCTACTTGAACACCGAAAGGTATAGTAATCATTGGATGTGTATGACAACAATCGAAGTCAGCTAGAAAAGGAATTTTTTGATTTTGAAGTACTTCCAACAGTATTTCAAAAGGTTTTCGATTTGTACCACAATCATCAAATTGCTCATGTTTTCCAAGAATGATACCTGAAATTTTATCAAATACACCGTTAATTTTAAGGAATGAAAAGCTTCTTTCGATAGTAGCTGCATCTTTTGAACTGTCCTCAATAAAGAGAATATCGCCTTCTTGAATATGTGGCATATAGGGGCTAGCCCAAATTCCTTGTATCGTGTTTAAATTCCCGCCAATAATACGCCCAGTAGCTTTTCCTTCAATTACTGAAATCCAATTGTTTGGTCGAAGTTCTTTCTCCTTCGTCTTTTCTTCCCAATTAATAAATTCATCTGACCAAAATAATGGTTGTTTTATATGATAAGGAAGAGATTGATCATGTAGTAAAGTTTCTGCAAAATATTTGTATGTGCAGTTAACAAAAGGTTCAAATTCGCCAAAGGAAGGGACGAGAGCGGGCCCATAAAATGTAGGGATTCCTGTTTTAGCATAAATTCCTAGTAATAAAGCAGTTGCATCTGAATATCCAATCATTATTTTAGGGTTATTTAGAAAAGCGTCATAATCAATATAAGGTAATATTGAATTTGAATTCATCCCACCAATTGTTGACATAATACAAGAAATATTAGGGTTTCTTATCAAGGCATTTAGTTCATCAGCACGCTCTTGTATACTACCAGAACGATAAAAATCATATCGACCTGTTAATGAACCTTCTAATATACGAAACCCTTTCTGTTGAAAGTAAGATTTTGCTCGTTCAAATCTTTTTGGAGAAGTGTAGGTTACTGGTGAAGAAGGGGAGTAGATCCCAATTGTGTCTCCATATTTTAATGATTTTGGAAGTAGCATTTGTATGAATCCCTTCTATTAAATAGTTTATTTACAAGATTTTATTGTTGAATATTCTTATATTTCAGTATTATAAGTGTAACATAAACAAATTAAAATAATAATTCCTGTATATGAATAAATATACTTTTTACCTTGACTGTATAAAGGAATTGTTGTTAAGGTTAAATGTGAGTGTATAAAAGGTTTGCTAAAGGAGTTTTGAAATGAATCGGTTAAAATGGGGAAGGATGACAGTCCTATTAGTCATTATTTTAGGGATATGTTGGTTCTTATTCCAAGGAAATCAAAAGAGCGTAGCGAATGTAGAAGGACAACCTTTGCAAGTGGCAGAACTACCTAAAGCAGGATTTACTGAAAAAGTAGT
Organism: Bacillus cereus group sp. BceL220; assembly: GCF_051776965.1. NCBI lineage: Bacteria > Bacillati > Bacillota > Bacilli > Caryophanales > Bacillaceae > Bacillus > Bacillus cereus group sp. BceL220. The sequence continues at coordinate 102,313 of NZ_JBPWBC010000005.1, read as the reverse complement.
CCCGCCAAAGTACATCCCACCAGAAATTAACGCAAAAGCGGCTATGATTATCGATGCGAGTGATGGAGATATTATTTATCAATATAATGAAAATGAAGCTTTTGCACCGGCTAGTATGTCTAAGATGATGACAGCGTATCTCCTACTAGAGAGTATACATAACGGGAAAGTTCGCTGGGAAGATCCAGTTAAAATGAGTGCGAAGGCGGCACAAACAGAGGGAGCGAGAATCCCAGTACAAGTTAATGACACATTAACTGTTAAAGATTTATATCATGCATTAATGATTGAGTCAGCTAATAATTCAGCTGTGGCTTTAGCAGAACATATGGCAAAATCGGAGAAAGATTTCGTTCAGCTTATGGATGCAAAAGCGAAACAGTTAAAAATGTCGGAACATGCTAAATTTGCAAATGCTTCTGGATTACAAGAGCCAGATGGAAGTGAAACAAAAATGACGGCTGGTGATGTAGCACAATTGGCGTATCATCTTATAAAAGATTATCCGGAAATATTAGAAGTGACTCATTTACGTCAAAGTCAGCTAGCATTTAATAATATTAATGTTATAAGCACAAACGACATGTTAAATAAAAATAATAAAAGTTTATATATAGAAGGAATGGACGGACTAAAGACTGGATTTACAGATAGCGCAGGATACTGTTTTACGGGGACTGCAAAGCAAGGTGATAATCGAATTATTACAGTGGTCATGGGGACATCAAGTAAAACAAAACGTTTTACAGAGACAAATAAGTTAATGTCGTATGCATTTGGATTAGTTAATTAAGTAAGTAAAATACGAATCTAGATCGCTACATAAGTAAGACTGTTTGTTGTTACTAATTTTAGATAACAACAAACGGTCTTTTTATTTTAACTTTAAAAAGGAAAAAGATTCTAAATACAAGTGTTATCATTTGAGTTTATTTGTTGCTGTGATATTATAAAGTTATAAGCTTATTAATAATAAGTTTGAGGGGCGTAATATGACATATACATATGAAATAGCCTCAATTGAAAATTGGAGGGAATTATGATGGCAAAAGATTTTTACTCAGCAATTGAAGACAGAAGATCTATTTATGCAATTAGTAAAGAGCAAGTAGTTTCTGATGAAAAAATTCAAGAAGTGATTTATCATGCTGTAAAACATACACCTTCAGCTTTTAATTCTCAAAGTGCTCGCGTTGTTGTTTTATTAGGAGAACAACATGATAAATTATGGGATATTACGAAAGAAACATTAAGAAAAATTGTACCTGAAAATAACTTTGCACCTACTGAAGAAAAAATGAATGCATTTAAAAGTGGTTATGGAACGGTTTTATATTTTGAAGACAGTGAAGTTGTGGAAGGCCTTCAAGCAAACTTTGCATTATATAAAGATAATTTCCCAACTTGGTCTCAGCAATCATCAGGAATGTTACAATTTGCAATTTGGACAGCTTTAGAAATTGAAGGGTTTGGTGCTACGTTGCAGCATTACAATCCGCTAATTGATGAAGAAGTGAGAAAAGAGTGGGATGTTCCAGTAAATTGGAAGCTCACTGCGCAAATGCCATTTGGTAAACCGGTAGTACATGCTGGTGAAAAAGAATTCCAACCGTTAGAAAACCGTGTGAAAATTTATAAATAAAATAATTTGATAAAAGGTGAACAGGAATATAACCTGTTCACCTTTTTTATACGTAATAAGGGTTTTTTTGTCCAGCATTTTTCATCTGATTTTTTAATTCATTTTTACGTATTTCAATAGCTGATACTTTTTGTAATGTTATCATTGAAACGAATTGAATAAAAGCATAGTATAGCTCTATATTTTTTTGTATTGGATCATCTATTATATTTCTCACAAATATGCCTCCTCTTTTTATTTCAATAAAACTCGGCATGAATGGGAAGTCCGAGTGGTGAGGACTCTAATAATCATTGGGGATGGATAAAAGCCCTATTGGTTAAAGTTTTACTTTATAAGGGAATGAAAAAATATCAGTTCGCTAAAATTTCAATTTATTTAGATGTGTATATAATACTATAAATATCCTATAAATTCCATGGTTAGAAAAATAGAACAGTTGGTATGATGTGTGTTTTCTTTAAAGGAGAAATGGTTTTTGTGAAATAAATCTTACAATTCGTCAAATTATTTCAAAATTGTAGATAGTATAGAAATTTAGTTTTCTAAAAATATTATACTATTGATAAATAGAGTGATTTTTGTCATGATGAAAGTATACTTCATGTAAGGAGCTTTATAAGGAAATACATAATGTGGTTTGTATTAGGTTAATAGAATTTTTTATAGAAGATAGAAAAGGGATGTTTTATATTGAGATATTAAATGAAATGTCGAATTTTCATGCGATATATAAGAAATTTGAAAAAATCATTGCAAAAACACTATAATTAATGATAAAGTTCACATGAAGTTCACACGGATTTCACTTTGTTCATTTAAAATGAACTCTGTGTGAAAAATAAAACTCTTGCTAAAAAATGGAACTGGATGAATATTTTACTTTGATAATATTGTAAAGTATTAAAGTTTTAAGTTTTTTTTAAGAGGATAGTAGGGAAAGGAAGTAAAGACAACTTATGAAAAAAGTAATTGCAGGTTTAGCAGCAGCTTCTGTAGCTGGCGTTGCAGTTCCAGGAATGGATTCTGCTCATGCACAAGTTTCAAATGAAGCGCTAAAAGAAATTAATGGACAAACTCAAACTCAAACGACTGTAACTGAAACAAAAACTGTAGAAACAACTTCTGAATTAAAATACACAGTAACTGCTGATGTATTAAATGTTCGTTCAGGTGCTGGTACAGGACATAACGTTATTTCTAAAGTGAAATCAGGTCAAGTGCTACAAGTAGTTGGACAAGAAAACGGTTGGTTCAAAGTAAACGTAAATGGTCAAACAGGTTATGTAAGTGGTGACTTCGTAACGACTGGTGGCAAAACAGGAACGACTGTTCAACAAGGAACAGGTACTTACACAGTAAACGTTTCTTCACTTAACGTACGTACAGGCCCAAGTACATCTCATACAGTATTAGGTTCTGTAAACAAAGGTAAAACAGTACAAGTTGTAGGTGAAGTACAAGATTGGTTTAAAATCAACTTCAATGGTGGAACTGGATACGTAAGCAAAGACTTCGTAACAAAAGGTGGTTCTGCTGTATCTAACGAAACACAACAACCAACTACAAACAACAATACTACAACAGTTCAAACTGGTGGTTCTTATGTTGTTAACACTGGTGCTTTAAAAGTACGTACAGGCCCAGCTACATACAACGCTGTAATCGGTGGAGTAACAAATGGTAAAGTACTAAACGTTACTGGCGCTGAAAATGGCTGGTACAAAATTAACCATAACGGCCGCACGGGTTACGTAAGTGCAGACTTCGTTAAGTTTGTAAAAGGCGGAGTAAACAACGTTACAAATAACAATAACGTTACAAATAACGTTCAACAACCAGGTAAAGACGTACAAAAACCAACAACAGGTGGAGATACATCTTCAATCGCTGGATTCGCTAGATCTTTAAAGGATTCACCATACAGAACTGCTGGTACAACACCTGATGGTTTTGACTGCAGTGGATTCATTCACTACGTATTAAATCAAACTGGTCATAAAGGCGCTCGTCAAACAGTTGCTGGATACTGGAGCTCTAAAACAAAAACTAGCAATCCACAACCAGGTGATTTAGTATACTTCCAAAATACTTATAAATCAGGTCCTTCTCACATGGGTGTTTACTTAGGAAACGGTCAGTTCATTAGTGCAGAAACAGATGCAACTGGTGTACGTATTAGTTCTGTAAGTAACTCTTACTGGAGCAAGCACCTATTAGGTTACACAAAAGCATACTAAGAAAAAGTAGTTTTATATACTTTTCGTATAGAGAAAAGGCTTTCCAAGGAAACTTGGGAAGCCTTTTTATAGTTGTATAAATTGGAAGTTTAATAGTTTTTATTTTAAATTTCCATTTAAAAATCGATCATATAAGTCATGGAAATAGTTAGGACGAAATAAGTTCGCTGCATGTCCTGCTAAAGGTATTTCCTTATATAGAACGTTAGGTAAAATAGATTTCAAATCAAATAGACAAGATTTATAGAGATGATCATGCTCTCCCATTACCCATAGTATAGGGTGAGGAAGTGATTTTAATTTAGACTTTAAATCGAATTCTAACCGATGTCGTAATGACTGGGCAATAATGGATGAATGTAATTGTAATCCGAAACGGTAGTAAATATTTCTTGAAATGACTGCAAACGGATTTGCTTTTAGTATACCACTTGGAAAAATAGTATTTGCGTATTGAGAGAGCCATTTAGAGTATTCATCCCCTCGCTTCTCCCAAAAATTTTGGAATACGCTATATAAGCGAGAAGGGTTATTGTAATGTCCTCCAATATGACAAATACTTAATACTTTTTCTGGATGCATTTGTGCAAAAATTGTAGAGATGTAACAGCCGTAACTTAGCGCACAAATATGAGCTTTTTTAATACCTTCTTGTTCATATAAGTTTAATAATTGATCTACGAGACGTTGTAATGAAAAGTCGATTGCTTCTCCTTTATCATCACCGTGACCTAATAAGTCATAAGTTATAATGTTGTAGGAGGCAGAAAATCGTTTTTGCTCCTTTTTGAAGGCGCGACGATTGCCAACTAATCCATGAATAAAAATAATTGTTTCCTTTTCAGAATGTATATTTGTTTGCAAAAAGGATACTCCTTTCACTAACTGGAGATTTATATCGTGTTTTAAATTATTTATCTATAATTCACATAGAATAATATTAAGTACCAGGTAATAATATCAGATGTTTATATCTGTTGTAAAGATGAGTTTTTATGTATATTTTGTAAAAATAGAAAAAGTGTGTTTACATTCAGTTTACATTTGTATCGTATTCTAATTTTAGCAAGAACAGTTTGGTTTAACACGAGGAGATGAACAGGAATGGAAGTTAGAAATGAAATGAAGAAAAAAGGGAGCTGGAGGCAGTTTTTACGCCTTATTCAAGATACAAATCCTCCGAAAGGAATTTTAGTTTTTGCGTTATTAATGAGTTTGCTTTCTACGGGAGCGAGTTTATTTATTCCTATGCTAACAAAAGGATTAGTAGATAATTTTTCGCTTTCTTCAATTAGTGCAGGACAAATTGTTGGGTTAGTTGCTTTCTTTGTAATGCAAACTATTGCGGCAGGGTTGTCTATATATTTACTCAATTATATTGGGCAGAAGATTGTAGCGGGACTAAGAGAACGTTTGTGGAAAAAGGTACTTATCTTGCCGGTATCTTATTACGATCAAAATAGAACAGGTGATACCATTAGCCGTATGACGAATGATACAGGTGTTGTGAAAACGTTAATTTCTGAGCATTTGTCAAACTTATTAACAGGTGGTATTTCAATTGTTGGATCGTTAATTGTATTATTTGTGTTAGATTGGAAAATGACTGCGTTACTTTTAACGGTTATTCCGTTGTCTGTATTAATTCTAGTTCCACTTGGACGAAAAATGTATAAGATTTCAAAAGCGCTTCAAGATGAAACGGCATCTTTTACAAGTGTGTTAACGCAAGTGTTATCAGAAATTCGTTTAGTGAAATCTTCAAATACAGAAAAAAGAGAATATGAAACGGGTAATACAGGTATACAAAAGTTATTACAATTTGGTTTGAAAGAAGGAAAAGTGCAAGCATTAATTTCGCCAGTTATGTCGTTTGTTTTAATGGCACTACTTGTTATTATCGTAGGATATGGCGGGATGAGAGTTTCTAGCGGTGCATTAACAACTGGTGAACTTGTAGCGTTTATTTTGTATTTAGTTCAAATTGTAATGCCGATGAGTCAATTATCTATGTTCTTTACACAATTCCAAAAGGCAATTGGTGCAACGGAAAGAATTAGTACGATTTTAGAATATAAAGTAGAAGATCATGAAACTGGTGTGAAAGTGACAAATGCTAAGCAGCCGATCGTTCTTGAAAATGTACATTTTGAGTATAACGAAGAAGAGCAAGTTTTAAAAAATATTGATTTCATAATTGAATCTGGAAAAGTGACAGCGATTGTAGGACCAAGTGGTAGTGGGAAAACAACGTTATTCTCATTACTGGAACGTTTTTATGAGCCAACTAGTGGTGCCATTAAATTAGGAAAAGAATCAATTACGAGTTATTCATTACAGTCATGGCGACGTCAAATCGGTTACGTATCACAAGATAGTCCGTTAATCGATGGAACGATTCGTGATAATATTTGTTACGGCGTTGAAGGTGAAGTAACGGATGAAGAAATTGAAAAAGTAGCAGCAATGGCATATGTTGATGCATTTATTCATGACTTACCAAACGGTTATGCAACAGAAGTTGGAGAACGCGGTGTGAAGCTTTCTGGTGGACAAAGACAGCGAATTGCCATTGCCCGAGCGTTACTTCGAAATCCGCAAATTCTTATGCTCGATGAGGCAACTTCAAGCTTAGATAGTAAATCTGAGTCTGTCGTTCAAAAAGCGTTAAATAACTTAATGAAAGGCAGAACAACGTTAGTGATTGCGCATAGACTTTCTACTGTTGTAGATGCAGATAAAATTATCTTTATTGAAAAAGGGAATCTTACAGGTAGTGGTACGCATGATGAATTATTACAGACGCATGATATGTATCGTGAGTTTGCAACGCAACAATTGAAAATTAAAGAGGGTGCATTTTAAAAAAATATATTAGATGCTAAGTAGAAAGGAAATGGTTCCTTTGATACCTAAAATGTTAATAGTAGACGACGATCCACACATTAGGGAACTCGTTTCTGTATTTTTAGAACGAGAAGGTTTTCAAACATATGAGGCAATTGATGGAGTAGATGCACTTCGGAAAATGGATGACGTAAAAGTCGATATGGTTATTCTTGATATCATGATGCCAAATATGGATGGATTTGATGTATGTTTTGAATTAAGAAAATACTATGATATCCCGGTTCTGATGCTAACTGCCAAAGGGGAAACATCACAAAAAGTAAAAGGATTTCACCTTGGGACAGATGATTATCTTGTAAAGCCATTTGACCCTATAGAACTAGTAGTGAGAGTAAAGGCATTATTGAAACGTTACCAAATTACAGTTTCACAATCGATTCAAGTTGGAAATGTATTATTAAATCGTAAAACATTCGAAGTTACATCTGGAGAACAAACGGTTATGTTACCGTTAAAAGAATTTGAGCTGCTTTTTACTTTAGGGTCTAAATCGGGAAGAACTTGTTCGAGAGACCAATTAATTGAAGAAATATGGGGATATGATTTTGAAGGGAATGAACGTACACTAGACGTTCATATTAATCGGTTACGTGAGAAGTTTCAAGAAGAGCAGTCGAAATTTAGTATTAAAACAATAAGAGGATTAGGGTATCGCTTAGAGGTAAGTAAATGAGAAAAAGAAAACGAATGAGTAAGTTGAAGATGCTGAAAGTATTTGGAGCGGTATTAGCGCTCTTTTCTTTTCTTACTATCATTTGGTCTATCGCATTTTATGTAGCAACTAGTATATTGAATGCTTTTGACGTAAACGTATCGCCATTTGTTGCCTTTCTAATTAGTGATATGGTCGGTTTTGTATTTATTATTCTTATTTGGACATTAATTGGAATATTAATGAGGCCAAAACGAGAGGCAATGATTTGGACTATTATTGAACCGATACAAAAAATTGCAAAAGGAGACTTCTCCGTAAAAATACGAAATGAAGAAAAGTATGATGGAGAAATTGGTGTGCTCGTAAAAAGTATAAATGATATGACAGATGAACTGAATACGATGGAGAAAATGAGACAAGAATTTGTATCGAATGTTTCTCATGAAATACAGTCACCATTAACTTCTATAAAAGGGTTTGCTAGAGCACTACAAGACGATAATCTTTCTGAGGAAAAAAGAAAACATTATCTTACCATTATTGAAACTGAAACAACGAGATTATCTAAACTAAGTCAAAACTTATTGAAGCTAACTCTTTTAGAATCAGAAGAGTATATACCAGAAAGAGTGAGTTATCGATTAGATCAGCAGTTAAAGCAAATTGTGTTAAATAGTGAACCGCTCTGGGCTGAAAAAGAAATCGAGTTAGAACTAGATTTAGAAAAAGTACATGTTATTGCTGACCAAGAAAGTATGAGTCAAGTGTGGATTAATTTAATTCATAATAGTATTAAATTTACTCCAAGCGGTGGCACGATTACTATCCAGTTAAAGGAACATGAAACAGTAGTGGAAGTGCGCATCCATGATTCGGGAATCGGTATATCAGAAGAACAGAAACAACATATTTTTGAGCGTTTTTATAAAGCGGATTCTTCACGAAATCGTGCCTATGGAGGAAGTGGCTTAGGTTTAGCTATTGTAAAGAAAGTACTCGACCTTCATCAAGGAGAGATAAAAGTAGAGAGTGAAGAAGGAAATGGAACAGAATTTATTGTGTGTATTCTTAATTATGAAGAAAAATAGTGTTAGAAGGAGAGCCTTCTAACACTATTTTTCTTTAAAAATGCATTTACCGTTACTGCAATTATATTGATAAGCTTTTCCTTCGCTATTCATACGGTATGAGTAATCAGATTCTTTATCGTTCTTAAAGTCAACGTATGCTTCTGCACCGTTTTTATCGTCATCTATATCAATGAATTGAACGTTTCGTATAGAATAATCTTTCTTTTCTCTTAAACCTCTTCCTTGCAAGTTTGTATGAATACCATCTACTAACTGGTCAAACAAAGACCAGTTTAAATTAAGATGTTCAAATGACTCAGTATGTCTTCCTAAAATACCGTTGTCTTGTATTATTTTTTTATTATCATCGTATGTATAAGAGTATGTAAAATATGGTTCGTCTTTATATACTACTGTTGCATAATAGCCAATATTATAAATGGGAGTATATTTTCCGGTTATGTCTTGTATTTCTTCTTGCTTATAACCTTTTTTAATATGGAGATAATTGCTAGTATCTTTTTCTATTACTTTATAATTTAGTGGATTACCAAATATAAAGTACAGGGCAAACAATATGATAAATAGTCCGACTGCAGTTAGTAACAAGACCCATTTTTTTCTTTTCATACACATACACTCTCCTATGCTGGATTTGTTTTTATTTTACATGAATAATGGTAAAAACATGAAACTTATAAACAAAAACTTTCTATAGTTACCTACAAGTAACCTACGCACATGAAAGTGCATCATTGCCTTTTTACATAAACATAGATACAATTCTAATATAATACATAACTGAGATGATTAAGGAGTGTTATACTTGGCAGAATTATTACAAGGTAAAAATGCTTTAATTACAGGAGCAGGTAGAGGGATTGGTCGCGCTGTAGCAATCGCATTAGCGAAAGAAGGTGTAAATGTAGGCTTATTAGCTCGTTCAGAAGAAAACTTAAAAGCTGTAGCGAAAGAAGTAGAAGCAGAAGGTGTAAAAGCTGTTATTGCAACTGCTGATGTTTCTTCATACGAAGAAGTGACTACTGCGATTGAAACGTTAAAAAATGGTTTAGGATCTATCGATATTTTAATTAATAACGCTGGTATTTCTAAGTTCGGTAAGTTTTTAGAATTAGATGTTGCTGATTGGGAAAAAATCATTCAAGTAAACTTAATGGGTGTATATTATGCAACTCGTGCTGCTTTACCAAGCATGATTGAACAACAATCTGGTGATATCATTAACATTTCATCTACAGCAGGACAAAAAGGTGCACCTGTAACAAGTGCATATAGTGCTTCTAAATTTGGTGTCCTTGGCCTAACAGAATCGTTAGCGATGGAAGTTCGCAAACATAACATTCGTGTAACAGCTTTAACTCCAAGTACAGTAGCGACTGATATGGCTGTAGATTTAGGATTAACTGATGGAAACCCTGATAAAGTAATGCAAGCAGAAGATATTGCAGAATTTATCGTAGCGCAGCTGAAATTAAATAAACGTACATTTATTAAATCTGCTGGGCTTTGGTCTACTAATCCATAGGAAGTAAATTTAACTTTAAAAGAAGGGATATCTATTCTGTAAGGGGTAGATGTCCCTTCTTTATTTTTTGTATTCGAGACAGAATTTTCGGTATAATCAAAAGTGAATGCTAGAAAGCATTGGAAAATTGAAAGGGGTGATATTTGCATGAGTGGAATTGAGAAATGGACGGCTGTTGATCAATATATGAGTGATGTATTAATACCGAAAGATTCTACATTAGAAGGGGTTCTTCAAACTAATGCTGCAGCTAATTTGCCAGCACATGATGTATCACCAACGCAAGGGAAGTTTTTACAACTGTTAGTACAAATTCAAGGGGCTCGTAATGTTTTAGAAATTGGCACGCTAGGCGGGTATAGCACGATATGGCTTGCTAGAGCATTGCCATCTGGAGGCCGAGTTGTTACATTGGAAGCAAGTGAAAAACATGCTGAAATTGCACGTAGCAATATTGAGCGTGCTAATTTGACTGATAAAATTGAAATACGAACAGGATTAGCGTTCGATTCTTTACAACAAATAGAAAACGAGAAGTATGAACCGTTTGATTTTATTTTTATAGATGCTGATAAACAAAATAACCCTGCTTATTTTGAATGGGCACTAAAACTATCACGACCGGGTACTGTAATTATTGGGGATAACGTAGTACGTGAAGGAGAAGTTATTGACAATACTAGTACCGATCCTCGTGTACAAGGGATACGTCGTTTCTATGAATTAATAGCTGCTGAGCCACGTGTTAGTGCTACAGCGCTTCAAACTGTCGGAAGTAAGGGATACGATGGATTTGTAATGGCAATCGTAAAAGAATGAGGTAAGGAGATAGATAGAATGAAAAAGATGTTTGAAAAATTATAACATGTATCTTGTATAACGAGATTAGCTCGTGGGCCTCCGACATACATAACACTATATTATATATCAAAAAATTGGAGGCTATAAGTAGATGAGAACTGAAAAAGAAATGCTAGACTTAATTATTAATACAGCAAAAGAGGATGGAAGAATTCGAGCAGTTATCATGAATGGATCGCGTGTAAATCCAAATGTGAAAAGAGATTGTTTTCAAGACTATGATATTATGTATGTTGTAAATGATATACAATCTTTTACGTCTAATCATAATTGGGTTCATAGATTTGGAGAAATAATGATAGTACAAATGCCAGAAGAAATGTCGTTAGTTCAACCAGATGAAGATGGGAAGTTTCCGTATTTAATGCAGTTCATGGATGGGAATCGGATTGATTTAACGCTAGTTCCAGTTGAGTTAATAAAAAAGTTCGTTGGACAAGATAGTTTAAGTAAATTACTTCTCGATAAAGATAATTGTATGGAAGGATTCCCGCCAGCAAGCGATAAAGATTACTTAATAAAAAAGCCTACAGAAAAAGAGTTTTTGGATTGTTGTAATGAATTTTGGTGGTGTAGTACGAATGTGGCAAAAGGGCTATGGAGAGAAGAGCTTTCTTATGCAAAAGGAATGCTTGAGGGACCAGTGCGAGATATGTTCATCGTAATGCTAGAATGGTATATTGGTATGAAAACAGATTTTACAGTTAATGCAGGGAAGTTTGGAAAGCATTTCGAGCAATATATTGAAAAAGATATGTGGGTGCAATTTAAAAGAACATTTTCTAATGCAGAATATGAAAACATATGGGAGTCATTCTTTGTCATGGGTGATTTATTTAGGGAAGTGGCGAACGAAATCGCTAACAAATATGAATATCAATATCCGCAAGATGATGATGATAAAGTGACGAACTATTTAAAACATGTGAAAGCTTTGCCAAAAGATAGTACATCGATTTATTAATAATAGTAAGCAGTAAGACTGTCCTAATTAAGGACAGTCTTATTTTTGTTTATGAATAACAATTTCTCTAACAAAGTGCAGATGAATCACATATGAAAATTTAGGGAGGTTTTTTATCATGTATTATTTTTATTCGCCAGAAATGTTTGCTCCATATCAATGGGGACTAGAACGAGATGTTTCGTATGCTTATATGCCATATAACTCATTTTATTATGGAGACTATATAAGCGCATTGCCATACGCATATATCCCTCAAAGCTATGAAGTACAAATGAAAGCAGATGATCGTGGATCGTGGACACCATTTACATGGGTTGAAAAATATGCGTACGCATTTTCAGGACCGTATAATAAAGCGGAAGTAGCTCTTACATTTGATGATGGACCAGATTCAGAATTCACGCCAAAAATATTAGATAAGTTAAAACAACATAATGTAAAAGCTACTTTTTTCTTACTTGGTGAAAACGCAGAAAAATTTCCGAATGTAGTAAAGCGTATTGCAAATGAAGGGCATGTAATTGGTAATCATACGTACAGTCATCCGAATTTAGCGAAAGTAAATGACGCTGAGTACCGTAATCAAATTATAAAAACGGAAGAAATATTAAAACGTTTAGCCGGCTATGCTCCTAAATTTATACGTCCACCGTATGGTGAAATACTTGAAAATCAATTGAATTGGGCAACTGAGCAAAATTTTATGATTGTACAGTGGAGTGTTGATACAGTTGATTGGAAAGGTGTAAGTGCCGATACGATTACAAATAATGTGTTAGGGAATTCATTTCCAGGTAGTGTCATACTGCAGCATTCTACTCCAGGTGGGCATTTACAAGGATCTGTTGATGCACTAGACAAAATCATTCCGCAGTTAAAAACGAAAGGGGCACGTTTTGTAACACTTCCAAGTATGTTCCAGACATCGAAAGAAAGAAAGTGAATGTGTTATAAATTGGAAAAATAAGGGTTGTGTCGTATAATGAAAGTGTAAGTTAGGGGGGGGATATAATTGATTGATGCACTAGTAAACATAGGAATAAGCATATTGATTGGTATTATTTTTATACTTGCGGCAATTATTCTTCAAAAAAATCCACCGACCGATATTAATGCGGCATATGGTTATCGCACGAAACGATCTATGAAAAATAAGGAATTATGGGATGCGGGTAACAGGTATAGTGCAGAAGTGATGAAGCAAAACGGATTTATCATGATGTTAATTGGAAGTGTTATTAGTATACTGTTTAGATATCCACATACAATAATAGCGATTATAGTGGTTATGCTGTTATTAATCATTCGTTTATTTATACAAGTAGAGAGTAGATTAAAAATACTTGAACAATAATAAAAAATAGGACTCTACGCAATATTATGCTAGGAGTCCTATTTTATTTATAAACTATTATTTTTTAATAATTCTTTTCCTTGCTCTATAACAAATTCATAGTATGCAAGATCATACGGATAAATATCTTCAAATGTTATCGTAATCGGTGTATTGTTTAAGACTGAAATAGTCGTTAAAGATGAAATCTCTCCTTTTAATAGTTGTAGAAAAGAAGTTGCATGTACTTTCATCACATCGTCTACTTCTTCACCTGGTGCGAATGGAAGTGGATTGATGACGTTGTGAAAATACATATGACAAAACTCGCGATCAGTAAGATTTGAAATTTCATAATCTATTTTAAAGATTCCCTTGTATGTTAAATCATTAGTTTGAAAGGAAAGCCCTAATTCTTCCTCAATTTCACGAAGACCACCAATTTGTACATCTTCATCATGCATAATATGTCCAGCTGAAGTAATATCCCATATACATGGAGCTTCTTTTTTATTTTTAGAGCGTAATTGGAAATATAAAAACATATCTTCATTATCTTTTTCTACAAACCAGCAATGAAATGTTTCGTGCCAATCGCCGTCACGATGCACTTCATCACGTAATTTCTTCCCAAGTGTATTTCTTTCAGAATCAAATATTGTTAACCACTCTGTCATTTTAATTCCCCTTTCCTCAAATTTTATTATACAATATTTGTATTGAATTTTGGGAAAATAAAGAAAAAGGAGTGGTTATAAGTGGGGATCGAGCGTACGGAAATAAAATCGATTATTTCAACAGAGGAAGAGTTACGGAAAATATTGGGGCAACCAAGTGAGCGAGCGTTGAAAAAAGTCATTTCATCATTAGACCACCATTGCGTAGATTTTCTTTCTAAATCTCCTTTTCTAGTATTATCCACTGGAAATAAGTTGGGGGAGTGTGACGCCTCGCCGCGAGGAGATGCACCTGGATTTGTATACGTACTCAATAATAATAAAATTATCATTCCAGAAAGACCAGGAAATCGTCGTATAGACTCCATTTTGAATATTATTTCAAATCCACATGTAGGACTAATCTTTTTTATTCCAGGTCTTGGGGAGACACTCAGAATAAATGGCCGAGCGTATATTACAAACGACGAAGAAATTTTGAAAGAAATGCAGGCGAATGGACGCAATCCGTTGCTTGGAATTGTTGTTGAAATAGAAGAGTGTTATATTCATTGTGCAAAAGCGTTTATTCGTTCTAAGATGTGGGATCCAGAATCTTGGTTAAATAAAAAAGAGTTACCATCAGCAGCAAAAATGTTGCTGGAGCATGCGAAAGTGAATACTTCAGAAGAAGATGTTGCACGTTCTTTAGAAGAAAGTTATACAAAAAGATTGTATTAAAAATTTTATTAATATAGTTTTGTAGAGCGGATATGTACGGGTTTTAGAATGGGGAATTTATATATGAACCGTTGATTTATAAACTGGAGAAATAACAAAATAGGTAAATTGAGTGGCGGTTGCATAATGATATTGTGAAATATAATAAAAAAAATTCTTGAAAATAGTTAGTAAAAATAGGCTTGCTTTTTAAAAAGTTGATAACTATAATAAATTAACAAATAGACATGAACGAAAAAGTAACGATAAGGACAAGAAATCATTTTTACGGTTTACAGAGAGGGAAGCCAAGGGTGTGAGCTTCCTAACACGAGAAATGATTTTACCACCTTTGAACTTCAATAGTGAACGAGTAATCTAGTAATTATTGACGGTATCAGCCGTTATCTGAACTTGAGCAATCTAGGGAGAAATACGTCTAGATTGGAACAAGGGTGGAACCACGAAAACACATTCGTCCCTTTCCTAGGGATGAGTGTGTTTTTTTACGGATTTAGAGATTGAAAATTTAAAATAATTAAAAAATAGTATTGATTTTGTTTTTTATGCGAGTATAATGAGTTAACAAATAAACATGAACGAAAAAGTAACGATAAGGACAAGAAATCATTTTTACGGTTTACAGAGAGGGAAGCCAAGGGTGTGAGCTTCCTAACACGAGAAATGATTTTACCACCTTTGAACTTCAATAGTGAACGAGTAATCTAGTAATTATTGACGGTATCAGCCGTTATCTGAACTTGAGCAATCTAGGGAGAAATACGTCTAGATTGGAACAAGGGTGGAACCACGAAAACACATTCGTCCCTTTCCTAGGGATGGGTGTGTTTTTTTTATTACTTTGAAGGGAGGTGCGGTAGCATGAAACTATTTATAAGTACGGAAATAACCACCACCTGCATGACAAAAAAGCAGAGTAAGGTGATTTATAGGTGTAACAATTAAACTTTTAGGAGGAGATTAGAAGATGAATAACGTTATAAATGTTGGGGTATTAGGTTTAGGTACGGTCGGAAGTGGTGTTGTTCATATTTTGAAAGAACATTATAAAAAAATCGCTCTTGATACAGGATACGCAGTGAAAGTGAAAACAGTCGTTGTACGTGATTTGGAAAAAGAACGCGATGTTTGTATTGACGGAATTGCAGTCACAAGTCATGTAGATGAAGTTCTAAATGATTCAAATATTGATATTGTAGTAGAGGTAATGGGCGGAATTGAAGAAGCAAAACAGCATATTGTTAAGGCTTTAGAAAATAAAAAACATGTCGTAACAGCAAATAAAGATTTAATGGCTGTATATGGTGCAGAGCTTCTTCAACTGGCAAACGATAATGATTGTGATTTATGTTATGAAGCGAGCGTAGCAGGCGGTATTCCAGTGTTAAGAGGACTAACTGACGGGCTAGCATCAGATCAAATTGAAAAAATAATGGGAATTGTAAATGGTACAACAAATTATATGTTAACAAAAATGAGTCAAAATGGGTGGTCTTATGAAGAGGCTTTACAGGAAGCGCAAAAATTAGGTTTTGCAGAATCGGATCCGACAGCAGATGTAGATGGACTAGATGCGGCGAGAAAGGTAGCAATTCTTGCAAACTTAGGTTTTTCGATGAATGTTTCATTAGATGATGTGCAAGTAAGAGGGATTCGAAAGGTCGAAAAAGAAGATTTACAAATGGCTGAAAAGTTAGGATTTACTATGAAGTTAATTGGGAAAGCAGAAAAACAAGGATCAGCCATTCATTTAAGTGTAGAACCGACACTTTTACCAAGTCGTCATCCATTATCGAATGTAAATAATGAATTTAATGCAGTATATGTTCACGGTCAAGCGGTAGGAGAAGTAATGTTTTACGGACCTGGAGCTGGAAAGTTGCCAACTGGTTCTGCTGTAGTAAGTGATATTATTTCCATCGTTAAAAATATGAATCAAGTGCCGAAAAATAAAAGTGCGTTAAAAGAACCAGTTCCTTATGAATTACAAGGTGATGAAGAAGTAGTTTCGAAATATTTCTTGCGTATTTCATTACGAGATGAGCCTGGGATGTTACAAAAAATAACAGAATGTTTCGTTAATTACTCTGTGAGTTTAAAAGAAGTTATTCAATTACCTTTAAACCGTGAACTGGCAGAAGTTGTTGTTGTGACACATCGAACTTCCAAGTATCAATTCGAACGAGTTTTAGGAGCGATAGAAGCTGTCGCAAGTGAAATAAACAGTTACTACATTATTGAGGAGGAAAAACAATATGTATAAAGGACTATTGAAACAATATGCTTCTTATTTACCGGTGAATGAAAACACACCTGATGTCAGTTTAATGGAAGGAAATACACCTCTTATTCCGTTATTAAATATATCAAAGCAATTAGGGATTCAGCTATATGGTAAGTACGAAGGAGCGAATCCGACAGGTTCTTTTAAAGATCGTGGTATGGTGATGGCAGTTGCTAAGGCGAAAGAAGAAGGTTCAGAAGCAATCATTTGTGCATCAACAGGTAATACATCAGCATCAGCTGCAGCATATGCGGCACGTCTTGGGATGAAATGTATAATCGTAATCCCTGAAGGAAAGATTGCGCATGGAAAATTAGCGCAAGCGGTCGCTTATGGAGCTGAAATTATTTCAATAGAAGGGAATTTCGATGATGCACTTAAGGCTGTAAGAAATATTGCTGCAGAAGAGCCGATTACATTAGTAAATTCAGTGAATCCTTATCGAATTGAAGGACAAAAAACAGCAGCATTTGAAATTTGTGACCAATTGCAAAATGCACCAGATGTTCTAGCTATCCCTGTTGGGAACGCAGGGAATATTACAGCATATTGGAAAGGCTTCTGTGAATATGAGAAAGAAAAAGGTTATAAGAAGCCAAGAATTCATGGCTTTGAAGCAGAAGGAGCAGCGGCAATTGTAAAAGGGCATGTAATTGAAGAGCCTGAAACAATTGCAACAGCAATTCGCATTGGTAACCCAGCAAGTTGGTCGTATGCAGTAGAGGCTGCCGAGCAGTCTTGTGGTGAAATAGATATGGTATCAGATGAAGAAATTTTACATGCGTATAGGTTATTGGCAAAAACTGAAGGAGTTTTCGCTGAACCGGGATCAAATGCTTCATTAGCTGGCGTAATTAAACATGTTAAATCTGGAAAAATCAAAAAGGGAGAAACAGTTGTTGCAGTATTAACTGGAAATGGTTTGAAGGATCCTGATATCGCTATTTCTTCAAATCAACTAGACATCGCAAGTTTGTCAAATGATATAGAACAGATTAAAGATCATATTAAAGGGGTGATTATGTCGTGATACCACTAAGTGTTCGTGTCCCTGCTAGTACGGCAAATGTTGGTCCTGGATTTGATTCAGTTGGAATAGCTTTGTCATTGTATTTAGATGTGGTGGTTAAAGAAAAAGCTGATAAATGGCAAGTAATCCATTCCTTTGAAGAATCAATTCCGACAGACGATAAAAATTTAATCGTTAGCACGGCATGTAAAGTATGTCCTTCTATATCACCCCATATAATAGAAGTTACTAGTAATATCCCATTAACAAGAGGGCTAGGAAGTAGTGCATCAGCGATTGTAGCTGGGATAGAGCTTGCGAATCAACTAGGCAATTTGAACTTAACTGCTGATCAAAAAGTTCAAATTGCTACAAATTTTGAAGGACATCCTGATAATGTTGCTGCTTCTATATTAGGTGGAACTGTAATCGGAGCACTTGATGGAAAGGATATTTCCGTCGTAAGAATTGAGAGCAAGGAATTAGGGGTAATTTCTCTTATTCCGAATGAAGAATTAAATACAGATGAAAGTCGATCTGTATTACCAAAGATGTTTCCGTTTCATGAGGCAGTTAAAGCTAGTGCGATAAGTAACGTATTAGTAGCTGCATTATGTCAAAAGCGGTGGGAAGTTGTAGGTGAAATGATGGAGAGAGACCATTTTCACGAGCCATATCGTTTAGAACTCGTACCGTTATTACCATCTATTCGTAAATGCGCAAAAGAATTTGGTGCGTACGGCACAGCACTTAGCGGTGCGGGACCATCTATTTTTATATTAACGCCATATGAGAAACGTCAAGAAATCGCTGAGCAATTAGCGAGAGTATTTACAGATATGAAAGTATGTGAGCTTGAAATCGACCATAAAGGTATTATTGTAAATAAGCAAGAGCATATTGGATCGTAAAGAAAGCTGGCATGGCTAGCTTTCTTTACGTTGCAAACCTATTTTAAATTAGGTTTTTTCGGGAAAAAATATAAAACAAATGTTGATTTTGAATAATGTAAGTAAAGAGTGCATTCATTTTGGAGGTGATTAAATGAATAAAGAGTCACCAGAAGAAAAAAGAGAGCGTATGAGACAAAGTGAATTAAAAAGTAATCCTACGGGTTCTTTACATGACGGACTCAATAGAGCGGAAACAGGTAGTCCAGTTGATATAGCAGGCGGTATGAATTGGAAAGGTACAGGGATAATCATTTTAGTACTACTTTTAGGATACATTGTATACACTTGTTTTTTCAGTTAAAGAATGCTTGTTAAAATTTTGATTTGTTTAGTTTCATAATTGTTGAGAAAAAATGCAGTTACTGTATTACATATCTTCTAAGCGAATTATAGTTGTTTATATCAACTTTTAATACTCCAAATAGAGCTAGCAAAATGCTAGCTCTATTATTTTTTTGCCACATTCCTGTAACAAACCACCTGTATATTCATTGGTGGAGGTGCAGAGGATGAAAAAAATGATAGCGATATGTCTTCTAACAACTATGCCATTTTCGACTTTAGTCGGTTGTGACGTAAAAGGTAGTAATGCTGTACAAGAGTCTAAAATAAAGAAATCGACGTATAAAGATTTTACTTATGATGTAAATCCAGAAACATTCACATTAACTGTAGAACATGAGGGGGTAAAGGAACAGGCATCACAACCCCTACCGAAAATGAAGGTATCGAATGTAAAAAAAGAAAAGGATCGTACATCGTGGGAATATCCAGATCAAAAAGTAAAAATAAAATTAGAAAAGAAAAAAGACCACTTAAACATTGAAGTGGAATCGACTGGTGCAGAAAGCTTTACATGGCCGAAAGTAGAAGCTGAAAATTATACACTTCCGTTATGGGAGGGTAAGCAAATTCCGAGCAATGATGAGAATTGGAAGAAGTTTTTAAAGGATGATGCATATTCATTTGCTGAATCATTTTCTATGAAGTTTTTCGCTTTAAATGGTTCGAAATATTCAATTGTATATATTGCAAACAATATGTTTAATAATGAATTGAAATTTCATTCGGATCCGAAAATAGGATTTGATTTTACACATGAATTTCCGAGCATAAATAAAAATAAAACATATGGATTTCAATTATATGTGACAAATAATGATGCGGTAAGCATTGCTAAACTGTATAAGGATGATATTGTTCGAAAAGGTGAATTTAAAACATTACAAGAAAAGGCTAGAAAAAATAAAGAAATCGAAAAGTTATATGGAGCGGCGCATTTTTATTTTTGGAATCAAAATGGTTTATCAGAAAATAATATAAATTGGCCAAAACTAAGGGAGCAAATAAATAGCCCGCTGTTTAGTCATATAAAAGAACTTATTCAAAAGAATAGTTCAGAGCCTGGGGAACTGAATGTATTAGATCAAGTAAGTAAACAAGATTTCATTGATAAGTATCAAAAAAATGTTATTTTACGTTATATAAACGAAGTATTATCCATGAAGGAATTTTATAAAGAGGATATTTTTCAAAACGTTGATCAGGAAGCTAGTGTGCTATTAAAGAAAGGTGTAGGTCACTTAACGAACACAGAATTGTATAGCTTAAATAAGCATTTATTAAAGTCGCTACTTGGTGATGCGGTTGAAGAGGTAAGTAAATGGGGTAATGCAGATGGAACGGACATACTAAAGGAAATGAAAGAGGTAGGAATAGAAAAAGCGTGGATTGGTCTGCCGAACTGGGAACAAGGATTTATGCAACCTAATTTCGTGACAAAAGCGAAGGAAATGGGGTATTTAGTTGGTCCGTATGATTCATATCATTCCATTCACGAAAAAAGTGATAAAAATTGGAACACAGCATCCTTTAATGACCCATCATTATATGAAGAGGCTACTGTAACGAAGAAAAACGGAGAAAAGGTGCAAGGCTTTTTAGGCAGAGGTCGCAAGTTAAACCCGACTTTATCGCTGCCTAGTGTAAAGGAACGCATGAATGATATATTACAAAATGGTCCTAAATATAATTCATGGTTTATTGATTGTGATGCGACAGGTGAAATTTACGATGACTATTCAGCGAAACATATAACGACACAAGAGCAAGATTTAAAAGCACGTTTAAAACGAATGGACTACATTGCGCAAGAAAAGGGTATGGTCGTTGGTTCTGAAGGTGGAAATGATTTTGCTAGTAGTACGATTGCATTTGCACACGGAATTGAAACACCTGTTATTAAATGGGACGATGAAGATATGCGGAAAAATAAAACAAGTCCGTATTATGTCGGTGGATATTGGTCACCAAATCAAAATGTTCCCGAAAAATATGCAAAACAAGTACCATTGAAAGAAGAATATAAACAAGTGTATTTAAACCCAGTATATTCGGTACCATTATATAAATTAGTATACAATGATTCCGTTATTACAACGCACCATTGGGAATGGGGAAGTTTAAAGGTAAAAGATGAAGTTGGAAATCGAATGCTGTCTGAATTATTGTATAATGTTCCTCCGTTGTACCATTTAGATGAAGTAGAGTGGAATAAACATAAAAAAGAAATTACAGAGCATCTAAAAGTTTGGAATGAAGTTCATGAAAAAGCAGTAAAAGAAGAGATGACGAATTTTGCGTATTTGTCAGAAGATAAGCTAGTACAATCTGTTTCTTATGGAAAAAATATTAAAATCATTGTGAACTTCTCAAATGAAGACATGGAAGTAGAGAAAACGAAAATAAAAGCAAAGTCGGCTTTTATTGATAATCAGGGGAAGAAAAGCATGTATACGCCGTTTGAGAAATAATAACGTGAAATATACTGTATTCATAGAGGTTTTATCATTAGCTGGACTCTTTATTCATATCGTTTATCTGGAAAAAGATATCCTAATTTAAAATGAAAGAGTTAATGAATTTATAAATTTGCATGTTGCGAAGTGCTAAATTTTTGAAATTGGTAAATAGTGACTTGCCAAAAATAAGTACGAGAGTATAATGTGAAATGGAATACATATTGGGTTTTAGTAGTAACCTTACAAAATTGTAAGGTTAATGAAAGGAAATTCAATATGAAGATAAATAGACTTACATTATACTTGGTAAAGAGAAAGAGAGGCGAATGGGTATGAGCTCTGAATTAGAACAAAATACGAGAAGTAATAAAAAGCGTTCTAAAAGAAAGTCAATAAAATGGTTCATATTAATTCCATTTTTCCTACTTATTTTTGGAGGAGTAGGATATGGTTCGTTTATATATAATAAAGCAAAAGCTGTTGTAAATGATGCGTATGCGAAAATTGAAAAGTCATCAAAGCGTGATAAAGAAGTTGAACCTTTAAAGGATAATATTTCAATATTAATCATGGGTGTAGATGGAAGTGAAATGAGAAAAAGCCAATATGGCGAAGCAGTTCGAACAGATGCACTTTTATTAGCAACAATTAATAAAGATGATAAGTCTGTTAAGCTAGTAAGTATTCCACGTGATTCACGTGTTTATATTCCAACTAGAAAAAAATTAGATAAAATTACTCATGCTCACGTATTTGGTGGCGTAGAAAGCACACGCGATACGGTGGAAAGATTTTTAAATGTCCCTGTTGATTATTATGTGAAGTTTAACTTTGAATCATTCGTACAAATTGTCGATTCAATTGGTGGTATTGATATTGATGTACCAGTTACTTTCACTGAACAAGATAGTAAAGACCAAGCTGGTATGATCCATTTAGAAAAAGGTTACCAACATTTAAATGGAGAACAAGCACTTGCACTTGCAAGAACGCGTAAAATTGATAGTGACGCAATGCGTGGACAGAGACAGCAACTTGTAATAGAAGCAATTGCCAAAAAAGCGATGTCTGTTCAATCAATTAGCAAAATGGGCTCTTTACTAGATGCGGTTGATAAAAACATGAAAACGAACTTAACATTTGACGATATGCTTGCCATTACAAAAAATATGGCAGGATCTAATTTGGAAATGGAAAAAATGCAAATAGAAGGTACAGATAAACGTATCGGTGGTATTTATTATTACATTCCAAATGAAAAAAATGTAAAAGATATTTCAAAAAAATTAAATGATCATTTAGGTGTAACGCCAAAACCAGTTCGAAACGAATAATAAAAAAAAGATTGGCTTTTGCCAATCTTTTTTTTTGGAATGTATTTGTAACTTTTCTGTAACGATTTTTTAGTTTAGAAAAATTATACTCATATGTATGAGTATAATGGATAGGTAAAAAAGTAAAAGGACATATTCAAAATTTGTGGTAAGGAAAGATATCATATGCAGAAATGGTTAAGCATGATGGGAATTATCTTTATATTGACTGGATGTAAAATGTCTGAAGCTCCAACAAGTCTAATGGAAGCTCCTACAAATAAAAAATGGATTAATGAATTAAATGAACAAATTGATAAAGATTTACCTGTTAATTATCGCTTACTTACTCCAATGTCTAATAGAGATAAACAGACGACATGGTCAATGAATTTCGAGCGAGATAATAAAAAAGAAGCTGTCATCGTATATAAAATACCTAATGAAGATTATCATATATATTTAGCCGTATATGAGAAGAAAAATAATGGATGGAATATGAAGTCAACCTATACATTTGATGGGGAAGAAGTAGATATTGTTGAGGTAGGAGATTTCACAGGGAGTGGGAAAAGGGAACTATTGATAGGAATAACTACCAATCGTGATTTATTAGAAAACACAATGTATGTTTTTTCCGATGAGAGTGACGATATAAAGGAATTTTATAGACAGAAGTATACAAAGTTATTTATAGATGATTTAAACAAAAATGGTTTTAAAGACATAAGCCTTGTTTCGCATATGAAAGATGAACAGTTGAAGGTTCAGTTCATTGAAAAGTTTAAGGTATTGTCAGAGGTTACATTTGATCCGTATATAAATAGTATTCAAAGAATACAAATGGGTCGTATTTCTAAATCATTAAAGGCAGTTGTAATCGATGCGGGAACAGGGGCTCATTCAGGTATAACTTATGTAGCAAAATTTGATCAGGATCATTATGAAGTATTACCTATAGATGGGAAAGAAGATTTATTTAATGAATATGTTGTAGAAAGTAAAGATGTTAATGAAGACGGCATTATTGAATTTGTTCGTACTGTACGCCCAAAAGGTTGGGAAGATAAATCACATGGTGATAGTCCGCTTTTCGAACGTTACATACAGTGGAGTGAATCTGGAATTAAACCAATTGAAGAACGATATATAGATATAGAAAAAGGGTATTATGTGAAAATCCCTAAAGAGTTAATAGGGAAAATTACAATACCAGATCAGCAAAAAGAATCAAATTCTCAAAAGTTTTTGGATACAAGAACAAATGAAATATGGCTTGAAGTTCATATTTTTAAGCGGAAAGAATGGTTCAATATAAAAGGCTACAGCGCAGCAATTAAAACGGCTTCTCACGTATATGCAGTACCGAAGCAATCAAAATTTGAAAAAGTGAAAGCATATATAAAACCGCTAGCGGATTATCAACAAGAGTAGGAGGTGAGAATTATGTCAAAAATTTTAGTTTTAGAAGATGAATTAACAATCCGTAGCTTTATTGTTTTAAATTCAAAACGTGCTGGATTTTATGTAATAGAAGCTACTACTGGAGAAGAAGCGTTACAAATTTTGAGTGAACAAACTGTTGATATAGCACTGCTGGATGTAATGTTACCGGGGATTAATGGTTTAGAAGTTTGTAAGGCTATCAGGAAAGAAAATAAAAAAATGGGTATTATTATGTTAACCGCACGTGTACAAGATGAAGATAAGGTGCAAGGACTAGGGATAGGTGCAGATGATTATATTGCAAAACCGTTTAGTCCAGTAGTATTAACTGCACGTATACAGTCTTTATTAAGAAGAATAGAAGTACATGAAGAAAAAACGAATATTGTTACGTCAGGTCCATTTTCGTTAAATATTATAGAAGAAAGA
Organism: Bacillus cereus group sp. BceL220; assembly: GCF_051776965.1. Classification (NCBI taxonomy): domain Bacteria; kingdom Bacillati; phylum Bacillota; class Bacilli; order Caryophanales; family Bacillaceae; genus Bacillus; species Bacillus cereus group sp. BceL220. The sequence continues at coordinate 77,457 of NZ_JBPWBC010000005.1, read as the reverse complement.
TTGTATAAAGATGGACAATTAGTCGATTTAACACCTACAGAGTATATGATATTACAGTATTTAATGAATCAGGCTTCAAAGCCAGTTTCGCGTGATGAAATTTTAAATATGATTTGGGGAACCAATTACGTAGGTGAGACGAAAGTGGTAGATGTAAATATGAGACGGTTACGTCAAAAGATAGAATGTAATCCATCAGAACCTGAATTTATTCTTACGGTGTGGGGAAAAGGATATGTGTGGAAGGAAAGTATAAGATGAAACGGAAAGTGACTTTATATTTTATGACGGTCATTACACTTATGCTTGTATTATTTGAAGTTGTATTTTCAGTCTCAATTTATCGATACTATTATAATGGTATTGTGCAATATATAGAGTCTCATGCGAAAACGAGTACACGTTTTTTTTCAGAATACAATTCACTATACTTTATTCGATTACAAGAATATAGTGGTGACATAATTAGTAGCTTTCAATTAGAAGGAACAGAATTACAGTTAATTGATCGTCACGGCTCGGTTATACAATCTTCAAGTGGTGAAAAGATAGAAGGTAAAGTCAATATTCCACAATCATTATTAGAAGGTGAAATGTATAATCAAGTTACTAAGAAAGGTAATAAAAAACAACTAGAGGTGCTAAGCCCACTTATACATCAAGGACAAACTATTGGTGTTTTAAAATATACGACTGTTTTAACAAATGTAAATAAAAAGATTATTGAAATTATTACGTTTACTATTTCTGTAGGTATTGTTATTTCGGGAGTCGTCTTCTTAATTAGTAGACGTTTGGCAAATTCATTTGTTGAGCCAATTGAATCCATTATTCAAGCCTCTTCACAAATTGCAGAAGGCACATTAAAGCAAAAAATTAAAGAAGATTATCTTGGAGAATTAGGTGACTTGGCACATAGTTTAAATTATATGGCCTATAAAATAGATAAGGCTGAGCAGATGAAAAATGAATTCATTGCCTCTATTTCGCACGAAATACGAACGCCTTTAACAGGAATTAAAGGTTGGAGTGAGACGTTAAAAACAGTAGATCATTTAACAGAAGAAGAAATAAAGCAAGGTATGGGCATTATTTCAGGTGAGACAGATAGGTTGATTCATTTAGTAGAAGAATTGTTAGATTTTTCAAGATTACAATCAAATCATTTTAATTTATATAAACAAAAGGTGCAATTGTACGATATACTAGAGGAGACGATTTGGCAATTAACTCCTAAATCGGAAGAGAAGGAAATTCAATTTATTACTACTATAGACCGAATTGAATTGATGGGAGATCGAAATAGGCTAAAGCAAGTTTTCTTGAATATTGTTCAAAATGCAATTAAGTATTCACATAAAAAAAGCACAATACACATTGAAGCGACTAAAATAGAAGGACAAGCAGTGATTAAGGTAAGAGACGAAGGGATTGGAATTGCTAAAGAACATTTACCATATATTGAGCAATCATTTTACCAAATTAATAATCATGCTGCAGGTGCAGGTATTGGTTTAGCTATCGTTAAAAAAATGGTGGAGCTTCATGGCGGTGCGCTTAGTGTTACAAGTAAAGAAGGAATAGGAACAACAATTTTGATAAAACTCCCATTATAATACAAATAAAATCTATTTATATGGTGAAATAAAAATAAATAGATGTATAATTATATTGGGCGATTTATATATAAGATTAATAGGGAGAGGAATTCGATAGAATGGAAAAAGCTTTAAAAATTAAACAAATAGTAGTCGTTTTAATAGCGATTGCCGCAGTAGCTATTGGGTATTACATGTTTCAATCAATTACTTCACCAGCAAAAGCTGTTGCGAAACAAGAAAATGTAGTGCAGCTTGCAAGTGAACAGCCGAAAGTTGAAATGAATAAAACGGCACCAAGTCGTTTTAATGGAAAAGAAAGAAAAGTTGCTTATCTTACATTTGACGATGGGCCAGGGAAATATACGGCTGAATTATTAAATACGCTAAAACAACATGATGCGAAGGCGACGTTCTTTTTAATTGGAGCGAATGTAAAAGAATTTCCTGATTTAGTGAAACGTGAAAATGCTGAGGGTCATTATGTAGGCATGCATAGTATGACACATAATTTCGCAAAGTTATATAAAAATGGCGAGTATGTAAATGAGATGAAAGAAGATCAAGGTTTAATCGCTAATATTATTGGGAAATCACCTAAATTAACACGTCCTCCATATGGTTCGATGCCTGGATTGAATGAAGGTCTTCGAAATAAAGTGGTAGAAGGCGGATTTAAAGTGTGGGATTGGACAATTGATTCATTAGATTGGAGATACAATAAAATGCCAGTTGATGCAGCTGCAGCACAAATTGCTCAAAACGTATTAACAAATGCAACAAAACCACAAGAAGTAATTTTAATGCATGATATTCACCCGCAATCAGTTGCTGCTGTGCCAGCAATTTTAAAGGGGCTAAAAGAAAAAGGTTATGAGTTTGAAGCTTATCATGAAGAGAGTCACTTCCCAGTGAACTTCTGGCATGATAACCGTATGTAATGGAGGAATGAACGTTGAAGTATGGAAAAGTAGCAGTAGTTGGAGCATTATCAGTAGGACTTTTAACAGGTTGTTTCGGTGAAAAGCCAGAAGAAAATCTATATACAGCTTTTGAAACAGCAGCAACACAAGAAAAATCTTTAATGGATGAAGCAAAAAAATTAGAGCAGTTAGAGAAACAAGGGCAAGAATTATATGCTCAAATTTTGCAAGAAGGTAAAGATCATAATGAAGCAGTTGTGAAGAAAATAGAGCAAGCTACTGCAAATGTAGATGATCGTGAAAAAGTATTGAAAAGTGAGAAAGAAATGCTAGAAAAAGCACAGAAGGAAACGAAATCTGTTCAAAGTAATATAGAGAAGATTGAAGATAAGAAGTTACAAAAACAAGCAAAAGCAGTAGAAGAGTCGTATAAGAATCGTTATGATGCATTCCAAAAGATGAATGAAAATTACACGAAAGTGTTAGCGACTGAAAAAGAACTGTATGAAAAATTAAAAGTAAAAGAAACGAAATTAAAAGAAATCGGTGAAAAAGTTAAAACTGTTAATGAATTAAATGTGGAAGCACAAAAGTCGAAAGAGCAGTTTAACAAATTTACAAAAGAGTATAATGACAGTAAATTAGCATTCTACAAAGGTGCAGAAATTAAGATTAAAGATCAGAAATAAAGAAGAATCTAAAGTGTAATAAAAAGCCGGAGAAACATAGTTATAAATGTTTTTTCGGTTTTTTACGTTAAATGAATAGAAAAGACTGGAATTGATATCATAAAAGAGTTATAGTGAGTTATTCTAAGGGAAACATTGTAAAGTAAGGAGAATGGGAATATGTCATATGAATTTTTACTCAAATTAGGTTTAGCACTCTTTTTAGGATTATTCATCGGGATAGATAGGCAGCTAAAGAATAAACCACTTGGTGTGAAAACAAGTATGGTTATTTCTGTAGCAAGTTGTTTAATTACGATGGTTTCAATTGAATCTGTGCATGTATATTCTGTTCCAGGACATACAAATATGGATCCGATGCGACTGGCCGCTCAAATTGTTAGTGGAATTGGTTTTCTTGGCGCAGGTGTCATTTTACGAAGAAGTAATGACGTTATTTCTGGATTAACAACAGCTTCTATGGTGTGGGCTGCTTCAGCTTTAGGAATCGCAATTGGTGCGGGATTTTATTTACAAGCGACAGTTGCTATGGTTTTAATTATTTTAGCGATTAATGTACTTCCGCAACTTGTGAAAATTGCAGGACCGTATTCATTAAGACAAAAGGATTTATCTATAAAAATTACTGTTAAAGAGCATCATGAGTTAGATGGTATATTTAAGCAAATTAAAAATTTAGGCATGCATGTGAAACGCGTGAAAATTAAAGATATAGATAGTGGAGCATTTCAGCAACTAGAGATGGTTATTTTAGCTCCAGAAGATTTATATACAACAGAGTTATATAGTTCCCTGAAAGAGATTGATCGAGTAGTTTCAGTTGAAGTGGAAAGTAGATAATTGTGATAAAAAAGAGTGAAGTGAATTCACTCTTTTTTATTTGGATTTTTAAGGAATGAAATTGATATAATGATGAGTAACAAGGGGGAGAAATGATGGGAATACATATTAGAAGAGCAATAAAGGATGATATACCAGGTATAGCAAAGGTGCATGTTGATAGTTGGAAAACAACGTATAAAGGGATATTTGCTGACGAAATTCTAGATAATATAGCATATGAGAAACGAGAAAAACAATGGGAAGATATTTTTCAACAAGAAGGTAATCATCAATTTAGATTTGTAGCAGAGAATTTAAATGGAGACATAGTTGGATTCATCGATGGGGGAGTAGAAAGAACTGGTACATATAATTGTGATGGAGAATTATATGCAATCTACCTTTTACAAGAGTATCAAGGAATGAAAATAGGACAAAAGTTATTTCAAGCTTTATTATCGGATTGTATAAACAATGATATGCAATCACTTTTAGTTTGGGTTGTTACGAATAATCCTTCTAAAAAGTTTTATGAAAAATTTAACCCTGAAAAAATTGATACGAAATTTTTAGAGAGAGTAAGGGTAGAAGAAACAGCGTATTGTTGGAGAGATTTGAATTTGTTATACAAACAGTTATATAGATTTACTTAAATAATATTATTATGTAAACTTTATGTTTGAAAGAGGTATACCAATTAAGGTATACCTCTTTTGTTTAACCATTTTGGATAGATTACTAATGAAAAATAGTAAGTATGTAGTTTGAAACTGAGTATTTTTTTCGTGTATTTTTAACTAGATTAAAGAAAAGAGAGAAAACAAGAAAAATTAAATCAGATAAAAAAATTCTGAAATATACTCTTGAATTGAATATCATTATCAATTAGAATCATAATTGATAACGACATTCAATTATCGTTTATTATATGAAATTTCGATAGCTTTAATATAAAGAGGAGGACCAGTATGCAGCATGCGAAACAAATCGCAGAACATGCAACATTACAAAGCTTTTTAAACTGTTATTTAAGAGAAACGGGGAGTGGAGAATGGATTACAGAGGATGAAAGAATGAAGAGTATCTTCAGTAATACGTTGAATAGAGATACAGTCCCCACATATTTATGTTGTCGGCTATCGGCACAGAACGTTACTTTGTATGGAGAAGTTATATATAAATCATCAACAGATCGTCATTTGTTTGGAGAACAATTGTATTATCAAATTGGAGATAGTAATTCTGTTATTAAAGCAGATTACGTTACAGTTATTACATTTTTAATAAAAGAGATGTCTATCAACTACGGAGAAGGAACGAATCCTGCGGAACTTATGCTTCGAGTTATCTGTAGTTGTCAAAATATTGAGGAATTTACAAAAGAGAGAATAGAAGATACATCCGCATTATACGGTTTCCATACAACTTTTATAGAAGCGGAGCAGTCTTTATTATTTGGGCATTTAACTCATCCTACACCAAAGAGTAGACAGGGGATATTAGATTGGAAAAGTGAAATGTATTCTCCAGAATTAAAAGGAGAATGTCAGCTTCATTATTTTCGGGCCCATAAAAGTATAGTAAATGAAAAATCATTATTATCAGATTCTACAACAACGATTATAAAAGAAGAATTAAGTAATGATGAGATGGTTAGTAAGGAATTTATAGCGAAGTACTGTAAGGAAGATCAATATGCATTAATTCCAATTCATCCGCTTCAGGCAGAATGGCTCTTGCATCAAGCTTACGTACAAGATTGGATAGTTCAAGAATTGCTTGAGTATATTGGACCTGTAGGTAAGTATTATATGGCAACATCATCACTAAGGACACTGTATCATCCCGATTCGAAGTATATGCTTAAGTTTTCATTTCCGGTGAAAGTAACAAATTCAATGCGTATTAATAAACTGAAAGAACTTGAGAGTGGTCTTGAAGGGAAGGAAATGTTAAATACGGCTATTGGTGAAGTACGAGAAAGATTTCCAGGCTTTGATTTTATTTGTGATCCAGCCTATATTACATTAAATTATGGAACACAAGAATCTGGATTTGAAGTGATTATTCGCGAGAACCCTTTTTATAGTGAACATGCAAACGACGCAACATTAATTGCTGGGCTAGTTCAAGACGCTATACCTGGGGAGCGTACGCGGTTATCGAATATTATTCATCGCCTAGCAGATTTAGAAAGTAAAAGCTGTGAAGAAGTAAGCTTAGAGTGGTTTAGACGATATATGAATATTTCTTTAAAGCCAATGGTATGGATGTATTTACAGTATGGTGTTGCATTAGAAGCTCATCAGCAAAATAGCGTTGTTCAGCTAAAAGATGGTTATCCGGTCAAATATTATTTCCGTGATAATCAAGGATTTTATTTCTGTAATTCAATGAAAGAGATGCTTAATAATGAATTAGTTGGTATTGGAGAACGTACTGGAAATTTATATGACGACTATATTGTGGATGAGAGATTTCGTTACTACTTAATTTTCAATCATATGTTTGGCCTCATTAATGGTTTTGGCACAGCAGGATTAATTAAGGAGGAAATTCTTCTCTCGGAATTAAGGTCTGTACTTGAATCATTCCTTCCGTATAACCGGGAACCTTCAACATTTTTAAGAGAATTATTGGACGAAGATAAGTTAGCGTGTAAAGCAAATTTACTAACGAGATTTTTCGATGTCGATGAGTTAAGTAATCCATTAGAGCAAGCAATTTATGTGCAAGTACATAATCCGCTCGTTAGAGAAGTGGCTGTTCGTTCATAAATAGCGTTAAAATTTCACGTAATACAAATAATGGTATTTTGTCATAAGGTGGAGGGTTTTATGAGAGTGGACATGTATCATACGAAAGTATTGAAGGCGCTCGAATCAGAAGATTACATTTCAGTACGAAGAAGAGTGCTACGTCAATTAGTAGAATCGTTAATTTATGAGGGGATTATTACACCGGTTCGCATAGAAAAAGAAGAACAAATTCTTTTTATAATACAAGGACTTGATGAAGAAGAAAAAAGTGTCACGTACAAATGCTATGGCAGGGAACGGATGACATTTGGACGTATTTCTTTAGACTCATTAATAGTAAGAGTCCAAGATGAACAGCAAGAAATACAATCTGTCTCGCAATTTCTAGAAGAAGTTTTTCGGGTTGCTAGTGTAGAACAAGCTAAATTAGATTCTTTTATGCACGAATTAGAACAAACAATATTTAAAGACACGATTGCACAATATGAAAGAAATAATAAGAAAGAATATACTCAAAAATCTTACGATGAGTTTGAAAGCCATTTAATAGACGGCCATCCATATCACCCTAGTTATAAAGCACGTGTTGGATTTCAATATCGTGACAATTTTCAATATGGATATGAATTTATGCAGCCAATAAAACTCATTTGGATTGCAGCGCATAAGAATTATGCGACTGTAGGTTATGAGAATGAAGTGATGTATAACGACCTTTTAAAAGAGGAGATTGGCGATCATAAATTAGAAGAGTTTATGGAACGAATTCGTAATAGGGGATGTTATCCAAAACAGTACGTGTTTATACCTGTTCACCCATGGCAGTGGGTGAATTTCATCATTTCAAATTATGGGGATCATATACAGGGTAATTTTATTATTTATTTAGGAACATCAGAGGACGATTATTGCGCGCAACAGTCAATGAGAACGTTAAGAAATATTACGAGTCCAAAGAAACCGTACGTTAAATTATCGATGAATTTACTCAACACTTCAACACTCCGTACACTGAAACCATACTCTGTTGTGAGTGCACCAGCAATATCAAATTGGTTAAATGATGTTGTAAGTAATGACGCCTATTTAATGGATGAAGCACGTTTAATCTTGTTAAGCGAGTTTTCAAGTGTAACGTATGACACGAATAAGAAAGCTATATATGGTTCATTAGGATGTATTTGGCGCGAAAGCATTCATAAGTATTTAGATGCACAAGAGGATGCAATTCCTTTTAATGGTTTATACGCTAAAGAGAAAGATGGTACACCAATTATTGATGCGTGGTTGAACAAATATGGAATGAAGGATTGGCTACAATTACTTATTCAAAAAGCGATAATACCAGTTATACATCTTGTTGTAGAGCATGGTATCGCACTGGAATCACATGGACAAAATATGATTCTAGTCCATAAAGAAGGGGTGCCTGTTCGTATTGCGTTAAAGGATTTTCATGAAGGGCTTGAGTTTTATCGTCCATATTTGAAAGAAGTTGACAAATGTCCCGACTTTACTAAAATGCATAAAACATATGCGAATGGAAAAATGAATGATTTCTTTGAAATGGATCGCATCGAATGTTTGCAAGAGATGGTGTTAGATGCACTTTTCCTGTTTAATTTAGGAGAATTAGCATTCGTACTTGCGGATGAATATGGATTGAAAGAAGAACATTTTTGGATGATGGTTGTTGAAGAAATTGAAGATCATTTAAGAATATATCCACATTTGAAAGGTAGATTTGAAAATATTCAATTATATGCACCTACATTCTATGCTGAACAATTAACGAAACGTCGATTATATATGGATGTGGAATCGCTTGTTCATGAAGTTCCAAATCCATTGTATAGAGTAAGACAACTTATGAAACAAAAATCAGTTGTTACAGGGGGAAATTATGCTAATCGTTAATAAACAAGAGTATAGCAAAAGTGATTTTAATTTGAGATTACAAGTTTATGAGGAAATGGAACAATTTCAAGAAGCAGAAGGAAATAGATTTGCACTTTGTCTGAAAGATCCATTCGATATTATTACGCTTGTGTTTTTCTTAAAAGAAAAGAAATCATCAGTATTACTTATACATGAAGATACGCCAAAAGAAACGGCTATTGAAATGGCAAAGCGTGCAAATTGTGTAGGAGTTTTATATGGAGAATATGGCGATTTTACAAAATTAGAAGTAGGGAACTTTTTACTAGAAGAGCCTTCTTTATTGCAATATAGTTCGGGAACTACGGGAGAACCGAAACTGATTCGTAGAGCATGGATGGAAGTTGATACAGAAATTACTGCCTATAATGAAGCTTTAAACTGTGAAGTAGATGAAGTGCCAATCGTTATGGCTCCTGTTTCACATTCATACGGACTAATATGTGGTACGTTATCAGCAATTACGAGGGGGAGCAAGCCTGTAATCATTACGAACAAAAATCCTAAATTCGCATTAAATGTAGTTCGCAATACAGAAAAACATATTATATATGCAGTACCACTTATGTTACACATTATGGGGAGTTTTCCATTAGGAACGTTTCAGTTTCATAAAATTATGACATCAGGATCGCCTTTGCCAGAAGCACTATTTTATAAACTAAAAGAAATGACAACATATATGATGCAGCAATACGGTTGTTCTGAAGCAGGTTGTATTAGTATATGTCATGATATGAAGAGCCATTTAGATTTAGGAAACCCTCTACCTCATGCGAGTATAAGCATAGGTTCAGATGAAAATGCACCGGAAGAAATCGTCGTGAAAATGAATGATAAGGAAATTTTCACGAAAGATTTAGGGTATAAATCTGAGCGTGGCATTCATTTTATGGGGCGTATGGACGATGTAATTAATGTTTCAGGATTAAAAGTCTTTCCTATAGAGGTAGAAGAAACGATGCTTCGATTGGAAGGTGTGCAAGAGGCAATTGTATATCGAGGGAAACATCCTGTCATGGGCGAAATAGTTAAAGCGAAAGTGATATCTCATGTTGATCCAGTACAAATAAGAGAATGGTGTATTCAGCACTTACCTTCTTATAAAGTTCCGCATGAAATTGAAAGTGTAAATGAAATTCCTAAAAATAAAACTGGAAAAGTAAGTAGAAAGTTACTAGAGATGGGAGAGGTTACAACATGAGACGGGAAGCGTTAAAGAATGCCGTGTTAAAAATTATGATAGAAAAAATGGAACTGAAAAATGTAACGCATTTAGAAGAAACGATGCGCTTAAATCAAGATTTATATATAGATTCGGTAATGATGTTACAGCTTATTGTATACATAGAAATGGATGTAAAGCTATGCGTTCCAGAGGATGAGGTAGATCCAAAGGCATTTCTTACTGTAGGATCTTTGCTTGATTTTATGGAGGAGTTACAGCCGTTACAGGAAGTAAATGTGAATAACTAACCTTTAGGAAAGTGGATGAGAGTATGACTTCAATTAAAGTGCACTGTTTAGTGAGTTGTTTTTGTGAAATTATAAAAAGGCGTAGCGACATTGATTTTCGTCCATTTTATTTTGGACTATGGGATGGAGATTTTGATATAACAGAAGGCGGAATTATTTCATATCACTCTGAAAACATTAACCATGATCATTATTTACTTTGGTTTGAAAAATTGTACGGTATTAAAGTAAACGAATGGTATGATCATGCAAAAGATAAAGAGAGCAATGTAGAAACGTTTTTAGAATTAGTAGAAAACAAGCCGGAAAATCGTTATGTCATTGTAATGGTTGATATGTCTCTATTACCAGAGAGGGAAAATAAATTTCATCAAAAACCGTTTCCACATTATTTAATGATATCAAAAACAGAGAAAGAAGAAGAGTGGTTCATGCTAGATCCTGATTTTCGTTGGGAAGGAAATATGGAAAGAGAAAAAGTACTTCACTCTATTCAAGATAACCCATTTGGTGGAGGGTATTTCATTGATATAGAAGGAATTGGGGAGCCAACGCAAGAAACAGTAGCTAGTTATTTCACAGAAACATTCAAAAAGAACGACAATGAACTGACTATGGAACTGAAAAATTTAATTGTAAAAATGGCAAATGAGGAAGAAGGATATGCGCTTTCTGGACTTGTAGCAGCAGTAAAACAAATACCAGTACTTGCAATTCGTAAATATAGTTATGAGCATGCCTTTGCATACTTCCGTGAAACGTTGCAATATTCGGAGCAAGAATTTGATTATTGGTGTGATCGGGTAGAGGATATTGTACAAGGATTTACAAATGTACAGTATCGTGCAATTAAAATGGCGATGACGAATAATAAAGGTATGCTAGTATCGATTATTGAAAAACTGGATGAAATGAATGCAATTGAACTGCAAATTAAGAAGGAATTAGAGAGACAGTTTCTATCATGGAAAGGTATGAAAACAAATCAATCTGTCGCAACTCTTTAATAAGCTAACTGAATTTAAGATAGGGGAGTTTAATGCTATGAAATATTCGCTATGTACCATTTCATTTCGTCATCAATTAATTTCATTTACTGATATTGTTCAATTTGCATATGAAAACGGTTTTGAAGGAATTGAATTATGGGGGACGCATGCACAAAATTTGTACATGCAAGAACGTGAAACGACAGAACGAGAATTGAATTTTCTAAAGGATAAAAACTTAGAAATTACGATGATAAGTGATTACTTAGATATATCATTATCAGCAGATTTTGAAAAAACGATAGAGAAAAGTGAACAACTTGTAGTACTAGCTAATTGGTTTAATACGAATAAAATTCGCACGTTTGCTGGGCAAAAAGGGAGCAAGGACTTCTCGGAACAAGAGAGAAAAGAGTATGTGAAGCGAATACGTAAGATTTGTGATGTGTTTGCTCAGCACAATATGTATGTGCTGTTAGAAACACATCCCAATACACTAACGGACACATTGCCTTCTACTATAGAGTTATTAGAAGAAGTAAATCATCCGAATTTAAAAATAAATCTTGATTTTCTTCATATATGGGAGTCTGGCGCAGATCCAATAGACAGTTTCCAGCGATTAAAGCCGTGGACACTACATTACCATTTTAAGAATATATCTTCAGCGGATTATTTGCATGTGTTTGAACCTAACAATGTATATGCTGCAGCAGGAAGTCGTATTGGTATGGTTCCGTTATTTGAAGGTATTGTAAATTATGATGAGATTATTCAGGAAGTGAGAGGTACGGATCTTTTTGCTTCCTTAGAATGGTTTGGACATAATGCAAAAGAGATATTAAAAGAAGAAATGAAAGTATTAATAAATAGAAAATTAGAAGTAGTAACTTCGTAATGTGAAATGATGTGAGAGTCTCGTTTTAGAGGCTCTTTTTTTATGGTAAAAAATAACCAAAAATTTCCATGTATTTTAATTTGAATTTAACACAATTTATATATAAATAAGGAGGTGATTGGTAATGGCTAGAAATCGTAATTCTAATCAATTAGCATCACATGGAGCACAAGCAGCTTTAGATCAAATGAAATATGAAATTGCACAAGAGTTTGGTGTACAACTTGGCGCTGATACTTCTTCACGTGCAAACGGTTCTGTAGGCGGTGAAATTACAAAACGCCTTGTAGCGATGGCAGAACAACAACTTGGTGGCGGATATACTCGCTAATTGTAGAAGGTTATAGGAGAAAGGAAGGATTCTTCCTTTCTTTTTTTTTCAATTAATTGGTATGGATATATTGTGAACTGGATTCAAAGAATAGGAATAATACTATAATTTCCCCAATTTCTTTTGTTGTGAATGGGAAGTAGTAAAGATGTAATAGCCCTGGTGGAATGAAAAGTTACGTTCCAGCGGGGCTATTATATGGTAAGAAATATATGATGAAAGGTTTCGAAGCCAACATGTTAAAAAAAGAAAACTGTTGTTTAATTGCGCTTGCATCAGTTCCACTTGTTATGACATTAGGGAATTCAATGCTCATCCCAATTCTGCCGACTATTGAAAAGAAATTACATATTTCATCGTTTCAAGTATCCATGATTATTACAATTTACTCTATCGTAGCCATTCTACTTATACCGATTGCTGGTTATTTATCAGATAGATGGGGACGAAAGATGGTAATGGTTCCGAGTTTGCTGATTGCAGCTATAGGAGGAGCGATAACTGGTTGGGTATCTTGGAAAGTTGATAATCCCTACAATTGGATATTGATTGGTAGAGCGATTCAAGGTATTGGTGCTGCTGGTGCAATGCCAGTTGTTATACCGTGTGTTGGTGATTTATACAAAGACGAAAAACAAGTTAGTACAGGTTTAGGAATCATAGAAACATCCAATACATTTGGGAAAGTGCTGAGCCCTATTTTAGGGTCTGCTCTTGCTGCTGTTGTATGGTTCTTACCGTTTTGGGCGATTCCAGTTTTATGCGTAGTATCAATTGTTTTATTACTTGTTCTAGTAAAGGCAAAGAAACAAGAAGGAGAAGTACCACCACTTAAAGAGTTTATAAAATCTATTCTTTCTACGTTTCGAGAAAAAGGAAGATGGTTAATTGCCATTTTTGCATTAGGTGCAATTATTATGCTTATTTTATTCGGAATTCTCTTTTATTTGTCGACTATACTGGAATCAAAGTATGACATTCATGGTATATGGAAAGGGTGTGTGCTTGCTATCCCGTTACTTGTACTGTCAATTAGTTCATATATGGCCGGTAAAAAAATTGGAGATAATCAAAATGTTATGAAGAAGTGTATTTATATTGGTTTTTTAATGGCAGCTGCATCAGTCATCATTCCTTTATTTATAAAAGGGATTTATTTACTACTTCTTTGTCTCGTTATTATGGGGATAGGGATTGGTATGGCTCTCCCATGTTTAGATGCCCTCATTACACAAGGAATTGAAAAGGAGCAGAGGGGAACGGTTACGTCCTTTTATAGTTCAATGCGATTTATCGGTGTAGCAGCTGGACCACCTTTATATTCTTTTTTCATGAAAGGGGCGGACCATGAAGTGTTTTATTTGACTAGTATTTTCGCTGCCATTGGTGCTGTCATAGCAATCATTTGGATTAAACCAGCAAAGGATGCAAAGGCGGTAAAACAGAAACCGGAACCTACTTCATAATTTGTAAGAGAATTGCATGATGTTTTGAGTAACATGTAATTCTCTTTCGTTCATTAAGAATAAATAACTTGTTTTAACATATAAAGTGCGACACCCCATATGATGAGACCAGAAAATTTATTTAATAATAAAATTGTCTTTCCGGTTGAGTCTAGTCTTTTTAGAAATTTCCCCGCTAAAGCTAAGCTTATAAACCAAATCCAAGAAACGATAATAGTTGCAAGTGTGAAAGCCCATTTTTCACTTCCTATGTATTGAATAGAATTTGTTCCAATTACACCGATTGTGTCTAAAATAGCATGTGGATTTAATAACGAAACTGATGCTGCGAAAAGGATTTGCTTTTTTAAGGGCATACTTTTTTCTTGTTTTACATCGTTGGAAGGGTTACTTCTCCAAATAACAAAGCCCATGTATAGAAGAAAGAAAAATCCAATTATATATAACGAGTTAGTTAGCCAAGAAAAAGTAAGGAGTACAAGGGAGACACCTTGCACTGCAATCAATATGAGTAACGTATCACATATAGAGGCAGTTAATATTACGGGGGCTACCCTCCAAATGTTTGGTTGGCTCGCACCTTGGTTAAAGACAAAAACATTTTGTACACCTAATGGAATGATAAGTCCAAATGCAAGAATGATACCATGAATAATTGCTTCACTCATCATATTACCTCCTATTTTAATTCATTATGATAGTGTATATTGTATAGAAGAAATGAAAATTTGTATCCATCCATATGGTTGGGGAGGTTACCAACCAAAAAGAATATAAGGTGATATAATGGAAAGATTCGTTTGGAAACCGAATATGTCTCTAGCGACTCCTCTGTATAAACAAATAGAAACGTATATAAAAGAAAGGATCGTTAATGGAGAATGGACCGTTGGAACGAAATTACCTTCACAAAGAGATTTGGCACATACATTTGGTGTGAATCGAAGCACAATTGTAATGGCTTTCGATGAACTAGTTGCGAAGGGATACATTGAAGGGAATGGCAGGAAAGGAACAATTGTTGTAAATAATAATGAGAATGCTTCAACTTACGCACCCCCGCCTAATTGGCAGTCTTATGTAGAAACAGGACTTCATTATCCGAATCTCCCAGCTATTCAGGAGATTAATCAAGCTGAATTTTATCCACATGTAATTCGATTAGGAACAGGTGAGCTCGCGCCGAGTCTCTTACCTGAGAAAAAGATGAAAGAAATTATGAATAAGCTTTTAAAGTCAAATGTGACGCTTGGGTATGAAGAGCCGAAAGGAAATTTTTATTTAAGGGAAAAGATTTCCGAATACTTAAAGGGGCATGGTGTATATGTATCTCCTGACTCTATATTAATTGTTTCAGGAGCAATTCAAGCGCTGCAACTTATCTCTATGGGGCTGCTTCCAAAAGGGGCATCCATCTTATTAGAAAAACCATCCTATTTATATTCGCTTAATGTTTTTCAATCCGCAGGAATGCGTTTCATTGGAATACCAATGGATGAGAACGGTTTAAATACATCATATATTACAAAATATAAGAAGCAATTTAATGCATCTATTTTATATACAATCCCGTCTTTTCATAATCCAACGAACTTTAGTATGAATGCGAAGAAACGAATAGAAGTGATGGAAATATGTAATGAAATTGGATTACCTATTATAGAGGACGCAGTGTATCAAGACTTATGGGTTGATGCACCTTGTTCGAAACCTTTAAAAGCCTATGATAAAAATGGAATCGTACTACATATTGGAAGCATGTCCAAAGTAATTAGTCCAGGGTTAAGAATTGGATGGATTGTTGGACCTGAGCCAGTAATTCAAAGATTGTCAGACATAAAAATGCAAACAGATTATGGTTCAAGCACTATATCCCAGCAAATTGCAGCGGAGTGGTTTACAAATGGTCTATATGATGAGCATTTGCGCTTTGTAAGAAGTGAATTGAAAAAACGAAGAGATTTTATGTTACTAATGTTAGATAAATATCTTCGTGAAATAGCAACTTGGCATGAACCAACAGGGGGATTTTATATATGGGTACATATAAAAGTACCCATTTCATATCGCAGTTTATTTGATAAAGCTCTGCAAGAAAAGGTTTTATTAAACCCAGGTACTTTATATGATAGAAGTGCAAATCAATTTTTGCGCCTATCGTATTCATACGCAACGTTAGAAGAAATTGAAATAGGTATAAAAAAACTTGCACAACTAATGAAAAAGTAAGAGGAGAAAGTAATGAAACAATATGTAATTTGCCAAATGATCAATGGAGAAAAATATTTAGCTGCTTATGCGGAGACGAAGCAAGAAGCGATTGAAAAAGCAGAACTGTTAGGATTAAGAACGGGAAATCGTTACATAGTTATTACTGCAGAGGAAGCCGAAGGGTTAACGTATCCTTAAACAATGTACGAGATTATATAATAATAAATAAGCCTAGTAATATAAGAAATTACTAGGCTTATTTATTATTAAGTTGTTAAACGTTCTCGTATTTATATGCAAAGTAATAATATTATGAGTCAAGTTGACGAAAAAATCGATTTGTCTTTCGGTCTTGATTTCCTTTTCTATATTCATCAATATATTGCCTAAAGTTCCAAGCTTGTAAAAATTTATTAGCAGAGTTATAACCAGAATTGTAAAGCCATTCTTTTTCTTCCTTCGTCAGTTCAAAATTAGTACTTGTAATCGTTCCTGTTGGAATTGTAATCGTTCTTGCTTTTGATTCCTTATCTAAATGACGTAAATCATGAGCTTGCATCATTGTTTTAAATAGTCCTTTGAACATAGAAATAGGCTCGTTATAGTGAGCAGGGTCAGCTTGAATCTCATCTTTTACAAAATGAAATCCGAAAGTCGGCCAGCGAGGAGTGGTAGGTGAATCGAAGATCCAAATTGGATAATTACTTAGAATTCCTCCATCAACCATATAACAAGGCTGCTTCCATTTTGGAGTTCTCCATTTTACGGGTTCAAAGAAGAAGGGGATTGTACTACTCATTCTTACCGCTTTAGCGATAGAGAAGCGATAATTTAAAAATCCGTAGTTTGGTAAGTCGTCAGGAAAGACAACCATTTTACCATTACTAATATCAGAAGCGATGATTTTGAGTTTGTTTAGATCCGGTAAATCAGTAAATAAATGAACACCTTTTTTTCGAAGTAATTCTTCAATCCATTCTTCTATAAATACATTAGAGTATATACCTAGAGTAGTCCATGCACTTAGTCCTTTTCCGATAAAGGGGATTTTGTCAATAAAGGTTTTCTTCGTAAATTTGTTATAATCGATATCAGTTATAATGGTTTTTAGCTCTGAACAAGAATATCCTGCAGCTAAAAGTGCCGCGATAATTGCACCAGCTGATGTTCCAGCTACACGTTCCCATTCATAACCTTTTTCGGCTAATGCGCAAATCGCTCCAACATGTGCAATACCGCGTACACCGCCTCCTTCAAAAACACCATCGATCTTCATTAAACATACTTCCTTTCAAATAAAAGATTTGGAAATGGCAAAAAAGCACGTAGTGTACGTGCTTTTTTACAATGGTTTTTAAGTTTACTAGCAGCCTACAAAGCCGCCCCAACAGCTAGCTCCGATGATGATTAGAAGGATAAATAAAACGATTAATAAAGCGAAACCTCCGTAACCACAACCACCACAGCTACCGCCGTAACCGTAACCGCCGCAACTATATCCGTAACCCATGTGGAATTCCTCCTTATATTAAAAATAAAAATGAACGAGGGGAAAATGTACTGGAAGAACTAAAGAACTATCGTGTTTGTAGGAACAATGTATAGTATGCTTTTTTAAACTTGTTCGCGTACGAAGGATAAGCCCGTTTTTTGGAGGCTTGTTGATTTTGTAAAGAATGAAGTATAATCTTTGTACTATGATATAAATAAGTATGTAAATGTAAGGAGAATTTATGAATAAAAAAATTGAAGTATTAATTGATAAATATGAACTAACACACTTGAAAGATGAACTTATTAATACTGTATTTCCTTGTATAAAAGTTGTGCCAAAGCAGCAGGAAACTGTTGCGATAGGTAGTTCGAAAATGGGAGGAGTTCCTGATTTACCAGCTTTATTTGAATATCCAAAGCATAAAGGAAATCCACTACAATTTATCGCGCAATTTAACTTAAGTGATTTACAAAACGTTGGTATGGATCACAATCTTCCTAAGACGGGGATGCTGTATTTCTTTTGCATTGAAAATTATTTTGAAGAAAATGTGAAGCTAACAGAGGCTGGGCGTGTACTTTATTATGATGTTCCTGTAGAGCAATTACGAAGAGGAAATGAAGTACAAGCGAAATATAACCAGTGTACAATTACTTTTGAACTGACATACAAATTACCAGAACTTTTCATTGAAGATGAGGCTGATTCAGATCGTTTCTTGCAATTACTTGAAGAGCTAATTCCGGATAACTACGATAACCATCAAATTTTTGGTGAGCCATTCTCTGTACAAGAGGAAGTGTTATATGAGACAGGAGAATATATGGGAGTAGACCCGCAACAAATGACTCTTTTATTCCAAATTGATTCAGATCATAAAAATTGTAATATGGTTTGGGGAGAACTAGGGATGCTATATTTCTGTATTAGTAATGAAGATTTGAAAAATCAACGTTTTGAAAATACATGCTGTGTATTACAAACATGCTAATGAAAAAAGGTTGTTCTTTTAAAAAGAACAACCTTTTTATGTGAATTAGTTAATATGCATAATCTCATATGACCTATACGAAAAAGTATTGTATACTCTGAAACTATACGATACTTTTTCGTATAGTTATAGAATATAAGGAGTGACAAGATGGGAAAGACAAGTAAGTATGTGACAGCTGCCGCACTTTGTTCAACTATAGTAATGGGAGGCTTGCAAGCGTCATCTGTATCTTATGCAGCTACAAATCCGACTACAGTGACAGCACAATCAGATGTAAAGTTATTAGATGATTTCAGAAAAGAATTAAAAAAACAGATTGATAATCGAGAAGAAAATATTACAATCACATATAAAACAAAAGATAGAAATGCTAGAAATATTATGGATCAATTGTATGGTGAGTTTAATAAAATTGTAGATGCTGATGAGTATGTAAAATATAATGTAGCGTCTACTAGATATTCTATTAAAGGAATGCCAGGGGACTATACGTTTACACTGCAAGTAAAATACCGTGAATCAAAAGAACAAACTCAATATGTAAAAGCTCAGGCGAAATCAATTGTTGGATCAATTGTAAAACCAGGGATGGATGAGCATGAGAAAGTAAAAGCTATTCACGATTACGTTGTTAAGCATGTGTCTTATGATACGTCTTATCAAGCGTATACAGCATATGAAGCATTAGCGAATCGTTCTGCCGTTTGCCAAGGATATACATTATTAACGTATGAGTTGTTAAAAGAGGCAGGTATTCAAAACCATATTGTAACAGGCACAGGAAACGGACAAGCTCACGCGTGGAATTTAGTGAACATTGAAAACAAATGGTATCACCTAGATACTACATTTGATGATCCAGTACCAGATAAAGCAGGGCGTGTAACTTACTCATATTTTAACATGTCTGACGAACAGTTAAGTAAAGATCACGACTGGGATCGTAGTAAATATCCAGCAGCAACTACAAGTTATTTTGGTGAATTAACAAACAAAATAAAAGCTGGTAGCTCAAAAACGGTCGTATATGAGCAGATGTTAAAAGAAACAAATTTACAATACTTATCTGCAGAATACGGAGCAGAAAATTATAATGAATTTAAGCAAAAGTTGCAGCAACAGTTTGCAGCCAAACCAGAAAAAGTAGAAGTGCGATATAAGCAGTCCATGGATGGGACGATGCAAGATATAAAGAAAGTATTAAATGAAATAAATTGGCCAAAAGGTGCAAAGCGTGTGTCTTATCAAGTAGCGCCTTATAGTGCATTGGCTGGTTATTCATTGGCGACAATTACATTTACGTATTAAGCAATGAGAAAGAGCATCTGTAAAAGATGCTCTTTTTATATTTGTTGATCACTTTAAAATATTGGGAATTATGTGATAAAATAAAAAGGAGAGGATGTGAATGCTGAATGAACTTGTTCGAAAGTAATATTTTCACATTGATATATACTTGTTTAGTAATCGGACTTATCGTTTTGTTTTTCATATCATTTACTTTGTTTATTAGAAGAGTATTACAAAGCAGCGTTGCAAAGAAACACCACGTGATTAATATGAACCAGAAGCTAGATCGAATTATTGAATTGCTTGAAAAAGATAAGAAATAGCGATAGAAGAAGTATGAAAAGGGGAAGAGAATGGCGAATTATATAAAAGAATTACGTGAAAAAGTAGGGCATGATTATGTTTTCTTAAACTTTGCCGGTGGTTGTGTATTTAATAAAGAAGGGGAAGTATTACTGCAAAAAAGAGGAGACTTTAACGCTTGGGGCTTTCCAGGTGGCGCAATGGAGATAGGAGAATCGGCTGCGGAAACTGCAATCCGAGAAATAAAAGAAGAAACCGGGTATGATGTAGAAATAAATGAGCTTATTGGAGTGTATACAAAATATTTTCAATCATATCCAAATGGAGACAAGGCACAGTCAATTACGATGTTCTTTTCATTCTCAATAGTTGGAGGCGAAAAAAAAGTAGATGGTGATGAAACGTTGGATTTGAAGTTTTTCCCGTTAGACGACATGCCACCGTTATTTTGTAAACAGCATGAAGATTGCCTGCAAGATTTATTGGAGAAAAGAGTAGGGGTATATCGTTAACATATAAAAAAGAAGCTAAATGAGATTAGCTTCTTTTTTATGTTTTATTTATTTCCACCAATCATCAAACATTGACGCTGGTACTTGTCTTTTATGCTCACTCACTGTGTAACGTTTTTCAATTTTCTCTGCAACGTCAGCTGGAACTGCTTTACCTTCTAAATAATCATCTAATTGATCATAAGTAATACCTAACTCTGTTTCGTCAGCTTGACCTGGTTTTTCATCTAATAAATCAGCTGTTGGCATTTTTAAGTAAAGTCGCTCGTCTGCACCTAACTCTTGTAATAATGCACGTCCTTGGCGCTTCGTTAATCCCGTTAATGGTAATAAATCTGCACCACCATCTCCGAATTTTGTAAAGAACCCTGTTACAGCTTCTGCAGCGTGATCTGTTCCGATAACAAGTAGCCCTTTTTGTCCACCAATTGCATATTGAGTAACCATACGGATACGTGCTTTCACGTTACCTTTATTGAAATCTGTTAATGATTCACCCAATAAGTTTTCATATTGATTTGAAAAAGCATCAACAGTCGAAGCAATATCAAATGCAACAGATTGATCTGCTTGAATGAATTGTAATGCTAATTGTGCATCATCTTCATCTTTTTGTACTTTATAAGGAAGACGCACGGCGATAAACGTTGCATTACCACCTTCATTACGAATTTCTTCAACTGCAAGTTGTGCTAAGCGTCCTGCTAATGTAGAGTCTTGTCCGCCGCTAATACCAAGTACAAATCCTTTTGCACCTGTTTTTTTTACATAATCCTTTAAGAAATCAACTCGTTTACGAATTTCAATTTTTGGATCAATTACAGGCTGAACATGTAATGCTTTCATAATCTGTTCTTGTAATGTCATTATGTTTCCTCCTATTCATATTAAAGCGGTAAATAAGTTTATATGTATAATGGTACATACTTCTATCCTTTATTATTTCGCAAAATTAACGAATATACAATAGGATGTGTGTATGAATATGAATGTAGTCATTATAAATAAAGTACTACGTATAAGCAATTTTTTTAAACCTTTCAAAACTGTAAGGTTTTTGTCATTTGAATCGATGGAAGGTATTTCCGTACTTTACTAATATAAAAACATAGTTAGTAGAAAGAAGGGCGGAGAAGTAATATGAACATTAGAGAACTCGCATATCGGAATGTAACGCGAAATAGACGGACATACTCAGCCTATTTTTTGAGTAGTGCATTTGCTATTATGGCCTTTTTTGTGTATTCATTTTTTGCGTTTCATCCGGCATTAAGTGCAGGAGAATTGGGTCAGTACGTATTCGTAAGTATGTCTTTTGCACAGTCTATTATTTACTTATTTACATTCTTCTTTATTTTATATTCGATGGGAATGTTTTTAAAAACGAGAAAGCGTGAGCTAGGAATTTTAATGATGCTAGGTATGACGAAATATCAATTAAAGCGTCTTATCTTTTTTGAAAATATTATGATTGGAATAGGGGCAATTATTTTTGGTATTCTTTCAGGTATGTTATTTTCAGGGGTATTACTATTTGTCGCCCCGATGATATTAAAACTAGATATCTCCTTATCCTATTACATACCGATGAAAGCAATTGTTGTAACAAGTATTATGTTTTTCATATTATTTATGATCATATCATTGTTTAGTGCAGGAATGATTCGTAAAAATAAAATTATGAAGTTGTTTAGAGGGTCAGCAGAGGCAAAACCGGAACCGAAAGCATCAATCATTTCTTCAATATTAGCAGTAGTATTGCTTAGCGCTGGCTATGTAGGAGCTCTTCTATCGCATGGCGCAATGGTATTTATTATGATGATTCCTGTTACAACGGTAGTTATTATTGGGACGTATTTGTTGTACAAGCAGCTGAGTGTCTTTATTATTCGATTATGTAAAAAAAGTAAACGTTTCTATTGGACACAGACTAATATTATTACGTTATCAGATTTAGCGTATCGCATGAGAGATAACGCAAGAATGTTCTTTATTGTAACCATTATTTCTACTGTAGCATTTTCCGCAATAGGGACATTAGTCGGCTTCGCATCCATGACGAAAGGGATAATGGAGAGACCAATTGCGTTTCATTACCATTCTAAGCAAGGGAATAGTAACGAATCACAACATATACAAATGATTGACAAAGGATTAAAGAAACATAATATAGCAGCTTCAAAAACTAATATTTCGACAAAGAAAACGGAGGAACAGTCGTTAAGAAGCGCCACTTTTATAAAAGAATCAGATTATAAGGAATATGCAAAGTTAACAGGAGAACCATTTAATACTGTAGCAAATAAAGAGGTTGTATTTTTGTCAGCTGATATACCAGGGCCAGCGATGAAAGAAAGAAAAGAAATTACTTTACCCAATATGAATGAAAGTTTAAAGGTGAAAAAAGTTACTTCATCTTCATTGGGGAAAATATTAAGAGGAAATGTTTATGTAATCTCTAATAATCAATATGATTCATTACAAGATGGATTTATAGAGACAAAAGATTATATGTATAAAACTGAAAGAACGAAAGATGAGATTGAAATTGGTAAAGAGCTTACTCATCAAATTAAACCGTATCAAGAACAGTCAACGTTTAGTGCGGAAGAGTACGAACAAAACCAAAGTTTACAAATTGCAGGACCGATTTTATTTGTAGGTTTCTTTATTGGTATAGTATTTTTCGTTTGCGCAGGAAGTTTCCTTTACTTCCGTTTATTCTCCGATTTGGAGGATGATGTTCGCTTGTTCGAAATGATTCGAAAAGTTGGATTGACGAGTGGGGAATTATCGAAGGTAGTTACAATTCGATTGGCGCTTTTATTCTTCGTTCCAATTGGTGTTGCAACATTACATGGGGCAGTAGCCTTAACTGCGTTAGGGCAAATGTTTGAGTACTCATTGTTTAAAGAAAATACAGTTGTATTAAGTATTTTCATAGGTATTCAAATTGTATACTTCTTACTTATAAGATCAAGTTATGTAAAACAATTGAAAGAGAGATTACGTATGCATTAAATGTGTTTTTTTAACTCGAGTACAAAATTTTCTAAAAAGAGGCAAGTATTGCCAAAAAGTGATAAAATGGAAAAAGCGAGGTGAAAAAATTAATATAGAGTAAGGGGGGGAGAAATATGAAAGCAACAGGAGTTATTCGAAAAGTAGACGAATTAGGACGAATTGTTATCCCTAAAGAATTACGCGATGTATTGGGAATACAAATCAAATCACCGCTTGAAATTTTTGTAGAAGCAGATAAAATCATTTTACAAAAATATCAACCTTACAATGCTTGCCAAATCACAGGTGATGTTTCAGAACAGAACATATCATTAGCAAATGGAAATATTACTGTTGGGATAGAGGGAGCGGAATATTTAGTAAAAGAAATAGAAAAGTTTTTAAACAAGAGTGAGGTTTAGTCTTAATTTATATTATTTTTCAAATTACATATCATTCTTTTAAAAGACTGTAAGAGGACCATTAATTGGTTCTCTTATTTTGGTTAGTAGTTGAACGACATGGGGTGTTACTTCCTACAAATCATAGGGAAAATAAAAAAGTAGTATAGAGTTAGTAAATGATGTTGAGAAATATTTGAAAAGAAGGAAAACAAAAAGAATAAAACGAATGTTACATTTACAAGTATTCAAAAGTGGTCTGAAATGAAAATAATACATTTTCAGGAGGGATTACGATGAGTAGTACAGTGAATAAACAAAAAGGTATACAATTGATTCCGTTTACCGTAAATAAGGTGGTAGAACAAGTAAATGAAATTCCACCAGGTGTACAAATGATTCACGCTCCGCAAGTATGGGAAAAGAGTGTGAAGGGGCAAGATGTAGTCGTTGCCGTATTAGATACAGGGTGTGATACTAATCATATAGATTTAAAAGATCGTATTATCGACGGAAGAAATTTCACAAAAGATTATGAAGCTGATCCAAATGTGTATCTTGATAATAACGGACATGGTACTCATGTAGCGGGGACGATTGCCGCGACTGAAAATGGTGTCGGTGTATTAGGAGTTGCACCACTTGCTAAAATGTTAGTATTAAAAGTTTTAGCGGGAGATGGTTCTGGAAGTTATGAGCAAATTATTGAGGCAATTCATTATGCTGTAAATTGGAGAGGGCCGAATCAAGAGAAAGTGAGAATTATTTCAATGTCACTTGGTGGTCCGCAAGATGTTCCAGAATTACATGAAGCAATTCAAAATGCGGTAAAGCAGGATGTTCTCGTTGTATGTGCTGCTGGAAATAATGGAGATTGCGATGATGAAACAGAAGAATTAGATTTCCCAGGTGCTTATTCTGAGGTAATTGAAGTTGGTGCTGTGAATTTAGAGCGGAAGATTGCATGTTTTAGTAATTCAAATCAAGAAATTGATCTAGTAGCGCCAGGTGATGAAATATTATCTACGTATCCAGATGGGAAATATGCTGTGTTAAGTGGAACTTCCATGGCGACGCCGCATGTTGCTGGGGCGCTCGCCTTGCTCATTAAACAGTGTGAGAAAGAATACGGTCGAAAGTTATCAGAGCCGGAAATATATGCACAACTCATTAAAAGAACTGTACCTTTAGGGTACGAACGTACATCTGAAGGGAATGGATTAATAGATTTATTAAAAGAATAGCCATATTAAAAAACATCTCATATGAATATGAGATGTTTTTTAATATGGCTCTGTCGCATGTAATACAACTTGTAACAAACCTGGGAATCTAGCATTTAAATCTTCTTGACGAATTGAAATGAAACGTTGTGTTCCTTCAAGGCGTGTGTACATAACACCTGACTCACGTAAAACTTTGAAATGGTGAGATAAAGTTGATTTCGCAATAGGAATGTTTAAAGCACCACAAGATTGTTCATTTTTCTTTAGTAACATATTTACAATTTGTAAACGGATTTGATCGCTAAGTGCATATAAGACAGAAGAAAATTGAATTTCTTCTCGATTTGGATGATAGAGTGTACGCATATTTCACCTACTTGTATAAGTTAAGATATTTGCACTATAACATATAAAGTGATATATTTCTATTGTTCAAATATATTCGAACAATAGAAATATAGGGGGAGAAAAAATGAAGTATACAAAATTGCAAAAGGCAGGACTAAATATTTCAAAGTTGGGTTTAGGTACAAATGCAGTAGGGGGACATAATTTATATGCTGATGTGAATGAAGAAGAGGGAAAGCAATTAGTAGAAGAAGCTATTCAGCAAGGGATTACATTTTTTGATACAGCAGATTCATATGGTTTCGGTAGATCAGAGGAATTAGTAGGAGAAGTATTAAAGGGAACACGTCATGAGTTTATACTTGCTACAAAAGGTGGAATTCAACCGTTGTTAAATGGAGAAACTTATATTAACAATGAACCAAGTTATTTAAGAAATGCTGTGGAGAATAGCTTAAGAAGATTACAGACTGATTATATTGATTTATATTATTTACATTTTACAAATCCTGAAACAAGTTACATAGATTCAATCGGAGAGCTTACTCGTTTAAAAGAAGAAGGGAAAATTCGTTCAATTGGAATATCGAACGTAAACATAGAACAATTAAAAGAAGCGAACCAACATGGTCATATAGATGTTGTACAATCTCCGTACAATATGTTAGAACGTACGGCTGAGGAAGAACTGTTGCCGTATTGTATAGAAGCGGGTATTTCATTTATTCCATATGGGCCTCTTGCTTTTGGAATATTAGGTGGAAAATATACAGAAGATTTTAAATTGAACGAAGTCGATTGGCGCCAAAATGTAAATCTATTTGAAGAAAATACATATAAGAGTAATTTTAAGAAAGTGGAAAAGTTAAAAGGGCAAGCTAAAGAAAATGATATTGAAGTGTCTCATTTAGCGTTAGCATGGTTATTAAATAAAGAAGGAATTGATACAGTTATACCTGGTGGAAAGCGGGCAGAGCAAATAAGAGAAAGTGTGAAAGCGGTAGACGTTTCATTGAATGAAAGAGTCATGAAAGAAATCCAATCTATTTTAGAAGATTAGTGAAACAGAGGGATAGTACCCTCTGTTTATATAAGGAGAAGGTCTAAATGAATAGAGTACTAGCTGTATTTTTCACGATAATGTTTATGATCGGTACAGATACTTTCTTAATTTCACCACTGTTGCCGACATTACAACAGGTGTATCATGTTTCAACCGAGTTGTCAGGATGGATGGTGAGTTCGTATGCTTTAGGGTATGCTGGATTTGCGCTTATTGCTGGTCCTATATCAGATGGATTAAACAGAAAAAAAAGTGATGGTACTAGGTATGAGTTTTTTTGCAATAAGTACGTTTTTGTGTGGAATTGCACCGAGTTTTTTATGGATGCTAACATTTAGATTTTTAGCAGGTGTAAGTGCAGCTTTTGTATCTCCACAAGTGTGGGCATCCATTCCGCTCCTTATAGAGAAAAAGCAAATTGTGAAAGCAATTGGG
Source organism: Bacillus cereus group sp. BceL220 (assembly GCF_051776965.1). Lineage (NCBI taxonomy): Bacteria > Bacillati > Bacillota > Bacilli > Caryophanales > Bacillaceae > Bacillus > Bacillus cereus group sp. BceL220. The sequence continues at coordinate 50,287 of NZ_JBPWBC010000005.1, read as the reverse complement.
GTTGCAACAGCAGGGTTATCAATCTCTCAAATTTTAGGGCTGCCACTGGGAGCTTATTTAGCAACGATACATTATACAATCCCATTCTATTTCATTGGTATATTATCAGCACTACTTGTTATTCTTATTTATGTTGTATTACCAGAAATACAGTCGGTTCATATAGGTGGAAATAAAAAAGTGATTTTACAGCGTTATAAACAATTACTTACAGATTCAAAGGTTTCACTTTCTTATTTTGCATACTTTGTTTTTCAAACCGGAAATTTTGCTGCATTTTCATTTTTTGGTGTATGGCTTTCCATTCAATTTGGCTTACAAGTTCATGAAGTAGGTACAGCTATGCTCGTAGTAGGATTAGGAAATTTAACTGGTAATATTTTTGGTCCTAGAATCGTAAATAAAATTGGTTATAACCTTTCTTTCTACGGTGGAATTATATTTACAGCAGTGCTATATGTATTACTTCCACATGTAAAGAACATTGTATTGGTGGAGTTATTGTTCTTTGCTTTGTTTTTTGTGACAGGAATTTTGTTTGTATTAATGATGAGGCACTTACAAAACATGTCTAGTGTAGCAAGAGGAACAGGTGCTGCCCTTGCTAACGCCTCGATGTACATTGGCCAAATGATTGGTGCGGTAATAGCAGGAATGTTATTTGCAACATCTCACAATTTTATACTAGTAGGTAGCTTTACAGCGTTATTATATGTTGTAGCTTTATTTCTGTTTAGAAAAGGTGAAAACATTAGTAAAGATAATGAAAAAGGAATTGCATCATAAAGTTTTAGTAAATCAAAAAACAATTTTTTAGGATAAGTTAAAAAGGTGCTTTTTGATTGCATAGTTGCTGTATTTTTAATAATTCGTCGTTGAGCTGTATGATTGAAAAGGATTTGTAATAAAATTATGGGAAAATAAAAAAACCCTATATAGATAGGGGTTTATATATCGGCATATAGCTCCTCGGAAAAGGATATACTTAGTTTAACATATAGGAGTACTTATAATTGTGAAATAGATGTGAAAGTAATGTGAAAAATGTTGTAATAAAAAGCACTGTTTTAGCTAATGTAGCTAAAACAGTGCTTTTCTCTTTGATTGAACAGTTGCAGCATTTTCATCATGTATACCTGCATCTTTAATAATTCGTTGTTTTGCTTTATTTAATAGATGGTTTACTGCTTCACCAAAATAGTTAGCTTCGCTTTTTGTGCGGGCTTCTCGTAAACATTTATAGTTTTCTAGCAGTTCCTCTTTTTCGGAGTTTGTTAAGAAATCTTCTATTTTCTTTTTTGTCATACGAAACACCCTTTCTCCTGACAAACGACGCAATAGAAAATATTTATTTCTCATTATAACAATAATTTTAAAAGAAAGTATACACTAACGTCGCAATAATTTGTCAATTTCTTGAATCTTCTCATCAGCTTTCCCAATTTGCGTATTTTTAGCCTGTTCGCCACCAAGAGCTTGATGTAGTAAGAAAGTTTGACCGGAAATAGCAGTTACAATGGATACTTTTATAATTTCTTTTATTGCGGTGACATCGAATAAAACGAGTCCAAGAAGTGCAGCTAGGCTACCGGTAAAAACATCAGTTAAAAATCCAAAGTGAAAAAAAGTTTTCAAACGGCGTGGAAGCAATAACTTACCTTGGTTATTGATTAGATGGGAAACGAAGCCAGTAATGCCACCAACGAGAACAGCGGTTAGCCATTGATACATTTCCATCGAATCCACTCCTTTTAGTGAATAAGATTCGATTATTTTATATTGATTCCTTTTAATATTTCATATAAGCATATTGAGAAAGTTTGTTTGGGTATATTTTGTATTCAATTTAATTATAACAGAAAATTTCGATAGATTTCAGTCTATTATATGAATCATTTTTACAATAATATGAATGCAGAAAGGGGTGCGTCATATGAATATAGATTATCGAATAAGAAGTGTAGATGGTTATACAAAAAAAATAGGGGAATTAGTAAGCATGCTTGAGCATACGAGAGCTGTAACATTAGGCGAAGTAAAAAATTTATCAGTTGAGCAATTAGATTTAATTATGCAGAGCAGCGGAAATTCAATTGGCGCCTTATTAAAGCATATAGCAGCTATTGAAAAAGTTCATCAGCTTATTTCATTTCAAGATCGTGACTTTACAAAAGAAGAATTAGAAATATGGGAAGATGCATTGTATTTAGGGGAAGCAGGTAGAGCCATCTGTGGTCATGAAATACAGTATTATGTACAACTTCTACAAAGTGTTCGAGAAGAATCTCTGAAGTATTTAAGTGAACAAGGTAATGAGTGGCTCATGTCAGAAAGAAAGTGGCCTAACGGTGTAGTATATAACCAGCACTATCTTTGGTTTCATGTGCTAGAAGATGAAATTAGTCACCGAGGACAAATTAGAATGCTCAAAAATGAGTTATTTGAAAATTACGTTAAATGATGTAGCTTTTTATAGGAGAATTCCATATAATGAGAGTAATTAAAATAAGAACGGGGTGATGTATTATGGCGAAAATAACTTATATGAATAATAAACCAAATACAAAGGTGGATGGAAAGGGCGAAACGATATAAGTGAGCGCACTATCCTTCCACTTAGCTTAAACTAGGGAGGATATCAATTTGAATCAAAATATTTTAGAATCGTATGGCTGGGATTCTTTTTTTGGGGAACAAGCTGTAGAGAACTTTGAAGTAGGGCGTATTTTACTTGAGCATAAGCATATATATCGAATTATTTGTAATGATGGTGAATATATGGCAGAACTGTCTGGAAAGTTTCGGCATGAAGCAGTAACGAAGGGAGATTATCCAGCTGTTGGTGATTGGGTGTATATAAAGAAAATAGAGAATGAAAAGAAAGCTATCATTCATCGTATTTTTCCGAGAAGAAGCTCTTTTTCTAGACAAGAAGCTGGTACTCGAACGGAAGAACAAGTAATAGCAGCAAATGTAGATTATTTATTTTTAGTGAATGCACTTAATCATGATTTTAATGTTAGAAGGATGGAACGTTATTTATTATTAGCGTATGAAAGTGGCGCTATGCCAGTTATTGTTTTAACAAAGAGTAGTATATGTAATGATGTAGAACAGAAAATTGTAGAAACGGAAGCTATAGCAATTGGTGTTCCTATTTTCGTTGTTGATAGTTTAGAGCATACAGGTATTGATTCGTTGAAACAATTCGTTTCTTCAGGGAAAACAATTGCTTTAGTTGGGTCATCAGGGGTAGGAAAGTCAACTTTGTTAAATGCGCTAATAGGAATTGAGGTAGCAAAAACGGGAGATATACGTGAAGAGGATAGTAGGGGGAGGCATACGACAACGCATCGAGAGTTATTTCAATTGCCAAGTGGCGCTCTCGTAATTGATACGCCCGGCATGAGAGAATTGCAACTTTGGGAAGGAAGCGAAGCGATTCAAACAACATTCTCTGATATTGAAAAACTTGCGACAACATGCCGTTTTCGTGATTGTAAGCATGAGAATGAACCAGGATGCGCGGTGCATAGTGCAATTGATAACGGACTTATTACGATAGATCGTTTGAAAAGCTATAAAAAATTACAAAGAGAACTGGCGTATTTTATGAGAAAACAAGATGTAATCCTTGCCAGAGCAGAGCGTGATAAGTGGAAAAAGCTTTCTAAACAACATAAAAAAATGTAAAAACCAAAGGGTGCCCTTTTGGTTTTTTCTATTTGTAAATTTTATAATAATATTATTCATATATATAGACAAAGGGAACTTAATTGTTTAAACTTTACAAAGTATTCATCATAATAGGTTATGAAAATAATAATTAGGGATTGGGAAATATTCATAATTAACTCAATTTAACTTTTAAATTTGAAAATTAGGAGGTTCATAATGGGGAAACTATTAAATTTGTTTCGTGATATGAAAGTAGCAAAAAAGCTATTAATTTCATTCTTTGTAATTTTAATTACGGCTGTGTCTATTATCGGAGGCATGTCTTATCAAACAGCCAAAAAGAATTTTGAATCGCAAATTAAGAGTAGTGCCAACGACAATATAAAAATACTGGATAATTTAATCAATCAAATGATTGATGCAAAATTTAATGATGTGAATAATTTTGCACGGGTGATTCAGGGGAATATGTATCAAGGAGATAATCAGGATGAATTAAGAAAAATGTTATCTCAATATATAAATTTAAATAAAGATGTTGAACAAGTATATGTTGCCGGAAATGATAAAAAATTTGTACAAGAACCAAATATACAAATGGCAGCAGACTATGATCCAACAGAGCGTTCTTGGTATAAAGATGCGGTTGCAAAACAAGGTGGTATTGTTGTTACTGAGCCATATAAGGCAAAAGGAAATGGACATATTGTCGTAACAATCGCAAAACAAACAGAAGATAAAAATGGGGTTGTTGCGCTAGATTTAAGTTTAGATAATTTATTAAAAACATCAAAGTTAATTAATATTGGTAAAAAAGGATATGCCTTCATTTTAGATGGAAAGCAAAAAATAATTGCTCATCCACAAGAAAAATCAGGGGAAAAAGCGGCTGATTCTTGGGCAAAGAAAATTTATGAAGATAATCACGGTGCTTTTTCATATTCTTATGGCGGTAGTGAAAAGAATATGGTATTTGCTACAAATGTAAAAACAGGTTGGAAAATTGGTGGGACTATGTACTCAAGTGAAGTAATTGAAGCTGCTCAACCTGTATTTTATAATATGTTAATTGTTATGCTTATCTCATTAGTAATAGGTGGAGCACTTATTTATTTTGTAACACTTTCAATTACGAAGCCTTTAAAGAGATTAGTTGTTACCTCTAAAGAAATAAGTGAAGGGGATTTAACGCAAACAATTGAAATTCATTCTAATGATGAAATCGGCCAACTTGCTAAAGGATTTAATGAGATGACGAATTCGTTACGGACGTTAATCGGAAGAATTAACGATTCAGCTGGGCATGTTGCAGCGGCATCAGAAGAGCTAACTGCAAGTGTAAGGCAAGCAAGTGAAGCGACTGAGCAAATCACAATCGCAATGGATGAAATATCAAGTGGGGCAACGACGCAAACAACAAGCGTAGAAAATGGCGCTATGTTACTGTTTAATGTAACGGAAGGAATTCAGCATGTAGCAAATAGTTCATCATCTATTAATACGGCTTCTGCACATACTCGTGAAAAAGCAGAAGATGGTGGGAAACTAGTAGGAAGAACAGTAAACCAGATGCAGTCTATTGCAGAATCTGTGTCACAATCAGATGCAGTTATACAATTACTAAATAATAAATCAAAACAAATTGGTGATATTTTAGAAGTAATTCAAAATATTGCAGATCAAACAAACCTTCTAGCTTTAAATGCGGCGATTGAAGCCGCAAGAGCCGGTGAGCATGGAAGAGGTTTCGCAATTGTTGCAGATGAAGTACGTAAATTGGCAGAGCAGTCTAGCGTATCTTCTAGTGAAATTAGTAAATTAATATGTGAAATACAAGATGATATGGGTAAGACAGTCAAATCTATGAATCATGTAAATGAGGAAGTTCAATCTGGACTTGTTATCGCAAATGAAACGAAGCAAAACTTTGCTGAAATTTTACAATCTACAAATGAAATAGCTAATCAAATTAAGACGATGGTTGAAACGGCTAATGGAATGTCAAAAGGGGCAAATGAAGTATCTATTTCGGTAGGACAAATTGCAATGACAGCGCAAAATAATGCGACAAGCACACAAAACGTTGCGGCTTCAGCTGAAGAACAGCTAGCTTCGATGGAGGAAATTGGATCCGCAGCGGGCACGTTATCTCAAATGGCTGAAGAGTTACAAGGACTAATTGACAGATTTAAAGTTTAATAGAGAACAGACTATCCCCTAGTAGCATTATGCCACTAGAGGGTAGTCTGTTTTATTGTGTAAAATCAAATAGGGATGTAGACTTCCTTTATGACGTTTAAAATGGCATTTTGCATAATGTTTGTCGAAAAATAGAGGTATTTGTTAGCTTTGTGTATAATTATTAACGTATAGAATACAAATAAAAGGAGAGTATTATGGGAGTGTATTGGGGGACAAAAAGACATTCTTGGCTTAGTTACGTCTCATTTTGGCTAAGTATTTCATTTTTTATTGTTTTTCTAATTGAAGTGTTTATATTAAAAACACTTTCGAATAGCTCGGTACAAATTGTTAAATATTTTTATTTTATACTTGTACCAGTAAATATTTTTCTTAGTTTAAAGTTACTATTTAAGAAGAATGAAAAGAAAGCGTTACCTATTTTTAGTTTCATTGTCTCATTATTATTTGCAATTTTAATAATCGTATTAGTTTTAGCAGCTATAGGGAAGTTCTTTTAAGGGGAGTGGTATAAGTCACTCTCCTTTTTTATTTGTGGTAGTCTTACTATATGTAAAAATGTGAATGTTGTGAGCTAATAAAAGCGGAGAGTAGACAATATTTGTATGGATTAAAGTCTTACGTTATTTGAACTTGTAAGAGTGTATGGAGTAATGAGGTAATATACATAATAATGGAGATAGAATTAGTTATTTTATAAGTATGTATAAAGCAAATGAATACGGTAAGAACGGTGATATATGGTACAATAGCTATGGATAGTGATAGAGATAAAGGGTATATAAAATACTCATCGTTTTTTAGTAAGAGAGGGGTTATCTTATGCTATACGAGGATTTGGAGACATTATTTCAAACAGCTCCGAAAGAAGATAGAGGCGGATGGAAATATATAATCCAAGAACAAAATAATACATTTAAAATTGTTGATGAAATACTGAAAAATCAAATGAGTGTCGAATTGTATTTTAATGAATACGATGAGGTGAAAATCACTTTATATAAAGATGGAATTCCCATTACGACTATGCAAAGAATTGCGATTTCAAAAGTTGAATTAGACGAAGATGAAGAAGGTATCCAATTTGTTTTAGAGCGCATGCCTAGTCGAATGATTCGGTTGCAGTTAAAGCCATATTTAGCATTAGAAATGGGGCCGTACTGGGAAGTATGTGATGATTGTGAATGAGCATAAAAAAGCATCCAATAACATGGATGCTTTTTTATGTTTTTTGAAGTTGTTTAAACGCAATGATTGGAAGTATAACAATACTTACCCATCCGATGATAGGATATAGAATGTGAAGTAAGTCACTGTAACCGATGTAACTAAAGCAATAACTAATTAGTAAAATGAAGAAAATAATATTGTGATTTTTCCACCCAGTAATAGATTGCATCTGTTTTGTCATACCGAACACATTACCAACTAAAGTTGTGAAAACTTCACCGAAAATAATGAGAACGAAGAAGAAGTGAAAAGTTGCATTAAATCTTCTTATGACTTCAGCCATTGGGATGTTATATTGATAAAATTGATCGACTGATAAGATTGCTAAATGGCTGCATAATAAAATTAAAGAAAGTCCAGCACCACCTAAAATCCCACCCCAAAAAATGGCTTTTCGATCCTTTACTTCACTGGCTAATGGGACGAGAACACTTTGGGCGAGAGAAAGATTTAAGGCGACATATGTAATAGGGCTAGTAATCCATTTCATATTCCAACTCTCTGCAGGAATAGTGTTATTAATGGAAGGTGTGCTGTGAAGAAAGGTTGTAATAGCAAGTCCGATAATAAAAATCATCATAATAGGTACGACAAGTGTATTTACTTCAAAAACACCTTGTAATCCGCGGCTACTTATAATGAGACAAGCGATAACTGTAATGAGAATACCGAGTTGTCTTGGTAAGCGAAGTTGCTCTTCAAATACTGCACCAGCTCCTGATAACATAACGCTCGTTACGCCGAATAAAACGAGTAATAATAATGTGTTTACAACATTCCCAAATACATCCCCAAATAAATATTTGTTAAATTCTTGCGCTGAAAATGCCCCAATTTGTGATGAAAGTAACATCATCTTTGTGCCGAGCCAAATAAAAAAAAATCCACTTACACATATGCCAATGGTCCCGTATAATCCATTCACTGTGAAAAATTCAACAATTTCTCGTCCAGTAGCAAATCCAGCTCCAACGACAGTTCCGATATAAGTAGCAGCTACTTTCTTTGCTACTTGCCATTGTTGATTGTCCATGTTATCCCTCTTTCTACTATGATGAGCTTGATGTACTATTATGCATATGTATGAGCTTGGACAATTAGACGTATGAAGTGTTTGAAAAAATACATGAATTAAATGATATTAGGGAAGTATTAAAGGTGTTAAAACTTTGTTACATATAAGCCGATTGTTCGAAAGGAAAGGGAATGTATGGTAAAATGTAATTAGGTTATTAAAAGATAAACATTACAAAATGATAAGAGGAGTGGATTGTATGGGTACGAAAACAAATGTTGTTGAAGTATTAAACAAGCAGGTAGCAAACTGGAATGTGTTATATGTGAAACTACATAATTATCATTGGTATGTGACAGGGCCACACTTCTTTACATTACATGAGAAATTTGAAGAGTTTTATAATGAAGCTGGAACGTATATTGATGAGTTAGCAGAACGTATTTTAGCTTTAGAAGGTAAACCATTAGCGACAATGAAAGAATATCTCGCAACATCTAGTGTCAGCGAAGGGACAAGCAAAGAATCTGCAGAAGAAATGGTGCAAACATTAGTGAATGATTATTCTGCACTTATTCAAGAATTAAAAGAAGGTATGGAAGTTGCGGGCGAAGCTGGCGATGAAACATCAGCTGACATGCTGTTAGCAATTCATACAACATTAGAACAACATGTATGGATGCTAAGTGCATTCTTAAAATAACGATAAAAAATATAAAGAAACCCATTGAAAAATTATTTCAATGGGTTTTTTTATGATTTTTCAGTTTTCTTTTATGCTATAATATAGTAAAAAGGAGGCGATGCGATGTTTCGCTTTTTCAGAACTGGAAAAGAAGAGCGGGAAATTACGAAAGATGAATTAGAACAAGCGATGGCTCAGTTTTTAGAAACGAATGCTAATATCGTTTATACAGTATTAGTAAATGAAGATTATACAGTAAATTATGATTTGTTAAAACCGTATTTACCTGCATTTCCAACAAATGATTTTCTCATAACGAAGGAAACGCTTGAGGTATTTGAACATACAGCAGAAAATTTAAACCTAGTGAAAGAAATTGATGTCGTACAAAAGGCAGTAGATCAATACGTAACAGAAAAAGAAATGTTCCCAATTGTTGAAGGTAGCGAAGATCGCCTCATATGCGGAATGAAACTAGGACCTTACTTAAATCGTAGCTTAAAAAGAGACTTATATATTTCAGAAAAACATTATTTAGTTTCAAGTAAACCAGATAGAAAAAAACAAAAGAGCGGGTAAACGTAATGAAAACAACAATACATATATTGTTGTCTTTTTTTGTTTGTTAAAATATTGACTTTTCAGTTTATTAATATTTATATTAAATGTATTGGATAGGGAAGGATAACTATTAAGTATCATTCGGAGAATAAGATATTGCTAGGGCGAGTTATATAAAATCTTCACAAAGTGGTATAAAGATTCGCAAAATAAATATTATAAAAAGTTTCGGGGGAATTGGTACATGAAAAATAGTATGACTTACATTCAATTATTAAATGAAACGTTACGTTGTTATGCAAATAAAGGAAGTTTTGAAGCGTACAATTATATAATGGAAAACGCTACAGGTGTAATAGGGAATGAGGCGCAAATATATAATTTTAAGTATGCGCTCGCAAGTGCATCAGGACTTGAAAAAGAAGCATTACATTTAATGAGGGAGGCCATTATAGAAAAGGGATTCTGGTATGGAAATGAATATTTAATTTCCGACGAAGATTTAAAATCACTACATAAATTTGAAGAATTTCATACAATGGTGCAATTATGTAAAGAAAGAGAAGAATTAGCACATAAAAAGGAAAGACCAGATGTGAAATATATATACAGCAAGAAAGAGGGGAATCTACTACTTACATTACATGGTGACCAAGAAAATATTCAAATAGTAGAGCCATATTGGAAATCAGTTTTGACACAAGATTACACGTTAGCTTTACCACAGTCTTCACAAATTCAGTTTTCAGATGGATTTGTTTGGGATGATATAGAGAGAGGGAAAGAAGAATTAAAAGAGCATTACAATAAGTTTATAGAAAATCATACAGTAGAAAATGTAATAATTGGCGGTTTTTCTGCAGGGGCAAGAGTAGCTTTATATACGATTTTGCAAAAAGATATAGATGTGGATGGTTTTGTTTTTATAGCACCGTGGCTTCCCGAGATTGAAGAATGGGATGAGTTGCTAAGAGTGCTGCAGGATAAACATATAAAAGGATATATAGTATGCGGGGATCAAGATGGAGATTGTTTCGAATCCACGCAGCAATTTGTACGATTATTAAGAGATAAGAATATAGAACATAAGTATAAAGTTGTGCCTAACTTAAATCATGATTATCCTATTAACTTTGATGAGCTATTAAAAGAAGCTATTGAATATATAGGAAATAAAAACAATAAGTAGTAAGAAAAAGAGATGCATCATATGTGATGCATCTCTTTTTAGAGTTATAAATTAAAAGCATTTGCTAGTAAGCGATAAGACTTTAATTTATGTTCAAATTGATGGGTAATCGTGACAATCATAAATTCGTCAGTATTGTATGCTTTGCTTAAGTTTATTATTTTTTCTTTTACAGAAGACGGATCACCAACAATCATACGTTGACGATTTTCTTTTATACGGAATAAATCATAAGCACTGTATGAATAATTTTGAGCAGTTTCAATAGAAGGTGTACCAGTAGTTCGTTTTCCTTGCTCTAATAATAAGATTGATAAATCTAAACTAGAAGCAATTTTTTCCGCTTCTTCATTTGTTTCTCCGCATATAACAAAGATGGCAACGATTGAATTAGGCTTATCTCCTAAAAATGAAGGCTGATATTGTTCTTGGTAAGCCCTCATAACTTCAGGGCCTCCGAAGCCATTAATAAATTGTGCAAATGCGAAAGAAGCTCCATTGTTTGCAGCAATTTTAGCGCTCTCTCCGCTAGAACCGAGCATCCACATTTCAGGAGATGTTGGGATAACTGGAGTGGCTTTTAAGTTTGCATAGTGATGGTTTTCTGGTATTTGATCATGTAAGTACATTGCAACGTCTGCAATTTGTTCTGGATATTGATCAAGTGAGACCATTTTCCCTTCTTGAAGTGCGCGAGTTGCTATTGGCATACCACCAGGAGCTCTACCAACACCGAGATCGATGCGGTTCGGATACAGTGCTTCTAGAACACGGAAATTCTCAGCAACTTTATATGGGCTATAATGTGGTAACATAACACCACCTGAACCGACTCTAATACGATCCGTTTTTGCGGCAATATGAGAAATAAGTATTTCTGGACTTGAACCAGCTAAGCTTACGGAATTATGATGTTCGGATACCCAAAAACGTGTGAATCCGAGTTTTTCAACTTCTTGTGCAAGCGTAACTGTATGTGAAAAAGCTTGGGCTGCTGTGCTACCATCTGAAATAGGTGATTGGTCTAATACACTTAACTTGATCATAGAATATACCTCTCAATCTTAATGTACATCCTATTATATATTTACTTATGAAAAATGCGTAGTGAAATGCTCAAAATGAAAAGTGGATAATCCTATTTCCGCTTTTAATGAGAAAATCCGCGTTCATAATGATTCATTTCAACCAGATTTAAAATATATTCATAGTTGTCAACTTCACATTTTAGCTGTTCACGTTCTTTTTCAGATAGTGTCATATTGCTAAGTTTTTTACATAAGTTTTGTTTCTTTAATTCTAAATGCTTTTTTGTAGCGTGGTAATCATAAGTATGTTTCATTTTTTAGTCACTCCTTCGTTGCGATTGCTATATTATACGAAGCATAAAGAAATATGAAATCTGTCTCTTATGTACTTTTAGTGAATATTCAAATTGCAATGGTGTTATGTTTATGGAGATTTATGAATAAAATGCACTAAACCACTAACGTCTATTTGATGAAGTAAGGGGTGGAATTGTGCAGAAAGATATAATGTATAACACTGAAATGGATGAAGCGTTAAAAGTTATAGATAAAGGATTGAAGAAGACGATAAATCCAAAACAAATTATTGTAGTGGGAGCTGGTATGGCTGGATTAGTTTCAGCATCTTTATTAAAGGCTGCAGGACATGATGTGAAAATTTTTGAAGCAAACAACCGGGTAGGTGGCCGTATAGAAACGGTTAGAATGGAAGATACCGGATTATATTTAGATGTCGGAGCAATGAGAATTCCGTATTCGCATACATTAACGATGGCGTATATAAGAAAATTTGGGCTACAGGTGGGTCCTTTTATTAATAGAAATGAGACGGATATTATATACGTAAATGGACGGAAAACGACGTTGAAACAATATGAAAAGGATCCAAATATTTTAAGGTATCCTGTGGAAATGAATGAAGTGGGAAAAACGTCTGAAGAACTATTGTTATTAGCAGTACAGCCGATAATAAATTTTATTAAAAGAAATCCAGAGAAAAATTGGGATGTTGTAGTGAAGGATTTTGGGAGATATTCCACAGGACAATTTTTGAAGTATCACCCTTATCAGTATAATACTTACTTTTCGCCAGTAACAATTGAGATGATTGGTGTTCTATTAGATTTAGAAGGTTTTTTGGAACGATCGTTTGTAGAGACTTTACGCTTTCTATACATTATGCAAGAGGAGAGCGGATTTTGTGAAATTGTGGGCGGGAACGATAGATTGCCAAAGTCATTTTTACCGCAATTAGAAGAGAATATTATATATAATCAAAAATTAATGAAGCTACATCAACACGATAATGGTGTGACAGCTTTCTATCGGAACGAGGAAACTTTTGAATATAGCAGTATTACAGGAGATTTAGTTATTGTTACCATTCCGTTTTCGACAATGCGTTTTGTAGAAGTAGATCCGTTTGATTCTATATCTCATGAAAAATGGAAAGCAATTCGTGAATTACATTATATGCCTGCGACGAAAATAGGAATTCAATTTAAAAGCCGATTTTGGGAAGAACAAGGACAATTAGGTGGCAGAATTATAACAGATTTGCCAATTCGTTATGCCTATTATCCAAGTTATGGAATTGGTGAGAAAGGACCGGCTATGATGTTAGGTAGCTATACATGGTCTTATGACGCATTGTTATGGGATGGTTTATCAAAAGGTGATCGTATTTATTACGCATTACACAACTTAGCAACAATATTAGGTGGTCAAGTGTATGATGAGTTCATATCTGGAATATCAAAAAGCTGGACATTGGATCCGTATGCGCTTGGAGGATTTGCACTTTTTCAAGCAGGTCAAGAATCTGAGCTGCAACCAGCGATTGTCAAACCAGAGGGGAGAATATTCTTCGCTGGAGATCATACAACGCTATATCACGGATGGATTCAAGGTGCGATTGAATCTGGAATTCGTGTAGCGGCGGAAGTGAATGAGTAAAAGGTTTTCAATTCAGAAAATTCTTTACTATATAACTTGAGATGGATATTATTATATATAAAAGAATTATGGGGAGTGTTTACAGTGAATCCGTTATTATTCGATTTTCCTTCTGAATTTTATACTGACAGGCTTTTTATTCGAATGCCGAAACCAGGAGATGGTAAAGTTGTATATGATGCAATTCAGGCTTCAATACAAGAACTAAAACCTTGGATGGTGTTTGCACAAAAAGAGCAAACAGAGCAAGAAATAGAAGAAAGTATTAGAAAATCACATATTCAATTTTTGCAACGTGAGGATTTAAGATTACTAGTATTTTCGAAAGAAACAGGTGAATTTATTGCTTCAGCCGGATTACATCGTATTAATTGGGATATACCTCAATTTGAAATCGGATATTGGATTGATACAAGGTTTAGCGGAAAAGGCTATATGGTAGAGGCTGCGAAAGGTATAACGGATTACGCTTTTTCTGAATTGAAAGCAAACCGTGTAGAAATTCGTTGTGATTCTTTAAATAAGAAGAGTAGAGCGATACCTGAGAAATTAGGCTTTAAGTTAGAAGGTACGTTAGAAAGTGCGAGTGTTGCGGTAGATGGAAACGGATTAAGGGATATGTGTGTATTTGCCATGACTAGAAATACATATGAAAAAGAAGAGCTGTAAGAAAACAGCTCTTCTTTTTATGCATTATGGTACAGGATGCCCATTAGAGCTTTCGAAAATTGTAAACCATTGTTGACGGTCTAAGTTAACGTTTGTAGCAAGAGCAGCCGTTTTTACGCGATCTAATTTACCAGAGCCAACGATTGGCATCATATTAGCTGGATGAGCAAGTAACCAAGCATACATAACCGTATCGATACTAGAAACACCTAGCTCAGTAGCAACTTTTTGCATAGTTTCACGTACACGTACGGCGCGTTCTGATTGACCAGTAAAGATTTCCCCACCAGCAAGAGGTGACCAAATCATTGGATTGATTCGTTTTTCTTGGCATAAATCAATTGTCCCTTTTTCAAAATGCTCAAGCTGCAATGCAGAAACTTCAATCTGGTTCGTAATAAGCGGGAAATCTAAGTACGAACTTAACATATTAAATTGTGAAGGTAAGAAGTTAGATACACCGAAGTGACGAACTTTTCCTTCTTGTTTTAATTGTGAAAATGCTTTTGCCACTTCATTTGGATCCATAAAAGGATCGGGACGATGAATAAGTAATACGTCAATATAATTTGTATGTAAATTTTTAAGTGATGCTTCTACACTTTGCATAATATGCTCTGCACTAGTATTGTAGTGAGCAACATATCGCTCTGGAAATTTCGGTGATGGGGGAGCGATTCCACACTTTGTAATAATTTGCATGTTTTCTCGTAAGGAAGGCTTTAATTGTAAAGCTTCGCCAAATAAACCTTCACACGTATATCCGCCGTAAATATCAGCGTGATCAAAAGTAGTAATTCCCATATCCATACAATCTTCAATGAAAGAAAGTAATTCTTGTTTCGTCATATTCCATTCTGCTAAACGCCAAAATCCTTGAATAATACGAGAAAATTCTAGCGTTTCAGCCATTTGAACTCGCTCCATTATAAGTACCCCCTTGATGAATAATAATGTTTTGAAAAGGCTTTCTTACTACATGTTATTATATAGTTAATTAGGTGTACAGACAATAAATATGTTTTGCTACAAAAATGATTTTCTCTATATGCTATAATGTAGAAACATATAGCTATAAGGAGAGGTACGAAATGATTCCAGTAACAATATTAACTGGTTTTCTTGGATCAGGGAAAACGACTTTATTAAATCGTATTTTATCAGAAAATCACGGTAAGAAATTAGCGGTGATTGTAAATGAAATAGGGCAAATTGGCATTGATAATCAGTTGATTATGAATGTAGAAGAAGAAATTATGGAAATGACAAATGGCTGTTTATGCTGTACTGTACGTGAAGATTTACTTGTTGCTTTAAAACAGTTACTGGACGTAAAAGCAGAAGGGAAAATGGATTTTGATGGTTTAGTAATTGAAACGACTGGACTTGCAAATCCAGGGCCGATTATTCAAACATTCTTTTTAGATCCAGTCATTCAATCTGCATACCAAATTAACGGTGTTGTAACGGTGGTAGATAGTTATCATATACATAAACATTTTGAAAAAGGATTAGAGGCAAAAGAGCAAATTGCGTTTGCGGATGTCGTTTTAGTAAATAAATTAGATTTAATTGAAGAGAGTGAGAAAGAAAATCTCTTGCATGAAATTCAAGGAATTAACCCGACTGCAAAGTTAATTGAGGCGACTAACTGTGAGGTAGATATACCATCTTTATTACAAATCCAAACGTTTAAAACGAAAGATACGTTGCAAATTTACCCTCATAAAGAACATAATCACTTAGAAGGTGTGAAATCATTTGTATTACGTGAAGAACGTCCGCTGGATTTACAAAAGCTTAATGAGTGGATGTCAGCTGTCGTTCAAGAGCTAGGGGAATATTTATATCGTTACAAAGGAATTTTATCGATAGACGGAGTAGATAAACGTATCGTTTTCCAAGGTGTACATACGTTATTTGCCGCTTCGTACGATAGAGAGTGGCAAGAGGGCGAAGAGCGAGTAAGTGAAGTAGTTTTCATCGGAAGAGATATTAATAAAGAGTGGTTCCAAGAACATTTTGAAGAGTGTGTGAAATAAGTCTGCGTAAATTGCAGGCTTATTTTTATGAGCATTCTATTAGATTACAAAACAGAATTAAATAAGGGAAAGAAATTAAAAATTGATACATGTATAATAAAAAGCCTGTTTTCACAGGCTTGTATTTTCGTCTATTAGTAACTCCATTACAACACCTACAACTGGACCTTCATCATCAATATCACCATTTAAGCGGAAACCAAATGATTCATACAGTCCCATTGCAAGTTTGTTGTCTGGATGTAAACTTAAGTAAATTATTTTGCATTCAAATTTTTCTTGTAAGAATTGAATGAGTAAGCGAAGGAAACGTTTTGCGTATCCTTTTCCTTGATATTGTTGGTCAATCATAAAGCGATCGAGCCATACACTTTTATGTTTTACTGAATACCATCCATACATTGCATAACCTACAAGTGTTTCTCCATCATATAAACCTACTGACGTTCCGTTTCCTTCATATAATGATTCTGCTAAAGAAAACGCGTTACTTTCAATAAATTGTTGCTGATCTTTTGCGACGTCTAAAGCAACTACTGAACGCCAATTTTTTGCTGTTACTTCACAAATGTGAAGATTCATAATTCCAACTCACCTTCTAAATTAATATAGCTTTAAAGCTAATATGGATAATTTTACTTGTTATTTTGGTCAAGTCAAGGATAAATACATAAAAAGGCAGCTGAATACTAGATTCAGCTGCCTAGAAAATATAATGGATTAGTTTGTTGCTTCTTTCAATGTGTTTACGTTTTCTTCCATTAAAGTGAAGTAATCTTTATTATTTTTTGCATCATCTTCAGAAACAGTAGCTAAGTGATTTAAGCGTAAAACTTTTGTACCAGTTTCTTTTTGAATAACAGATGCTACTTTTGGAGTAGAGAACGTTTCGAATAAAATATATTTTAGATTATGTTCTTTTACTGTTTTTGTAATGTCAGCAAGCTGTTTTTGAGATGGTTCATCAGAAGCTGAAATTCCAGCGATAGGAATTTGTTTTAGGCCGTATCGTTGTTCCCAGTAACCATAGGCAGCATGAGAAACTAAAATTTCTTTCGTTTTTGCGTTCGCTACAGCTGCCTTAAATTGATCGTCTAAATCAGTAAATTTAGTTTGAAGTGCTGCGAAGTTTTTTTCGAATTCTTGTTTATGTTCAGGTTGTAATTCTACAAGTGCATTTTTAATTTTTTCTGCCTGTTTCATTGCTAGAGTAGGGTCTAACCAAATATGCGGGTCTTTATCGTGATGGTGTTCATCTTCTTTATGGCCATCTCCATGATCATGATGCTCTTCTTCAGTAGAAGCACGAAGCTCAATACCTTTAGATGCATTTACAATTTTAACATTTTCTTTTTGTAATGTTTTTTCCATTTTTTCAGCAAATGGTTCTAATTCAGCGCCGTTATAAACGAATAAATTGGCTTTTGCAACTTGTACTGTTTGTTTTTGACTTGGTTCAAATGTATGTGAATCTGCACCAGGTGGGTAAATTGCTTCAACATTTACATAGTCGCCACCGATTTTCTTTGCGAAATCAGCAAGTGGGAAAATCGTTGTATAAACTGTTAGCTTTCCATCTTTCTTGGCATTACTTTCTTTTTTATTTGAGCAGCCAGCGAAAATTAAGGTAAAAATAAGTAAGAATGAAAATATAGTCAATCTTTTAGGCATGAAGTTCTCCTCTTTTCTTTTTTACGGATATATTTTCCCCAATTATAGAAGAAAAATATCATTTTAATACAAAACGGAATAATTACGTTTTAGTTTGCGAACTTAGTATAATACATCTTTAATAAAGTTGCAATAAATAATAATCATTCCGATTTGTTTTTGTTATAAAGTTGTCAAATAAAGGTGTATTATTTTTGCAAATGCATGCATATGTGACAACGCTGTTTTCATATATTGAAAAGGAGGTAAAGAGGGGGATGAGCGCTTGGGTTACTTAATGGAAGCTATTTTATTAATATTAGCGGTAGTATTGCCATTATCTTTCGTATTAATTTTTTTAAGAAGATTAATAAGTAATTTAGGGGACGCTACAACAATAACGAAATTACAAGAGAGAGATGAGAAAAAAGAGTGAGTAAAGCACTATGCGTACGCATAGTGTTTTACTTGTGGTAAAATAAGAGCAGGAAACTCCTAAAGGTTGTATTTTACTGAAGGAGAGAAAAGTAAAATAAGAGGTATATGCATATATGAATAAGCGAACAGCGTTAATACTTGGTGCAAGTGGTTTAGTTGGACAAGAGATAACGCGTCTATTACTTGAATCAGATTACTACGATTCGGTTACTATTTTTGTAAGAGAGCCAATGCAATTTCAACATGAGAAGTTACAGCAGAAACAAGTTGATTTTTCGGTATTAGAGGAATATAAAGAGTTCTTTGCTGTGGATGATGTTTTTAGTTGCTTAGGAACAACAATAAAAAAAGCAAAAACAAAAGCAAATTTTAAAAAAGTAGATTATGAATATACGTTACGAGCTGCTTGTTTAGCTGAAAAACAAGGGGTGCAAAATTTCCTTGTTGTGTCTTCTATGGGAGCGAATCCTAAATCATTTTTCTTTTATTCACAAGTGAAAGGAAAAATGGAAGAAGAATTGCAAAAGTTAGTAATCGGTGGTATTCACATTTTTAGACCATCATTATTAGTAGGAAACCGACAAGAATTTCGTTTCGGCGAACGAATGGCTGAAAAGTTATCTCGTATTATTCCTTTTATTTTTAAAGGGGCTTTCAAAAAGTATAAACCAATTTCAGCTAAAGATGTGGCGAAAGGTATGTATATAACCGCGCTGCGAGAAGAATCGGGTATCCATACTTATAATTCAAATGAAATTACAACGATAGAATAAATAAAACCGAGAAGAATGACTTCTCGGTTTTATTTATTCGTATGAATTTTTCCTGGTGCTCGCTTATATTGGTGAGGTTCTTGCAATTCAAAGCCAAGTTCATTGGCCGCTATTCTTGGGAAGTACGGATTGCGAAGTAATTCACGTCCGATGAAAATTAAATCTGCTTCGTTATTATTTAAAATTTGCTCTGCTTGTGACCCAGTCGTAATCAATCCCACTGCACCAGTTGCAATGTTAGCATGCTCTTTAATATGTTTAGCATATTGTACTTGATACCCAGGATAAACATCGATGCGTGCAGGGACAACAGCTCCAGAGCTACAATCGATTAAATCTACTCCTTGTTCTTTCATCCATTTTGTATACTGAACATAATCTTGAACTGTTAACCCTTCAGGATGATAATCATTTGCTGAAATACGGACAAATAACGGTCCGTTCCAAACTTCATTTATCGAGTCAATGATTTCGCGTAAGAAACGATAGCGGTTTTCAGGTGAACCACCATATTCATCAGTCCGCTTATTGGAAAGCGGAGAAAGAAATTCATTAATAAGATAACCGTGAGCACCGTGTATTTCAATAACATCAAATCCAGCTTGTTTTGATCGTACTGCAGCTTGCTGAAAAGCTAATACAGTATTTTTAATTTGGTGTTTGCTCATTTCTATTGGCATTTTCATTGTTTCATTAAATGGAATGGCTGAAGGAGCTAACGCATCTGTTTCTAATTCTGCTTTTCTTCCGGCGTGAGCGAGTTGAATGGCAGCTTTTGCGCCGTTATCATGTATAAAAGTAGTCGTTTTATGTAAGCCTTCAATTAGGTTGTCATCCCAAATACCTAAATCTTTGTTAGAAATTCGTCCTTCAGCTAACACCGCAGTTGCTTCAACCATAACTAAACCTACTTGGCCAGCAGCGCGAGTTCCATAATGAATGAGATGAAAATTCGTAACGCTGCCATCCTCATTCCCCGATGAATACATACACATAGGCGACATAACGATACGATTTTTTAGTGTAACGTTCTTAATTGTATAAGGTGAAAAAAGCTTGGAATTCATCAAATAGCCTCCTTGATTGAATTTTCTTATATTTTACCATTCTCTTTTTTGTTTCTCTAATAAAACGCTTATACGAAAAATTTTGTATATTCGTGTTACAATGACTAATATGAACTGAATTGGAGGATGGCATATGTACCAGGCTTATTATGAAAGCGAAGTAGGTTTGCTTGAAATTACAGCGAATCAAGAAGGAATTACGTCTGTTATATTTGTTGATGAACGACAAGAAGAAAATAAAAATGAAATGATAGAACAATGTATAAATGAGTTAGATGAATATTTTAAAGGGAAAAGAAAAGAGTTTACGGTCCCGCTGTCTGCGGAGGGAACAGCATTTCAAAAAAATGTATGGGATGCACTTTATACTATTCCATACGGCGTAAGTGCTTCATATTTAGATATTGCAGAGAAAGTTGGAAATATAAAAGCTGTACGGGCAATAGGAGGGGCAAATAGTCGAAATCCAATTTCAATAATTGTTCCATGTCACCGTGTAATAGGAAAGAGTGGAAAGCTTGTTGGATATGCTGGTGGTTTATGGAGGAAAGAGTGGTTATTAAAACACGAAGGTATTTTGAAATGACGTATGGATGGGAAGAGGGATTGTTTTGAAATGTATAAATTGTGGGCAACCTTGCGAGGAGGAACAGTTAAATTGTGCAAGTTGTCAGCGAAACTTGGATAATGAACAAGAGGAAGGTAGCTCGTTAATAGATAAAGAACTAGAAGTATATGTAGGGAGACAATATCCGTATTACAAAAGGAAATGGGAACTTGAGAATAAGCGGATTGCTAGGTGGAGTTGGAATGGTTGGGCTGCTATTTTCAATATAGGCTGGCTAGGATATCGTAAGTATTATGTACCAGCTGCTTTATTTATGTTGTTATTAGTAGCGTGTGATGCATTTTCGTATTATATGGGATTTAATGTAGCGTTGCCAATCATTAATATGGTGCCTCTTACGTTTTTATTACTCATTTTTATTCTGTTTGGAATGGGGATTTTTGCAAATGGATTATACTATCAATTTGCGGAAAGATGTATATACCGAATAAAAGCAAGAGAAATAAAAGATAAATCAGTTGAAAACTATCTAATCAATGATAGCGGCGGAACGAGCAAAATGGGAGCGACAATTGTTACTATTTTAGCAGTTGCTAGCATATTTTTTAGTCATTTCTTTTTTCCGACTGATCGAGACGTTATTCAAAAGGTTCGTACAAGCTCGCTTTATGAATATCCTTTCTTTTCAATAGGTGAATCTTTCGAAAATTATTTTCAAAATTCAGGTTGGATATATTATCGTGGAACGGAAGGGTTAGAATTAGTAGAATTCCAAGGATATAACACCGGAACGCCAAGACAAAAGGTGAAGATTCAATTTGTTGTCGATTATAAATTAGGTGAAGTGGAACCATACTCACTTATGGTTAATGGTGAATCTAAAACTGAAGAAGAGTTTTTGAAGCTGATGGAAGAAATATTTAAAGTTCAAAATCCATTTGATATAGAGGATGGATTACAAGTAAATGCTATTCAAGAAAGCGGCTGGAAAGAAATTTCCGATCGCTTTTTTCTATGTTTGTTAAAATAAATATTTAAAATAATCAGAATCTTTTGTATAATGAAATATATTATATAGGATTTAACTTATACATATAGATTGGGGGAAGGAAGAATGAAGAGAAAGACAACAACAATTGCTGCACTTGCGTTAACGACGAGTGTATTGGTTGCAGGATGTGGGAATGGTGAGAAGGCTTCGACAACGAAGAAAGAATCGAATAAGGGAATGGCTGATAAACAAGTTTTAAATTTGCTAGAAACAGCTGAAATTCCTTCAATGGATACATCTAAATCAACGGATTCTGTATCTTTCCGTGTATTTGTAAATGCAATGGAAGGTTTATATCGTCTAGATAAAGATAATAAACCAACACCAGGTATGGCAAAAGATGTGAAGATTAGTGAAGATAAAAAGACATATACATTTGAATTACGTGATGCGAAATGGTCAAATGGTGATCCAGTTCGAGCACAAGATTTTGTATATGCATGGCAACGTACATTAGATAAAGCAATAGCGGCAGAATATGCATTCATTTTATTTGATGTGAAAAATGCACAGAAAGTAAATAAAGGTGAATTACCAGCAGATCAATTGGGTGTTAAAGCGAAGGATGATAAAACGTTGGTAGTAGAATTAGAGCAACCAACACCTTATTTTCTTGAGCTTACGTCGTTCCCTACATTTTTCCCATTAAATGAAAAATATGTGAAAGAGCAAGGAGATAAATACGGATTAGAAGCAGATAAATTAGTATATAATGGACCATTTACAATGAGTCAATGGAAACATGAACAAAATTATCAGTTAAAGAAAAATCCTAATTATTGGGATAAAGATACTGTAAAGTTAGACGAAATTAATGTAAGTATTGTGAAGGAAACAAGCACGGGAGTAAATTTATATGATAGTGATCAAGCAGATCGAGTTATTTTAACTTCTGAATTTGTTGATAAATATAAAAAGAATAAGCCAGATGAATTTAAAACGAAGTTAGATCCACGCATATATTTCTTACGTTTTAACCAAAAAAATGCAACATTTAAAAACCAAAAAGTACGTGAAGCGATTGATTTAGCATACGATAAAAAAGGAATTGCTGATGTCATTTTAAATGACGGTTCATTGCCAGCATATTTCTTAGTACCTGAAAAATTCACGACAGGTCCGGATGGAAAAGATTTCCGCTCTGTAAATAAAAACTTCCGTGATAGTAAAGATAACGCAGAGAAAGCCAAAAAATTATGGGAAGAAGCGAAGAAAGAGCTTGGGCAAGATACAATTACGGTTGAATTACTAAACGATGATAACGGTAGCCGTAAAAAAGTAGGCGACTTTATTAAGGAAGAACTAGAGAAAAACTTGCCTGGTATTAAAGTGAATTTGAAACAGCAACCATACAAGCAGAAGCTAGATTTAGAAAAGAAATTCCAATATGAATTCTCATTATCTGCATGGAGTCCTGATTATCCGGATCCAATGACTTATATTGATATGTTTGTTACTGGAAGCTCATTTAATGAAATGGATTATTCTAATCCGAAGTATGATGATTTAGTAGCGAAATCAAAAGGAGAGCTATTAAAAGATGATAAAGCACGCTGGAATGCACTTGCGGAAGCTGAAAAAATCTTAATTGGTCAAGACGCAGCAATTTCTCCTACGTACCAACAAAGTACAGCTTATTTAGAGAAGCCGTTTGTAAAAGGCATTGCTAACCATACGTTTGGCGGGGACTTCAGTTATAAATGGGCATATATTACAAAAAAATAGTATAATAAAAGATGAGTGAATTTTCGCTCATCTTTTATTTGTATAAGGAGGAATTATAGTTGTTAAGGGGAATCAATCATATTTGTTTTTCGGTATCTAATTTAGAAAACTCTATTATGTTTTATGAAAAAGTATTAGAAGGAGAATTATTAGTTAAAGGAAGAAAATTGGCTTATTTTAACATATGTGGAGTATGGATAGCGCTTAATGAAGAGACGCATATTCCGAGAAATGAGATTCATCAATCTTATACGCACATTGCATTTTCTGTTGAACAAGAAGACTTTAAATGTCTAATACAGCGATTAGAAGAAAATGATGTTCATATTTTACAAGGAAGAGAACGTGATGTAAGAGATTGCGAATCTATATACTTTGTTGATCCTGACGGTCATAAATTTGAGTTTCACTCAGGGACACTGCAAGACCGTTTAAATTATTATAGAGATGAGAAACCTCATATGACATTTTATTAGGGAGGGATAGCATTTGCATGCACTTGTAATTGGTGGAACAGGAATGCTAAAGAAAGTTTCTATGTGGCTTTGTGAGAAAGGATTTTATGTTTCTATTATCGGGCGAGATGAAGTGAATTTAGAAAATGTTAAGCGAATGAGTTCTGCACCAGAAAATATTACATGCCTTTCGTTAGATTATCATAATGATGAAGATGTAAAGCTAGCTATTAAAAGTACAATTAAGAAAAATGGCCCGATCACATTAGTTGTTGCATGGGTACACACAAGTGCAAAGCATGCACTATCAAATATTTGTAAAGAACTAGATTTGTCGTCTAAAACATATAGTTTATTTCATATTTTAGGTAGTAAAGCATCACGTATGCCTGCACAAAAAATAGGGAGTACGCGATGTATTTATTATAGAATTATTTTAGGTTTTATTTTAGAAGATACATATGGAAGATGGCTTACTCATGAAGAGATAGCTGATGGAGTTATAAAAGGGATTGAAAGTAAACGAGCGGAGTGGATTGTAGGGAGAGTTGAACCGTGGGAATTACGACCAACATGGTGAGGGGGAGTAAGAAATGAAAACAACTATATATGTAACAAGGCATGGTGAAACAGAGTGGAATGTAGCGAAGCGAATGCAGGGACGAAAAAATTCTGCTTTAACTGAAAATGGTATAGTTCAGGCGAAACAATTAGGGAATCGAATGAAAGATTTACCAATCCATGCGATCTATAGTAGTCCGAGCGAAAGAACACTTCATACGGCAGAGTTAATAAAAGGGGAACGTGATATACCCATTATAGCGGATGAGCATTTCTATGAAATCAACATGGGTATATGGGAAGGACAAACAATCGCGGATATAGAAAAGCAATTTCCAGAAGAAGTACATCTATTTTGGAATGAGCCACATCTTTTTCAGTCAACATCAGGCGAAAATTTCGAGGCCGTTTATGAAAGAGTAATTGAAGGGATGCAGCTTCTTTTAGAGAGGCATAAAGGACAAAACATATTGATTGTTTCTCATGCGGCAGCAGCAAAATTACTTATAGGGCATTTCGCGGGAATGGAAATAGAAAATGTGTGGGATGATCCATTTATGCATAGTGCCAGTTTGAGCATAATAGAATTTGAAGAGGGTATTGGTAAAGTGAAACAATTTGCAGATATAAGTCACTTTCAATAAATGTAAAAAAGGCCGCAAAACGGCCTTTTTTGGGTGGTATAAAAACTAGCAGTTACGTTTTTTATACCAGAAGTGATCGAATTTCTTATTTTTGCAAGATGGGAATTTATGTCCGCCTTTGCAATCATTCCATTTGTGTCCGCTATCGTGACAGTCTTTACCATGATCACATGAATCATCGCAAGAGTGACCGTGTCTGTTAGGGAAGAATTCGCATTTTTTACAGAAACTTCGTTTTGTCCAGAAAAATTTCTTTTCAAAGCGTATGCATTTTGTAATGAATGTACAATGTTTTCTGCGAGTCCGCTTTGTAACTAATACGCATTCTTTTCTACGCGTTACTTTCGTAACGAACGTCCATTTTTGAACACGTACACGTGTACATTTCGTAACAAATGTCCATTTTTTTACATGCGTACATTTTGTAACGAACGTACAATGTTTCACGCGAGTACATCTTGTTCTTGGACATTTACCCCCAGTTGTACATTTACATCCAGTTGTACAATGATGATGAGTGAATTTATCATCATCGCATTCAAAAGTACTTGGATCTTGGTGTAAGAAATCCTCCATCCCAGCACTTTTGATTTCTTCGACAGCTTTTCTAATATCACGTTTCATAGAAATCCTCCTTATCATGTATTAAAGTGAAAAGGTATTCTTTTTCCTTAACATGATATGTATGTAGGCATCTTTCTGAACAGGACAAGAGTGTAATTTTATATAAATAGATGATTGCGGATGTATGGACAAGACAAGGCGCATACATTGAATGAAGAGAACTGAGAAGGGATGAGAAAACATGCTGCCTTCATATGATTTTTTTGTTCATCCAATGTACTTAGTGGAATTGAAAAAGGACATTTGGTCAGATAGTCCAGTGCCAGCAAAATTAACTTATGGAAAAAAGAAGTATGACATTGATATCGTATACCGAGGAGCTCATATTCGCGAATTTGAGAAAAAGTCTTATCATGTTATGTTTTATAAGCCTAAAAAATTTCAAGGTGCGAAAGAGTTTCATTTGAATTCGGAGTTTATGGATCCGTCTCTCATACGAAATAAATTATCTTTAGATTTTTTTCATGATATTGGTGTACTTTCGCCAAAATCACAACATGTATTTATAAAAATTAATGGTCAAATTCAAGGTGTGTATTTACAGTTAGAATCGGTTGATGAAAATTTTTTGAAAAATAGAGGATTACCGAGTGGTTCTATTTATTATGCGATAGATGATGATGCGAATTTTTCATTAATGAGTGAACGAGATAAAGATGTTAAGACAGAGCTCTTTGCGGGTTATGAATTTAAATATTCGAATAAAAATAGTGAAGAACAACTGAGTGAATTTGTATTTCAAGCGAATACTTTGACGAGGGAAGCCTATGAAAAAGAAATTGGGAAGTTTCTACATGTAGATAAATATTTACGATGGTTAGCAGGAGTTATTTTTACGCAAAACTTTGATGGTTTCGTTCATAACTATGCACTATATCATAACGATGAAACAAATTTATTTGAAGTTATACCGTGGGATTATGATGCGACTTGGGGGCGAGATGTACAAGGGAGACCACTTAATCATGAATATATTCGCATTCAAGGGTATAATACGTTAAGTGCAAGATTGCTAGACATACCTGTATTTAGAAAGCAGTATCGAAGTATTTTGGAAGAAATATTAGAAAATCAATTCACAGTTTCGTTTATGAGGCCGAAAGTAGAAGGGTTGTGTGAATTGATTCGCCCATATTTACTACAAGATCCATACATGAAAGAAAAATTAGAAACATTTGATCAAGAGGCTGATATGATTTATGAATATATAAATAAAAGAAGAAAGTATATACAAGACCACTTACATGAATTAGATTAATTTTGAAAGAGATTGAAACGTTATCAATCTCTTTTTTTTGTATAATAAAGATGTATCAATAAAAATGAAGTAATATATTTGATAGAGAATGGGGATGCGGATATATGACGATTAAATGGATTGATTGGGTAAAACAAATACAATCTATAGCTCAAGCGGGTTTAACGTATTCTAAGGATGTGTATGATATTGAGCGTTTCCAGCAATTACGAGATATTTCTATTTCAATGATGTCACATTACACGAAAACAGATTGGGAAGTCGTAGAGAAATTATTTGCAAGTGAGACAGGCTATCAAACACCTAAAGTTGATATAAGAGCGGTTGTTTTTCAAAATGAAAAGTTATTATTTGTGAAAGAAAAAAGCGATGGGAAATGGGCATTGCCAGGTGGATGGGCTGATGTCGGTTACACGCCAACTGAAGTTGCAGCAAAAGAAGTTTTCGAAGAGACTGGTTATGAGGTAGATCATTTTAAGTTACTAGCTATATTTGATAAAGAAAAACATCAACCATCTCCATCGGCGACGCATGTATATAAGATTTTCATTGGATGCGAGATTATTGGTGGAGAAAAGAAAACTAGTATTGAAACAGAAGAGGTGGAGTTTTTTGGTGAAAATGAATTGCCTAATTTATCAATTGCTAGAAATACAGAAGACCAAATTAAAGAGATGTTTGCCTACATGAAAGACCCGCAGAAAGAGAAATTAATAGATTAATCCTGCTTGAATTGTACATATTGTTAAAATGAAGATATTGGCAGATTGCAGCCTTTATGTAATAATGGGATGGTATGTGAAGAAAAAAGGAGATAAAAAAGAACATGTTAGCAAACATAATAGATCAGTTATTGCAATTTTTTGCAAGCTTAGGTTACTTTGGAGTAGCTCTTGCTTTAATGATTGAAGTAATCCCGAGTGAAATTGTACTTTCGTATGCTGGCTTTTTAGTAGCGAATGGTAAAATTAGTTTTGTGGGTGCAGTTATCGCCGGAACGATTGGTGGTACTTTAGCGCAAATCTTTTTATACTGGCTTGGATACTACGGAGGGCGTCCGGTTGTAGAGAAATATGGGAAATATCTACTTATTAATAAACATCATTTAGACATAGCGGAAGGTTGGTTTAAGCGTTATGGAGCAGGCGTAATATTTTCTGCGCGCTTTATCCCAGTAGTACGTCATGCGATCTCTATTCCAGCAGGACTAGCTAAGATGCCATTAAAACTATTTACACTTTATACGGTTGTAGCGATCATTCCATGGTCAATTCTATTTATATACTTAGGTGAAAAACTTGGTGGGAATTGGCGACAAATTAAAGAGTATGCATCTGATTACACACATTACATAATTATAGGAGCTGTTCTTTTTATTGCTCTATACTTTGGTTTAAAGTATTTCAAAAAGAAAACAGCAGCGCGTTAAAGTCAATGATTTTTCATTGGCTTTTTTTGTTTGTTTCGGTTCTAAAGAAAAGGAGTTGTCCATAATGTGTAATAATAAAGCGTAGCGGAGGAATGTGATGAAAGGGTCACCGTTTATACGTGGAACAATATTTTTAACGATGGCAACGATGATATCAAAAATGTTAGGGTTTATATATGTTATACCATTTACAGCGATGGTCGGTACGAGTGGTTACGTTCTATACACATATGCATATCGTCCTTATACCATCATGCTCAGTATAGCAACAATGGGATTACCGCTAGCTGTTTCAAAGATGGTATCAAAATATGATCAACTGAATGATTATCATACGGTTAAGAGAGTGTTGAAAAGTGGAATCGTGTTTATGTTTATAATGGGAGCCATTTCGTGTTTTACGTTATATATGCTAGCTCCGCATTTAGCTAAACTTGTCATCGATGGGAATGATCAAACGGGGAATAGTGTAGGAGCGGTTACTACTAATATTCGAATTGTAAGTTTTGCGTTAATACTTGTGCCAGTAATGAGTTTATTAAGGGGCTTCTTTCAAGGATTCCAATCGATGGGGCCTTCTGCATTAAGTGTAGTTGTAGAGCAATTTTTTCGGGTTTTAACCATTTTAATAGGAAGCTTTGTCGTTTTATATGTTTTAAAAGCTTCTGTTTCGCTAGCGGTTGGTATTTCAACGTTCGGTGCATTTATGGGAGCTGTAGGTGGATTAACTGTTTTAAGTGCGTATTATATAAGAAGGAGAAGGCACTTAAAGAAAAAAGAGATGGAAAGTATACCACAAACAACGAAATCTTTTTTCTCATTGTATAAGGAGCTCTTTACATATTCTATTCCTTTTGTTGTGGTGGGCTTAGCAATTCCGTTGTATCAGACGATTGATACATTTACAATTAATAAACTACTTATACAAATAGGGTATATGCAAGGAGAAGCGGAAAAAATTAATGCGATAATTGGTCTTGTTCAAATGGTTGTGCTTATCCCGGTATCCGTTGCGACAGCTTTTAGTATGTCTCTCGTACCAGAGATGACGAAAGCTTACACAGCAGGAAATACGAAGCTATTGTACAAACATTTTACGAGAACAAATGTATTAGTAGTAGCAATTACGGTACCGGCGGCAATTGGAATGATGGTGTTAGCCAAACCTGTATATACTCTTTTATTCGGTGCTGGAAATGATCCAGAGATGGGGAGAATCATTTTACAGTATTATGCTCCTGCTTGCATACTATTTTCTCTTTTTACAGTAACGGCTGCTATGCTACAAGGAATCAATCAACAGCAGAAGACGGTGCTAGGACTAGTGATTGGAATTATTGTGAAGATAGTTTTAAATGTTGTATTGCTTCCGTATTTCGATTATGTAAGTTTTATCATTTCAACATACGCGGGCTATACGATTTCAGTCGGGTTTAACTTGTGGATGCTTTCTAAATATGTTATAAAGGCAACATAAGCTTTTAAGGCAGAGAGCACTCTGTCTTTTTCTATGTTTATCCCGCTTTAACGGGCAGTGAGACCCTCACCTCAAAATTCAGCGAAAAAAAGAAGTTTGGTTGGGGGCGGATAACCCGTAAAAGCCCGATTTGTAAGGGCTAATAATTGGTGAGGATGAAGCCCCCCACTGATTAAAGTTTCACTTTATAATATTTTTCTTATAAAAACGTTTTCAAAATAATTTTTCTATTGAAATTTAAACGTATGTTTCATATGCTGAGAATGGCGGTTTAAAAACTGTGATTTAAGAGAGGTAGATTCCTACATGTAAAAAGAATCGGGGTGATAGTATGTTAAATATATATTTAACAGACCGAAACGGAAAACTACAAGAGATTGAGGAAATGCAAAAGGGGTGCTGGATTAATGTACTTCATCCAACAGAAGAAGAAATTCAATATCTAGTACAAACTTTAAATGTAGACTTAGATTTCATTAAAGACCCTTTGGATGATGAAGAACGCTCTCGTATTGAAAAGGAAGACAATAATACTTTAATTATCGTGGATATTCCGACAGTTAGACATGATGAAGAAGGAAATTCGATTTATGACACGATTCCAATAGGTATGATTGTGATGCCGGATTGTTTTGTTACAATCTGCTTAGAAGAGAATCCAATTTTTGAACGTTTTATTAATCAACGTATTAAAGAATTTTATACGTTTAAGAAGACGCGCTTTGCACTTCAGCTCTTATATACGATTTCTACTTATTATTTAAGATACTTAAAGCAAATAAATCGAAAAACAATTGATTTAGAGCATCAATTAAATCAGTCAATGAAAAATAAAGAGATTTTCACATTGTTAGGCCTTGAGAAAAGTTTAGTATACTTTACAACGTCATTAAAAGCTAATAAAATTGTAATTCAAAAGTTAATGCGTAATAGTACATTTTTAAAAATGTATGAAGACGATCAAGATTTATTAGAAGATGTATTAATTGAAAATAAACAGGCTATTGAAATGGCGGAAATATATAGTCACATTTTAAGTGGAATGATGAATACTTTTAGCTCCGTTATATCAAATAATTTAAATAGTGTTATGAAACTGTTAACGTCAATTACGATCATTTTATCTTTACCGACGATGGTTTCTAGTTTCTTTGGAATGAACGTAAAGGTTCCGTTTGAAGGGGAAGCCCACGGTTTTGTAATTGTACTCATCATATGTGTAACACTATCTTTCACGTTAGCTTTTGTTTTTTGGAAGAAACGTTACTTTTAACGATAAGAAAGCTGCTCTAGCATAGTTATATAACTACGCTAGAGCAGCTTTTTTGCTATGAAATCTCAAATTTTGAATAGAATATAACTTGTACAATGTAATGTATATAAAGGGTATGTATGCCATATAAACCTTGTTCAATTAATGAAATGGGGTTAAAATTACATATTGTTAATGAAAAGTTGGAGGAAATACATCATGGAATTGTTTCAATTACCGAAAGCATTCCTGCAAATGAATACAATTTTTATCTCCATATTGATCGAAGCACTTCCTTTCGTGCTCATTGGTGTATTTATTTCAGGATTCATTCAAATGTTCGTGACAGAAGATATGGTGGCAAAATGGATGCCGAAGAACCGATTTCTGTCTGTTTTATTAGCTACTTTTTTAGGTATGTTGTTTCCAGGTTGTGAATGTGGAATTGTTCCGATTGTAAGACGATTAATCGGAAAAGGCGTTCCACCATACGCAGGGATTGCATTTATGTTAACTGGTCCAATTATTAATCCAGTTGTTTTATTTGCAACATACGTTGCCTTTGGGAGTAGTATGCACATGGTATGGTATCGTTCTATTGTAGCGATTATCGTAGCCATTATCGTTGGAATTATATTATCCTTTATGTTTAAAGAACATCAATTAAGAGATGATCACTTCCCAGAAGTGAATAATAAGCGTCCACTGCGTAAAAAAATGTGGGATGTATGTACACACGCTGTTGAGGAATTCTTCTCAATGGGAAAATATTTAGTACTAGGTGCATTAATTGCAGCAGCGGTACAAACGTTTGTACAAACTTCAACACTTCTTGCTATTGGACAAGGTCCGTTTTCTTCATCAGCTGTTATGATGGGACTTGCTTATATATTATCACTTTGTTCAGAGGCAGATGCATTTATCGCTTCTTCGTTCCAAAGTACGTTTTCAACAGCTTCACTTGTCGCGTTCCTCGTTTACGGACCGATGGTGGATATTAAAAATATGTTTATGATGCTTGCGACATTTAAAACTAAATTTGTAATTGTTGTTATAGTTACAGTTACTCTTGTTGTTTATGCAAGCTCACTACTCATTTATGCGATGGGGTGGTAGGTTATGTTTCGAGCATATATATTATTAGGTTTTACAATATTAATTGCGCAGCTTCATATTTCCGGTAACATTACGAAGTATATCAATATGAAGTATGCCTATTTATCAACAACAGCAGCAATTATTTTAGGTTTCTTAACGATTATACAAATTATCGTCGTTTTCCAAAAAGAGCACCAAAAGGAAAAAGAGAAAAATGATTGCAGTTGTGACCATAGCCATTGCGGGCATGATCATTCAAAAGATGAGAATACATGGTGGAAAAAAGCATTTTCGTACTCCTTGTTTTGTTTTCCAATTATCTCAGGGTTATTTTTCCCAATTGCGACGTTAGATTCGGATATTGTTAAAGCGAAAGGATTTCACTTTCCTGTTGCACAAGCAGAAAGTAAGGATCCATTTATGACAAGACAATTTCTAAGACCTGATACGAGCATTTATTACGGGAAAGAAGGATACCGTGGTGTAATGGAAAAAGGGAAGAAAGAGTTTGTTACGAAAGACAATATTAATTTGAAAGATGAAGACTTCCTAAAGGGTATGGAAACAATTTATAATTATCCTGGCGAGTTTACTGGGAAAAAATTATCTTTTAAAGGGTTTGTTTTTAGGGATGATTCTTCTAAAAAAGAACAATACTTCTTATTCCGTTTCGGTATTATACATTGCGTAGCAGATTCTGGTGTGTATGGTATGTTAGTGAAAAAGCCAGAAGGCGTAGAGTGGAATAATGATGACTGGATTCAAGTAGAAGGAGAGATAACTACTGAGTTTTATCAGCCGTTTCATGCGAATATTCCTGTATTAGAAGTAACAAAATGGAATAAAGTTGAACAGCCGAAAGAACAATATGTATTTAGAGGAGCCGATTGATAAAATCGGTTCTTTTTTGTGGACTAAAAGTTCTGAATGTTGTTAATATTAAACGTGTAGTTCATTTAGTATAGTGATTATTGAAATATTAGGGATAAATCATTAAAGGGGTGATAACAATGACAGAAGTAAAGGGGAAAACAGCCAATGAGTCAAGGGTGTTCAAAACGAGCCGAGTATTCCCAACAGATTTAAATGATCATAACACGCTATTTGGTGGGAAGATATTAGCGGAGATGGATATGGTTGCTTCTATTTCAGCATCCAGACATTCGAGAAAGGAATGTGTCACAGCATCTATGGACTGGGTCGATTTCTTACATCCTGTTCGTTCTTCAGATTGTGTTAGTTATGAATCTTTCGTAATTTGGACGGGAAGAACTTCGATGGAAGTGTTTGTGAAGGTAGTGGCTGAAGATTTAATTTCAGGTGAGAAGCGTATAGCGGCAACGTCATTCGTTACTTTTGTGGCACTTAGTAAGGAAAATAATCCAGTTCCTGTACCGCGTGTTATCCCTGAAACAGAAGAAGAGAAAGAATTACATCGTATTGCTGTGTTACGTGCAGAACAGCGTCATATACGTAAGGCAGAGAGTAAGAAAGTAGCCACATTGTTAACCTTTTGAGATGAATATTTAGCCATTTAAGTTACTATATTAGGCGGAAATGGTTTTAAAATGAAAAGCGGACACCTAAAAATAGGTGTCCGCTTTTATAGTTTTTTCATCCACATATCATATGACAGTAGCTACTTAGCAGAAGCAAGCAGCACCGACGATGATTAAGAGGATAAATAATACGACTAATAGCGCAAATCCATTACCATGTGCGAAGCCCATTGTTATTTCCTCCTTTTATTTTAAGATACAACATACAATATGCAAATGAGCTATTGTTTGATATGGACATATATCATGCAATGACATATTTTCTTGAATGATAATGTAATAAAAAAGGGAAGATATAGAAATAACAGTAAGTGGAGAAAGGAATTTATCCATGAAGCACTTTTTCGCTATAATCCTTTGTTTAATAGGTGTATTCATTTGGATGAACATCGATGTGGAAATGGGGAAGGAAATGGCTAGTGAATATGAATTAGGACAAGTTCGATTAGGTGAATTTCAATTATATACGAACGGTGAAGAGTTATATAGAAAATTATTTGAGGATATAAACGATGCAGAAAAGTATATATATATTCATTTTTATATTGTAGGAAAAGATGAAATAAGCCAAGAGTTTTTACAGTTATTAGAGAAAAAAGCATCTAGCGGAGTAGAAGTGAAATTGTCAGTCGATCGGATAGGTGGATATAAGCTGAAGAAAAAGGTAATTAGCCGATTAAAGGAAAACGGTGTGAAGTTTACATTTAGTAAAAAACCGAAACTGAAAAATGTGTTCTATTCTTTGCATCAACGGAATCATAGACGTATTGTTACGATAGATGGAAAGGTATCATACGTCGGTGGTTTTAATATCGGAAAGGAGTACCTTGGACAAAATCCAAAGTTTGGGCCATGGCGTGATTATCACGTGCGCATCCATGGTGAGGGTGCAGCGGATATGGAAAGAAAGTTCGCCGAAGATTGGAAAGAAGATACAGGAGAAAAAATGCCTATACATGAAAGTATACCTACATTAGGGAATGTGAAATATCAATATTTATTTTCAAATGGAAAAGGCTTATGGGAAAAGTATGGGGCACTTTTAAAAAAGGCTAAAAAGTCTTTAATTATCGCTACACCATATTTTGTACCAAGTAAAGAAATGGTGAAAGAGTTAAAAGCTGCATTAAATCGTGGTGTTAATGTGAAAATTCTCGTGCCATTTAAAAGTGATGCCATATTGTTAAAACAAGCTGCCTATCCATATTTGAAAGATATGTTACATGCTGGAGCGGAGATTTATCAATATCGAAATGGATTTTTTCATGGGAAAGTAACAATTATTGATGGAGAAATTGTTGATATTGGGACAGCGAATTTTGATAATAGAAGTTTTTATTTAAATTGTGAGTCTAACTGTATCATATATGATAAAACAGTTGTTGATGAAGTATGGAGTCGATTACAGGTAGACTTTCATAAATCAAAACGATTTTCTGAAGAAGATTTTGAGAAAATTAGTAGATGGGATTGGTTTTTAGCGAGAATAGCGAATGTTTTAGCATCATATTTATAGTATATGGACAAAAAAAAGAGAAGGGAGGCGCTTTAATGGACTGTATGAAAGAATTAATGAAATATAGTTATATGCTAATATACAAGGTTGGAGAGTATGCTGGAAAGGTCAGAGACGAAGAATTAAAAAATCTATTACAGCACCATTTACCATATATGTTACAAGCATATAATGAACAAGTAAATTTTCAAGAAGGAGAGAATGTGCAGCATATAACCTGTGAAACAATGGAGTTTGATTTGCATGAAATGGGAAAGGAAACAGTTAGTAAATATACAGGGGATATTCATATTGCAACCAGTTATATTGCGCATTTGAAACGATTAGCTTTAAAGTTTGCTCAAGTTGCAGTGGAAGTTGCTAACCCAGAGTTTCGCTCATTTTTGGAAAATTGTTTCCTGAAAATGAACCGTTACGCTTATAGTGTGTGGCAATATGTTATGAAGAAGGAATATAAGATTACACATCTATATGAAAATGAAAAGTTTGCATGAGAAACTAAGGCGAAATGGTATGCGCCTTAGTTTTTTTACGTCTATTGAGAGAAAAAACTAGTTTTATTGTGTATCGATTGGAAATGAAATATATAAATTAAAATTAGGTTTTGTTATCGGAAAATTTACAAAAATTTACCGTATATTTACTGTTTTTCAATCTCTCCTTTAAAAATAGAGAGTAATATGAGGTTGTACATATTCTATCACAAGGAGGAAACGCAAATGAACAAATGGGTTAAATCATTAACTGCTATGGCACTTGCAAGTTCTTTATTAATGGTAGGTTGTAGTAAAGGTGAGGACAAGAAGAAAGAAGACGACACAACAACACAACAAGAGGACAAAAAGGATAAAGAAACAAGCGGAACCGAGAAGTCTACTGATTCTAAAGAAAAGAAATAAAGTAATAATAAAGCTTCCTCTTATATATGAGGAAGTTTTTTTGTTGTAAATTGACTGAGATTATTGAAAAATAGAAAGAGAATGAAAGAGGGGGAAAACAAATGAAAGTATGTATATTGGGAGCAACAGGACGAGTAGGTTCAAACATAATTAATTTAGCATTAAAGGATTCAGCTGAAGTGACTGCATTAGCGCGTGATTTAAATAGAATAGAAATACAACATGAAAGGTTAAGAGTGATAGAAGGGAATGTATTGAACGAAAATGATATAAAGAAAGCGATAGAAGGAAGTGATATAGTAATTAGTGCACTTGGAACGGATCAAAATGGAACATTAGCGAAGAGTATGCCACAAATTATAAAGGAAATGGAAGAAGATGGGGTTCGTAGGATCATAACAATAGGAACAGCTGGTATTTTACAAGCAAGAACAGATCTAAATTTATATCGTTTTCAATCAACGGAATCAAAACGGAAAACGACAACGGCAGCGGAAGATCATTTGGCTGCATATAAGGTACTAAGTAATAGTAATAATTTATGTTGGACAGTTGTTTGTCCGACACATTTAATAGATGGTGAGGCGACAGAGGTATATCGAACTGAAAAAGATATATTGCCAGAGGGTGGATCAAAAATTACAGTGGGTGATACAGCACACTTTACATGGGATCTATGTAAGAAAAATATATATGAAAATAGTCGAGTAGGTATTGCATATTAAAAAACCATCCCGAAGTCGGGATGGTTAAAAGATGATATAACACAAGAAGATGATAATCATAATGATTTGGAGAATTGCTTTCGCTACTGTACTGCTTAAAAAACCAACTACAGTAGCGACTCCAACTAGAAAAGCATCTTTTGGCGATTTTTTATGTACTAGTTCTGTTATAAATACTGATAAGAACGGTATGATAATAAGTCCGAATGGTGGGAAGAAGAACGAGCCTACAATGATAGAAATCATTCCGACACGTTCGCCCCATTTAGAACTACCGTATTTTTTTAAGAAATATCCATTTGCAATAAAATCAGCAACGAAAATGAAAAGAGTGAAAATGACTTGAATAATCCAAAAAGAAGTTGTTAATTCGCCTCCATTTATACCGAAATGGTAAATCAAATATCCAGCCCAGACAGCTAGTATGCCAGGGATAATTGGATAAATAAAGGCGAGAAATGAAACAACGAAACAGGCAATGATACAAATTGTTAATAAAACAGTCACTTTATAGCTCCTTTTTAATATCTAGTTTATGTACAGCAACTTTTTTGACTTGATGTCCATCAAGTTCTAATACTTTAAATTGAAAACCAGCGTATTCAATGGAATAGCCAGCTTCAATATTTAAGTCAACTGCTTGAGAGAGAAGCCATCCTCCGATTGTATCTAAATCACTATCATCAATATGTAGGCCAAACATATCATTTACTTCAGAAATAAGCACCTTTCCATCTAAAACAGTAAGCTTAGGTGTACGCTTTTCAATCATAGGTGATTCATCAGCATCGAATTCATCTTGAATTTCTCCAATGATTTCTTCAAGAATATCTTCCATCGTTAAAAGTCCGGCAGTACCACCATATTCATCCATAACGATTGCCATCTGAACGCGATTTTTTTGAAGGTGGACTAACGTTTTACGAATTGGAACGGTTTCAAATACAGTTAGAACAGGATGTATATAAGATTCAAGTGGTTTATAAATACCTTTCGTTTGATCATGGAATACTTCTTTCGTATTGATCATCCCAATGATATCATCTTTATCTTTTTCAATGATTGGATAGCGTGTATATTTTTCAGTAGCGACGATATCCATATTTTCTTCTAACGTATTTTCAGTAGACAAGCAAATCATTTCGGTACGAGGAACCATAATTTCTTTCGCAACTCGATCATCAAATTCAAAAATGTTATTTACATATTTATATTCGGTTTGGTTTATTTCACCGCTTTTAAAACTTTCACCTAAAATGAGTCGCAATTCCTCTTCAGAATGAGCAAGTTCACTTTCCTTCGCAGGTTCTAATCCGAGTAGTTTTGTGAAAAATATAGCTGTACTATTGAGTAGCCAAATGAATGGATACATAATTTTATCAAATAAAATAAGCGGTCTTGCAAATTTGAGTGTGATTGCTTCTGCTTTTTGAATTGCGAAAGACTTTGGAACTAATTCACCTAATACAACGTGGAAAAATGTAATAACACTAAAAGCAATAACAAAAGATAAAGTGTTAGCCATTGTTCCAGTAATATTAATTTTTTCAAAGAGCGGTCGTAGTATATGTTCCACAGTCGGTTCACCAAGCCAACCAAGCCCTAAAGAAGTGATTGTAATTCCGAGCTGACAAGCTGATAAATAAACATCTAAATTAGATAGGACGCTTCTTGCAGCTAAAGCTTGTTTATTACCTTCATTTGCAAGTTGGTCAATTCGACTTTTTCGTACTTTTACAACAGCGAATTCTGATGCAACGAAAAAGCCAGAAATAAGAATAAGTACAAAGATGAGAAAAATATTTAATATGTCCAAGCGTGTTCTCCATTCCAAGGTCTGGAATAAAGATGTCACCTCCTGCAATTATGTTATACTTTTATAATAAATCCAAATGAAAAGAATAGTCAAAGGAAAAGGGTAAATATTGGTATGTTTCTGTAATAGTTTTTGAATTTGCTGTTATTTTGTCCGCTATACAAAAGGAATAACCCCCTACTTTTAGATTATAGAGGGTTATTTTAAATTAAGGTTTTGGAACACTTCTCGTTAAAGTGTATGACTGTTGCTTGGAGTAGTTTGTGGTCCATAGTGTTTGAAGGAAAGAAAGTATGCTATATGGGATATAGAGTAGTAATAAGCCGATTGTAACAATTATAGGTGAATTTCCGCCAAATTGAACGATAAATTGTAACAGTCCATTTGCATGAAAAACGCATTCCATAAAAACGAATGAAAGAATAATGGAACCTAAAATTGATTTATGATTTGAAGTAAGCGCTAAAAACAATGTGTCTACAAGAAAAGAATCATGTTTTATTTCATATTCATTTGTGTTTTTTAAGAAAGGAATCCATTTTTTTACTGCTTGCATAACGATAATCATGGAAGTACTACATACGATGATAAATGATGAGTAGTAAGGAAGGTTTATAAATTGTGCGATGTATAGAAGTAGTAATAAGACTGAACATTGTAATACTACAGTGCAAAAAGAGTAAGGTATCCATTTCAATACAGTAGTAAACTTTTTAAACGAGTTAGGTACTTTGAAAAATAAATGGCCGATACCCAAACTTATGAAAAATCCGATCGCAAGGGTAAAAGTAAAACGAACAATCGATATAAAATATATTTCCCATATGTAAGGGAATAATGGTGTTGAATGATTAGAAGTATGTATCATTTGGTTTGCTGAGAAAAAGATAGATTCATGCATCCAATCAACCTTTGGAATTGATATAGAAGAAAGCTGTGCGAAGTTTTGAAAAATGCTAATAAATCCATTTTGATAAGAGTAATTGTGTGTAATAAAAAGAGCTGGAATAGGACTTATGGCAAAAATAACAATAACACCAATTATAAATTTACATATATGTGAGCGTAATAAGGACATATAACCACCTACTCTTAGAATATTCAGAAAATTCTTATTCTTATTTTAGCTTTTTTTGAAAGAAGTTACAATATATTTTTCATTTAGTAATTCAGAGAGAAGATTTGATAGCAAAAATATACAAGTGAAGGATTCATGAATAAATTATGACAAGAAAATGAATAATTTTCAGAAAAATAAAATAAATCGTTTATTTTTTTCTGAAAATATAATATAGTTATGGCACAGAAAGTATTTTAACATAAGGAGGCTTTTTATGAGGATTAAAGGGAATTACGTGCCGAAAAGGGAAGTTTTACTGTGCTCAAGTTCGATTACGATTGGGGAAGCGTTAGAGCATTTAAATAAAACGGGGTATCGTTGTGTACCAGTTTTAGATGAAAAAAAAGAGAAATTTTTAGGGAATATATATAAAGTAGATATTTTAGAATATAAAGGATCACTTGATGAGAGTGTAATACAATTATTAAACGATAAAGAAGGATTTGTGAGAGAAGATTCATCTTTCTTTAAAGTATTTTTTACAATAAAAAAATTGCCTTATTTATCAGTAGTTGATGAAAAAGGGGTTTTCCTTGGAATTTTAACGCATAAAAAAGTTTTTGAGTTATTAGAGGATGCATGGGGCGTTCACTCTAGTAAATACTCTGTCATGATTGGAACGCAAGACTATAATGGAGCAATCCAAAAATTATCGACAGTTTTAAAGAAATACACTGGTATTCAAAGTTTGATGACTTTTGATAATGATGCCTTATTAGTTCGTAGAATTATGTTTACATTAGGAGAAGAGTTTAACGACGGTGAATTAGAGACATTATTGAAAGATTTAGAAGATCACGGATTTAGAGTTGTGTATGTGGAAGAGATGAAAAATCCACGTGAAGTTGAAACGATAGAGTAACATACAAAAGCCATCTAATTATATATTAGATGGCTTTTGTATGTTACGTGTATAAAGTTATTTGAAAATAACAATTGAATAATAGGTGAGATTGTAACAATATTTGTGTAAGAGAATAAAAATGTAGATAATTTCGATTTTCAAAAAAATCAATTTGAAAATATGTTTTTATTTTGCAACTAAATATGTTACTATATGTGTGATAAAAACAAAGAGGTCTGACATCTACACTCCACGTAATAACACTCTAATGATTTAAAAATTCAAAAAAATCAAAATTCAAAATAATAATTGTATTAATGATTAGAGTAAAAATAAGGGGAATGGAGAAATTATGGAGAAAGACACTGCTTTGTAAGGGGCATATTTTATCATCTTGAGCAGAGAGGAGGATGCATAGCATATTGTAAAATATAGAGATAAACAATGAAAAAGTGCTATGCAAATGAAGAGCATGAAGGGACGTTTAAGGCCAGGTGATACGGTAGCAATTGGTTTAATGCTATTTGCATTATTTTTAGGAGCAGGAAATTTAATTTTTCCGCCAGTTTTAGGTCAACAAGCAGGAGAGAATGTTTGGATTGCTACAATAGGATTTCTTGTAACGGGAGTCGGATTACCCCTACTAGCTGTAACAGCTGTCGCGTTTGTAGAGGGGGACCTGAAAGCGCTATCTTCTAGAGTCCACCCTATATTTGCGTTTATTTTCCCATTGATTAGTTATTTAGCAATTGGACCATTTTTCGCGATTCCTCGTACTGGAGCTGTTTCGTTTGAAATGGGTATGAAGCCGTTTTTATCAGAAGCAATGGTTTCAGAGTGGTACATGCTATTTCTTTTCACGATAGTTTTCTTCGGAATAACGTGGTATTTATCATTAAATCCATCTAAATTAGTGGATTGGTTCGGAAAATTTCTTACACCATTATTAGTATTAATTGTCGCTGTTATTGTCGGAAAGGCAATTATTGATCCAATTGGAGAGCCAGCTGCGCCGTTAGCTGCTTACAAAGAAAATGCTTTCTTTGGTGGATTTATTCAAGGATATTTAACGATGGATGCAATTAGCGCGCTTGTATTCGGAATTGTCGTTGTACAAGTTATCCGCTCTAAAGGGATAAAAGAGAGTAGTCAAATTGCAAAAATAACAGTAGTATCAGGTATTATTGCTGTACTTGGTTTAACGTTAATTTATTTATCACTTGCTTATCTTGGTTCAACAAGTACATCACTTGGTATCTCAGAAAACGGTGGCCTTATTTTAACGAATGTTGTAAATGAGCTATATGGGACGAGTGGTAAAATTTTATTAGGGCTTGTTATTATACTCGCTTGTTTAACAACTTCTGTTGGGTTAACATCTGCGTGTGCAGGTTTCTTTACAAACTTATTCCCAAAACTTTCGCATAAAACGATTGTAACAATGGTATGTGTATTTAGTTTAATTGTATCTAACCTAGGTTTAACACAATTAATCGCAGTAACATTACCTGTGTTAATGATCATTTATCCAGTTGCAATTGTATTAATCGTACTTTCGTATTTCCATAAGTGGATTGGGAAGCGTAATACAATTTATATTGGAGCTATTTTAGGTGCATTGTTAATTAGTTTCTTTAACGGTTTAGAAAGTGCGAAAATTAAAATTGACGCGATTTCTAATGTACTACAAATGTTACCGTTATATAACGAAGGAATCGGATGGTTAATTCCATCATGTATTGGCGGGATTCTCGGTTTCTTCTTCTATAAATCAAATGAATCAAGTGAATTACAAAAGAAAGGTGCTTAGGCACCTTTCTTTTTTTGAAGGGGATTTTTGTATTTTGTCTAAGTAATAATTGGGGGGAATGATAAATGGCTAATTTTGAAGATTTTTTAAATTTGGATT
This sequence comes from Bacillus cereus group sp. BceL220, assembly GCF_051776965.1. Taxonomy (NCBI): domain Bacteria; kingdom Bacillati; phylum Bacillota; class Bacilli; order Caryophanales; family Bacillaceae; genus Bacillus; species Bacillus cereus group sp. BceL220. Next base: position 7,574 of record NZ_JBPWBC010000005.1, on the reverse strand, counting down.
TGAGAATTGGAACTGTAATACATGCAGAGGAATTTAAAGAAGCGAGAGTACCAGCGATTAAACTAGCAATAGATTTTGGAGAAATCGGGATAAAGCAGTCAAGTGCTCAAATTACGAAAAGGTATATTCCAGAAGATTTAATCGGTCAACAAATCGTTGCTGTTGTAAACTTTCCACCAAAGCGTGTAGCTGGATTCAAATCAGAAGTGCTTGTGCTTGGCGGCGTTCCTGAAGCTGATGATGTTGTGTTACTTCAGCCTAATATGGAATTGCCAAATGGAACAAAAATTAGCTAGGGTGAAGGTAGGGGCTAATATGGATATCGGACGAGAATATTTGCAATGTGCGATTTCGAACTTTAAAGCAACAAAGAAACAAGGGGAACGGGCACTTTCTCAATTATCATATGAACAAATACAATGGTCTTCTCATGAAGAAACAAATAGTATAGCGATTATTATTAAGCATCTGCACGGTAATATGCGTTCTAGATGGACGGATTTTTTAACGTCTGATGGTGAAAAAACAGATCGTAATCGAGATGGTGAATTTGAAGGATGCTATCATTCAAAAGAAGAAACCCTTATAGCTTGGCAAGAAGGATGGAAATATGTTTTTAATACGATGAATACTTTAACGCCGGAACACTTATTGAAGACGGTATACATTCGCGGTGAAGCACATACTGTCATGCAAGCAATTGAAAGGCAAATTTCTCATTATGCATTGCATATTGGTCAGATTATTTACATTGGGAAGATGTTAAAAGAAAACGAGTGGGAATGTTTAAGTATTCCGAGAGGTCAGTCTGCGCGTTATGTAGAGAAAAAACGTTCCACATAATAATAAGAAAGAAACCGATAAAAAATAGGAAAAAAGAAAGTCAGCCAAATAATAGATGGTTCTGTAATCATAAGAATACTGCCAAAAATAAGTCCATATATAATAAGAAAGAAATTGAAAAGTGTATTCACAGGGAGAAATCGTGAGATGAACACTTGCTGTCGTTTAAAACAATCACTGTGAAATAAATAAAAGCGGAAGTACCATGTGGCTGTAATAAGGTCTTTCTTTCTCACAATTTTTTTTTTGCATGTATGACAGATAAATGGTGGTTGCATTTCATTACGCTCCATTTTTTATTTTCATAATAATGTGAGACAAAAGTAGGTACAAAGTGTATGTTCCTATATACGCTCCTGCAATAAGGAAAAATGGATTCAGTAAAATTCCATGAATGCTCGTCATGAAAACTAAATCTTGTATTAAAACATCGTATATATTAATGGAAATAATTGTACCAAGTACATATAGTGCCAAGTACGCAGAAATATGTAGCACAATAGAGATTTTTGGTTGCTTAGCGGACAAATAAAAAATGAATGATAGAGCGATTGGTAATATTCCTATTAATAGCTTCAATTCATTTCACCTCATTAACAATATAGCCGAAATTTTAACGGTCTATTCTCTAGGGCTTGTACATAACTTGAAATAGAGAGGTGATAGTATGAATCGGGGCTTTTTTTTTATGAAGTTTACAAATATGCGTAAGTTAGTTTTATTTGTTATTACTACAGTGCTAGCGACTTTTTTTCTTATTAGTCTGATGGTAACCTCTATGAAAGAGACAAAGTCAACGTATTTATATAATTGGTTAAATGAGTTATCGATGAATGGTTACATGTATGTACTTGGAAAAGAGAATCATTATTTTACACAGGAGTATCGAAATTTGAATCAAGATTTTTCAATTTCTTCTTTTCTCTTTTCTATGGCTACAAATATTCGCTTTAATGATGTACGCAGTTTTGTCGGGAAAGAGCTCCCGGGATTTGGTAAGTACGATACAGAAATTGTTATTGCGGGTGAGGGTACAAATTATTCTAACTTACCGATAGAGTCGAGTGTTCCTCTTGAAGAAGTAGTGAAGGAACGGACTAGTGGAACTGGACAAGCACCTAAACAAGATACGAATAAAGAGAAAAAACAGCCGTCCCAAACGACTGGGAAGAGACAAGTTGCGTTTATTTATCATACACATAGCTGGGAATCTTATTTACCTTTACTTAACTTAACGAATGACCCGAATCCGAATAAAGCAACGAGTTCTGTGTCGAATATTTCTATATTAGGAGATCGTTTCCGTGAACAACTAGAAGGTGAAGGGATTGGAGCTACTAACGATAAGAGTGATGTTGGTCAAAAGTTAATAAGTAAAGGTTTAAACAGTAATAGTTCGTATAAAATGTCACGAGAAATTGTGCAGCAAGCTATGGCTGGAAATAAAGATCTTCAATACTTTTTTGATTTGCATCGTGATAGTGCCCGAAAGAATGTAACGACAAAAACAATTGGAGATAAATCATATGCAAAGCTTGCATTTGTAGTAGGGAAAGGAAATAAAAACTATGAAAAAAACTTACAATTAGCGACAGCTTTACATGAGGCGATTAATAAGAAATATCCAGGAGTGAGTCGTGGGGTCATTCAAAAAGGTTTCCAAACAGGAAATGGAATCTATAATCAAGATTTATCAGGACAAGCGATATTAATAGAAGTTGGCGGTGTAGATAATACGGAGGAAGAATTGAATCGATCAATTGATGCACTTGCTAAAGCATTTGGTGAATATTTTTGGCAGGCAGAAAAAGTGAATGGATAAAGTGAAACTTGAATTAGCCAGGGTATCTATCGATAATTATTAGCTCACTTTAATCTTGGAAAAGCGTAAGTGTAATGCTTACGTTTTTTGTGTTGGTTTGAAATGTGGATAGCAAGATGTCACAAAATGGACATGATTAATAATTATTATAGCGATATCGAAATTTGTCTAATTATAATAGGAGAATTAGAAAGGGATTTTTGAAATGGCAGAGAAAATCTTTTTACAAGGAAAATTTTTATATTATGAAATTGATAGGGTGATTTAGGTGATTAGGGAGATCAAAGTAGAAGATGCAGCATCATTTTTGCAATTAAGTAAGAAATTAGATGAAGAAACGAAGTTTATGTTATATGAACCAGGAGAAAGGAAAACTACAGCTGAGCAACAAGAAAAAATGATCCAGCGATTTATAGAAAATGAATATGCAACAATATTTGTAGCAGTTGAAGATGAGAGAATAATAGGTTTTATATTAGTGAATGGAAATAACATTCAAAGAAAGAGGCATGTGGCAAGCATTGTAATTGGTATTTTGCAAGAGTATAACGGGCGAGGTATTGGGACGAGATTGTTTAAAGAGGTTGAGAAGTGGGCAAAATTACATGATGTATGGCGTTTAGAATTAACAGTAATGGCCCACAATACAAGAGCTCAGGCACTATATAAAAAAGCTGGATTTGAGAAAGAAGGTGTCAAAAAAGCTGCTCTTATTATCGATGGAAAGGACATCGATGAGTATGAAATGGCCAAATTATTAAAATAAGAGGTCGTTATATGAAAAAAAGATGGGCACTACTCGGTATCGTAGCTGCAATAATTATTGTTGGAGTAGCAGGAATCAATTATAAAATGTATAAGGATAAGCAGGCGCGGGAAGTAAGTGTAAATAGCATATTTCCAAAAGCGAAAGAAACGATTGCTAATATGGATGGGGATATTGCGGTAATTAATAATCCGAATTCAATGCTTGTACTTGTGAATAAAAGTAGGCGTTTACCAGATGGTTATAGACCGCCAGATTTAGTTATTCCGAAAGTGCGCTACTCTAGTGAAGGTGATCAAGAAAAGAAAAAGATGAGAAAAGAGGCAGCGAGGGCGCTTGAGGAAATGTTCCAGCAAGCTAACAACGAGCGTATTTTCCTTTTTGCAGTTTCTGGATTTAGATCCTTTGATCGACAAAAAGCATTAAATACGATGTATAAAAAACAAGATGGGGAAGCAAAAACAGCAATGTCTAGCGCGGTTCCTGGCACAAGTGAGCATCAAACTGGATTAGCTATGGATATTACGTCTCAATCTGCTAAATTTCAGTTAGAGACGGTTTTTGGGGAAACGAAAGAAGGTCAGTGGGTTTCTGAAAATGCCCATAAATTTGGTTTTGTGATTCGATACACAAAAGCGAAAGAAACGATTACGGGCTATCGGTATGAACCATGGCACGTAAGGTATGTGGGAAATCCACAAGCTACATATTTGTATGATAATCAACTGACGCTTGAAGAAGTAACAGAGTAAATGATTGAGGGGAGAGACGTATAATGACGATGTTATATAAGAAAAAAGTACATGCATATATTACAAGAGAAAAAGAGGGGGTTATGCAATTACTGGTTTTTAAACATCGTGATATACATGAAGCTGGTATTCAAGTGCCAGGGGGAACGGTTGATGAAGGTGAAACGTTAGAAGCGGCTATATTGCGTGAAGTACAGGAAGAATCCGGATTACGTCATTTATGTATAGAGCGTTTTTTAGCAGATTACATTATACATGTGAAGGAAAAACAGGAATATGAAAAACGTCACTTTTTTCATGTAACTTTACTAACCGATGTAAAAGATACATGGGAACATATAGTAAGTGCTGGTGAGAAAGATCAAGGTTTAGCTTTTAGCTACGAATGGGTTAATATTGCAAAATGCCCTGAATTAGCAGGGAAACAAGGAGAGTTTTTACACTTATTAGATGAGATATATGTAAAGTAATAAAAGAGTCTGAAGCGAAAGTTCATTCGTTTCAGACTCTTTTTATTTTTCGGGAAATTAAAGGCTTTTTGAATAGATAAATTGAATTTCTTTAAAGGAATATTAGTTTGGAATAGTTGGGGTGAAAAGATGAAAAAGTAAGAGTTATACGCAAAAAAGTTGCTATAAGGGAGAATATAAATGGAGATTCAGTTTAATCCAGTATTAAAAAAAGAATTAACAATTCATGATATACAAACCGAAATGGAATCTGGGCAGTTAACTTCAAAGGAATTAGTGATGTATTATCTTCATAGAATCGCAAAGTATGACCAAGACGGACCGGAAATTAATTCTATTTTAGAAATCAATCCAGATGCTATTTTTATTGCAGAAGCGTTAGATTATGAAAGAAAGACAAAAGGTATAAGGGGGCCATTACATGGTATACCTGTTTTGCTTAAAGACAATATTGAAACGAATGACTCCATGCATACAAGTGCAGGTACGATTGCTCTAGAACAAAATATAAGCAGTGAAGATGCATTTCTCGTTACAAAATTACGAGAAGCCGGAGCAGTAATAATAGGAAAAACAAATATGACAGAATTAGCAAATGCAATGTCTTTTGAAATGTGGGCTGGATATAGTGCAAGAGGTGGTCAAACAATCAATCCATACGGAACGGGCAAGGACCATATGTTTGTTGGCGGATCTAGTACAGGATCTGCGATAGCAGTTGCCGCTAACTTTACAGTAGTATCTATTGGGACAGAAACCGATGCTTCTATTTTGAGCCCCGCTGTTCAAAATTCTGTAGTAGGTATTAAACCGACTGTCGGTTTAATTAGTCGTAGAGGAATTATTCCATTTACTTATTCGCAAGATACAGCTGGACCATTTGCTAGAACGGTAACAGATGCTGCTATTTTGCTAGGGAGTTTAATTGGAGTAGATGAGAAAGATGTTGCTACTCATAGAAGTGAAGGTAGGGCAGAGCAGGATTATACAAAATATCTTAATGTTAATGGCTTAAATGGAGCGAAGATTGGTGTGTTTAACGATGCACCAAAAGATTATTACGAAAATGGTGAGTATGATGAAATCTTGTTTAAGGAAACGATCCAAGTATTACGTAATGAAGGAGCGACAGTAGTAGAAAATATTAATATGCCTTCTTTTCATAGAGAATGGAGTTGGGGAGTGCCGCTTTATGAACTGAAGCATAGTTTAGATAACTATCTTTCTAAATTACCTTCTACTATGCCGGTACATTCTATTTCGGAGTTAATGGAGTTTAATAAAAACATAGCAGAAAGAGCTTTAAAATATGGACAAACTAAGTTAGAAGGAAGAAAAGATTTTCCTAATACGTTACGAAATCCAGAATATTTAAATGCAAGATTAGAAGATATATATTTTTCACAAGAACAAGGCATTGATTTTACATTGGAAAAATATAATCTTGATGCGATACTGTTTCCTTCCTATATAGCTTCTACTATATGTGCGAAAGCGGGTTATCCGTCTATAGCAATACCTGCAGGGTATATGGAAAGCGGGAGACCTTTTGGAATTACGATTGCAAGTACTGCCTTTAGTGAAGGGATGTTAATTAAGCTAGCTTATGCTTTTGAACAGGCGACAAAACATAGAAAAATCCCAAACTTGTCATGAATAGAATAAATAAAAAGGACAGGGAATGCCTGTCCTTTTTGTTTTAGTGATTAAAGTGAAATATCGTTCTGCTCTGTTTTATGATATTTTAATAAACTAAAAGATAAACAAGCGGAACATAAAATAAGAATAGAAGCGATGATATAAATTGTACGAACACCGAACATATCAGTAATAATGCCAACACTAAGCATAGATAGTCCAGAGGCTGTTGAAAGAAGTACACCATGTGCTGTATACATTTTTGATAATAAAGCAGGGGCGACACTTGATTGTAAAACAGTCGTTTGGGAAATATCTCTAATTTGATAACATGGTCCCATTAGAACACATAGAAAAAGCGCAATAAATCCGCTGCTCGTCATACCATATAAAAATGTAAGAATGCTAAATATAAGAGAGCCAATCGACATAGATCGTATTAAATTGTTTTGAATATAGGAACTCATTTTCCATGCTAATAGACCACCGATTAACGTGCCAACATAATAACTTGTATTAATATATCCCCACCATTCTTCGCCTTTATGAAGAATAGTCGTAACATATGCCATCGTAATAGCGCCAATCCATATTGTCCCGGCGAAAGTTTCAATTAAGTCCATATATGTAACGGTACGGAGAGAAGGATTTTGAAATAAGAGTTTCCAACCTTCCGATAAAGCAGTACTTTTTGAAGAGGGAGGATCTGCTATTCGTTCAGTATGTATGGTACGTAATGAAAGGTGTAATGCAATACATCCAAAAATCATTAACATGTTATTAATCATGAGTGTAGATGTAGCGCCAATGAGAAGAACGATAACACTCGTAAATGAATAAGCGGCGGCTTGCGCAATTTGTGTTGAAAAGGAAAAGATACTATTTACTTTTACTAATTTTTCTTTCGGTGTAAGGCGCGGAAGAATGCTGTATAGTAATGGAGCGCTCCATCCACTACATAATGAAATGAAAAAAATAAAAGTTAATAGAGCTATAATGTTTGTGGATAAGACCGGAAACAAAATCATTAATAATAGTAAAAAGACTGTTTTTAGCCATTGTAGCGTATATAACAACGTATAAGACGGAAAACGATTTATTATTAGTGGTGCAGAGATGTTAGCAATTAGATTTGTGATAACTTGTAATAATGGAAAAAGAGCAGTAATAGTTGAAGTGACCCCTAAAAGTTAGACACGGTTATTTCATTAGGCAGCTTGATAAAAGTGAGTCCGGTATTGTACCGGGCTCATTTTTAATTTTGCCTTAATCCGTTTCGTATT